>NZ_JAPKFL010000050.1 GCF_026262575.1 Streptomyces marinisediminis
GTGTAATCGGGCATTTCGGCATTCAAGGAGAAGCTACAGTACGCAAAATGGCGACTGCGTCAGGACCCATCACCGAATTGACGGCAGGATTGGACCTCCAGGACTCCAAGGAGCGGCGCAGCACGGTCATCACTCTCAGCGCCGACGGGTGGTCCGCCATCGCCACTGCCGTCAAGACAGGCGCCTTCGACGCACGGAACCTCTGAGCTGCCCGAAGCTCAGTCCGTCCACCGCTCGAACGTAGCCTCCCCGCCGCCCGAGAGTGGCGGGGAGGGGCTGGCTCAGGGTGCGGGTGCGGTGGAGGGGGTCGTCTGGGTCAGGACGCACTGCCAGCCGGTGCCGTGGCGGACGAAGACGTCGGTGGACCACTCGTCGGCGACGTGCCGCTCGCCCCGCTGGTAGGCGGTGGTCGTGACGCGGGCGGTGAACGTCGCGGCGGTGTCGAAGGCGCGGACGCGGGCGGGTGAGACCAGGCTCATCGCCGCGTGGCTGAGGGTGCCGGAGCGGACGAGGTCCAGGAACTCCTCGCGGGTGGTCACGCCGGAGCCGGAGATGTGCGCCCAGTCGTCGGCCAGGTAGGTGGCGATGCGGTCGGCGTCGTTGGAGACGACGGCCTCCGCCCACCGGTCGGCGAGCAGCGCCACCTGGGCCTGCGCGTCCTCCGTGGACCGCAGCCGCGCTTCCTCCACGTCACCGCTCATCGACACAGCGTATCCGGTGGCCGGCGCCGGGCGTCTCGGCGGCGGTCCGGCGCGGCCCCGCCGGCCGGCGCCCCGGCGGGGCGCGGTCTCGCTCCGGGGCGCGGGGCGTCCAGCGGGAGGCTTTCGGCCCGGGGCCGGGTGCCGGGGCGTGCCCGCCGAGCGGGCGGGGGCGGCGCCCGGGGGTGGAGCCGCCGTCGTCCGGGTGGCCGGGGAGAATGGGCGCATGGCACGGCAGAGGAACGAGTTCGCCTGCCCCTGCGGGCGGGGCGCGGGATACGAGGCGTGTTGCGGGCGGCTGCACCGGGGGGCGGCGCGGGCGGCGACGCCGGAGGAGCTGATGCGCTCGCGGTTCAGCGCGTTCGCGGTCGGGGACGCCGGGTACCTGCTGCGCACCTGGCACCCGCGCACCCGTCCGGCCCGGCTCGACCTCGACCCGGAACAGCGCTGGCTCCGCCTGGACGTGCTGGGCGGCACCGACGGCGGCCCCTTCGGCACCGAGGGCACCGTGGAGTTCCGCGCCCACTACGCCGCCCACGGCGCCCCGGGCACCCTGCACGAGCGCAGCCGCTTCACGCGGCACGAGGGCGCCTGGGTGTACGTGGACGGCGTCATCGGCGACTGAGGCGGCTGAGACGGCTGAGGCTCCGGTGGCGCCCGGAGCCCGCGTCCCCGGGGGCGTGCCCGCCCGGTTCAGCGGTCGGCGAGCGCCAGTTGCGCGCCCAGTCCCACGAAGGCCGCGGCGAAGGTACGGCGCATCCAGGCGAGCACCTTGGGGCGGCTGACGACGTGGTCGCGGACGGCGGCGGCGAAGGCGCCGTAGCCCGCGAACACGACGAACGTCATGACCATGAAGACGGCCGACAGTTCCAGCATGCGCGGCAGCGTGTGCGCGGCGTCCACCGGCACGAACTGGGGCAGGAACGCCAGGAAGAAGATCGACAGCTTCGGGTTGAGGACGTTGACCAGGACGGCCGTGCCCACCACGCCGGCCGTCGACCGCTCCTGCCGCGCTCCCTCGGTGTCCAGGCGCAGCGTGCCCCGCTCGCGCACGGCCTGCCAGGCGAGGAAGAGCAGGTAGGCGACGCCGGCCCACTTGAGCGCGGCGAAGGCGACGGCGCTGGTGTGCAGCACCGCGGCGAGCCCCGCCACGGCCGCGACCAGGTGGGGGACGACGCCGAGCGTGCAGCCGAAGGCCGCGACGGCGGACATCCGCAGCCCGCGCGTGAGGCCGGTCGCGACGGTGTAGACGGCGCCGGTGCCGGGCGAGGCCACGACGACGAACGCGGTGAGGAGGAATTCGACGCTCATGGGACGGCGGGCTCCTTCGGCCGTGCGGGTGACCCCGTCACTGTGCCAGGCGCGCGCCCGGCGCGCACCTGATATGCGCGCGCCCCTCACGCGCCCCCGCCAACCCGCGCACGCTCCCGTCCGCACGCGCCCGGTCGGCGGCGTCGGTCCCGGGCCGCTCAGGTGTTGAGCCGCCAGATCGCCAGGTTGAGCGCCGCGGCGTAGGAGACCCACAGGGCGTAGGGGACGAGCAGGAGCGCGGCCGGGCGGTGGACGCGGGCGAAGGTGGCCAGGGTGCCGGCGAGGGCGGCCAGCAGCAGACAGATGTCGAGGAAGGCCAGCCCGTACCGGCCCGCGGCGAAGAACAGCGGGGTCCAGGCCAGGTTGAGGACGAGCTGCGCGCCCCACCAGGCGAGCTGGGGCCGGACCGCCGCCAGGGGACGGCCGCGCAGGACGAGCCACGCGGCGACGGCGATCGTCGCGTAGAGCACCGTCCACACCGGCCCGAACAGCCAGCCGGGCGGGGCCCAGGCGGGACGCTCCAGGGCGGCGTAGGTGTCGCCCGCGTCGGCGGCGGCCACGGCACCGAGCGCGGCGACGGCGTAGCACAGGCCCAGCAGCAGGAGCAGGAGGGGCCAGCCCGCCCCCGCGCGGCGGGGGCGCGGCGGGGGGTGGCGCTCGGTGTGCGTCACGGGTGTCGTCCTTCCGGGCGCTGCGGGGCCGCGAGGCCGGCCCTCCGCTGACCGTGTGACCGCTTCGGCGGGCGCTCTAACCCCCCGGTCCCGCGCCGGAGCCGGCGTCCGCGCCGCCACCGCCGCCCGGACGGCCGTCACCTCGACCCCACCGCCCCCGGCCCGGCTGCGGCCGCGCCGGGGCGCCCGGGTCAGCCCACCCGGTCGGCCAGCTCGGTGAACTCGGGCCAGGACAGCTTCGGATCGGCCGGGTTCCACAGTTTCTGCGCCGTCGCGGCCAGGGGCAGGCGGATGCCGTCGGCGACCTCCTGCGCGGTCTGGGAGTCGGCCAGGTCGCACCAGACGGCGAAGCGGCCGCCGAGGACGCGGTCGGCGCCGGCGTACCGGTCGGGGACGGGTTCGCTGCCGCGCAGCACGTCGGGCGTCCACTCCGCGTAGATCGCCTCGCCGGTGGGGTAGGTGAACTCGTTCGGCTCGCCCAGGACGTAGTACAGGTACTGGCTGTTGAGGTTGACCAGGTCCCAGCCCTCGGCCAGGTAGGACACCGGTTCGCGGGCGCCGATCTCGCGCCCGGTCCAGTAGGTGACCTCGCGCGGGGTGCTGGGGCGCACCTCACCCCCCTCGTGCATGCCGTCGTTCCACACCTGCGGCGTCTTGTCGTGGGCGACGACGGTGGCCGCGCGGTCGTTGAGCCAGCCGGTGGCCAGGTCCTCGATGTCGGCGTCCGGCCCGTGCTCCTTCTCGGCCGCCCGCTGGAGCGTGGGGAAGGACGCGGCCGGGTCCGAGCGGAAGAGCGGGGCGTACTCGTCGCCGCCGAGGTGGAACCAGCGGCCGGGGAAGAGGGGCGCGAACTCGTCCAGCAGGTCGTCGAGCACCTCCGCGGCGCGCGGGTCGGAGATGTCGATGGCGCCGCGCACGGGGTCGCCGTCGGCGTCGCTGAGCTGGAGTTCGGGGTAGGCGTCCAGGACGGCGCCCAGGTGGCCCGGGGAGTCGATCTCGGGGACGACGGTGATGTGCAGCGAGTTCGCCAGCTCGACCAGCTCGCGGACCTCGTCCTTGGTGAGATGCTGCTCGGAGACGATCTCCGGGTGCGTCTCGCTCGCGATGCGGAAGCCCTGGTCGTCGGCGAAGTGCAGGTGGAGCTGGTTGAGCTTGAGGTCCGCCATCTCGCGGATGCGGTCCTTGAGCCAGTCGGCGCTGAAGTGCTTGCGCGCGGTGTCGACGAGCAGGCCGCGCTGCGGGCGGTCGGGCCGGTCGCGTATCTCGCCCTCGGGCACGTAGTCGCGGTCGCGCAGGGTCTGCAGCAGGGTCCGGGTGCCGTAGAACACCCCGGCGTCGGAGCTGCCGGTGATCTCCACCCGGCCGTCGCCGGTGGTGAGGGTGTACGCCTCGCGCCCGCCCTCGGCGTCCTCGTCGACGGTCAGCTCGACGTCGCCCGCGCGGGCGGGGCCCTCCGCGCTCTCGACGTCGAGCTCGCGGGCGAGCAGCCGGGCCTCGTCGGCGAGCGGGCCGTCGGGGTCGGCGACGATCCGGGTGCCGCCGGTGGGCTCCCAGCCGGGCCCCCGGGCCGGTTGCCAGTCGCGTATCGCGGGTATGGAGCGCGGCTGCGGCGCGGGCCGGGGCGCGCGCGGGGAGTGCGTCTCGGTGGCGGCCGGTCCGGTGGGCAGGTCGCGGCCGGGCCCCGTCTCCTCCTCGCCGGAGCGGGTGAGGGAGAACACCGTGCCGGCGGCGAGGGTGAACAGCACGACGCCCACGAGGGCGTAGCGCTGGCGTGCCCGCCGCACCTGCTCGGGGTGACGCTCGTCCGTGCGGCGTCCTGGGGGCTGTGCGCGTCGCTTTCCGGCCATGCACCGCACTGTAGGTGCGGACGCGGCGGTTCGCGCGCGCGTTCGGTGGGTGGCAGAGGGCGCGCGGGCGGGGCCCGGCCCCGGGACCGCCCGCGCGTCCCGGGCGCCGCGCGGCGTCGACCCAGGGCGGGCGGCACCACGCACCCGGGGCCCACACCGCGACCCGGCGCCCCGTTCGGGTGAAATTCGCGCATCCGTCGGAGGGTGTACCGTCTCGCCCGTTACGGTGGGCACGCCACACCCCTCTCCACCGCCCCACGTCACCCCGAGGAGCCCATGCGCCTGCCCGCCCAGTGCGGCCCGCGCACGCCGCTCGACCGGCTGAACACCGCGTCCACCGACGCGGCCGTGGCCGCGCTGCTCGCCTGCTGCGGCAGCCTGCGCTGGGCCCGCCTCCTGGCCGATCACCGTCCGTATCCGGACGCGTGCGCCGTGCTCGCGGCGGCCGAGGAGGCCAGTTACGACCTGCGGGAGTCGGACGTCGTCGAGGCGCTGGCCGCGGAGTCCGCGGCGCGCCTCCCGGTGCGCGAGGGCCCCGGCGCGCAGGCCGCGCACACCGCGCTGCGGGCGGCGCTGGCCGCCTACGAGAGCCGGTTCGGTCACGCGTTCGTGGTGTGCCTGGACACCCTTCCGCCCGGTGAGCGGCTGGACCACACGCTGTACGCGCTGCGCGCCCGGCTGGGGCACGCACCGGAGACCGAGCGCGCCGTCGCCGGGGACGAGCTGCGCCGGCTCGCACAGTCCCGCCTGCGCGCGCTGCTCACCCCCGCCGACGCCCCACCCCGGCACGGCCCGTCCGGCGCCCACGGCCCGGCGGGCGCCCACGGCCCGGCGGGCGCCCACGGCCCGGCGGGCGCCCACGGCCCGGCGGGCGACGCCGGGGCCGGGGGCGGGCACGCCGGGGCCGGGGGCGGGCACAGCGGGGCCGGGCGCGTCACGCCGCGTAATCCGTCCGTGCCTGATTGATCACACCTTTGCCCCCCACGCAAGGGAACCGACAGGGCGTCGCTACCATGGCGGCGGCCGGTGGACCGTACCCGGCCGGGCCCGACCGACATAGAAGCCGGCAGGCCCTTTCCCCGCTCCCGGAGGGTTTTTCCGTGCCGGCTGGAACGCTGTACCGCGGCCGGGAAGGCATGTGGTCCTGGGTGGCTCACCGAGTCACCGGCGTCCTCATCTTCTTCTTCCTGTTCGTGCATGTCCTCGACACCGCTCTCGTGCGCGTCTCGCCCGAGGCCTACGACGAGACGATCGCCGTCTACAAGAACCCCGTTGTCGCCCTGATGGAGTACGGCCTGGTGGCCGCCGTCCTGTTCCACGCGCTCAACGGCCTGCGCGTCGTCGCCGTGGACTTCTGGTCCAAGGGCACCCGGTACCAGAAGCACATGCTGTGGACCGTCGTCGGGCTGTGGGCCGTCCTGATGGCCGGCGCCTTCTGGCCCGTCCTCGCGCACGCGTTCCACCAAGTGTTCGGGAGCTGATTGGCGATGTCCGTGATCCTCGACTCGAACGACAACCGTCCCTCCGTGGACAACCCGGCTCCCGTCATCGAGCCGCCGCGGGCCCGTACCTCCCGTACGCCGAAGACCACCCGCGGCAACTTCGAGCTGTACGGCTGGATCTTCATGCGGCTGTCCGGCATTCTGCTGGTCATCCTCGTCATCGGCCACCTGCTGATCCAGCTCGTGCTGGACGGCGGCGTCTCCAAGGTGAGCTTCGCCTTCGTGGCGGGGCGCTGGGCGTCCCCGTTCTGGATGACGTGGGACCTGCTCATGCTGTGGCTGGCGATGCTGCACGGCGGCAACGGCCTGCGCACGATCATCAACGACTACGCCGAGCGGGCGAACACCCGCTTCTGGCTGAAGATGCTGCTGTACACCGCGACGGTGTTCACCATCCTCCTGGGCACGCTGGTGATCTTCACCTTCGACCCGAACATCGGCTGAGGGCTGAGGTAACACGCTGATGAAGATCCACAAGTACGACACCGTCATCGTCGGCGCCGGCGGCGCGGGCATGCGGGCGGCCATCGAGTCCACCAAGCGGTGCCGCACCGCCGTCCTCACCAAGCTGTACCCGACGCGTTCGCACACCGGCGCCGCCCAGGGCGGCATGGCCGCGGCCCTGGCGAACGTCGAGGAGGACAACTGGGAGTGGCACACCTTCGACACGGTCAAGGGCGGTGACTACCTGGTCGACCAGGACGCCGCCGAGATCCTGGCGAAGGAGGCCATCGACGCCGTCCTCGACCTGGAGAAGATGGGCCTGCCGTTCAACCGGACGCCCGACGGCACCATCGACCAGCGCCGCTTCGGCGGCCACAGCCGCAACCACGGCGAGGCGCCGGTGCGCCGCTCGTGCTACGCGGCCGACCGCACCGGGCACATGATCCTCCAGACGCTGTACCAGAACTGCGTCAAGGAGGGCGTGGAGTTCTTCAACGAGTTCTACGTGCTGGACCTGCTGCTGCGCGACGTGGACGGGGTGCGCAAGACCGCCGGCGTCGTCGCCTACGAGCTGGCCACCGGCGAGATCCACGTCTTCCAGGCCAAGGCGGTCGTCTTCGCCTCCGGCGGCAACGGCAAGTTCTTCAAGGTCTCCTCCAACGCCCACACCCTCACCGGTGACGGGCAGGCCGCCGCGTTCCGGCGCGGGCTGCCGCTGGAGGACATGGAGTTCTTCCAGTTCCACCCGACCGGCATCTGGCGCATGGGCATCCTGCTCACCGAGGGCGCCCGCGGCGAGGGCGGCATCCTGCGCAACAAGGACGGCGAGCGCTTCATGGAGAAGTACGCGCCCGTCATGAAGGACCTCGCCTCGCGCGACGTCGTCTCCCGCTCGATCTACACCGAGATCCGCGAGGGGCGCGGCTGCGGCCCGGAGGGCGACCACGTCTTCCTCGACCTCACCCACCTGCCGCCGGAGCAGCTCGACGCCAAGCTGCCCGACATCACCGAGTTCGCCCGCACCTACCTCGGCATCGAGCCCTACACGGACCCGATCCCGATCCAGCCGACCGCGCACTACGCGATGGGCGGCATCCCCACCAACGTGCAGGGCGAGGTGCTGGCGGACAACACCACCGTCGTGCCCGGCCTGTACGCGGCGGGCGAGGTGGCCTGCGTGTCCGTGCACGGCGCGAACCGGCTGGGCACCAACTCGCTGCTGGACATCAACGTCTTCGGACGCCGGGCGGGCGTCGCGGCCGCCGAGTACGCGGCCACGGCGGAGTACGTCGAGCTGCCCGAGGAGCCGTCGGAGTTCGTGCACACCGAGGTGGAGCGGCTGCGTTCGGCCACCGGCAGCGAGCGCGTCACCGAGATCCGCAAGGCGCTCCAGGACACCATGGACAAGAACGTCATGGTCTTCCGCACCGAGCAGACGCTCAAGGAGGCGGTCGCCGAGATCGGGGCGCTGCGCGAGCGCTACAAGAACGTCAGCGTCCAGGACAAGGGCAGGCGGTTCAACACCGATCTGCTGGAGGCCATCGAGCTGGGCAACCTGCTGGAGCTGGCCGAGGTCACGGCGGTCTCCGCGCTCGCCCGCAAGGAGTCGCGCGGTGGCCACTACCGCGAGGACTACCCGAACCGTGACGACGTCAACTTCATGCGCCACACCATGGCGTACCGCGAGGTCGGCGCCGACGGCACCGAGTCGATCCGGCTGGACTACAAGCCCGTCGTGACGACCCGCTACCAGCCGATGGAGCGTAAGTACTGATGAGCACCCCGACTCTCGACCAGGCCGACACCACCGCCACGGACGCCGCCACCATCACGGCGACGTTCCGCATCCGCCGGTTCAACCCGGAGGTGTCCGCGGAGGCGCTCTGGGAGGACTTCACGATCGAGATCGACCCCAAGGAGCGCGTCCTGGACGCCCTCCACAAGATCAAGTGGGAGCTGGACGGCACGCTGACGTTCCGCCGCTCGTGCGCCCACGGGATCTGCGGGTCGGACGCCATGCGCATCAACGGCCGCAACCGGCTGGCGTGCAAGACGCTGATCAAGGACATCAACCCGGAGAAGCCGATCACCGTGGAGGCCATCAAGGGCCTCACCGTCCTCAAGGACCTGGTGGTCGACATGGAGCCGTTCTTCCAGGCGTACCGGGACGTGATGCCCTTCCTCGTCGCGAACGGCAACGAGCCCACGCGCGAGCGGCTGCAGTCGGCCGAGGACCGCGAGCGGTTCGACGACACCACCAAGTGCATCCTGTGCGCCGCGTGCACGTCGTCCTGCCCGATCTACTGGAACGACGGCCAGTACTTCGGCCCCGCCGCGATCGTCAACGCGCACCGGTTCATCTTCGACTCGCGCGACGACGCGGGCGAGCAGCGCCTGGAGATCCTGAACGACAAGGACGGCGTGTGGCGCTGCCGCACCACGTTCAACTGCACGGACGCCTGCCCGCGCGGCATCGAGGTGACGAAGGCCATCCAGGAGGTCAAGCGCGCCCTGATCACGCGCCGCTTCTGACGGCCACGGCACGCCGCCGGGCGAGCCGCGACCGACGGGCCCCGGGCCCCGCACGCACGCGGGGCCCGGGGCCCGTCGCGCTGTCCGGGGCGCCACGCCGCGCCCCGGGGGACGGTGCCGCCCGGGGGACGGTGCGGCGCGCGCGGCTCCTCACGCCGCCGGTCGCCGTGCTCGACCGGTGTGCGGGGGGCCACGTCCGCCACGTCCGCCGGGGCCTGCCGGGCCCAGGCGGGGGCGGTCAACCTGGGCGGGGCGGCGCGCGTCTTGACGGCAGGGGCAGGACGGCAGGGGCAGGACGGCAGGGGCAGGACGGCAGGGGGGGAGGGACGTATGGCGGGGCAGGGCACGCGCCGGGGCGCGGCGCTGGCGGTGGCGGCCGTGGTCGCCGCGGCGCTGGCGCTCGCGCTGCGGCGACGGCCGGAGCGCGCGGCGACCGCCGGCGCGCCGCCCGCCGCGCCGCCGCCCCTGGAGTACCGGCACCCGCGGCGCGGCCGCCTGTACGCGAGCGCCGTGCTCGTCTGCTGCATCGGCGCGGCGGGCTGGGCGGGCTGCGCGGCGACCGACTCCGCGCACGGCGCCGACCGGCCGCTGTCGGCCACCGCCTGGCTGTCCGGTGCCCTGCTGCCGCTCCTGCTGCACCGCGCGGGCGCCCGCACCGTGCTGGACTCCGGGGGCCTGTGGACGCGCGGCGGGCTCGCGCCGCGCCCGCACCGGGTCGCGTGGCCGCAGGTGCGCGAGGTCACCACCGACCTGGCACACCGGCCGGACGGCGCCGTGCACCGCATCGTCGTCGTCCGCACCGACGGACGGCACGTGCCGCTCGCGGTGCCCCAGACGCGCGCGTGGCGACCGGACGGCGCGGCGGTCCTGCACACCGAGCACGCCCGCGTCGTAGCCCACTGGCAGGCGGCCACCCGAGCCCACGCCACCCAGCCCCCCGACCCCGGCCCAAGCCCGACGAAGCCCACCCCCCGTGCGAAGCCCGGAGGCCAGGAGCCCTGCCGACAGCCCAGCGTGGCGCCGCAGGACGGGAGGCGCGCGTAGCCGCAGTCGGGAAAGCCGTCCGCGCTTCCGTCTGCGGGACTGAGCCGAGGGCAGCCCCGGTGCCTTTCACGCCACGTGTATCCGCCTCACTCGTCAGCGCGGGGGACGGGTACCCCGAGGCGGTCGGAGACGAGTGCCAACCAGCTCCTCCCCGTGTGCGGCGGCGGCGGATCGACTTCCATGCCGAGCTCGGCCAGCCCCAGCACGCATTCGTTCTCGGCCAGGTCGAGGGAGAGCAATTCGACCACCTCACCCCGCACACGGGCGATGACCTGGGCGTCAGTACCACGCACATAGTCGGTGAGGGCCGCGGCGTGGCTGGGGAACTCGTCCGGCATGTCTTGCGAGAACCAGCCGCCGAGAAGTTGGGCCAGCTCCGGAAAACGGGCGTGCCACTCCCAGTGGGTACGCGGTGGTCCGGGGGGCGGCACCTCGCCGTTCAGGATGCAGGACTTGAGGTGATCGGCGATGACGAGGAGCCACTGCTGCACGTGCGTCTCAGGGATACCGACGTCCGGCACGGGATAGAACTCACCGAGCTTGAGTTTCAGTCGGCCCGGAGGGTTGTGTACATAGGCGCGGATCTGCTCCTCGGCCACGCCGATAGTCCACGGGCGGCTGTGCCAAGCATGCCGAAGAAAGGCCTCCAACGCACTGCTGCGGTGTTCGGGGGTGTCGTCGGCGTCCTGCCCGATGTAGGCACGGACGACTTGATCCAACTCTCCGTACTTGCGATCGTGCTGAAGCGGTTGCATGGGCAGCGGTATGCCTTACAGGTAGATCGGAAGCGTGGTCAGCACGCGAAAGCCGTGCGGCTGGTCTGCGTCACGCTTGAGGACGACCCGCGCCGCGTGCACATCCACGGCATCCCGACCAGCAAGCATCATTGCGTCCAGCAGCACCCGCCCGACCGGAGGCCTCGACGGCCACGCCGCCTCGATGGCCAACCGTTGCCGAGTACCCTGGGCCAGCCACCGGTGGATGACCTGCTCGTTTCGGGTCACGACCTCCTGCGTGCACCACTGCGCCGTCTCTCGGTCGGGGTAGCTGGATGCGCGCCCAAGCATCAATCCTCCTCACAACGCCAGCCGATAAAGATTTCGTCGTCGGAAACAGCGATAATACACAAGTCCATGACGGACGAGGCCACGACGTTGACATGGTATGACCCGGAAAAGCAGGATTCTGGAGCCCCGTCTTCGGCGGCCCCGTGATTTGTGAAGAACGAGGCGCAGTCACCGAAAGCTGAGAAGATAGAGGCGATGCAGTTTTCGATGGACATCGCCGTCTCGACCGAAAGCGAGGCCGGTCCGTAGATAAGTGAACCTCCAGCGATAAACCGTAGAACGTTCATCGCAGCACCCTTGGACACATTCAGGAGATTCTCGCACAGATCAGCAGTCGAGACTCCCAAAAGTTCTGCACGGCGGCGCAGAACGCCTACATCCGGGTCGGCGGGCGCGAAAGTGACGGCCTTTACGACGTCTTCTCTCCAGTCGGAAGCCTCGCGTTTGACGTGACGGAGGAAAACTTGACCATCACGAAATGCCTGTTCGGCGTCTTGGGGCAGTTCAATATCTTTCATGCGGAGACCAGATCCCGACTGGGCAACGTTTCACGGCGTCGTCGGCATGGACGTATACACGACGAAAGGAGGGTCGATATCATGCTTGTACTTCAGTACGACCTGAACACTGTGCGAGTCCTGTGCCTGAGTTTCTCCAGCTTGCATCGTCCGACCGGTAGAGTAATCAAACCGTACCGGATCGAGCGGCAGGACGGAATTATCTTTCCGTGGCCTGGAAAGCCACTTTTCGATCTTCTCTGGGTTGTTGACTCCTTTATTGAAGTCTCCCGTCCCACTGGAAGATGCGGAAGGCCCTATGTAATCGATAGCGTCCTGAGTGGTACGCTGGGCCGTGCTCAGGTCCGGGAACGTTGACGCTGCCTTGATTCCCGGCTGGTCCCGCAGCCGCTGCGCCAGCTGTTCGTCACTCTTTCCAACATGTTTGTCGATTACGTGGCTTCCGTGTAACTCCTCTTGGCTTGCCAGGTCTATGGAATAGAAGTGATTCTCGCGGCTTTCTCCTTGGACGCTGTAGTGATGCTCTGGCTTGAATTCTCTTACAGAGCGGGCGCCATAGAACTGTGAACGGGCGGTCTGCGCCTCGAACGTAGGCGCACTGAGGGCTGCCTCTTCCAGAGCAGGCAGTAAGCTGCGGATCTTGGTAGCTTGTGATGCTACGCGATTGGTGTACGCGGCCTTGGCGGCTTCCAGGGCGGCGGTTTCCAGGTTGAGTGTTATACCGGTGGATAAGCTCTTCCCTGCATTGAACAACGTTTTGCCGATCTTCTTGACGTCATCGAGCCCGATACCGTCACGCACGTCCGGCAGAGCGTCCCAAACCGCTTCGTAATAGACCTTCCGCATCTCCTCTCGGACGATGCGTGCCGCCTCTGAGTAGTCCTGGAGGGCCAGTTGCAACCCTACGGCAGTGTCGTGCAGCACCGAGAAGACCGGTTCCGTACGCCCCCGGTCGGAGGGGCTGTCATGCTTCCAGTCGTAACCTGCAGTATTTTGCCCCCACGCGGTCGTTCCCCACAAGGCGCTACAGAAAGCACGCATGGCCTTGTACCACTCGCTGTTGGACTGGTCAGTAATGTTGTTCACCGCACCCACGAAGCCGCTGGAGGCTCGACCGAGGGAGGTAATTGGCCACTGCCACGCCATCGCGATCGCGTGAAGGTTCAGGTAGTGAGGGAGTGGCATGATGTCTGCCGCGTCACCCCATCGGCAATAGTGCTCAAGGACGGGGCGGAATACCGCCCATAGACCGGTCTCGATTCCGTCGAGCACGGAGGAGACGAAGCCGTCGTCGCCGCTCTTGTTCCACGACAACGGGGTGATACCGGGGTACGCCGGTACCGTACGAATGACGTCTGGCTCGGGGCGGGTCACCGCCGGAACGCTGTTCTTGGGATCCGTCGCGCCGTTCGCTTGGACGTAGTTGTTAGCGGTCACCGTGAAACCGACGGCCGCACCGCCGAGGCTCACCACGCTTTTCGCGTAGACTTCGAGAAATCTTTCGGCCACTTCCTCGTACGCTTTCGCGAAGTCCTGCGGAGCCGCCCCGGCGCCCCCCGCTTCAGTGTAATCACCCAGGTCTCGGAGGAACGGGGCAATCGCGTTGTGTACGCTGCCCTGAAGCACGGCGACCGTGGCGGAGACGCTGTACAGGTTCGAGGGCTGTACGTCGAACCCACCGGTTTGGGGGGTGTCGGCGGGGGCGGCCTGGGGACGGGTCGTACTCACGTGGCGGAGAGGCACTGCCCCCATGCTCACCGTAGGTTCCGGGCTGAGTGGCATGAGGCTGTAGATCGGTGACGTGCCCATCAGGCACCGCGCCAGCCACTGACCACCGCGCGGTGGGCGGCGCCGTAATTGATCTGCCCGTTCACGACGACTTCGTGCAGCCAGGCTTGCGCGCCCTCCAGGTCCTGCATGGCTCTATCCCACTTGTCGAGAGTGTCCACGAACATGTCGCGCGCCTCTCCCTCCCAGGCGAGGACGACCTTCTCCGTGCGGTCATAAAGCGCGTTCAGCTTCTCGTTGACCTGGCGAAGAATTTCCTCCAGCTCACTGGCAACGTTCTGCAAGCCCTGGAAGTCCACGGCTATCTCATCGTCGTGCATGGCCATGGCCCCCTCGCCATCGTCACAGATCCGAAATTGCGCTTCGCGGGACACTTGTTTCCCGCACAGATGTGCTCGTCACGGTGAAAATATCGTTCTCCTCTGGCACGGTGGCCTGGATACGCCGGAAGCGCTCCAACGTTTCCAGTTCCTGGGTCGTGAAGCCGTCACGGCTCATCCGAACGGCTTCCTCGATGAGCATCAGGCTCTTCCGAATCGCCACGGCGTCGTCGTTCACGCCGGCCTGTAGATCCTTGTACGCCCGTGCCGCCGAACCTCGCCACCCCGTCTCGACACGGTCGACGATGTTGTTGAGTCGCTCGATCTGCTGGTGCAAGTGCTTCTGCATGTCGTCCAGGTCCGAAGCGAGAGCGGTAAGTTCCTCGTGATTCCAGCTCAGGCGGTCGTTCACGTACGGCTCCCCTCCGCCTTCATATGGTGACCGTCTCGTACAGTACGACACCACTGCTTCGCAGTGTCAGCATGCCCGGGCTCCTGGCCGGGTACGGCGGTGGAGCGGTCTACCCGGTCGGCAGGTCACGCGGCTTCCGGCGAAGCGAGCTCGCTGTCGTGGTCGCAGTAATGACTTCTTCGGGACGCCCGGCGAGGCCGTGTCCGCCAGCGGCGGCGCTACCTGGACTCGGCACCTCCCACGGGAAGCGTGGCTCTCACTCCGGTTCGGTGGGCAGATTCCGTCTCGTTCGCCGTCACGGGCCTGGACGGCGGTTCAGTCCGCGCCGACCACTTTCGAAGCCAGTGGAACAGTTCGCATCGTTGCCCAGTGCCGGGCTCAGTGCGTCTCAGCACGGCCAGGGCCTGCGTTCCTTTCCAGCGCGCAGACCACTGAGTAGTGGGAC
>NZ_JAPKFL010000051.1 GCF_026262575.1 Streptomyces marinisediminis
GTCTCTCCCCGCTCGGCGTCCGCCAGGTGCTCGGCCGTCACCGGGCGCGTCACGAGGGAGCGGACGCGGCCCACGGGCGCACCGGTGCCGTCGGCCAGGTCCAGCGCTACGCCGCCGTCGGTGACGGACAGCCGGGCCCGCAGCACGGGAGAGCCGACGGCGAACACTTCCACGCCCGTCCACGCGAAGGGCAGGCCCAGGCCCGCCGTACCGGCCGACTCGGCGCCCAGGCCGACGGCGTGCAGCGCGGAGTCCAGCAGCGCCGGGTGCAGCACGAACCGCGCGGCCTGCTCCGCCTGCTCCTCCGACAGCGCGACCTCGGCGAACAGCTCGTCGCCGCGCCGCCACACCGCGCGCAGGCCCTGGAAGACGGGCCCGTAGCCGTAGCCCGCCTCGGCCAGTGCCTCGTACGCCCCGTCGACGGGCACGGCGACCGCGTCACGCGGCGGCCACTGCGTGAGCTCCGCTCCGGCGGCGGCCTGACCGGTGTCCACGACGACACCGGAGGCGTGCAGCGTCCACGGCTCCTCGGGGGCGGCGTCCGCCCGGTGCGAGTGGACGGTGACCGGGCGGCGTCCGTCGGCCCCCTCCGCCGCACCCACCACGACCTGGAGGACCACCGCGCCCCGCTCGGGGAGCACCAGCGGTGCCTGCAGGGTGAGCTCTTCCAGCACCCCGCAGCCCACCCGGTCGCCCGCGTGCAGGGCGAGCTCGACGAACGCCGTGCCCGGGAGGAGGACGGAGCCGAAGACGGCGTGGTCCGCGAGCCACGGGTGGGAGTCCAGCGAGAGCCTGCTCGTGAGGACCAGGCCGTCCCCGTCCGCGAGCAGCACCTCGGCCCCCAGCAGCGGGTGCTCCGCCGAGTGCAGCCCGAACCCGGTGACGTCGCCGGGCAGGCCGGCCGTGGTGTCCGGCCAGTAGCGCTGCGGTTGGAAGGCGTAGGTGGGCAGGTCGACGCGGCGGGCTCCGGTCCCGGCGTAGTACGCCTGCCAGTCGACGGTGGTGCCGCGTACGTGGAGTTCGGCGAGCGCGGTGACCAGGGACTCGGGCTCGGGACGGTTCCGGCGCAGGGCGGGCACGAACCCGGCCTCCGGCGCGCCGTCGGACCCGGTGGCTTGCTGGGCCATGGCGGTCAGGGTGCCGCCCGGTCCGACCTCGACGTAGGTGCTCACGTCCAGGCCGGCCAGGTGCCGCATGCCGTCGTGGAAGCGCACGGCTTCGCGGACGTGGCGTACCCAGTAGTCGGCGGTGGCCAGCTCCTCCCCGGCGAGAGTGCCGGTGAGGTTGGAGACGACCGGGATGCGCGGGGCCTGGTAGGTCAGGCTCTCGGCGACGGTGCGGAACTCCTGAAGCATGGGGTCCATGCGCGGGGAGTGGAAGGCGTGGCTGACGTTGAGCCGCTTGGACTTCCCGAACCGTGCGGCGATCTCCGCCACCGCTTCCTCATCGCCCGATATGACGACGGAGGTGGACCCGTTGACGGCGGCGACGGACACGCCATCGGTCAGGAGCGGGGTGATCTCGTCCTCGGTGGCCTGCACCGCCACCATGGCGCCCCCGGCGGGGAGCGCCTGCATCAGCGTGCCGCGTGCGGCGACCAGCCGGGCCGCGTCCTCCAGCGACCACACCCCGGCCACATGCGCGGCGGCCACCTCGCCGATGGAGTGGCCGAGCAGGTAGTCGGGGGTGACGCCCCAGTGCTCCAGCAGCCGGAACAGCGCCACTTCCAGCGCGAACAACCCGGCCTGGGTGAAGACGGTCTGGTCCAGCAGCTCCGAGCCGTCGAAGACCACCTCGCGCACCGGCTCATCCAGGTGGCGGTCCAGCTCCGCGCACACCGCGTCGAAGGCGTCCGCGAACACCGGGAAGGCGTCGTACAGCTCCCGGCCCATCCCGGCGCGCTGTGAACCCTGCCCCGAGAACAGGAACGCCGAACGCCCACCGGTCGCCTGCCCGGTCACCACGCCCGCCGGGGCCTGCCCATCCGCCACCGCGGCCAGCAGTCCGGCCCGGTCGGCACCGAGCACCACCGCACGGTGTTCGAACACCGACCGCGACACCGCCAGCGACCAGCCCGCGTCCACCGGCGACCCGAGCGAGTCCACCCGCTCCAGCAGCCGCCCGGCCTGCCCGGCCAGCGCCTGCGCGGACTTGGCCGACAGCACCCACGGCACCACCGGCACCGCCACCGAAGCAGAAGCCGAAGCCGAAGCCGGGGTCGAGGACGCCACCGCCTCAGCGTTCTCGGCGTCTCCCTCCTCCACGATCACGTGCGCGTTCGTCCCGCTGATCCCGAACGAGGACACACCCGCCCGGCGCGGACGCTCGCCCGCCGGCCACTCCCGCGCCCGGGTCAGCAGCTCCACCGCACCCGAAGCCCACTCCACCTTCGACGACGGCTCGTCCACGTGCAGCGTGCGCGGCAGCGTCCCGTGCCGCATCGCCATGACCATCTTGATCACGCCGCCGACGCCCGAGGCGGCCGCGGCGTGGCCGATGTTGGACTTGATCGAGCCGAGCCACAGCGGCTCGCCCGTTCCGCGGTCCTGGCCGTAGGTCGCGAGGATTGCCTGGGCCTCGATCGGGTCACCCAGCGTCGTGCCGGTGCCGTGGGCCTCCACCGCGTCCACCTCGGACGCCGCCAGCCCGGCGCTGGCCAGCGCCTGCCGGATGACGCGCTGCTGCGAGGGACCGTTGGGCGCGGTGAGCCCGTTGGAGGCGCCGTCCTGGTTGACGGCCGTGCCCCGGACGACGGCGAGCACCCGGTGCCCGTTGCGCCGCGCGTCCGACAGCCGCTCGACCACCAGCACGCCCACGCCCTCGGACCAGCCGGTCCCGTCGGCGGCGTCGGAGAAGGACTTGCACCGCCCGTCGGCGGCGAGGCCGCGTTGGCGGCTGAACTCGACGAAGCCGGTCGGGGTGGCCATCAGCGCCACGCCCCCGGCGAGCGCCATGGTGGACTCGCCCGAGCGCAGCGACTGCACGGCCAGGTGCAGCGCGACGAGCGAGGAGGAGCACGCCGTGTCCACCGTCACCGCCGGGCCCTCCAGGCCCAGCGTGTAGGCGACGCGGCCGGACAGGACGCTGGTGGCCATGCCGGTGAGGAGGTGGCCCTCGGTGCCCTGGCCGTCGCCCGCGCGGCCGAGGTCGGCGCCGTAGCCGGAGGGCGAGGCGCCCGCGAAGACGCCCACGCGTTCGCCCCGGACGGTGGCCGCGTCGATGCCCGCGCGCTCCAGCGCCTCCCAGGACGCCTCCAGCATCAGGCGCTGCTGCGGGTCCATGGCGAGGGCTTCGCGCGGGGAGATGCCGAAGAAGTCGGCGTCGAAGTCGGTGGCTTCGTGCAGGAAGCCGCCCTCGCGCACGTAGGAGGTGCCGGGGGTCTGCGGGTCCGGGTCGTAGAGGGCGTCGAGGTCCCAGCCGCGGTTGGTGGGGAAGCCGGTGATGCCGTCGCCGCCGGTGGACACCAGCCGCCACAGGTCCTCGGGCGAGCCGACGCCGCCGGGGTAGCGGCAGGCCATGCCGACGATCGCGATCGGCTCGTCGTCGGCGGCGGCCGTCACGGCGGTGTCGGCGGCGGGTGCCTGCCGCGCGTCCCCCGCGAGGAGTTCGGTCTCCACGAAGCGGGCGAGGGCGGCGGCGTTGGGGTGGTCGAAGACGAGGGTGCTGGGCAGGGCCACGCCGGTGAGCCGGGCGAGCCGGTCGCGCAGGTCGACGGCGGTCAGCGAGTCGAAGCCCAGGTCGCGGAAGGCGCGGTCGGGGCGGATGCCGTCGCTGGTGGTGTGCCCGAGCACGGTGGCGGCCGCGTCCCGCACGAGGTCGGTGAGGTGGGACGTGCGGTCGGCGGGGGAGAGGGCGGTCAGGCGCCGCACCAGGCGGGAGCGGCTGTCGTCGCCCGCGGCGGCGTCGGGGCGGCCGCCGGCCGGGTCGGCGGGCGGCGCGGCTTCGGGCAGGTCGGCGAAGAGCGGGCGGTGCCGGACGGCGGTGAACGCGGGGAGGAAGCGGGCCCAGTCGACGTCCGCGACGGCGAGGTGGGTGTCGTCGTGGTCGAGCGCGTGGCGCAGGGCGCCGACGGCGTGCGTGGGGTCCATGGTGCGGATGCCGCGGCGGGCCAGGCGCTCCCCCTCGCGCCCGTCGGCCAGTCCGCCACCGCCCCAGGCGCCCCAGGAGACCGAGGTGGCGGGCGCGCCGCGCTCGCGGCGGCGCTGGGCGAGGGCGTCGAGGTAGGTGTTGGCGGTGGCGTAGGCGGCCTGGCCGCGGCTGCCCCAGACGCTGGAGATCGAGGAGAACAGCACGAAGGCGTCCAGCTCGGCGTCCTGGTCGCGCAGCAGCGCGTCCAGGTGGGCGGCGCCGGTGGCCTTGGCGCGGACCTCGTCCGCGCAGGCGGCCAGGTCGACGTCGGTGAGCTCGGTGTCGCTGGCGACGCCCGCGGTGTGGAAGACCGAGCGCAGCGGCGGGCCGCCGTCGGTGCGCAGGCGCTCCAGCAGCCCGGCGAGCGCGGCGCGGTCGGCGACGTCGCAGGCGACGACCTCGGTGTCCGCGCCCAGCGCCCGCAGTTCCGCGACGAGTTCGGCGGCGCCGGGGGCCTGGGGGCCGCGGCGGCTGGTCAGCACCAGGCGCGCCACGCCGCCGCCCGCCAGCCAGCGGGCGGTGTGGGTGCCCAGCGCACCGGTGCCGCCGGTGATCAGGGCGGTGCCGCGGGCCGTCCACGCGGGGGCGGCACCGGGCGCGGCGGCGCGCGGATCGTGCGCGAGGCGGCGGACGAAGACGCCGGAGGCGCGCACCGCGAGCTGGTCCTCGGCGCCGTCGGCCAGCGCCGCGCACAGCCGGCCGGCGGTGCGGGCGTCCAGCGTGCCGGGCAGGTCGACCAGGCCGCCCCAGCGGTCGCCGTGCTCCAGGCCGACCACCCGGCCCAGGCCCCACAGGGCGGCCTGGGCGGGCTCGGCGAGCCGCTCGGAGCGGGCGACGGTGACGGCGCGGTGCGTGGCGAGCCACAGCGGCGCGGCGAGCCCGGCGTCGGTGAGGGCCTGGACGAGCGCGACGGTGGCGGCGACGCCCGCGGGCAGCCGGCCGTCCGCGAAGGGATCGGTCCCGTCGGCCGCGCCGGTGTCGGCGGCCGCGTCGGTGCTCGCGTCGGCGTGGGTCGCGTCGGCCAGCGCCAGCAGGGAGAGCACGCCGCGCACCGGGGCGTCGGCCGACGCCCCGTCGGCCGCCGGGGCGGTGAGCGCGGCGGCCAGCGCGGCGCGGTCGGGGGCGGCGGTGTCGACGGGCACGGGGACCACGTCGGCGCCGTGCGCGGTGAGGGCCCGCGTCACCTGGGCGACGAGTGCGGCGTGGGCGTCGGGGACGCGGGTGGGCACGGGCAGCAGCCACCGGCCCGCGAGCGGCGCGGCGTCCGCGTCTCCGGGCGCGGGGACCGTGCGCGGCTTCCAGTCGACGCGGTAGCGCAGCGCGTCGACGGCGTCGAGGTCCCGGTTGCGGCGGCGCCAGGCGGCCAGCGCGGGCAGCGCGGCGGCCAGCGGGTCGACGTCGGCCGGGCGCATCGCGTCGGCCAGCGCGGTGAGGTCCTCGCGCTCCACGGCCTCCCAGAAGCGCGCCTCGTTGCGGAAGGTGGCCAGCACCTCGGCGGCGTCGTCCCCGGTGGCCGGGGTCGGCCAGTACCGGCGGCGCTGGAAGGCGTAGGTGGGCAGGGCGGCGCGGCGGGCGCCGGTCCCGGCGTAGAACGCGGCCCAGTCGGGCCCGGTGCCGTGGACGTGCAGGGCGGCCAGCGCGGCGGTCACCGCCCGTGCTTCGGGCCGGTCCGTGCGCAGCGCGGCCACGCAGGCGGTGTCCGCGGCCTCCTCGGCGCCGGCCAGGCACTCGCGGGCCAGCGCGGTGAGCACTCCGCCGGGGCCGAGCTCCAGCAGCGCGGTGACGCCCTGCTCGGTGAGGGTGCGCACGCCGTCGGCGAAGCGCACGGCCGACCGCACGTGCCGCACCCAGTAGCCGGGGTCGCGCAGTTCGGTGGAGCGCAGCAGGCGTCCGGTGACGTTGGAGACGACGGACAGGCGCGGCGCGTGGTAGGTCAGGTCCTCCGCGACGGCGCGGAACTCCGCGAGCATCGGCTCCATCAGCGGGGAGTGGAAGGCGTGGCTGACGGCGAGCCGCTTGCTCCTGTCGAACCGCGCGGCGAGCTCGGTGACGGCCGCCTCGTCGCCGGAGACGACGACGGAGGCCGGTCCGTTGACGGCGGCGAGGGACACGCCCTCGGTCAGCAGCGGCGCCACCTCGGCCTCGGTCGCCCGCAGCGAGACCATGGCTCCGCCGGGCGGCAGCGCCTGCATCAGCCGGCCGCGCGCGGCCACCAGCCGGGCCGCGTCCGCGAGGTCGAGCACGCCCGCCACGTGGGCGGCGCTGATCTCGCCCACGGAGTGCCCGAGGACGAAGTCGGGGGCGACGCCCCAGGAGGCGACGAGGCGGAACAGCGCCACCTCGACGGCGAAGAGCCCGGCCTGGGTGAAGACGGTGGCGTCCAGCAGCTCGGCGTCGGCGGAACCGGCGTCGGCGAACACCACGTCGCGCACCGACCGGTCCACGTGCCCGGCCAGGTGGGCGTCCAGCGCGGCGCAGGCGGCGTCGAACGCCTCGGCGAACACGGGGAAGGCGGCGTGCAGTTCGCGGCCCATGCCGGGACGCTGCGAACCCTGCCCGGAGAAGGCCAGCGCCAGCCGGCCCGGCGCGGCCGTCCCGCGCAGGACGCCGTCCGCGTCCGTGCCGTCGGCGAGCGCGGTGAGCCCGGCCAGCAGCGTGTCGCGGTCCTCGCCCAGCACGGCCGCGCGGTGCTCCAGCGGGGTGCGGCCGGTGGCCAGCGCGTACCCCACGTCCAGGGCGGCGGCGTCCGGGGCCGTGGCGGTCAGGTGGTCCAGCAGGCGTCGGGCCTGGGCGGCCAGGGCGGGGGCCGAGGCCGCCGACACCAGCCACGGGTGCACCGGCACGGCGCCGCGCGCGGCGAGCGCGCCCCGCTCCGGGGCGTCGGCCGACGCGTCCCCCGTGGCGGCCTCGGACACGGCGCCCGGGTCCGCCCCCCGGTCCGCCGCGGTGGGCCGCGCCGCCGGTGCCTGCTCCACGATGACGTGCGCGTTGGTGCCGCTGACGCCGAAGGAGGAGACGGCGGCCCGGCGCGCGCGCCCGGTCCGCGGCCAGGCCCGGGACGCGGTGAGGAGCTCCACCGCGCCGGCCGCCCAGTCCGCGTGCGGCGTCGGCTCGTCCACGTGCAGCGTGCGCGGCAGCACGCCGTGCCGCAGCGCCTGCACCATCTTGATCACCCCGGCCACGCCGGAGGCGGCCTGCGCGTGGCCGATGTTGGACTTCAGCGAGCCCAGCCACAGCGGCTCGCCCACGGGCCGCCCCTGGCCGTAGGTGTCCACCAGGGCCTGCGCCTCGATCGGGTCGCCCAGCACGGTGCCGGTGCCGTGCGCCTCGACGGCGTCGACGTCGGCCGTGGCCAGGCCCGCGTTCTCCAGCGCCTGCCGGATGACGCGCTGCTGCGCGGTGCCGCTGGGCGCGGTCAGCCCGTTGGACGCCCCGTCCTGGTTGACGCCGGTGCCGCGCACCACGGCCAGCACCTCGTGGCCGTTGCGCACCGCGTCCGACAGCCGCTCGACCAGCAGCACGCCGACGCCCTCGGCCCAGCCGGTGCCGTCGGCCGCCGCCGCGAACGACTTGCAGCGCCCGTCGACCGCGAGCCCGCCCTGCCTGCTGAACTCCGCGTACGCCTCGGGCACCGCCATCACGGCCACCCCGCCGGCCAGCGCCAGCTCGCACTCGCCCGCGCGCAGCGCCCGCACCGCCATGTGCAGGGCGACGAGCGAGGAGGAGCACGCGGTGTCCACCGTCACCGCCGGGCCCTCCAGGCCCAGGGTGTAGGCGACCCGGCCCGAGACGACGCTGCCCGCCGTACCGGTGAGGAAGTAGCCCTCCACGTCCTCGGAGGCGTGCCGCAGCTTGGACTCGTAGCCGGAGACGGCCGCGCCGGCGAAGACGCCGGTGCGGGTGCCGCGCAGCGCGCCCGGCGCGATCCCGGCCCGCTCGGCGGCCTCCCACGAGGCCTCCAGCAGCAGCCGCTGCTGCGGGTCCATGGCCAGCGCCTCGCGCGGGGAGATGCCGAAGAACTCCGCGTCGAAGTCGGCGGCGTCCGCGACGAAACCGCCCTCGTAGGCCCGCGTGCCCGCCGGGCTCGACGCGTACAGGGCGTCCACGTCCCAGCCCCGGTCCGCGGGGAACGGGCCGACCGCGTCGACGCCGCCGTCCACCAGGCGCCACAGGTCCTCCGGGCCCGTGACGCCGCCGGGGTAGCGGCAGCTCATGCCGATGATCGCGACGGGCTCGCGGGCCGACTCGGTGATGCGCGCGTTCTCCCTGCGGAGCCGCTCGGTCTCCTTGACCGACGCCCGGAGGGCCTCGAGAACCTTGTCCGCCGAAGTCGCCATCATGCTCTCCACATTTCGCACGTCATCATGAGCCGTTGTCTCCCAACGCCAGTTGGATGAGGCTTTCGGCGTCCATGCCGTCAATCGAGTCGGTCGTCCGGTCGGTGGCCGCATCCGGCGTCGGCGTCGGCGTCGGCGTCGGCGGCGTCGCCGTCGTCGCGTCAGCCGTCGCGTCAGCCGCCGGACGGGTCGGCGCGGCGTCGTCCGCCAGGCGCAGCAGGGTGTCCAGGACGCCCGCCGCGCGGAGCCGGTCCAGCGGGACCCCGGCCAGGGCCCGGCGCACGGCCGCGTCGGCGTCCGCGCCGGAGCCGGCGGGCGCCCCGTCCGCGGCCGGTTCGCGCAGGTCGAGCCTGCCGCGCAGGTGGGCGGCGAGCGCCGCGGGCGTGGGGTGGTCGAAGACCAGCGCCGCCGGGAGCCGCAGCCCCGTGGCGCGCCCGAGCCGGTTGCGCAGGTCCACGGCCGTCAGCGAGTCGAACCCGAGCACGCGGAACGCCTTGTCGGGCCGCACCGCGCCGGGGCCGTCCAGGTCCAGCACCGCCGCGGCGTGCTCGCGCACCAGCTCCCGCAGCGCGTGCTCCTGCTCCGGGACGGGCAGCTCCGCCAGCTCCCGGCGCAGCGCGCCGGCGGCGTCCTCCCCGGCCCCGTCCGCCGCGTCCGGCGTGCCGTCCCGCGCCGTCCCCGCCGCGTCACCGGCCAGGGCCGCGCGGGCCTCGGGCAGCTCGCCGATGAGCGGACTGGGACGCAGCGCGGTGAACGCCGGGGCGAAACCGTGCCAGTCGACGTCCGCGACGACAAGCGCGGGCTCACCGGAGGCCACCGCTTCCCACAGGGCCGCCAGCGCCCGGTCGGCGGCCATCGGCGCCAGCCCCAGGCCGCTCAGCGCCCCGCCCACGCCCGCCCCGGCGGCCAGGCCCTCGCCCTCCCACCAGCCCCAGGCCACGGACGTGGCCGCCCGGCCCCGGGCCCGCCTGCGGTGCGCCAGCGCGTCCAGCGCGGCGTTGGCCGCCGCGTAGGCGGAGTGCCGCGCGTTGCCCCACACCCCGGAGATCGAGGAGAACAGCACGAACGCGTCCACCGCGTCCCCCAGCACCGCGTCCAGGTGCAGCGCGCCGCCGACCTTGCCGGACAGCACCCGGGCGTACGCCGCCGCGTCCGTGTCCCACACGGCGGCCGTGTCGTCCACGCCCGCCGTGTGGAACACCGCGCGCACCGGACGCTCCTCGGCGGCCAGCCGCGCGACCAGCTCCTCGACCTGCGCCCGGTCGGCCACGTCGCAGGCCACCGCCTCGGCGCCCACCCCGGCGGCGGTCAGCTCGGCGACGAGCTCGGCGGCGCCCGGCGCGTCCGGGCCCCGGCGGCTGGTGAGCACCACGTGCTCGGCCCCCGACGCCGCGAGGTGCCGCGCCACGTGCCCGCCGAGCGAGCCCGTGCCCCCGGTCACCAGCGCGGTGCCGCGCGGCGCGAAGGCGGCGGCGGGCGCGCCCGGAGCGCAGCGGGCGACGCGGCGGGCGAACACCCCCGCATCGCGCACCGCCACCTGGTCCTCGGCCCCGTAGGCTCCGGCCAGCACGGCACCCATCCGCTCCAGCACCGACGCGTCGTCCCTTCCCGCCGCTTCCGGCAGATCCAGCAGCCCGCCCCACCGTCCGGGCGCCTCCAGGGCGATGGCCTGTCCCATGCCCCACAGTTGCGCCTGCTCCGGACAGCTCTCGGGGTCGGCGCAACCCGCCCGGCCAATCTGGACGGCCCCGCTGGTGACACACCACAGCGGTGCTCGCACGCCGCTGTCGTCCAGCGCCTGGACGAGCGCGAGCGTGGCGGCGGTCCCCGGCGGAAGCACGGCGCGGGACGCCGGGCCGGACCCGGGGGCGGCCCCGGTCCCGGGGCCGTCCGCCAACGCCAGCAGCGACACCGCGCCGGCGACCGCCTCCGGGCCCGGGGCGCCGGAGCTCCCGGCCGCCTCGGCCAGCGCCGCCTCCAGCACCTTGCCCGCCTCGGCGCGGTCGGCGCGCTGGTGCGCGGCCAGCGGCACCACCACCACCCGCGCGCCGCGCGCCGTCAGCTCCGCCGCGCAGGCGTCCACCAGCGCGGCGCCGTCCGCCTCCGGCTCCTCCGGCGCGACGAGCAGCCAGGTGCCGGCCAGTTCGCCCGCCCCCGCGGCGCCGGACGCGGCGGGCCCGGCCCCGGCCAGCGGCGTCCACGTGACCCGGTACCGCCAGCCGTCGAGCGCGGCCCGGGTGAGCGCGTTCCGCCGCCAGGACGCCAGCGCGGGCAGCACGGCGTCCAGCGCACCGGTCTCCGCGCCTCCCACCTGCGCGGCCAGCGACTCCGCGTCGCCCTCCTCCACCGCGCGCCAGAACGCCGCCTCGGCGGCCGAGGGCGCCCCGGCCCGCCCGGGCACGTCCCCGGGCTCGTCCTCCAGCCAGTAACGGGTGTGCTGGAAGGGGTAGGTGGGCAGGTCGGTGCGGCGGGCGCCGGTGCCGTCGAAGACCGCGTGCCAGTCGACCTCGGCGCCGTGCACGTGGGCCTCGGCCAGTGAGGTGAGGAACCGGGCGAGCCCGCCGTGGTCGCGGCGGAGCGTGCCGACGGCGGCCGCCTCGGCGCCCGCGTCCTCGATCGTGCCCTGGAGGCCGAGGGAGAGGACGGGGTGGGGGCTGACCTCGATGAACAGCGTGGCCCCCGCGGTCAGGGCGGTGCGGGTGGCCTGCTCGAACTCCACCGTCTCGCGCAGGTTGCGGTACCAGTAGGCGGCGTCCATCTCCGTGCCGTCCAGTTCCCGCCCGGTGAGGGAGGAGTAGACGGTCACCGATCCCGGTTGGGGGGTGATGCCGTCCAGCAGGCGGGCCAGTTCGGCCTCGATGGCCTCCACGTGGTCGGAGTGCGAGGCGTAGTCCACCTCGACCCGGCGCGCCCGGACCTCCTCGTGTTCGCAGGCGGCCAGGAGTTCGTCCAGTGCGCCCGGGTCGCCGGAGACCACGACGGAGGAGGGTCCGTTGACGGCGGCCAGGGAGATCCGCCCGTCCCAGGCGGTGATCCGCTCACGCACCCGGTCGGCCGACTGGGCGACGGACACCATGCCGCCACGCCCGGCCAACGCCCGCAGCGCCTGGCTGCGCAACGCCACCACCCGGGCCGCGTCCGCCAGCGACAGCACCCCGGCCACCGCCGCGGCCGCGATCTCGCCCTGGGAGTGGCCGAGCACGGCGGCCGGTTCCACGCCGTGGTGGCGCCACAGCTCGGCCAGTGACACCATCACCGCCCACAGCACCGGCTGGACCACGTCCACCCGGTCCAGCCCCGGCGCGTCCGGCTCACCGCGCACCACGTCCAGCAGCGACCAGTCCACGTGGGGTTCCAGCGCGGCGGCGCACTCGGCCATCCGCGCCGCGAACACCGGCGCGGAGTCCAGCAGTTCGACGGCCATTCCCGTCCACTGCGCGCCCTGACCGGGGAAGACGAACACCGGCCGGGCGGACCGCCCCGCGCTCCCGGTGAGCAGGTGGGCGTGCGGGGCGCCGGAGGCCAGGGCCTCCAGCGCGGCGGCGTGCTCGCGGGGATCGGCACCGGTGAGGGCGGCGCGGTACTCGTGCCGGGCCCGGGTGAGGGCGAGGGAGTAGGCCAGGTCCAGGGGCGGGGTGCCGGGGTGGTCGTGCAGGTGGGCGAGCAGGCGGGTGGCCTGCGCCCGCAGTGCCGCCTCCGACCGCGCCGACAGCACCCACGGCACCGCCGGTGCGTCCGGTACATCCGGGACATCCGGCACGGCCGACGGCTCGTCGGCCGTCGGACGGGGCGCGGAGCGCGGCGCTTCCTCCAGGATCAGGTGGGCGTTGGTGCCGCTCATGCCGAAGGAGGAGATGGCGGCGCGGCGGGGGGTGGTGGTGGCGGGCCAGGGGGTGGGTTGGGTCAGGAGGGTGACGGCTGTGGTGTCCCAG
>NZ_JAPKFL010000052.1 GCF_026262575.1 Streptomyces marinisediminis
GGCCGCGATCTCACCCTGCGAGTGACCGAGCACAGCGGCCGGCTCCACACCGTGGGCACGCCACACCTCGGCCAGCGACACCATCACCGCCCACAACACCGGCTGCACCACATCCACCCGCTCCAACCCCGGAGCACCCTCCACACCGCGCACCACATCCAGCAACGACCACTCCACGTGCGGCTCCAGCGCGGCGGCACACTCCGCCATCCGCGCCGCGAACACCGGCGAAGACCCCAGCAGCCCCACCGCCATCCCCGCCCACTGTGCACCCTGACCCGGGAACACGAAGACGGGGCGGGTGGCGGTCTGGGCGGTGGCGGTGCCCGTGGTGGTGCCGGGCGCGGCGAGGCCGTCGGCGAGGGCGGCCAGGCCGCGCAGCAGTTCGTCGCGGTCGCGCGGGACGAGGGCGGCGCGGTGCGGCAGGTGCGCGCGGGTGGTGGCCAGCGAGTGGGCGAGGTCGGCGGTGCCGTACTCCGGGTGGGCGGTGGCGTGCGCGGCGAGCCGGGCGGCCTGGGCGCGCAGCGCCGCCTCGCTCCGGGCCGACAGCACGACGGGCACCGCCTCGGTGGTCACCGGTGCGGCGCCGCCGGGCGGCACCGCACCGGGTTCCGCCCCGTCGGTCTCGGGTGCCTGCTCCAGCACGATGTGCGCGTTGGTGCCGCTGACGCCGAAGGAGGAGACGGCGCCCCGGCGCGGCCGGCCGGTCTGCGGCCACTTCTCCTCCTCGGTGAGCAGCTCCACACCGCCGCCGTCCCACTCCACGTGCGAGGTGGGGGCGTCGATGTGCAGGCTCCTGGGCAGGATGCCGTGGCGCAGGGACATGATCATCTTGATGACGCCCGCGACCCCGGCGGCGGCCTGCGCGTGGCCGATGTTGGACTTGACCGAGCCCAGGCGCAGCGGGTGCTCGGGGTCGCGGTCGCGGCCGTAGGTGGCGATGAGGGCCTGGGCTTCGATGGGGTCGCCGAGCCGGGTGCCGGTGCCGTGCGCCTCGACGGCGTCCACGTCGGCGGGGGTCAGGCCGGCGTCGGCCAGGGCGGCGCGGATGACGCGCTGCTGTGAGGGTCCGTTGGGCGCGGTGATGCCGTTGCTGGCGCCGTCCTGGTTGACGGCCGAGCCGCGCAGGACGGCGAGCACGGGGTGGCCGTTGCGCCGGGCGTCGGAGAGCCGTTCGACCAGCAGGACGCCGACGCCCTCGGACCAGCCGGTGCCGTCGGCGGCGTCGGCGAAGGCCTTGCAGCGCCCGTCGGAGGCGAAGCCGCCCTGTCCGCTGAGCCCGGCGAAGGCGGCCGGGGTGGCCATCACCATGACGCCGCCCGCCAGGGCCATGGAGCACTCGCCGCGGCGCAGCGCCTGCGCGGCCAGGTGGAGTGCCACCAGGGAGGACGAGCAGGCGGTGTCCACCGTCACCGCGGGTCCCTCCAGGCCGAAGGCGTAGGAGACGCGGCCGGAGACGACGCTGGCGGTGGTGCCGGTGAGCAGGTACCCCTCGTTGCCCTCGGAGGCGTTGAGCAGCGCGGAGTAGTCCTGGCCGCTGGAGCCGGCGAAGACGCCGACACTGGTGCCCCTGGCGGTCGCCGGGTCGATGCCGGCGCGTTCGAACGCCTCCCAGGAGGTCTCCAGCAGCAGGCGCTGCTGCGGGTCCATGGCGGTGGCCTCGCGGGGGGAGATGGCGAAGAAGGCGGAGTCGAAGCCGGCCGGGTCGGTGACGAAGCCGCCGCGCAGCCCGTCGCCGTCGCCGTCCGCCTCGCCGGCGCCGGGCAGGCCGGTGCCGGTCCAGCCGCGGTCGGCCGGGACGGGGCCCATGGCGTCGCCGCCCGCGCGCACCAGGCGCCACAGGTCCTCGGGCGAGCGGACGTCGCCGGGCAGGCGGCAGCTCATGCCGATGACGGCGACGGGTTCGTCGTCCCCGCCGGGGCGGGTGGCGGCGGCGCGCTCGGCCGCGGCGGCCGGGCTGCCCAGGAGCTGGTCGCGCAGGTGCTCGGCGAGCACCGTGGGCGTGGGGTAGTCGAAGACGAGCGTGGCGGGCAGCCGCAGTTCGGTGGCCAGGCCGAGCCGGTTGCGCATCTCGACGGCGGTCAGGGAGTCGAACCCGAGGTCGTTGAAGGCGCGCTGGGGCTCCACGTCCGCGGGCGAGCGGTAGCCCAGGACGGCGGCCGCGGCCTCGCGCACCACGCCCAGGACGAGCGCCGTGCGGTCCTCCTCGGGCAGCTCCACCAGCCGCCGCACCAGGGAGGAGACGACGGCCGGTGCGCCGTCGGCGGCGGCGCGGCGGGCGGCGGGGCGGACCAGGCCGCGCAGCAGCGGCGGCACGGCGTCGGCGGGGGTGCCGCCGCGCAGGGCGCCCAGGTCGAGGTGGGCGGGGACGACGACGGCCTCCGGGCGCGCGGTGGCGGCGTCGAAGAGGGCGAGGCCCTCCTCGGCGGCGATGGCGGTGACGCCGGAGCTGTTGATGCGCTCCAGGTGCGCGGTGTCCAGGTGGGCGGACAGGCCGCTGCGCTCGGCCCACAGGCCCCAGGCCAGGGAGTGGGCGGGCAGGCCGCGGGCGCGGCGGTGCTGGGCGAGGGCGTCGAGGAAGAGGTTGGCGGCGGCGTAGTTGCCCTGGCCCGGGCCGCCGAAGGTGGCGGCGAGCGAGGAGAACAGGACGAAGGACGCGAGGTTCTGGCCCGCGGTCAGTTCGTGCAGGTGCGCGGCGGCGTCCGCCTTGGGCCGCAGCACCGCGTCGACGCGCTCGGGGGTGAGCGCGGTGAGGATGCCGTCGTCGGACAGGCCGGCGGCGTGCAGGACGGCGGTGAGCGGGCGGTCGGCGGGGACGGCGGCCAGCACCCGGGCCAGCGCGTCGCGGTCGCCGGTGTCGCAGGCGGTGAGGGTGACGGTGGCGCCGAGCGCTTCGAGCCGCCCGGTGAGGTCGGTGGCGCCGGGCGCCTCGGGGCCGCGTCGGCTGAGCAGCAGCAGGTGCCGGGCGCCGTGGGCGCGGACCAGGTGCTCGGCGAGCAGGGTGCCGATGCCTCCGGTGGCGCCGGTGAGCAGCACGGTGCCCTCGGGGTCGAGCAGCGGGCCGCCCGTGGCGTCGGCGTGCGGGGCGCGGGCCAGCCGGGGGGCCAGCAGCCGCCCGTCCCGCACCGCCGCCTGGGGCTCCGCGCAGGCCAGCGCCCGCGGCAGCGCGCGGCGCGAGGCGGGGGCGGTGTCGAGGTCGAGCAGGACGAAGCGGCCGGGGTTCTCCGACTGCGCGGAGCGCAGCAGGCCCCAGGCGGCGGCCTGGGCCGGGTCGTCCACGGTGTCCTCGGCGGTGGCGGCGACGGCGCCGCCGGTGACCAGCGCCAGCCGGCTCCCGTCGAACCGCTCGTCGGCCAGGAGGCGCTGGGCCAGGTCCAGGGCGCGGTGGGCGGCGGCGTGGGCGGCGTCGGCGAGGTGGGCGCCGGGCGGGGTGAGCAGCGGCACCAGCAGCGTGCCGGGGACGGGCATCCCGGCCGCCACGGCCTCGGTGAGCGCGGCCAGGTCGGGGAAGCGGGCGTCGGCGGGCAGCCCGAGCGGGTTGTCCCCGATGACGACCCGTTCCCCGGCGTCGGCGGCACCGGCGTCGGCGGGGGCGTCGGCCGGGACGGGGGTCCACTCCACGTGGAACAGGGAGTCCGGGCGGGCGGTCCGCGCGCTGCCGAGCTGGTCGGCGGTCACCGGCCGGAACATCAGCTCCTCGACGGTGGCCACCGGTCGGCCCGTCTCGTCGGACAGGCGCACGGTGACGCCGTCGGTGCCGGTGCGCTCCAGCCGTACCCGCACGGCCGCGGCGCCCGCCGCGTGCAGGGTGACGCCGGTCCAGGAGAACGGCAGGCGGCCGCGCCCGGTGCCCATGCCGCCGTGGGAGTCCGCGAGGGCGTTGAGGTGCATGGCCATGTCGAGCAGGGCCGGGTGCAGCCCGAAGGAGCGGGCGCCCGGGGCGGCGTCCGCGGGCAGCGCGACCTCCGCGAACAGCGTGTCACCGCTGCGCCAGGCCGCCCGGAGCCCCTGGAAGGCGGGTCCGTAGGCGTAGCCGTTGTCGGCCAGGGTCGGGTAGAAGTCGTCCAGCGGCACGGCGGTGGCCCCGGGCGGGGGCCAGGCGGCCGCCGCGTCGTCGGCGGCCGGTGCCGGGGCGGTGCCGGCCGGGGCGAGGGTGCCGGAGGCGTGCCGGGTCCACGGCGCGTCGGGGTCGGCGCCGTCCGGGCGGGTGTGGACGGTGACCGGACGCAGCCCGGCCGCGTCGGCGGCGCCCACGGACACCTGCACCGCCACGCCGCCCTGCTCGGGCAGGACCAGCGGGGCGTGCAGGTTCAGCTCGCGGACCTCGCCGCAGCCGACCTCGTCCCCGGCGACGACGGCCAGCTCCACGAAGGCGGTGCCGGGCAGCAGGGTGGTGCCCAGGACCACGTGGTCGGCGAGCCACGGGTGGGTCTGGAGGGAGAGGCGGCCGGTGAACACGGTGCCGTCGCCGTCGGCCAGGCTCACCGCGGCGCCCAGCAGCGGGTGCTCGGCCGGGCGCTGGCCGAGCGCGCCCACGTCGCCGCCCCACCCGGTGGGCACGGCCGGCCAGTACCGCTCGTGCTGGAAGGCGTAGGTGGGCAGGTCGGTGCGGCGTGCTCCGGTGCCCGCGTAGAGGGCGGCCCAGTCGACGTCGACGCCGCGCACGTGCAGCTCGGTGACGGCGGTGAGCAGCGCGTCGGCCTCGGGCCGGTCCTTGCGCAGCGCGGGCAGGTGGGCGGTGCGGTCGGCGGTGCCGGCGTCCGCGGCGGCCTCGGTGCCCAGGGCGGCGAGCGCGCCGCCGGGGCCGAGCTCCAGGCAGGTGGTGACCCCGGCCCGGGCGAGGGTGGCGAGCCCGTCCGCGAAGCGCACCGCCTCGCGGGCGTGCCGCACCCAGTGCTCGGCGGTGCACAGCTCCTCGGCGGGCACCACGTCCCCGGTGCGGTTGGCCACGAGCGGCAGCCGCGGCTCGTGGTAGGTGAGGCCGTCCGCGACGGCGCGGAACTCCGCGAGCATCGCGTCCATGTGCGGGGAGTGGAAGGCGTGGCTGACGGTGAGCCGCTTGCTCTTGGCGCACCGCGCGGCGATCTCGGTGACGGCCGCCTCGTCGCCCGATATGACGACGGAGGTGGGTCCGTTGACGGCGGCGATGGACACGCCGTCGGTCAGGTGCGGGGTGATCTCGTCCTCGGTGGCCTGCACGGCGATCATCGCGCCACCGGACGGGAGCGCCTGCATCAGCCGGCCGCGTGCGGCGACCAGCCGGGCCGCGTCCTCCAGCGACCACACCCCGGCCACATGCGCGGCGGCCAGCTCACCGAGCGAGTGGCCCAGCAGGTAGTCCGGGGCCACCCCCCAGTGCTCCAGCAGCCGGAACAGCGCCACCTCCAGTGCGAACAACCCGGCCTGCGTGTACTGCGTCTGGTCCAGCAGCTCCGAGCCGTCGAAGACCACCTCGCGGACGGAGGCGCCCAGGTGGCGGTCCAGCTCCGCGCACACCGCGTCGAAGGCATCCGCGAACACCGGGAAGGCGCCGTACAGCTCCCGGCCCATCCCGGCCCGCTGCGCACCCTGACCGGAGAACAGGAACGCCAGTCCGCCGCCCTCCACGACGGTGCCGGAGCGGACCCCCGGCGCGCTCGCGCCGTCGGCGACGGCCCGCAGCCCGTCCAGCAGTTCGTCCCGGTCGCGGCCGAGCACGGCGACGCGGTGGTCGAGCGCGGCGCGGGTGACGGCGGTGGAGTAGGCCACGTCCAGCGCCCGCGCCGCCGGCCCGGTCGTCAGCGACTCCAGCAGGCGGGCGGCCTGGTCCGCGACGGCGCGCTCCCCGCGCCCGGACAGCAGCCAGGGCGTGACGGTGAGCGCGGTGGGCCGGGCCGCCCCGGTGCCGGCCCCGCCCTCGCCGTCCGGTTCGGCGGGTTCGGCGGGTTCGGCGGGTTCTGCCGGGGGAGCCTCCTCCAGCACGGCGTGCGCGTTGGTGCCGCTGATGCCGAAGGAGGAGACGCCGAAGCGGCGCGGCTCGTCGCCCTGGGGCCACGGCCGCGCCGCGGTGAGCAGTTCCACCGCCCCGGTCGACCAGTCCACGTGGCTGGAGGGCCGGTCGACGTGGAGCGTGCGCGGCAGCGTGCCGTGCCGTAGCGCCATGACCATCTTGATGATCCCGGCCACCCCGGCGGCGGCCTGGGTGTGGCCGAGGTTGGACTTCAGCGAGCCCAGCCACAACGGCCGGCCCTCGGGCCGGTCCTGACCGTAGGTGGCCAGCAGCGCCTGCGCCTCGATCGGGTCGCCCAGCGTCGTGCCGGTGCCGTGTGCCTCGACGGCGTCCACGTCGGCGGCCGACAGCCCGGCGCTGGCGAGCGCCTGCCGGATGACGCGCTGCTGGGACGGGCCGTTGGGCGCGGTCAGCCCGTTGCTCGCGCCGTCCTGGTTGACCGCCGAGCCCCGGAGCACCGCCAGCACCTGGTGGCCGTTGCGGCGCGCGTCCGACAGCCGCTCCAGCAGCAGCAGGCCCACCCCCTCGGACCAGGCGGTGCCGTCGGCGGACTCCGCGAACGCCTTGCAGCGCCCGTCCGAGGCCAGGCCGCGCTGGCGGCTGAACTCGATGAACATCCCGGGCGCCGACATCACCGTGACGCCCCCGGCGACGGCGAGCGCGCACTCGCGCTGCCGCAGCGCCTGCGCGGCCAGGTGCACCGAGACCAGCGCCGAGGAGCAGGCGGTGTCCACGGACACGGCCGGGCCCTCAAGACCGAAGGTGTAGGCGAGGCGGCCGGAGACGACGCTGCCCGAGGTGCCCGTCAGGTAGTAGCCCTCGATGCCCTCGGTGTAGCGCAGGAGCGAGGAGTAGTCCTCCCCGGACGCGCCGGCGAACACGCCCACCGGCCGCCCGCGCAGCGCCGTCGGCGCCAGGCCCGCACGCTCGAACAGCTCCCAGGCGGACTCCAGGAGGAGCCGCTGCTGCGGGTCCATGGCCAGCGCCTCGCGCGGGCTGATGTCGAACAGCGCGGGGTCGAAGTCCCCGACGCCGTCCAGGAAACCGCCGGAGTCGGCGTAGGAGGAGCCGCGCCGGTCGGGGTCGGCGTCGTAGAGCCCCTCCAGGTCCCAGCCGCGGTCGTCGGGGAACGCCGCGATCGCGTCCCGCTCGCCGGAGACCAGCTCCCACAGCTCCTCGGGCGAGCGCACGCCCCCGGGGAACCGGCAGCTCATGGCCACGATCGCGACGGGCTCGTGCTCCCCCGCCTCCAGCTCGCGCACCCGCTGCCGGCTCTGGTGGAGATCGGCGGTCACCCGCTTCAGGTACTCAAGGACCTTCTTGTCATCCGCCATGCCCCGCCAACCCCTTCAGGATGTCCGCACTCTCGATACGCACTGCTTCTTCAGGCCTCTCCGAACTCGCTGTCGATGAAGGCCAGGACCGCGTCGGCGTCCGCCGCGTCCAGTCGCTCGGCGACGCCGTCCGCCTCGTCCGCCCCCGGCTGCCCGTCCAGCCGGGCCACCAGCGCCCGCAGGCGTGCGGTGACGCGCTGCCGGGCGCCCTCGTCGTCCAGCGCGGACAGCCCCTCCTCCAGTCGGCCCAGCTCCGAGAGCACCGCCGTCTCCGGCGACTGTCGCCCCTCCCCCAGCCGGTCGCGCAGGAACTCCGCGAGCGCCGTCGGCGTCGGGTGGTCGAACACCAGCGTCACGGGCAGCGTTAGACCCGTCCTCGCGCTGAGCTGGTTCCGCAGGTTGACGGCGGTGAGGGACTCGAACCCGAGGTCGCGGAAGGGCCGCTTCGCGCCGATCGGCTCGTCGGAGTCGTAGCCGAGCACGGACGCCGCCTCGGTGCGCACCAGCTCCAGCAGCGCGCGGGACGCCTCGGCCGGGGACAGGGTGGCGAGCCGTGCCGTGAACGCCTCGGCTCCGCCGTCGGCGCCCCGCGCCCCGGCCGACTCCGCGAGGAACGCCCGGACCTCCGGCAGCTCGCCGAGCCAGGCCGCCGGGCGGGCGGCCAGGAGCGCGGACAGGAGCACCGGCCAGTCGACGTCGGCCACCAGCACGGCCGCCGCCTCGGGCGCGCCCGGGCCGGCGCCGTCACCCGGGTCGGCGCCGGTTCCGCCCGCGTCGCTTCGGCCCGCGGTGGCCAGGGCGGAGAGGGCCGCCTCGGTCGGCAGGACGGGCAGCCCGCGCCCGCGCGAGCGGTCCGCGAAGCCGTCGTCCGCGCGGGCGGTGCCGCCGTCGGCCCACGGGCCGAAGGCGAGCGCCGTGCCCGCCAGTCCCAGCGCCCTGCGGTGGGCGGCGAGCCCGTCCAGGTAGGCGTTGGCGGCCGCGTAGGTGGCCTGGCCGACGCCGCCGACCGTGCCGGAGACGGCGGAGAACAGCACGAACGCGTCCAGGTCCCGCTCCTCGGTGAGCCGGTGCAGGTGCGCGGCACCGGCCACCTTCGCCCGCGTCCCCTCCACGACCCGCTCCGGGGTCAGGGCGTCGATCAGGCCGTCGTCGGTGGTCCCGGCCGCGTGCACCACGGCCGTCGGCGCGTCCCCGGCGGCGTCCAGCCGCTCCAGCAGCGCCGCCAGGGCCGTGCCGTCGGTGACGTCGCAGGCCGCGAGGGTGACCCGGGCGCCCAGCGCGGTCAGTTCGTCCCGCAGCGCGGCGGCTCCGGGGGCGTCCGGGCCGCGGCGGCCGGTGAGCACCAGGTGCTCGGCACCGGCCCGCGCGAGCCACCGGGCGACGTGGCCGCCCAGCGCACCGGTGCCGCCGGTGACCAGGACCGTGCCGCGCGGGGCCCAGCCCGGCGCGGTGCCGTCCGCCCCGGCGCGCACCAGGCGCCGCGCGAAGACGCCCTGCGGGCGCAGCGCGAGCTGGTCCTCGCCCCGGTCCGCCACCAGCACCGCGCACAGCCGTTCGGCGGCGGACTCGTCCAGCTCGGCGGGCAGGTCCACGAGCCCGCCCCAGCGCTGCGGCAGCTCCAGCCCGGCCACCCGGCCCAGCCCCCACACCGCCGCCTGCGCGGGGTCCACGGGCCGGTCCGCGCCGCTGACGCAGACGGCGCCCCGCGTCAGGCTCCACAGCGGCGCCGGCACCCCGGCGTCCCCGAGCGCCTGGAGCAGCGCCACCGTCCCGGCCACCGCCGCCACGTCCCCGTCCGACGCGGCCGGGGCCGGCAGGGCCACCACTCCGGCGACGGACCCGGGTCCGATCCGCGCCAACTCGGCGGCCAGCGCGGCGCGCTCGGTCACCGCGACGCGGACGACCTCCGCGCCGTGGGCGGTGAGCGCGTCCGCCACGGCGTCCGCCGGCTTGCCGTCCCCGCCCGGCTCCCCGGGCACGGCCAGCAGCCAGCGGCCCGTCAACAGGGCCGGGCCGGTGCCCACCGACGCCGTCGGCCGCCACACCACCCGGTAGCGCCACGCGTCCAGCGCCGACCGCTCCGTCCGGCGCCGCCGCCAGGCGGACAGCGTCGGCAGCGCCGCCTTCAGCGGCTCCGCGTCGGCGCCGTCCAGCGCCTGCGACAGCGCCCCGAGGTCCTCCTGCGCCACGGCGTCCCAGAAGCGCGCGTCCACCTCGTCCACCGGGGCCGCCGCCGGTTCCGGCAGCTCCGGCCAGTAGCGGGTGCGCTGGAAGGGGTAGGTGGGGAGGGGGACGCGGCGGGGTGCGGCGTCGGTGAACAGGGTGCGCCAGTCGAGGGGCGCCCCGTGGGCGTGGGCGTGGGCCAGGGCGGTGTGGAGCTGGGCGAGGGTGCCGTGGTCGCGGCGGAGGGTGGGCAGGATGGCGGCGTCGGTGTGGGTGTCGCTGATGGTGTCGTGGAGCCCGAGGGTGAGGACGGGGTGGGGGCTGGTTTCGACGAAGAGGGTGTGGCCGTCGTCGAGGGCGGCCCGGGTGGCCTGCTCGAACCGCACCGTCTCGCGGAGGTTGCGGTACCAGTAGGCGGCGTTCATCGCGGTGCCGTCCAGGAGCGTGCCGGTGAGGGAGGAGTAGAGGGGGACGGTGCCGGGCCGGGGGGAGATGTCGTCCAGGAGGCGGAGGAGGTCGGTCTCGATGGCTTCGACGTGGGCGGAGTGGGAGGCGTAGTCGACGTCGATGCGGCGGGCGCGGACGTCCTCGCGCTCGCAGGCGGTGAGGAGTTCCTCGATGGCCTCGCGGTCGCCGGAGACGACGGTGCTGGCCGGGCCGTTGACGGCGGCGAGGGCGATCCGGCCGTCCCAGCGGGCGATCAGCTCGCGTACGCGTGCGGTGGGGTGGGTGAGGGAGAGCATGGCGCCGTGGCCGGTGAGGGCGGTGAGGGCTCTGCTGCGCAGGGCGGTGACCTTGGCGGCGTCGTGGAGCGTGAGGATGCCGGCGGTGGTGGCGGCGGCGATCTCGCCCTGGGAGTGGCCGATGACGGCGTCGGGGTGGATGCCGTGGTGGCGCCAGACTTCGGCCAGGGACACCATCACGGCCCACAGCACGGGTTGCACCACGTCCACACGGTCCAGCCCGGGTGCGCCGGGTTCACCGCGCAGGACGTCCAGCAGGTTCCAGTCGGTGAAGGGGGCGAGGGCGTCGGCGCAGCGGGTGATGTGGGTGGTGAAGACGGGATGGGTGGTGAGGAGGTGACGGGCCATGGCGGGCCACTGGGTGCCCTGGCCGGGGAAGAGGAAGGTGATGCGGGGGTGGGGGTGGGCCTCGGCGGTGTGGAGGTGGGGGTGGGGGGTGTCGTGGGCGAGCGCAGTGAGGGCGGCGCGGGGGTCGGGGCCGGTGAGGGCGGCGCGGTGGTGGTGGTGCGCGCGGGTCAGGGCGAGGGAGTAGGCCAGGTCGTCGGGCGGGGTGCCGGGGTGGTCGTGCAGGTGGGTGAGCAGGCGGGTGGCCTGCGCCCGCAGCGCGGTCGGGGACGCCGCCGACAGCACCCACGGCACGGCGGACGGCGCGGGCTGTGGCACCGGGTCCGCGACCCGCGCCGGCTCCTCGGCCGGTGGCGCCTGCTCGATGATGACGTGCGCGTTGGTCCCGCTGAGCCCGAAGGAGGAGATGGCGGCGCGGCGGGGGGTGGTGGTGGCGGGCCAGGGGGTGGGTTGGGTCAGGAGGGTGACGGCTGTGGTGTCCCAGTCGATGTGGGTGGAGGGGGTGTCGATGTGGAGGGTCTGGGGGAGGAGGCCGTGGCGGAGGGCGAGGATCATTTTCATGGTGCCGGCGATGCCGGCGGCGGCTTGGGTGTGGCCGATGTTGGATTTGATGGAGCCCAGGTGGAGGGGGTGGTGGGGGTCGCGGTTTTGGCCGTAGGTGGCGAGGAGGGCCTGGGCTTCGATGGGGTCGCCGAGCCGGGTGCCGGTGCCGTGGGCTTCGACGGCGTCGATGTCGGCGGGGGTCAGGCCCGCGTTGGCCAGGGCCTGGCGGATGACGCGTTGCTGGGAGGGTCCGTTGGGTGCGGTGAGTCCGTTGGAGGCGCCGTCCTGGTTGACGGCCGAGCC
>NZ_JAPKFL010000053.1 GCF_026262575.1 Streptomyces marinisediminis
CTGCCCGACTTCTCGCCCTTCTTCCTGGCGTCCTTGCCGGCGGCGCTGTCCGAGGCCGCCTCGGCGGCCTGGGTCTTGTAGCCGACGATCAGCCGCTCGGCCGCGGCGGCCGGCGCGGTGTCGGCCGGGGTGGCCGCGGGCGCCGCGGGCGCGGCCACGGACGCGGTGATACCACTGCCCAGCAGAGCCGCTGTCGTCACCGCCAGCAGGGATATGCGTACGGGTCTCACGATGGGTTGCCTCCAAATTACGACCTGCGCATGACAACCCCTCGTTCGCCTTCCGCGGGTGGGCTTCGGGCGCGACGGGGTCGAGCGGGGCGCAGGACCAGGGCCGGACTCCCGGCCGGCGAACTCCTCGCCGGCAGGACCGGAGAGGAGTGCCTGATGCGCCGACCAGGTGGTGGCAGGAATCTAGGCTCAGGTCCCGGCCCGGCCCATCCGTGCGGACGGCGTCACGGACACGCAAAGAAATCCGGTCGGCCGCCCGGAACCACGCAGTTTTCCCGCACGGATTTCCCGGACGTTCCCCGCGGCACCCCCCGCCGTCCGCCCGGCGGACGCTCCGGCGTCACCGGGGTGAGACCAGCCCCGTGCGGGAGGTGGTGCCCAGTTTCCGCATGGCGCGGGCGATGTGCTGCTCCACCGTGCGGTGCGACAGGTGCAGGGTGGCCGCGATCTCCCGGTTGGTCAGCCCACCGGCCGCCAGCTCGCCCACCTCCCGCTCCCGGGGCGAGAGCCGGTCCCCGTAGGACGGGCGCCCCCGGGGGCGGCGTTCCGCCGTGGGCTGGTGGACCCGCAGGGCGGCGCGGACCCGGGCGGCGTCCCACGTCGCCCCGAGGCCGGTGTACGCGTCCTCGCACGCCGCCAGTTCCGCCAGCGCCCGCTCGCGGGCGCCCTCGTCGCGGGCCGCGAGCACACAGCGTGCGGCGGCCTCGGCGGTGATCGTCCGGCTGTAGGGGCGGGGCATGCGGGCGAAGGCGTCCGCGGCGCCGCGGTAGCGGGGGGCGGCCCGCTCCGGCTCGCCCGCCGCCTCCGCCAGCGCGGCGCGCGCCCACTCCAGGGCCGCCGAGGCCACCGGGCTGTCGCGGCCGTCGAGCCCCGCGGCGAAGGCGTCGACCATCGCCCGCGCCGCCTCCGGCTCGCCCGCGCGCACCTCCGCCTCCACGGCCCAGGGCGCCAGCTCGGCGGCCCACACCCACACGCCCTTGGCCGCGACGCGCTGCCACGCCTCCCGGGCCTGGGCGGCGGCGGCCGGCACGTCCTGCCGGGCCAGGGCCAGGCGGACCAGCCCGGCGGAGGCGGCGGCCGACAGCGGGGCGGCCGTGCGGTCGGTCGTCGCCGCGTCCACGGCGGCCAGCCACTGTTCCGCCCTCCCCCACTCGCCCTGGGCCATGGCGTGCAGCCCGAGGATCAGCCGGGCGTCGGCGTTGATGACGGGCATGGTTGCGGTGTCCGCGACGAACGCCTCGCACCGGGCGGCGAGACCCGACCAGCGCCCGGTGTTCCACTCCAGCAGCAGGCGCGCCCCCAGGCCCGTGTGGGCGACGTACTCCGAGCAGCTCCGGGCCGACAGCTCCAGCCCCTCGGTGAGCAGCTCCTCGGCCCGGTCGTAGTGCCCGAGCCACATGGCGGCGTCCCCGGCGTTGCACACCCCCCGCGCCGCGTGCCGCACGACCGCCCCGTCCGGGCTGCCGGTCGGCAGTTCGCGCACCAACCGCCAGGCCCGGGGGTCGCCGCAGCACATCGCCAGGCTCACCTCGTTCACGGCGACGGCCGCGCGGGCGGCCTGAGAACCGCTGGCCTCCGCGGCCTCCCGGGCCCGGCGCAGCCACTTGAGGTGGACGTCCAGCGACACCCCCAGCCACTGCGGCACGGCCATGGCGGCCATGGCGCGGGCCGCGAGGTCCGGCCGCTCCACACGCAGCTCCCGCGCCGCGCGCTCCAGGTCCGCCCACCCGGCGACGCTGCGGCCCACCTGGTTGGACAGGAGCAGGCCGAGGTCCAGGCGCAGCTCGCCGCGCACCACACCCGGCAGGCTCTCGTCGTCCACGAGCTGCGCGAGCACCTTCACGGTCTGGTCCGAACGCAGCCCGGTCACGGCGCTGCGGGCCAGCAGCGGAGCGAGCCGGCCCCGCACCGACCGGGGGGCGGCGTCGGAGGCCAGCGCCTCTTCCAGCAGGGTGATCGCCTCCTGGTGCCGCCCGGCGTCGGCCGCCTGCCGCGCGGCCCGCTCGGCGGCGCGCAGCCACCCCCGGACCCGTCCGGCGGCCCGGTGGTGCCGGGCCAGCGACACCCACGGCACCGGCTGCCGACGGGCGAGCACGTCGGCAGCCCTGGCGTGCAGGCCCTGGCGCACCGACCACGGCACGGCCTCCAGCACCGCCCGGGCGGCCAGCGGCACGAAGAGCGCGTACCGCCCTTCCGCGTCCCGCGTCAGCGCGGCCCCGCCGAGCGCGGCGGCCAGGGCGGCCCGCCCCTCCTCCCCGCCCACCCCGGCGACCGCCAGGAGCTCGGGGCCGAAGACCGGCTCGTCCAGCGTCGCCGCGGCCCACACCACCGGGCGGTGCTCCGCGCCCAGGGCCGCCGTGCGGCTCAGTGCCAGCTCGGCCAGGCGCACGGGCACCCCCACGGCGTCCACCACGGCGACCGTGCACCGCTGCCGCAGGTCCCGCACGGCGGCGAGCACGTCGACGACGACCTGCGCCACTCCGCCCGAGCGCTCGTGCAGGCGGGCGACGGCCTCCGGCGTGGCCTGCTCCCCGACGGCCTCCTCCACCGCCTGGTGCACCTGGTCCCGCGCCCACGGCTCGACGTGGTGGCGCAGCACCGCCAGCTCCGCCGGGTAGCGGACCGGCGGGCTGCCCAGCGGCAGCCCCGGCTCGGCCAGCTCCTCCGGCCGGTACGTCACGACGGCGGCCAGCCCCGGCACGGCCTGCTCCAGCAGCCAGCGCAGCCAGGCCAGCTCCTGGGGACCGGCCCGGTGGACGTCGTCGACCAGCAGCAGCACGGGCCCCTCGGCCGGTACGCGGGGCAGCGGTCCCCCGTCCCCGCACGTCCACCGCGCCGCGGCGGCCGCCGCGGCCTCCGGCAGTTCGGCCAGCGCGCGCAGCAGCCGGCTCTTGCCGGTGCCCGCGGCCCCCTCGGCCAGCACCAGCACCGGCCGAGCACCCTCGTCGCCCAGGGCCCGGCGCAGCCGCCGCTCCCAGTCCGCCTCGCCTACTGTGACCATGCCGTACTCCCGCGCCGCCGATCAGGCTCCCGCGCCGCCCCGAGGCCGCACGGGTGTGGACCTCAGCAATTGTGGACAGGTGATCGGACGATTGTCACTGGTCAGGACGGTCGGGGGCGCTCCCGTACGGCTGCGGCCCGGTGCGCGCGCCCCGGGTCGCGGGCGGGGTCAGGCCGGTGCGGAGGCGAGCAGGGCCCGCTCCCCGGGGGTGAGCGGCGGGTGGGGGTGGGCGGGGCGTTCGGGGCCGCGGCGCAGGGCCGCCAGGAGGGCCGGGGTCTGGATCTGCGCGATGGTGGTCGAGAGGGTCATCAGGCCGACGGCGGCGCGGCTGACCTCCTGGTTGCGGGTGGCCACCGCGCTCATCGCGTCGGCGTCGCGGCGCTGGGCGGCGGCGGTGGCGGGGTCGGTGAGCCGCGGGTCGCGGCTGGTGACGCGCGCGCCGGGGTAGCGGACGTCGCCGGAGGTGGCCAGCAGCCAGGGGTCGTCGGCGGCGCGGGCGACGGCGCGCTGCGCGGCGCGGGCCAGCCCCGGCCCCAGGCCCCGGGTGCGCAGCTCGCGTTCGACGGCGGCGACGCCCCGGGCGGCGGCGCTCATGCCGTGGCCGTAGACGGGGTTGAAGGCGGTGGCCGCGTCCCCCAGGACGAGCAGCCCCTCGGGCCAGCGCGGCAGCCGGTCGTAGTGGACGCGCCGGTTGACCGTGGAGCGGGAGCGCCACACGGGCGTGAGCGGCTCCAGCGGGGCGACGAGGTCGCCCACGAGCGGGTGGCGCACGGCGTCGCGGGCGTAGCCGAGGAAGTCCGCCTCGGCGGCCGGGGGTTCGCCGCCCCGGGTGCCGGAGAGGGTGACGATCCACCGCCCGCCCTCGACGGGCATGAGCACCGCGTTGCGGCCCGGCCCGCCGGCCCCCGGATCGGCGAGGACGCTGACCAGCGGGAACGGGCCGGAGTCGGGAGCGGCCCGGGGCGCCTGGAAGACGCGGGTGGCGTAGACCATGCCGGTGTCGACGGTCTCCTCCTCGGCGGCCGGGACGCCCAGGCGCTCCAGCCAGCGCCGCGCCGCGGAGCCGCGGCCCGAGGTGTCGACGACCAGGTCGGCGTCGAGCCGCCGGACGGTGCCGGTGTCCAGCTCGCGCACCCGCACCCCGGTGACGCGGTCGGCCGTGCCGCACAGCTCCAGTGCCTCGGTGCGCTCCGCGACGGTCACCCCCGGCTCGCGCAGGGCCTGGTGGCGCACGGTGTGGTCCAGCAGCGGGCGGGTGCAGGCGAGGGTGTACTGCTCGTCGGCGAAGCGGTGCTGCCAGCCGAACGGCGTGTAGGAGACCAGGCCGGCGGGGATGGGGATGCGGTGGGCGCCCGCCTCGGTCAGCCGCCGCTGCGTCCCGGGCAGCAGCTTCTCCAGGACCCGGGCGCCGCCGGACCACAGAATGTGGCAGTGCCGGGCCTGCGGTACGCCTTTCCTGGGTTCGGGTCCTTCCGGATAGGTGTCGCGGTCCACCACCGTGACGCTGTCGGTATAACGGGCGAGGAGGGACGCGGTGAGCATTCCCGCGAGCCCCCCGCCGACGACAACGGCATGTCGGTTTCCGGCCATCTCTCCACGTGTCCTTTCCCGGCGCGAAAGCAGAACTAACTTACGAGTAATCACCCGGCTTCCGGGCAGGCGGAGTCCTCCCCTCCGCAGGACAGGGGTGGCTAGGGGTAGAGCTAGGGGTGACCCCGCGGCGCGGTCGAATGCGCGGGGGAAACCGCAGCTCACCGCGTATCTACGCGGCCCCGCCGGCTTTTCCCGGCGGCGGAGTTGCGCGAGTTGTCCGGGTACCGAATTGCCCCCCGGGTCCCTACAGTGCCGAGCATGACGACACACAGGGCGACGCCGGTGGTGGGTTTCACCGGCGCGGTAAAGGAGTTCGGCGCGGTACGCGCCGTCGACGGCCTCGATCTCACCATCGGAACTGGCGAAAGAGTCGCCCTGCTCGGTCGGAACGGCGCGGGCAAGTCGACCTCGATCGGCCTGCTGCTCGGGCTGGACGAACCGACGTCCGGAAGCGTGCGGCTGTTCGGGCGGGCCCCGGCCGACGCCGTGCGCGAGGGGCGCGTGGGCGCGATGCTCCAGGACACCAAGCCCGTCCCCCGGGTGACGGTCAAGGAGCTGGTGTCCTTCGTCGCGGCGACGTACCCGCGCCCGCTGCCGGTGGCGGAGACGCTGGAGCTGGCGGGCCTGGCCGACCTGGCCGGGCGCCGGGCGGACAAGCTCTCCGGCGGCCAGGCGCAGCGCGTGAGCTTCGCCGTCGCGCTCGCCGGCGACCCGGACCTGCTGGTGCTCGACGAGCCCACGGCCGCGCTGGACGTCCAGGCGCGCCGCGCGTTCTGGGAGTCCATGCGCTCCTTCACCGACCGCGGCAAGACGGTGCTGTTCTCCTCCCACTACCTGGAGGAAGCCGACCAGAACGCCGACCGCGTCGTCGTCATCGACCGCGGCCGACTGATCGCGGACGGCAGCAGCGCGGAGATCAAGCGCGCCGTGGGCTCCAGCCACGTCTCCTTCGACCTCCCCGACGGCTCGGGGGGCCAGGCTCCGGCCGGTTTGGAGTCGCTGCCGGGAGTGCTGTCGGTGACGGTCGCCGAGGGGCGGGTGCGGCTGCGCACGTCCGACTCCGACGCCACCGTGGACGCGCTGCCCGGCGTGGTGCGGGTGCGCGGCCTGGAGGTGGCCCCGGCCGGCCTGGAGGACGCCTTCCTGAGCCTCACCGACGACGCCGACCGCCCCGCGGACCCCCGGTACGCCTCCTTCGCCCCCTCTCCCGTCCAGACCCCCAAGGCAGGCGCGTGATGTCCCAGGCCACCCTGGTTTCGAGCTACGTCAACCTGGAACTGCGGCGCACCCTGCGCGACACCGGGTTCGTCATCTTCGGCATCGGCACGCCGGTGCTGATGTACCTGCTGTTCACCAACGTCGGCGGCGGCTCGGAGAGCACCCGCGAGTGGGCCGTCACCGCCATGGTGGGCCTGGCCGCCTACGGCGCGCTGAGCGCGGGGCTGACCAGCGGCACGGCGGTCGCCGAGGACAAGGCGGCCGGGTGGCTGCGGCAGCTCCGCATCACCCCGCTCTCCCCCGCGCAGGTCGTCGTCGGCCGGGCGCTGACCGGCTCGCTGATGGTGCTGCCCGCGATCGTCGTCGTGCTGCTGACGGCGATGCTCGCGGGCGGCGTCAGCGTCGAGCCGTACCAGTGGGTGGTGCTGACGCTGCTGCTGTGGGTCGGCTCGCTGCCGTTCACCATGCTCGGCATCGCCAACGGCTACCAGCTCTCGCCGCAGACCACCAACGTCACCAACATCGTCACCAACCTGCTGCTCGCGCTCGTCGGCGGGCTGTGGTTCCCGATCAGCGAGTTCCCCGGCTGGCTGGCCGCCGTCGCCGAGTGGACGCCCGGCTACCGCTTCGGCGAGCTGGGCTGGGCCACCGTCGACGGCAACGCGCCCAGCCTCACCGGCGTCGCCGTGCTCGCCGCCTGGCTGCTCCTCTTCGGCGGCTACGCCGCCTACGCCTACCGCCGCTCCGGCCGCAAGGCGTAGCCCCGCGCCGCGCCCCCCAACGCCTGTGGGCGGCACCTTCTCCGGAAGGTGCCGCCCACAGGCGTGTTGCCGTACCCGCGGCGCGGTCAGTCCACGGCGCGGCGCGTGAAGCCCCGGACGCCCACCAGCGCGGCGAGCACGATCGCGGCGGCGAGCACCAGCGCGTCCAGCCCCAGCGGCACGGAGTCGACGTCGCTCAGCAGCACGTCCCGCAGGCCCTCGTTGACGTAGGTGATGGGGTTGGCGCCCACCACGACCTGGAACCACTTCAGCCCGTGCAGGCTCAGCAGCGAGTACTGCGCGGCGGCGGTGAACATCAGCGGCGTCAGCGCCAGGCCGAACACCACGCCCACCCGCCGCGCCGGGACGACCGTGCCCAGCACCAGGCCCAGCGCGCCGCCCAGCAGGGCCCCGAGGACGAGCATGCCCAGCACCGGCGGGACCGACGCCAGCGGCCACCACGGCACCCCGAGCACCAGGATGCCGACCGGGACCATCAGCACCGCGGCGAACAGGCCGCGCACCGCGCCGAAGACGATCTTCTCCAGCGCGACCAGCCGGATGCCGACCGGAGCCATCAGCCGGTCCTCGATCTCCTTGGAGTAGGAGAAGTCCATCACCAGCGGCAGCGCGGTGGCCTGGAGCGCGCTGATGAACGCCGTCAGGCCGACGATGCCGGGGAGCAGCAGCGGCACGTAACCGGGGTCCACGTAGCTCATGTCGGCGAGCACCTTGCCGAAGACGAACAGGATGAACAGCGGCTGGAGCAGCGCTTCGGCGAGGAACAGCCAGGGCTGGCGGGCCGTGACCATGAGGTCCCGCCACAGGATCGAGGCGAAGATCCGGCCCGGCGCGGCGCCCCGGACCGGGCCCCGCGCACCGCCCCCGGCCGGGCCCCGGCCGCGCGCCGCCGCGCCGCCCCGGCTCCCGGCGCCGTCCGCCGCGTCGGCCCCGGCCGCGCCGGCCGTGGTGGTCGTGGGTGTTGTGACAGTCACCGAAGTCCCCTACCAGTCATGTGAATGAAGACGTCTTCCAGCCCGGCCTCGCGCACCGCGAGGTCCTTGACCTCGCAGCTCAGTTCGCCGAGCACCTTGAACACCGCGGGCAGCACGTCGCCGGCGCCGGACTCCACGCTGAGCGCGAACCGGTCCTCCTCCGGCTCCGGTGCCGCGCCGGGCAGGCCCGGCACCGGCGGCACCGGCATCGCGGGCGCGGCCGGTGCCGCGGGCACGTACTCCGCCGCCTCGACCCACGGCACGCCGCGCAGCGCCTCGCTCACCGCCTCCGGCGTCTCCCCGCGCAGGTCGAGCCGGAGCGTGATCGTGGTGCCGCCGGGCAGCGACCGCACCAGCCCCCGCGGGGTGTCGACCGTCAGGAGCTTGCCGTGGTCGACGATGCCGATGCGGTCGCACAGCTTCGCCGCCTCTTCCATGTCGTGCGTGGTGAGCACGACCGTCACGCCCTGTTCGCCGAGGTCGGCCACCAGGTCGTGCACGAACAGCCGGGCCTGCGGGTCGAGTCCGGTGGCCGGCTCGTCCAGGAACATCACCCGCGGGTCGTGCATCAGCGCCCGGGCGATCATCACCCGCTGCGCCTGGCCGCCCGACATCTGCTCCACCGGCGAGTCCGCCCGGTCGGCCAGCCGCACCCGCTCCAGCAACTCGTCCGCGCGGCGCCCGCGCTCGGCCCGGCCCATCCCGTGGTAGGCGGCGTGGAACACCAGGTTCTGCCGCACCGTCAGGGACCGGTCCAGGTTGTTGTGCTGCGGCACGACCGCGAGCACTCCGCGCGCCCGCGCCGGATCGGCGAACACCTCGACCCCGTCGAGCACCGCCCGCCCCGAGGTGGGCCGCGCCATCGTCGTCAGCATGCGGATCGTGGTGGTCTTCCCGGCCCCGTTCGGGCCGAGCAGCCCGAACACCTCGCCGCGCGCCACCGAGAAACTGATCCCGTCGACCGCGGGCGGCATGCCCGGCAGGTACTGCTTGACGAGGTCCTCGACGACGACCACGTCCTGGTTGGGTGCGTCCGGCACTTCGTGCCTCCTTTGCAAAGGGGAAAGGGGAAGGGCTGGTGGTGGGGGTGACATGGGGTGGGAGGGGCGGCCGGTGTTCCGGTGCCCGGGGCCCCGGGCGTCCCCCGGGGCCTTCCGTGTGCGCGTCGACGGCGGTGGCGGCGGCCGGGGTCAGGACTTGCCGAACTCGCGCTGGATGAGCTCGAACAGCTCGTCGGGCGTCGCGTCCGAGAGCAGGTCGTCGTCGGTGGCGCCGGTGGCGGTGTCGGTGACGGCGTCGGCGTGGTCGGTGGCCGCGGGGGGTGGTGCCTGGCCGGGGCTCGGGGGCGCGGCGGGGAGGGACGCGGGCCCGGTGGCGGCCGGGTCCGCGTGCGGCGGGAGGCCGGAACCCGGGGCCGCCGGGTGGGCCGCCTGCCACCCGGCCAGCAGCGCCTCCAGGCGCCGGGTGATCCCGGCCGCCTCGGCGTCCCCGGCAGGCAGGGTCGCCAGGAGCCCGTCGAGCTTCTCCAGCTCGGCCGCGGCCCGCGCCACCGGGCCGTCGGCGGGCGCGGGCAGCTCCGTGGCGAAGCGCTCCACGAGGTGACCGGCCAGGTCCCGCGCCGTGGGGAAGTCGAAGACGAGCGTGGTCGGCAGCCGCAGGCCCGTCCGCGCACCCACGCCGTTGCGCAGCTCGACCGCCATGAGCGAGTCGAACCCCATGTCCACGAAGCCCCGGCGGGGCCGGATGCGGGCCGGGCCCGCCACGCCCAGCACCCGGGCCGCCTCGGTGCGCACCAACTCCAGCAGGAGCGCGGCGCGACCGTCCTCGTCGGCCTCGGCCAGCTCCTTCCGCAGCGCCTGGACCGCGGCGTCGTCCGCCTCCGGCCCCGTGGGCGCTCCGGGCCCGGACGCGTCGACCGACTGCTCCCGGTT
>NZ_JAPKFL010000054.1 GCF_026262575.1 Streptomyces marinisediminis
CTGGGCTCCGTGATCGCTGTGGAAGACGGCGCCGGCCAGGCTGCCCCGCGTCCGGGCGGCGGCCCGGAGCGCGTCGGTGACCAGCGAGGTGCGCATGTGGTCGGCGACCGACCAGCCCACCAGCCGCCGCGAGAAGCAGTCGATCACGGTCGCCAGATACAGGAACTCGCCGTCGCCCACCGGCAGGTACGTGATGTCGCCGACGTACTTCGTGTTGGGTGCGCTCGCGGCGAAGTCGCGCCCCAGCAGGTCGGGCATCGCTGCGGCGGACGGTTCGGGCACGGTGGTGACCTGGCGCTTACGCAGCCGCAGCCCGGCAATGCCGTACTTGCGCATGACCCGTCCGACGCGCTTGTGGTTCACGCGCTCGCCGTCCTCGCGCAGCTCGGCGGTGATACGGGGCCGGCCGTAGGTGCCGTCCCATTCGGCGTGCACGGCCCTGATCCGCTCGGCGAGAGCGACGTCGGCCTGTTCACGCGCGGCGCGGACCGCGCGGCCGGCCCGCCACTTGTAGAAGCTGGAGCGGGCGATCTCCAGCACCAGACACAACCGCTTCACGCCCCAGGCGCGGTGATGGTCCTCGACGAACTGGAAGCGGCTGGTCACCAGGTCATCTCTTGTGCGAAAAACTTCGTCGCCTTGCGGAGAATATCCCGTTCGGTGGCGAGTTTCTGCATCTCCTTGCGGGCTGCCCCCAGCTCCCGGCGCAGGGCCTCGTTCTCGGCCTGAAGCTCCTCGGCCGTCGGCGGGGAATCCACTGTGCTCTTCTCCGTGCTCGTCGCGCTGCCCCCGCCGCGGCGGGTCCGTTCGGCCCGCACCCAGTTACGCAGCGTCTCGCGGCTGATCCCCAGATCTTTGCCGATGCCCTCGAAGGTGTGGCTCGGGTCCGACAGGTACAGCGCGACGGCGTCCGCCTTGAACTCGGGCGAGTAGACCTTCATCACCATAAGAGATGCCTCCTACCCGGCCCCTGGCGGGCCGGGCTCAGAGGTGTCCACCACTCGGGGACAGGTCCCCGTCCTCCCGGTGCCGCACCCGCCGCTGCGACATGATCGTGCGCGCTCAAGAGACGTTCTGTACCTACTGCTCGGACCAGCGCAGAAAGAGCGGCCTGCCGCGGGAAGAGTTCGCCGCCACTTTCACTCCCGCCCGTTCCAGATCCCTGCCGTTGACGGTCGTCGGGCCGTGCACGCTCACCCGGGACGGCGTGCGGTGCGTACGCCCTCAGGTATCGGGAGGCCTGTGCGCCGCCCACCATGGATCATGGAAGTACCACAAGTCCAGAGGCACGCTCGAGCGGTGGCTTCGTAGCCGGGCAACACCGTTCACCGAAAACCCGGACTGCATGGTGACCCACTGCTCCGGCTGGGCGATGAACTCCAGTGGGCTGTGTAACTACCACTGGCGCGCCTGGAGAGCGGAATGCCGCTCCAGCACCGACCCCGTGCCTGCCGCTCAGTGGGCACCGCACCGACCCCTTTATCTGCTGGCGCACCAGTTCCACTTCGCCCCGTTGCCCGAGCTGCTGCGCTGGGAAGCGCTGTACGCCGTGCAGCAGATGGATCAGTGGGTACGTGCCCTGGAACCTCACTGGATCCGCGGCGTGATCAGCCACCTCACCACGGCCGACACGCTTCTGGACGCCACCAACGCGGCCCGGCTCACCAAGCCGCATCAGTCTGCCGTCCGCACATTGGAGAACCTGCAGTCCGCCGCCCGCGCCGGATACAGCGAGTTCTCCGGGATCGCCCTCATCGGCCAGGACGTCATCGATCTGCGCGTCCTCGGGCTGCGCCACAGTGCCTCCGGCAAGCGCCGGCATCTGCCCGGCCGCGTCGATCTCCGCACCGTCCGCCAGCCCTGGCTGCGCCAGGCGCTGCGTCATTGGGTGACCACCGCCCGCCCCACCACGGAAGACTTCAAGCGTACTTTCCACGCGACGACCATCGCCTCCACGGCACTCGCCCAGCGCGCCGACGCCGGCGAGGATCCCGTCGCCCTGACCTTCGCCGATGCCACCTTGGCCGTCGACGCTTTCCGTGCCGCACGCAAACGAGACGGCACCCCCTACTCGTCCTCCTTCCGGCGCAGCCTGCTGGGGATGTTCTTCCAGCTCATCGCCTACGGTCGCCGCTGCGGCACCCTCGACGACCTGGCCGGCACCTTCACCCGCGTGCCCGTCGAGCACGTCATCTCCGTGGAAGAACCCAACGAGGACTTCATCGGCAAGGCCATCCCCGAATCCGTCATCCGGCAACTGGACGCCCACCTCGACACCCTGGGCACCGGAAACACCTACGGTTGCCGCGACATCGCCCCAGACGCCCGGCACCTCCTGTACCGCACGATGTACATCGTCCTGCGCGACACCGGGCGCCGCCCGCTCGAGATCGTCTCCCTGGCCCGTGACTGCCTGGAAACCCACAACGGCCAGCCCACCCTGATCTGGGACAACCACAAGCGGAAACGCCACCGCAGACGTCTGCCGATCACAACCTCCACCGCCGACGCCATCCGAACCTGGCAAGCCCGCCGCGACCAACTGCACCTTCCCGCCAAAGGAGACCGATACCTCTTTCCATCCCTCACCCCCCTGAGCGACGCCCCCCACATCTCCAGCACCTACCTCAGCGACGCCCTCAGGCTCTGGGCAGACGCCCTGCCCCCGCTCCACGCCGAGGGCACCGACTCCAAAGGTCAACGACTGCTCTTCGACCGGTCCCTGATCTACCCCTACGCCTTCCGCCACTCCTACGCCCAGCGCCACGCAGACGCCGGCACCCCCGTCGACGTGCTGCGCGAACTGATGGACCACAAATCCATCGCCATGACCCAGCGCTACTACACCGTCTCCCTCAAACGGAAAAGCGAAGCAGTGGCCAAACTCAGCGCACACGTCCTCGACCAGCATGGCCACCTCAGCCCCAGCTCGAGCACGGCCTACGAGATGCGCTCCGTCGCCGTTCCCTACGGCGGCTGCACCGAGCCGTCAAACGTCAAAGCCGGCGGCCAGGCGTGCCCCATCCGCTTCCAGTGCGCTGGCTGCGGCTTCTACCGCCCCGACCCCTCCTACCTGCCCGCCATCGAGCACCACATCAACGAACTACGAGCAGACCGCGAAACCGCACTCGCCATGAGCGCCGCCGAGTTCGTCACCACCGCCCTTACCGCACAAATCACCGCCTACCAGCGCGTCATCGACCGCATGACCACACACCTGGCATCTCTCCCCGCCTCCGAACGCGCCCAGATCGAAGAGGCCAGCACCGTGCTGCGCAAAGCACGAGCAGGCGACAATCACACCCTCATCCCCCTCACCACTGCCCGACCGAAAGACCCGCGATGAATCCCCGCGGCAACCCCGCCCCCCTCGCCGAAGCCAGACGTCGCCACAGTCTCGACAAACGAGCCCGTGTCCTCACCGTCCTGGCCACACTCGAGAAACAGGGAAAGCCGCTCACCTTCACCGCAGTCGCCCGCGCCGCCCGAGTCTCCACGTGGCTCACCTATGCCCCCGGCGTACGCGAGCACATCGAGGCAGCCCAACTACGCCAAGCCCACAGCACCCCGCCATCTGCCACGGCAGGCCCGCCCTCCCACCTCAGCCTGCGCACCGAACTCGAAATCGCCCGGCAAGAAATCAAAGAACTCCGCGACGAACGTGACCGGCTCCAGGCAGCCCTGCGCCACCAACTCGGCCAGCAACTCGATGCCATCCACGCCCCCGACACAGCAGCCAGAGCAGACCAGCTGAACGCCCTGAACCAGGACCTCACCCGCCGGCTGGAGGAAGCGGCCTCGGAGAACGCCACGTTCCGCACCCGCATCACCGCCCTCGAAGAAGACCTGATTGCTGCCCGCACCAGCCTGCGCCGGATGATCCGCACCGAGAACACGGCCCGCTGAACGACATACCATCCACGGCGGTCATGCCCATTCGACGCCCAGCTCCCGCAGTGCGTCGCGCTGCTCCTGGGTGAGCTTGTCGCGGCGGCTTTTGGTGTTGGAGACCCATACGCCCAGCTTTACGGTCACCGCAGCCGCTTCGCCGTCGACCGTGATCTGCTCACTGTGGCCGCGCGGGACGGGCCGGTGGGCGCCTTCCCGGTCCACCCACTGTGCGAGGGCTGTCAGACTGCGCTGGAAGGCCTGCTGTGCCTTGCCCGGGCCCTTCGCACGCGTGGCTGCCGGGGCGGGAGATGGCGCCTCAGCGGGTTTGATGCCCAGCGCGGACAGCCGCTCCTGCTGCTCGGCGGACAGTTGCGCCCAGGTGCCCGGCTTGCGCTGCTGCTGGAGCCATCGTCCGATGTCGTCGCCCTCGAAGAGCACGCCGGGCTGGATGTCAGGCAGGTGGCCGTCGGCGTCGACCAGGTCCGCGAGCACCTTGCAGTGCCGCTGCCAGTCGAGGGGCCAGGGACAGTTCCAGTCCGGGTCGATCTCCGCCAGCTGCTCCGCGCGTAGGGCGGCCCGCTCGGGGTCTTTGCCGAGGCCGTCTTTGCGGCGGAGGTTGGCCATGTGCTGTCCGATCGGCACGGTTCCGCTGCCAGCGGGGTCGTCCCAGACGGCGTCTTGTCGGGGTGCGAGGTGTCCGGTGGCGCGCCGGTAGGAGCGCAGTACGGCGAGTTTGTTCTCCCATGCTTCGTCGCCGGGTTCCCAGACCATCCCGGCTTCGTCGAGGAGGTCTTTGCGGTGGGGGTCGAGTTCGCCTACGCGCAGCGCCTTGCGCTGCTGGTGCACCCACCGGCCCAGGGGATAGTCCTTCGTCACGCCGACCTCGGTCTCGACGTCATAGGGGACGGCGTACAGGCCAGTGATCCCGTGTTCGGTGCGCCAGCGGATGAGGGCTTGGTAGCCCTCGAGCCAGACGAGGGACTGGGGGCGGATGACGCGGCAGCGTGTGAGGGCGGCGATGTCGGCGGCGTCGCGGGGGGAGGCGAAGTTGACCACGACCGAGGTGACCCGGTCGGCCTCCTGCTGCGTCTGGCTGGTCTCCTCGGGCATGTCCCCGTTCTCCGGGCCGGCCGCGCCAGCGGGGTGGATGTGGAGGCGTCGGCGTTCGGTCCCGCGGGTCAGGGCGCGGGAGGCGAGCTGGTCGACCATGCGCTCGGAGTGCGACCGCAGGGCTTGGAGGATGTCGACGAGGGGCTGGTAGCTGGCCGAGGCGACCATGTCCTTCGGGTCCTCGCCGGGCTGCAGGAAGACGGGGATGATGATCCGGGCGGTCTTGGCCCGGCCGTCGGGGTTGGGGCGCAGGGCGCGTCCGATGTTCTGGACGATGTCGACCTGGGAGCTGCGCGAGCCGACGATGCAGACCGCTTCTACTCCGCGTAGTCCGGTGATGTCGACTCCGACTCCGAGGGCGCGTACTGAGGAGAGGAACGCCCGGTGTACGCGTCGGTTGTTGGCGTTAATGCCGTTGGCGAACCGGCGGATCACCTCGCGCCGGTGGGCGATGGGGTGGTCTCCGCACAGCCAGTCTGCCCAGACCCGGTCCGGAGGCACGTGACGGCCCTCCTCCAGTTCGTACAGCTCGGCGTCAATCGACGACGCAGGCAGCGCCTCCGCACCGGTCAGCGCCGCCGCAGAGGCCTCGGCGGTGTACAGCTCGGCGGCCGTGCGCGGCATCTGCTCGGCGAACGCCGCTGCCTCCTCCACCCGCTGGTGGAACACCATGGTGGTGTGCAGATTCTGCTGCGCCGCGTGCTCCAGCAGCGCCGCCTGGAGCAGGGCCATGCGCCGGCCACGCAGGGCGTCCTCCGACAGACCCAGGGCCGGGTCCGGGTCGCGGATCTCCAGCACGTCGATCTCGAACCCCGCAAGGATCGACCGCTCCACCGCCTCCGCCAGTCCGAGATCGAAGATCCGGGTGCCGTAGGTTCTGGAGTCGTCCTCCATCCACGCGATCACCACCTCCCGCCCGCCCCGGCCCCGCTGCGGCTTAGGTGCGGCGAGGATCCGCGGGGTCGCGGTCAGGTAGAGCCGGAAGTCGACGGGGATCCGGCTGTTGTCGTGGATCGCCGCCCACGGCCGGCCCATGTCCCCCGCGGTCATGTGCCCCTCGTCCATGATGGCCAGGTCGAACGGAGCCATCCGCTGCCCGTACAGCCGCTTTCCGCCTGCCAGCGCCGATTCCAGCGGGCCGGGGACAGTCCGGCGCCCCGTGACGTCGGCGGGGTCCTCGCGGTCCACGAGGGAGGCGTAGGTGGCGAACACGACCACCGGCCCGGTCCCGGCCCACAGGGCGAGCTGGATCGGATTGGTGGTGGTGCGCACCCCGAGCTGCTCCAGGACCTCGTCCTTGTCCACCGAGCAGACCGCGACCATCGGCGCCCGGTGCCCGACCCGCCGCCAGGACTGGGCACTCTGCACGATCAGGTCCAGCGTGGGCACCATCACCAAAATCCGCCCGTCCGGGAAGTACTCCAGAGCGCACGCAGCGGTGGTGATCGTCTTACCCGACCCGGTCGCAGACACCCCCATGGCACGCGCCCCCTCTGGAGGCACAGACGATCTTGCAGGAAAACCGACCCAGTCACGAAAGCTCAATTTCTGGTCGACCTGGTGTTCCTTGAGCGGAATCACTGACATTTTCTTGCCTCCCCTGAGCCTGAATTCCCGTGGTCTTTCAGATGGCCGCGTGCGGAATGCAGGCCGCACCGAGGTCGTTCCAGATCGACGCGTCCGCCTTGTGCCAGCCGCCCGGCTTCCCGTCCTTGAAGGGCGGCTTGTCGTCCGGGTCGTAGTGCCCGGCATCGAGCGTGCAGACGATGACGTCCCCGTCGCTGTTCCTCGTGCGCGCGGTGCACAGACCGCCGGCCTCGCCCAGCGCCTCCAGCACCCGGCGCCGCACCGTGGTGTGCGGATGGGCGCGCGACAGCACGGACTCCCGGACGAACCTCTCCAGCCGTACCAGGTCGGCCCGCTCACGCTGCCTCACATCCGCGATATGTACGGCCAGTTCAGCGACCCTGGCCGACCGGCCGCCACGCCGGGACCACTCCCGGTCCGCGATGCCCACCAGGGCCTCGCTTACGGCCCTCACGCCGTCATCCCAGCCGTCCGCGAACAGCACGCCCCGAGAGGCCGGCGCCATGCCGCCCAGCTCCACCACCTCGCACTGCGCCCCAGCGGCCGCCCCGGCCTCCAGCGCGGCCACCAGGTCGTCCGCCTCGCTCGCGGGCGGCCGTGTGCTTCCAGGAGCGCGAACACCTTCAACCACCTTCAACCGGGCGTTCACGCCCGCCGTCTGGTATTGCGTCACCCGGTGCAGAGAATCGCTGCTCAGCGCGGGATCGGGTCCGGTATATTCATGGTGACCGGTCATCTGCGGTCGTTCCTCACGGAATTCCGGGGAGGCTCCCGGATGATTGGTTGGGGGTGTCCCGGGTTTCCGCCAACGGTACATGCTGCATCAATCTGATGCACCCGCTACACTGGAACCCACACGAACAAGCGACCCCCCATCCCCGTAGCCAGCCCGGCCCGCGTTAGCGGGTCCAGGCGGTTCTGGAGGCGCAGCCGGAAGGACCGTTGAGGCGGGGGAGCGCAGCGGACCCGCCGGCCCGGGCCGAAGCGAAGCGTAGGCCCGATAAGTGGGACGAAGTCCCACCGGTCCGGGAGCGCAGCGGAGGGACCGTCACCGGCCCTGCGAAGCAGGGCCGGTGGACTGCTCGCGTAGCGAGCAGTCAGCGCGAACGCGGAGCGGGAGCGCAACAA
>NZ_JAPKFL010000055.1 GCF_026262575.1 Streptomyces marinisediminis
CTGTGGTTGTCGCTGTGGCCGTGCTGCCGGGTACACGGCAGGCGATCGAGCCTGATGTCGCCGGTGTCCGGCTGGCCGTCTGTACGGTCGCCAGTCAGCGGATCGCGGCCGGGGCGTCGCGCCAGACACTTGGGCTCGACAAGGCTGGTGAGGAGCGTGCGCAACGGATTGGACTCGGCGTGGCTGCGTCGGCCGGCGATCTCCGCCGTGTGCTTGGCGATGAGTTCCGGAAGCTCTCTGAGCACGACCTGCGGGGCGCCAGCCTGTCGGCAGGCGGTGACCAGGTCCCCGGCCACCTTCGCGATGACCTGTTTCCCGACTGGGGTGACCTGGCCGTTCTCAACGACGAGGGTGTCCGGCGGGAGCGCGTCGAGGCCAATGTCGTTGGTGGGCATGATCGTTTTCCTCCCTATCGCTGTAAAGCCAGACAGGGCCTACCCATGGGCTGACCAGGTGCCTGTGCTCCATTCGAGGGGTATCCGGCCGAGCCCCGTTACGGGGTGGTCAGGTCCCGCGCTTCTGGTGGCAGACCCAGCAGCGCGAGCAACCGGAGCAAGGCCCGTGATCGATGGGGCCGCCGGATTAGGGGAGGACGGAGGCCCGGAGCACGGCACGGGGACGCGTCGCTCGGCAGGCGCGGCGGGCGCTGTCCGCCCACGTCCGTGCCGATCCGATCACCGCGAATGAGACCAGAACTGAGACCAGGGAACGACGAAGGCCCCGACCGTGACCGGTCGGGGCCTTGCGTCTGCCCTGGTGGGCGGGTGCGGAGGATACGAGATTCGAACTCGTGAGGGGTTGCCCCCAACACGCTTTCCAAGCGTGCGCCCTAGGCCTCTAGGCGAATCCTCCGCCGGAGACTTTACAAGACGAAGGGGGGTGGTGGCGAACTCGATCGGGGGTCGGGGGATCGGGTAGGGTGGGCGCAGCCCCTCACGTGGCGCTATCTGACTGAACTCCCCCAGGGCCGGAAGGCAGCAAGGGTAGGTTGGCTCTGGCGGGTGCGTGGGGGGCGTTGACGTTCGTGGGGCGGCTCACCTGTCGGTGGGCTCCGATACCGTCGTAGGCGTGTCATCCCTCGCGCTGTACCGCCGCTACCGTCCCGAGACCTTCGCCGAGGTCATCGGGCAGGAGCACGTGACCGACCCGTTGCAGCAGGCGCTGCGGAACAACCGGGTCAACCACGCCTACCTGTTCAGTGGGCCGCGCGGGTGCGGCAAGACGACCAGCGCGCGGATCCTGGCGCGGTGCCTGAACTGCGAGCGGGGTCCGACGCCGACGCCGTGCGGTCAGTGCCGCTCCTGCCTGGACCTCGCGCGGGGCGGCCCCGGGTCGATCGACGTGATCGAGATCGACGCCGCGTCGCACGGAGGCGTGGACGACGCGCGCGAGCTGCGCGAGAAGGCGTTCTTCGGCCCGGCGGCGAGCCGGTACAAGATCTACATCGTCGACGAGGCCCACATGGTGACCACGCAGGGTTTCAACGCCCTGCTGAAAGTGGTCGAGGAGCCGCCGGAGCACCTGAAGTTCATCTTCGCGACGACGGAGCCGGAGAAGGTCATCGGCACGGTGCGGTCGCGGACGCACCACTACCCGTTCCGGCTGGTGCCGCCGGGCACCCTGCGCGACTACCTGGCCGACGTGTGCGGGCGGGAGGACATCGCGGTCAACGAGGCCGTACTGCCGCTGGTGGTGCGGGCCGGCGCCGGGTCCGTGCGTGACTCGATGTCCGTGATGGACCAGCTCCTGGCCGGGGCGGGCGAGGACGGCGTGACGTACGCCATGGCCACCGCCCTGCTCGGCTACACCGACTCCGCGCTGCTCGACGAGGTGGTGGACGCCTTCGCGGCGGGGGACGGCGGCGCCGTGTTCGGGGTGGTCGAGCGCGTCATCGAGGGCGGCCACGATCCGCGGCGGTTCGTGACGGACCTGCTGGAGCGGCTGCGGGACCTGGTGATCCTCGCCGCGGTGCCGGACGCGCTGGACACCGGGCTCATCGAGGCGCCGGCCGACGTCCTGGAGCGGATGCGTGCCCAGGCGGAGGTGTTCGGGGCCGCCGAGCTGAGCCGGGCGGCCGACCTGGTCAACACCGGGTTGACGGAGATGCGGGGGGCGACGTCGCCCCGGTTGCAGCTCGAGTTGATCTGTGCGCGCGTGCTGCTGCCCGCCGCGTACGCGGACGAGCGCTCCGTGCAGGCCCGGCTGGACCGGCTGGAGCGCGGCGTCGGCGCTCCGGCGGGCGGTCAGGCGGCGGGCGGTCATCCGGTGGGCGGCTCCCTGGCGGGTGGCCCCCCGGCGGGGGGGCCGGTGAGCGGCGCTCCGGCCGGGGGTCCGCCAAGCGCCGGCCCGCCGGTCGGCCGGGCGGGTGGTGCCCCCGCGGCGGGGGGCGCTTCCGCGGGGGGCGGGCCTGCGCCCGGCGGAGTGGGAGGCCCCGCCCAGGGCCCGCCGGCCCCCGCCCCGGCGCCCGCGTCGCAGGCGCCCGCCTCGCAGGCGCCCGCCCCGCCACCGGCCGAGCCCGGTGCCGAGGGCGGCGCCGGACAGGGTGGCCGCAGGCCAGGTGCCTGGCCCACGGCGTCGCCCGGCCAGGCCCCCACCGGGCAGGGGCCCGGAGCCGGTCCGGGGCACGGGACCGGACCGACGCACGCCCCCGGCGCCCCGGCCGCGCCCCCGCCGCAGCAGCACCCGGGCCCCGGCGCCCCGCAGTCCGGCGCCCCGCAGCCCGGCGGCGGGGACGTGGCGCAGGTGCGGCAGATGTGGCCGGACGTGCTGGACGCCGTCAAGAGCAAGCGACGTTTCACGTGGATCCTGCTCAGCCAGAACGCCCAGGTCAGCGGGTTCGACGGGACGACGCTGCGGTTGGCCTTCCCCAACGTCGGCGCGCGGGACAGCTTCGTCGGCGGGGGCAGCGAGGACGTGCTGCGCGCGGTGCTGGGCGAGCGGTTCGGCGTGCAGTGGAAGATCGAGTCGGTGGTCGACGCGGGCGGGGGCGGCGGCGCGGCCCCCGGGCCCTCCGGCCCGCCCGGCCGCCCCGCGCCCCCGGCCCCGCCCGGCCCCGCCCACAGCCCGCCCGCGCCGCAGCCGCAGGCGCCCGCCCCGGAGCCCGCGCGGCCCGCTCCGCCGTCGCCCCCGCCGCCCGCGGCCCCGGCGCCCCGGGAGCAGGCGGCGCCCGAGCCCCCGGCGCCGGCCCCGCCCCCGCCGGTCTCCGTCGAGGACGACGTGCCCGAGGACGACGACCCGGACCTGGACGAGAGCGCGCTGTCCGGGCACGACCTGATCGTGCGCGAGCTGGGCGCCACCGTCGTCGAGGAGATCGAGCACCTCTGAGCCGGACGGGAGGCCCGCGGAGCACGTAGGCTCGGCACACGAGCAGCGCGACCCACGAGCAGCGCAAGCGAGCAGGCGAGAAGGAGCGAGCCCGTGTTTCCCGGTGGTGGTGGAGGAGCCGACATGCAGCAGTTGCTGCAGCAGGCCCAGAAGATGCAGCAGGAACTCGCCGAGGCGCAGCAGGAGCTGGCCGAGACCCCGGTCGAGGGGTCGGCGGGCGGCGGCCTGGTCAGGGCGACGGTGACGGGCGCGGGCGAACTGAAGGGCCTGGTCATCGACCCCAAGGCGGTGGACCCGGAGGACACCGAGACGCTGGCCGATCTCGTGCTCGCCGCCGTGCGGGACGCGAACGCCACCGCGCAGCAGCTCCAGCAGGCCAAGCTCGGCCCGCTCGCTCAGGGCCTGGGCGGCGGCACGCCCGGGCTGCCCTTCTGAGCGGCCACGGGGAGCCGCGGTGTACGAGGGCGTCGTCCAGGACCTCATCGACGAGTTGGGCCGGCTGCCCGGCGTCGGTCCGAAGAGTGCCCAGCGGATCGCCTTCCACGTTTTGCAGGCCGAGCCCGCCGACGTGCGGCGGCTGGCGCAGGCGCTGACGGAGGTCAAGGCGAAGGTGCGGTTCTGCGAGGTGTGCGGGAACGTCGCCGAGGAGGAGCTGTGCCGCGTCTGCCGGGACCCGCGCCGGGACCCGTCGGTCATCTGCGTGGTGGAGGAGCCGAAAGACGTGGTGGCCATCGAGCGGACGCGGGAGTTCCGCGGCCGCTACCACGTGCTCGGCGGCGCGATCAGCCCGATCGAGGGCGTGGGCCCGGACGACCTGCGCATCCGGGAGCTGCTGGCGCGCCTCGCGGACGGCGCGGTCACCGAGCTGATCCTGGCCACGGACCCGAACCTGGAGGGCGAGGCCACCGCGACGTACCTGGCGCGGATGGTCTCCTCGATGGGTTTGAAGGTCACACGGCTGGCCAGCGGCCTCCCGGTCGGGGGAGACTTGGAGTACGCCGATGAGGTCACGCTGGGGCGGGCCTTCGAGGGGAGAAGGTTGCTCGATGTCTGACACCACGCAGGCCGGCACCGGTCAGGCCCGCGGCGCGCTCACCCGTGGCGCGCCGGTCCCCGACCACCGGCCGACGGCGTCCCGGCTGAGCGACGCGGCCGACCCGGACGACTTCGCGGTCCAGATCGCCGACCAGGTGGAGAGCTTCATCCTCGCCGTCACCGAGGTGGCCAAGGGCGACGAGCCGGCCAGCGCGGTGCCGTACCTGCTGCTGGAGGTCTCCCAGCTCCTGCTCGCGGGCGGGCGGCTGGGGGCGCACGAGGACATCGTGCCCGACGAGCGGTACGAGCCGGACACGGGCCCGGAGCCGGACGACGTGGACGAGCTGCGCGAGCGGCTGGCCCGCCTGCTGGACCCGGTGGACGTCTACTCCGAGGTCTTCGACCCCTACGTGCCGCGCGAGGCGCCCGTCGCGTGCCGCATCTCCGACGACATGGCCGACGTCATCACCGACCTGCGGCACGGCATGGCGCACTACCGCGCCGGCCGCACGTCGGAGGCGCTGTGGTGGTGGCAGTTCTCCTACCTGTCCAACTGGGGGACGACGGCCTCGGCCGCGCTGCGCGCCCTCCAGTCGCTGGTGGCGCACGTGCGGCTGGACACCCCGCTGGGCGAGCTGGACGGGCTGGACACCGACTCGGGGGCGGAGGGCGACGACGGCGAGCTGGAGCGCGCGGCCGGCGCCGTGATGGCGGCCGAGATCGGCGTCCCGCTCGGCATGAAGCCGGGCGGGGACTGAGCGGCCCCGGCGTGCGGTGAGTTCCGGGCGCCCGGGCCGTCTGCCCCTGGCAGGACCGGAACCGAGGGAGCCCGAGATGACGAGCACGACGGCAGGCAGGAAGCCCGTGGCGGAGCTGGACGCCCGCTTCAGCGACGGCGCCGCGCGGCCCACCCCGTGGCCGGTGGCGGCCGAGCGGCTGGCCGCGGCCGAGGTGTACTGGCTCACGACGGTGCGCGCCGACGGCCGCCCGCACGTGACGCCGCTCATTGGCGTGTCGGTGGACGAGACGCTGCACTTCTGCACCGGCCCGGGCGAGCAGAAGGCGCGCAACCTGGAGCGCGACGCCCACTGCGTGGTCACCACCGGCAACGGCACCCTGGACGACGGCGAGGACCTCGTCGTCGAGGGGGAGGCGGTGCGGGTGGCCGACGAGGCGCGGCTCGGGCGGCTGGCGCGGGAGTACGCGGCGAAGTACGGCCCGCGGTGGGCGTTCGCGGTGCGCGACGGCCGCCTGGTGCCGCCCGGCGGGGTGGGGGAGCCGGCGGTGGCGTTCGCCGTGGTGCCCACGCGCGCCTTCGGCTTCGCCAAGGGCGAGCGGTTCGGGCAGACGCGCTGGCGCTTTTGAACCACGCGCGGACGGGCGCGGGGGACGCCCTCGCCCTCCCGGGGGCCGCTCAGCCGGTGCGGGCGGTCACCTCGGCGGCCGTGGGCGGGTCGGCGCCCGCCCGGGTGCAGGCGAGCGCGGCGGCGACCGCGCAGCGTCCGAGCACGGCGTCCAGGCGGGCCGTGAGCCCGGCGGGGTCCTCGGCCACGGCGTCCAGCAGCGCGGCCTGGAAGGCGTCCCCCGCGCCGACGGTGTCGACGACCTCCACCCGGGGCGCGGCCACCCGCACGCGCCGCTCCGCCGTCAGCGCGAGGGCGCCGTCCGCGCCGCGGGTGACGACGACGAGCCGGGGCCCGGCGCGCAGCAGGGTCCGCGCGGCCTCCTCGACGCGCACGCCGGGGTAGAGCCAGCCCAGGTCCTCCTCGCTGGCCTTGAGCACGTCGGTGACGGCGGCCAGCCGCAGGCACGCCTCGCGGTAGGCGGTGCGGTCGGGCTGCGCGCCGGGGCGCACGTTGAGGTCGGCGACGACGGTGCGGCCCGGTGTGCCGTGCAGGTGGCGGCAGACCTCCAGCACGCGCTCGGCGCCCGGCGCGACGACGGCGGCCAGCGACCCGGTGTGCAGGACGGCGGTGCCGGGCGGGACGGGCAGCTTCACGGGGTCCCAGGCGGCGATGAAGTCGTAGCTGGCCGAGCCCGCGCGGTCCAGGTGGGCGAGGGCGACAGTGGTGCGGCCGGAGGCGGAGGGTGCCCGGCGCACGTCGAGCCCGGTGCGGCGCAGGTGGGCGGCGACGAGTTCGCCGGGCGGGTCGTCCCCCCAGGCGGTGACGAGGGTGACGGGGCGACCGAGCCGGTGCAGGCCCACGGCGACGTTGGCCGGGCTGCCGCCGGGGTGCGGGGTGAGGTGCGGCGCGCCGGCACGCCAGAGCAGGTCGACGAGCACCTCGCCGACGACCGTCACGCGCCGTTCCACCACGCCGCCACGCTACCGGGGGCGCCCGCGGCGGGGCGACCCGGCCGCCGGAGCCTCCCCGTCCCGGTGGCGGGGTCGTCCGCGCGACGCGGGCGAGGCCGGCCCGGGGCCGGGCGTGGACAGGGCCTGCCGACGCCCCCTCGGCGTCGGCAGGCCCTGGTGTGACCCGGAGCGGTGACCGTCAGAAGGTCAGGCTCCAGGAGTCGAGGTAACCGGTGTCACCGCGGTAGGCGTCGGCCATCCGCAGGGTCCACGTGCCGTTCGCGGCCACCGAGGAGGCGTTGATGGTGTACGTGGCGACCAGGTTGTCGGCGCCGTCGTAGTAGTCGGCGCTCTTGAGCCGGGCCGAGGCGCCGTTCGGGGCCACGATCTCCAGGACCACGTCGCCGCGGTAGGTGTGCTTGATGTCCACGGAGATCTTGAGGTCCGCCGGTGCGGCACCGCTGCGGCCGGTCACCGAGATCCGCGACGTCGCCCAGGTGTTGTTGTCCGGGATGGTGACGTCGGTGGAGTTGGTGAAGACGTTGGCGGGCGGCTCGGGCTCCGGCTCCGGCTCGGGGTCCGGGTCGGGGGT
>NZ_JAPKFL010000056.1 GCF_026262575.1 Streptomyces marinisediminis
CCCACCACTTTAGGCGATTTCCCCGGCCGCTCAAAATCGAGGGCGACGGAATTGCATTCGGCATGCCGAAAGCGTTCCCGTCAAAGATCGCGCTTCAGTAGGGGGTGCCACCGGATGGGGCGGAGTGCGTCACCGCGGAGCCGTGTCGACCCCTTGGCAACCCGAAGAACTCTACACGAGGCCCGGGCCAACGCAAAAAACCGTCAGCCCTGCCCGCCGGCGAGGGCGCGGCTGCGGTCGCGGGCGGCCTCCAGGGCGGCGATGAGGGCGGCGCGGACGCCGTGGTTCTCCAGTTCGCGGATGGCGTTGATCGTCGTACCGGCCGGGGAGGTGACGTTCTCCCGGAGGCGCACGGGGTGCTCGCCGCTGTCGCGGAGCATGACGGCGGCGCCGATGGCGGCCTGGACGATGAGGTCGTGCGCCTTGTCCCGGGGCAGGCCGAGCAGGATGCCCGCGTCGGTCATGGCCTCGACCAAGTAGTAGAAGTAGGCGGGCCCGGAGCCGGACAGCGCCGTGGCGGCGTCCTGCTGCGCCTCCGGGACGCGCAGCGTCTTGCCGACGCCGTTGAAGATCTCCTCGGCGTGCGCGAGGTGGGCCTCCCCGGCGTGGGTGCCGGCGGAGATGACGGACATGGCCTCGTCGACGAGGGCCGGGGTGTTGGTCATGACCCGGATGACGGGGGTGCCCGCCGTGAGGCGGTCCTCGAAGAACCGGGTGGGGATGCCCGCGGCACCGGAGATGACCAGGCGGTCGGCGGCGGTGTGCGGGGCCAGCTCGTCGAGCAGGGCGGCCATGTCCTGCGGCTTGACGGTGAGGATGAGCGTGTCGGCCGCCTGCGCCGCCTCGGCGTTGCGCACGGCCTCGACGCCGTACCGGGAGCGCAGTTCGGCGGCCCGCTCCGCACGGCGCGCGGTGACCAGGAGGTCGCCCGGTGACCAGCCGCCGCGGATCATCCCGCTGAGCAGGGCCTCACCGATCTTCCCCGTGCCGAGCACGGCCACTTTCTGCGTCATGCCCCCATCCTGGCAAACCGGCTCGGCGGTACGGCGCCGCCGTCCGCGTGGTGGTACGCGCCGGGGCCGCGCGGCACACGGCACACACGTCGGCACCCGGCACGCGGCGTCGCGGTGCCGCGGCGCGCCACGCACGGCGACACGGAGCCCCAGCGCGTCACACACCGCGCCACGTGCCACGCACCGGGCGGTGCGTCCGGCGATCGCGGCACCCCAGTACGTCACGCACGGCGGCGCGGGCCGCGCGCCAAGCGGTGCGCACGGCGGCGGGGGGCGTGCGGCAGGCCGAGCGCGACGCACGGCGCGGGGGCCGGACGCACAGCGGCACAGCCTGAAACGCACAGCAGTGCGGGGCGCACAGCGGCGCGGCCCGGGTCGCACAGCAGCGCGGGGCCGGACGTGCGGCGGCGACGTGCGGGTCGCACGGCAGCGCGGGGCCGGACGCACAGCGACGCGGCCCGGGGCGTGCGGTGGCGGGCGCAGGGCGAGACGCACGGTGGCGGGCACGAGCCCGAGACGCACGGCGACGGGCGCGGAGCGCGGGCGGCCGTGGACGCGGGGGTGCGGGCGTCCCCGCCGGTCAGCGGCGCCGCTTGGCGCGCTTCGCGCGGGCGGCGGGGTTGCCCGTCCGGGTGGTGCGGCGGCGCTCGTACCGGGCGAGGGCCTGCTCGTACTCGGCGCGCAGCAGCTTCTCGCCCGGTGCTTCCACCAGGGTGCGCAGCCCGTAGGCGAGGAGGATGCCGAAGAAGCCGATGAGCTTGAGGCCCTGCGTGGGCGACGCGCCCGGCGTGTCGCCGCGCGGCCCGGACCGCCGGGTGTAGGAGGACCAGGTGCGGGTGAACGCCAGGGAGGTGCACACGGCGAAGGCGACGACCAGCAGGGTGTTGACGAGGCTGCCCACTTCGGCGAGTGCCAGGCCCTGGTAGGCGAACCGCAGCACGAAGGCGCCGGCCGCCGCGGCGGCGAACGCGCCCAGGGCCAGCCCGGTGCGGCGGAGCGCGTAGCCGCCGGAGTGGTCGACCCACGTGGTGCCGTAGAAGCGGAGCGGCTCGGGGCCGGGCGCGGCCGGGTCGCGCGGGGGCGTGGGGTCCTGTGCTGCCTCGCCGGTGCCGTTCATGGTTCCGATTATCCCGGGTGGGCGGCCGTTCGCTCCGGGCGGGGGAGGCGGTACGCTGCGAATCGCCTCCGCGGGGGAAGCCGGTCGAAGTCCGGCGCTGACCCGCAACGGTAGACGGAGCCGGACGGCCCCGTGAGCCCGATCGCCCGCGGCGGTGCACGCTCCTGTCGAACTCGTCGTGGTCTGCGAGAAGGGGAGCCGCGCGGCACGGCCGCGCGCGGTGCCCGGCGCCGCGCGGGGCGGCCGGGTAGCTCAGAACCCGTCCGCGCACGGCCCGAGGCGAAGGTGGTCCGCCCGTGGCCCCACCCCCGGTCGCTGCTGACGTCGACCCGATACCGGACGCCCCGCCGGGCGAGGCCGCCGCGCCGTCGCGCCCGTCCGCCCGTCGGCTGCCGCTGACGCCGCTGGTGTGCGCGCTGCTGCTCGCGCTGGCGGCCTCGGTGCCCGTGGCCGTGGGGGTGGGCGCGGCCGGGGTGCCGTTCGACGCGGCCATGGGGTACCTGTGGGCCGGGGTGTCGGGGGGCTCGATCGCGCCCGACGAGGTGTCGGCTTACACGATCGTGTGGGAGCTGCGGCTGCCGCGGGCGCTGCTGGCGGCCGTGGTGGGCGCGGGGCTCGCGGCCGTCGGGGTGGCTTTGCAGGCGATGGTGCGCAACGCGCTGGCCGACCCCTTCGTGCTGGGCATCTCCTCCGGGGCCGCGGTCGGGGCGAACGCGGTGCTGATCTTCGGGGCGTTCGCGTCGCTGGGCGTGTGGGCGCTGTCGGGGGCGGCGTTCGTCTCGGCGCTGGCGGCGATGGGCCTGGTCTACGCCGTGGCCCGCAGCGCGCAGGGCATGACCCCGCTGCGGCTGGTGCTGACCGGCACCGCGATGTACTACGGGTTCTCCGCGATCACCACGCTCATGGTGTTCGCAGCCGAGCGCGGGGAGGCGGCGCGCTCGGCGATGATGTGGCTCATGGGCAGCCTGAGCGGGGCGACCTGGGCCACCCTGCCCATCGCGACCGCCGCGCTGGCCGGGGCGCTGGCGTACCTGGCGCTGTCCGCGCGGCGGCTGAACGCGCTGGCGATGGGCGACGAGACGGCCGCGGCGCTCGGGGTGGACGCCGAGCGGTTCCGGCGGGCGCTGTTCCTGCTGACGGCGCTGGTCACCGGGGCGCTGGTCGCGGTGAGCGGGGCGATCGGCTTCGTCGGACTGATGGTGCCGCACGCCGCGCGGATGCTCGTCGGCGCCGACCACCGCCGGGTGCTGGCGGTCGCCCCGGTGGCCGGCGCGGTGCTGCTGGTGTGGGTGGACGTCGCCTCCCGCACGGTGCTGGCGCCGGTGGAGCTGCCGGTGGGCGTGCTGACGGCCGTCATCGGCGTCCCCTGTTTCCTGCTGCTGATGCGGCGTCGCGGCTACACCTTCGGAGCGGCCTGATGCGCGTGGACGTCGAGGCGCTGAGCGTCGAGGTCGCCGGGGCGCGGCTGGTGCGGGAGGTGACGCTGACGGCGAGCAGCGGCCGCCTGGTGGGGCTGGTGGGGCCGAACGGGTCGGGGAAGTCCACGGTGCTGCGGTGCGTGTACCGGGCGCTGCGGCCCAGCGGCGGCGCGGTGCGCGTCGGCGGTGACGACGTGCACGGGCTCACCGCCCGTGAGGGGGCGCGGCGGCTCGCGGCGCTGCCGCAGGAGGTGGCGACGGAGTTCGGGTTCACCGTGGCGGAGGTGGTGGCCATGGGACGGCTGCCGCACCAGCGCGCGGCCGCGCGCACCTCGGCGGCCGACCGCGACGCGTGCGCCCGGGCGCTGGGGCGGGTGGGCGCCGCGCACCTGGCCGACCGGAGCTTCCTGACCCTGTCCGGCGGGGAGAAGCAGCGCGTGCTCATCGCGCGGGCGCTGGCCCAGGAGCCGCGCGTGCTGGTGCTGGACGAGCCGACGAACCACCTGGACATCGCGCAGCAGCTCGAGGTGCTCACGCTGGTGCGCGGCCGGGCCACCGGTGACGCGCCCGGCGGGCTGACGGTGCTGACCGCGCTGCACGACCTGAACCTGGCGGCCGCCTACTGCGACGAGCTGTACGTCATCGCGGGCGGCACGATCGTCGCCTCCGGCGCGCCCGGCGCCGTGCTGACCCGGGAGCTGCTGGCCGAGGTGTTCGGGGTGCGCGCGCATCCCGTCACGCACCCGGAGACCGGCGCCGTCCAGCTCCTGTTCGACCGGCTCCCGTCCCGGCCCGGCCCGACCTGATCGACCGTTCCCCTGCCCCGTCCCTCCCCTTCCCTCTGGAGCGCTCCATGCACCGTTCCCGTCTCCGCCCCCGTCCCCGTCTCCGGAAACACGCCGCGCCGCGCCGTACCGCCGCGTCGGCCGCCGCCTGCGCCCTCGTCCTGCTCGCCGGCTGCGGGGCGGAGGTGACGTCCGAGGACGACGGCGCAAGGGCGGGCGGGGGCCACTACCCGGTCACGGTCACCAACTGCGGCGAGGAGCGGACGTTCGAGGCGGCCCCGGAGCGGGTCGTCACCAACGACGTGGGCATCACCGAGATCATGTTCGCGCTCGGCCTGACGGACCACATGGCCGGGTACGTGATGCGCGCCGACCACGGGGAGCACGCCGACACGCCCTGGGCCGACGGGTACGGGAAGACGGAGTGGCTCGGCAAGGAGTCCATCACCAAGGAGATCGCCGTGGACGCGCGGGCGGATCTCGTCTTCGCGGGGTGGAACTACGGGTTCAACGAGGCGGAGGGCCTGACGCCGGCCACGCTGGAGAAGCTGGGCATCGACTCCTACCTGCTGACGGAGTCCTGCCGCAACGGGGAGGGCAAGGCGCGCGGCGTGATGTCGCCGCTGGACGCGCTCTACACCGACCTGCGCAACCTGGGCCGCATCTTCGACGTCGAGGACCGCGCCGAGGAGCTGGTCGCGGACTTCCAGGCGCGGGTGGCGGCCGTGAAGGACGAGGCGCCCGCGGGCGCGGACCGGCCCCGGGTGTTCCTCTACGACGACGGCCGGGACAAGCCGCTGACCTCCGGCCGCTTCGCGGGCCCGCACGACATCATCACCAAGGCGGGCGGCGACCACGTGATGGCGGACCTGGAGGACTCCTGGGTGACCGTCGGCTGGGAGACGGTCGTCGAGCGGGACCCGGAGGTCATCGTGATCAACGACTACGGGGACGTCTCGGCGGAGCAGAAGGAGGAGTTTCTGAAGTCCTTCGCGCCACTGCGGAACGTCTCCGCGATCAGAAACGACCGGATCGTGGTGCTGGAGTACGCCGACCTGGTGGAGAGCCCGCGCAACCCGTCCGCGGTCGAGCGGCTGGGCGACTACCTGCGCGAGCACGGCTGAGCCGGCCCCCGGGCGCCCCGGCCGCCGGGGCGCCCGGCGCCGCGCCGTCCCGCCGGGGCGCGGGCGCCCGAGCGGCCCCGCCGCGTGACGCTGCTCATACACTGGGGGTGTGGTGAGCAGCGACTGGCAGACGAATCTGCGCAAGCGGGGCTACCGGCTGACCCCGCAGCGCCAGCTTGTGCTGGAGGCGGTGGACGTGCTGGAGCACGCCACGCCGGACGACATCCTCACCCACGTGCGCAAGACGGCGCACGGCGTGAACATCTCCACCGTCTACCGGACGCTGGAGCTGCTGGAGGAGCTGGGGCTGGTCAGCCACGCCCACCTCGGGCACGGGGCGCCCACCTACCACCTGGCCGACCGCCACCACCACATGCACCTGGTGTGCCGGGACTGCACCACGGTGATCGAGGCCGACGTCTCCGTGGCGGCGGACTTCACCGACCACCTGCGCGAGCGGTTCGGCTTCGACACCGACATGAAGCACTTCGCGATCTTCGGCCGGTGCGAACGGTGCCGGGCTGACCGGGGCGACGACGCGCCGTAGGCTTGCGGCATGTCCTATCTGAGTCCTCTGCTGTCGCTGCCCGGTGCCGTGGCCGGGGAAGAGCCGGACGAAGGCGTGGCCGCGCACTACGGCGACCTCTTCCGCGAGCAGCGCGCGCTCGCGGACGGCACCGGTTTCGTGGACCTCTCCCACCGCGGCGTGGTCGCCGTCTCCGGGGAGGACCGGCTGAGCTGGCTGCACCTGCTGCTGACCCAGCACGTCAGCGAGCTGCCGCCGCACCAGGCGACCGAGGCCCTCGTCCTGTCCGCCAACGGGCACATCGAGCACGCGCTCTACCTCGTCGACGACGGCGAGACGGTCTGGGCGCACACCGAGCCGGGCGCGCAGCAGGCGCTGATCGCCTACCTGGAGTCGATGAAGTTCTTCTACCGGGTGGACGTCGCCGACCGCACCGAGGCGTACGCGGTGGTGTACCTGCCGGCCGGGTCGATCGCGCCGACGCCGCAGGGCGTGGTGGCGCGGGAGACGCCGCACGGGCGCGAGCTGTTCCTGCCGCGCGGGCGGCTGGAGGAGTTCGCCGACGCGCACGGTCCCGCGGTGGGCGTGCTGGCGCACGAGGCGCTGCGCATCGAGGCGCACCGGCCGCGGCACGGGCTGGAGACCGACCACCGCACGATCCCGCACGAGCTGGGCTGGCTCGGCTCCGCGGTGCACCTGGACAAGGGGTGCTACCGGGGCCAGGAGACGGTGGCCCGGGTGCACAACCTGGGACGGCCGCCGCGTCGCCTGGTGTTCCTGCACCTGGACGGCAGCGAGGTGCGGGTCCCCGGGCACGGGGACCCGGTGCGGCTGGCCGCCGACGGCCCCGACGGGCGCGCGGTGGGCTTCGTGACCAGCTCCGCGCGCCACCACGAGCTCGGGCCGATCGCGCTCGCGCTGGTCAAGCGCAACGTGCCCGCCGACGCGCAGCTCCTGGCCGGTGAGGACACCGCCGCCGCCCAGGAGATCGTCGTCGCCCC
>NZ_JAPKFL010000057.1 GCF_026262575.1 Streptomyces marinisediminis
GTGGTGACCTCGACTTGGTTCTCCTGGGGGGACCAGTGGGCGGGCTGGTTGAGCCAGGTCCAGTCGGTGAAGCCGAGACAGTTGTGGGTCGTCATGCGGTGTCCCTTGGTGCGTCGTGAGGTGCGCAGGGCGGGCCAGGCTGCCGAGGAGCAGCAGCACGGGCAGGAGCCACAAGGCGTGGGCGAGGGCGGAGACCTGGTTGAGACCGCCGATGACCGTGGGGCCGGTGAGCGTCCCGATGTATCCGCAGGTGCTGACGGCCGTGACCGCTACCGCGCTGCCCTGCACCCCCTCGCTCGCGGCCGTGAAGAGGTAGGGCATCAGGCAGGACAGGCGCGGACCGAGTGCCGCGAAGCCGAGGGCCGCGAAGATTGGGCCTGCGGCGGCGAACCCGGCAACGGCGCCGGTACAGCCGAGCAGGGCGGCGGCCGCGGTCATCCGGGCGTGCCCCATGCGGCGTGACCCGGCGTCGCCGCCGGCCCTGCCGAGCAGCATGCACAGGGCGAAGGCCGCGCAGCCGAGCCCGGCGGCGCCGTCGAAGGCCCCGGGGCGTCCTTGAACCGGACCGCGGACCAGTCCGTGGCGGCGGCCTCCGCGAGCATGGCGGCGAAGACGGCCGGACGCAGAAGTACGAGGGCTCCCGATCGTCGTGCCGCGGAGGCCACGCGCTGGCCGGGGTCCGGGGTTTCCCCCAGGGGCCTCTTGCTGTGGGTCCGGGTGGGCGAGTGCGCGGCCTGCCTGTTGCTGCTGTCCTGTCAGGCGGCCGTCGCGGGGGCGCCCCGGGCCCCGGACGGGCTGGCCGGGCCCGGGGTGTGGTGGTGCCTCCTGTTGGGCGGCTACTTCACGGCGCCTGCGGTGAGGCCGCGGGTGAGGGAGCGCTGGAAGATCAGGAAGAAGACGACCATGGGGATGACGCCGAGGAGGGCTGCGGCGCTCATGGACGTGGGGTCGCTGGTGTACTGGCCCTGCATCACGGAGAGGCCGAGGGGGACGGTGTGGTTGTCGTTGGAGACGAGCAGGACGAGGGGGTAGAGGAACTCGTTCCAGCTCCAGACGAAGAAGAACACGCACATCACCGAGAGGGTGGGCCAGCTCATGGGCAGGATGATGCGCCACAGGATGGTCCAGCGGCCGGCGCCGTCAAGGGATGCGGCTTCGATGAGTTCGCGGGGGAAGCTGGCGAAGACGGAGGAGAGCAGGTAGGTGCCGAAGGCGCTGTAGGTGATGCCGACGAGGATGGTGTAGCCGAGCTTGCCGTCGTAGAGTCCCATCTCCTTGAAGATGTAGTAGATGGGGTAGACCAGGCCCTCTTGTGGCAGGACGTTGACGCCGAGGAAGAAGACGAGGAACGCGGTGCGCCATCGGACGCGCCCGATGCCGATGGCGTAGGCGTTGAAGAGGGCCAGGACGACGGCGATGAGGACGACGCCCAGGCTGATCTGGACGCTGTTGACCAGTTTCTGGGTGAAGTCGACGCGTTCCCAGACTTCGCTGACGATGCTCCAGTTCCACTCGGTCGGCCAGGACAGTGAACCGTTGGCGCGGTAGTCGGCGCTGGTCTTGAAGGAGTTGAGCAGGATGACCAGGAACGGGGCGAGGAAGGCGAGGACGAAGAGGGTGACGGCGGCCACGACCGCGTAGGAGCCGGGGCTGCGGCGGCTTCCGGTGGTCCTACGGTCCCGGTGCTTGCGCTGGGGGGCGGCGTGGCCGGGGTGCGCCGGCGGGTGGGGGCGGGGCGAGGTGGGTGCGGGGGTGGTGATGTCGGTGGTCATGGTCATCCGTCCTCGCGGGCCTGGCGGGCGAGCATCGTTCCGGCGATGATCAGCACGAGCAGGGTGATGGTGCTGGAGATGGCCGATCCGTAGCCGACGTCGGCGCGCTCGAAGAAGTTCTGGTAGGCGAAGTACGCGGGGACCAGTGTCGCGTTGCCGGGTCCTCCGCCGGTGAGGACGAAGATCTGGGCGAAGACCTTGAGTCCGGCGATGGTGGTGGTGACCAGCACGACGTAGACCTCGGGTCGCAGGATGGGCACGGTGATGCGGGTGAAGCGCTGCCACCAGCTCGCGCCGTCGAGCGATGCGGCTTCGTAGAGTTCGGGGTCGATGCGCTGGAGGCCGGACATGAACAGCACGAGCGGGTAGCCGAGCTGCATCCAGACCAGGACGCCGAGGACGATCCACAGCGCGAGGTCGGGGTCGCCGAGCCAGTTCTCGGTCAGTGACGACAGTCCGATCGTTTCCAGGACGCTGTTGACGGCGCCTTCGGGGGCCAGGATCCATCCCCACATCAGGCCGGTGACGGCGACCGGGATGACCTGCGGGAGGTAGAGGCCGGAGCGGAAGACGCTGACCAGGCCGTCGCCGTGCTTCTTGCCGACGTAGTCGAACAGGAGAGCGGCGAGGAAGAGGCCGAGCAGGGTGGGGACGACCGCGATGCCGATGATGACGAAGGCGATGTTGCGGAAGGAGGCCCAGAAGTCGGCGTCGCTGAAAAGACGGGTGTAGTTGTCCAGGCCGATCCAGGTGGGATCTCCGATGCCCTGCCACTGGGTGAGGCTGTAGTAAAAGGTCATCACCAGCGGGACGACGAGGAAGAGCAGGCTCAGCAGCAGGCCGGGCGCGAGGAAGACGGCGTACCCCGTGGTCCGCGGGTGACGTGTGGTTTTCACTGATGCTCCTAGGTGGGCGGGACGGCGGCCGGCGTGGGCGGGCCGCCGTCCCCGGAGGTGAGGGCTGAGGCTCGGCGGGGAGCGTCAGTCTCAGCGCCGCGTGGCTGCGTACTTCTCGTACGGTGCCGCGAGCTCATCGAGGACCGCGTCGGGCTTGCCGCCGTTCATGAGGTTCTGGGTGGCGGCCATCCAGGTGTCGTAGTAGCCGGCGACGGGCCAGTCGGGGTAGAAGGCGAGCCCGTTGCTGCTCTGGTAGGTGTTGAAGGCGGTGATCAGCTCGCGGGACTTGGGATTGGTGATGGAGTCCGGCTCGGCGGCCAGGGGCACGTTGCCCTCCTCGCCTATGAGCTTTTGGATCTTGTCGGACATGGTGATGTCGATGAAGTCCTCGGCGAGCTTCTTGTTCTTCGCCTTGGTGGAAATGACCCAGTGGTTGCCGCCGGAGCCAAGGGTCTTGTCGCTGCCCGGGTAGGGGGCGGTGCTCCACTGGAAGTTCTCGATGTCGGTGGTGAAGCCGCCGAACCACCAGTTGCCGCCGACCAGGACGGGACGCTTCTGGGAGACGAACTGCTCGGTCATGTCGTTGCCCTTGAGGCCGACGTCCTCCTTGTCGAAGTAACCCTTGTCGAGCCACTCCTTGTACTTGTCGACGGCGTAGGTCCACTCGGGACCGTGGAAGTCGACCTCGCCCTTGTAGAGCTGGTAGTTCTCCACCCATGTGTCGTCGGCCTTGGACAGGGCGAGCAGGTAGAGCCAGTGTCCGGCCGGGTGGTCGTTGCCGGCGTTGGCCAGCGGGGTGATGCCGGCGGCCTTGAACCCGGCCAGGGCCTCCTCGAAGCTCTTGAAGTCGGTGGGCTTGGCGATGTCGTGCTTCTCGAAGAGGTCGTCGTTGTAGTAGGTGAGGACGAACTCGCCGTAGTTGGGGACGCCGTACCACCGGTCGCCGCCCATGTTGCCCTGGGCGTCGTAGCGGGCGGTGACGGAGGCGCCCTCGCTGATCTTCTCGTCCCAGCCGCGTTCCTTGGCGGTGGCGGTCAGGTCGGTGAGCAGGCCCTGTTTGGCGAGGAGACCGGTGGTGGCGTTGCCCTTGTTGTACTCCAGGACGTCGGGCGCCTTGTCGGAGTTGAGGATCATGCCGGCGTTCTGCTGGATCTGGTCGAACGTCTTCCGTTCGAAGATGACCTTGACGTCGGGGTGGGTCCTTTTGAATTCGGCGATCGCCGCGTCCCAGGCGTTGCTCAGGGCACCGTCTTCCTGCTCGTAGTACCACAGCCGCAGGGTCTTGCCGTCACCCTCGGCGGCGCCGGAGCCGCCGCATGCGGAGAGGGGTGCCACGAGCGCCAGTGCGGTGCCGGCGAGCAGGGCACGGCGCGTGGTTCGGCCCGTGGCGCGGAAGCGCATGATCTTCATGGGAGTTCCTTGGGTGTGCATGGGTGGGTGGTGCGGGTGTTCAGGCTGTGCGGCGGCGGTGGACGCGGGCTTCCCACGGCTGCAGGGTGTGCGGCGTCGTGAGAGGAGCGGTGGCGGGAATGTTGGCGATGAGGGTCTCGCTGTGCTCCCAGCCGTCGGGCAGGTCGACGGTGAGGTCGGCTCCGCTGACGTTGGCCAGGACGAGCAGCTCCGTGCCCGAGGTGGCGTCGGTACGGGTGAAGGCGTAGAGCTGCTCGTGGTCGGGGTGGAGCATGTGGAAGTCGCCGTGGGTGATGGCCGGCTCGGTGTGGCGCAGGTCGATGAGACGGCGGTAGTAGTGGAAGACCGAGTCCGGGTCGGCGAGCTGGGCCTTGGCGTTGACCTCCGTGTGGTCGGGATTGACCGCGATCCACGGTGTGCCCGTGGTGAAGCCTGCGTTCTGGGTGGTGTCCCACTGCATGGGAGTGCGGGCGTTGTCCCGGCCCATCGCTCGGAGCCCTTCCAGGACGCGGTCGGGGTCGGCTCCGTCGGCGACCGCGTGGGCGTAGTGGTTGAGTGATTCGATGTCGCGGTAGTCGTCGATGGAGGTGAAGGGCGCGTTGGCCATGCCCAGCTCCTCGCCCTGGTAGACGTAGGGCGTGCCGCGGTGCAGATGGAGGACGGTGGCCAGCACTTTGGCCGAGCGGTCGCGGTAGGCGGGGCTGTCGTCGCCGAAGCGGGAGACGACGCGCGGCTGGTCGTGGTTGTTCCAGTACAGGCTGTTCCAGCCGGTGGTGCCCAGGCCGGTCTGCCAGCGTCCGAGGCTCGTCTTGAGGTCGGTGAGTCTCAGCGGCCGCGGGTCGAACTTTCCGCCGGGGCCGCGGTCGAGTCCGACGTGCTCGAACTGGAAGACCATGTCCACTTCCCGGCGGGCGGGGTCGGTGAAGAGCCTGGCCTCCTCCACGGTGACGCCGGGCATCTCGCCGACGGTGAGCAGCTTGCGAGGGTGTCCCTCGAAGACCTCGCGGTGCATCTCGGCCAGGTACTCGTGAACGCGGGGACCGCAGACGTAGTACGGGGAGCCGTCGCCGTAGCGGCGGCCTTCGGAGATGCGGCCGTCGGGCAGGGCCGGGTCCTTGGACACCAGGTTGATGACGTCCATGCGGAAGCCGTCCACGCCGCGGTCCAGCCACCAGCGCATCATGGCGTAGACCGCGTAGCGGACCTGGGGGTTGTCCCAGTTGAGGTCGGGCTGCTTGCGGGAGAACGTGTGGAGGTAGTACTCACCGCTGGCCTCGTCGTACGTCCAGGCCGGTCCCGAGAACCAGGACTCCCAGTTGTTGGGCTCGGCGCCCAGCTCGCCGGGGGTCGCGCCCGCACGCGGCGGGCGCCAGATGTACCAGTCGCGCCGGGGTCCGTCCACACCGCCGTCACGGGAGGCGGTGAACCAGGGGTGCTCGTCGGAGGTGTGGTTGACCACGAGGTCCATGACGAGCTTCATGCCGCGTTCGTGAACGGCGGTCATGAGACGGTCAAAGTCGTCCAGGGTGCCGAAGAGCGGATCGATGTCCTGGTAGTCGCTGATGTCGTAGCCGTTGTCGTCGTGCGGGGAGGGGTAGACGGGCGAGAGCCACAGGACGTCGACACCGAGCTGGGAGAGGTAGTCAAGGCGTTCGATGATGCCTTGCAGATCGCCGATGCCGTCCGCGTCGGAGTCGGCGAAGCTGCGCGGGTAGATCTGGTAGACGACGGCGTCGCTCCACCAGGAGTCGGCGGGACTGGCTTCGTTCTCGGACACGTCAGGACCTCACTGCGGCTGTTCGGTTACTTCGTACGGGCATTCGGTTACTTCGTACGGGCATCTGGGCCGTGGGCAGTGCGTCGGCCGGCGCCGGGAAGGTCAAGAGATCGCGGCGCCCACCGCGTCGCGGATCACCAGGCATGCCGCTCCTCGGGCCCACAGATCGTGGTGCACGGGATCGACGTGGACGGCACAGTCCAGGGCGGCGGTGGAAAACGCGTACCTCTCCATCGCCGTGTTCATGGCCGGACCGAACAGGTCGTGCGCGACCGCGCCCTCTCCGGCAATGATGATCTTCTGCAGGTTCAACAGGTTGCACATGCCAGCCAGACCCCGTCCGAGGGCTGTCCCGGCCTCGGTAAACGCGGCACGGGCCACGACCTGAGAGGAGCCGCCCGCGGCGCGGGCGAGGTCAACAGCGTCGGCGATAGTCTCACAGTGAACGCCAGCGTCTTGGAAATGGCGCAGGACGGCCCGGTCACCCGCGAGCGCTTCCAAACAACCCCGGCGACCGCAGCTGCACATCGGACCCGCCGGATCGAGAGGCATATGGCC
>NZ_JAPKFL010000058.1 GCF_026262575.1 Streptomyces marinisediminis
CGCGAGACGGTGGAGTTCGAGCAGGCCACCCGCACCGCCCTGACCGCGGGCCACACCCTGTTCGTCGAGGTCAGCCCGCATCCCGTGCTCGCGCTCGGCCTCCAGGGCACGATCGAGAACGCGGGCGCCGAGGCGGCGACGGTGGGCACACTGCGCCGGGACCAGGGTGGCTTGGACCGGGTGGTGGCCTCGGTGGCCGAGGCGCACGTGCACGGGGCGGCGGTGGACTGGCACGCGGTGTTCGAGGGGACCGGCGCGCGCCGTACGGGGCTGCCGACGTACGCGTTCCAGCGCGCCCGCTACTGGCCCGAGACGCCCGCGCTCACCGCCCCGGGCGACGCGGTGGACCCCGAGGACGCCGAGTTCTGGGGCGCCGTCGAGCAGGGCAACCTCGACGCCCTGGCGTCGGCGCTGGACGACGCCGACGTGGAGCCGCTGCGGGCCGCGCTGCCCGCGCTCGCCGCGTGGCGCCAACGCCGCCGGGAGAGCTCCGTCATCGACTCCTGGCGCTACCGCGTCACCTGGAAGCCGGTCACCCCCGCCGCCGACGCGCGGCTGGACGGCACCTGGCTGCTCGTCGTCCCGGACGCGTCCCCCGGCGCCGCGCTGGCCGACACGCTGGCCGACGCCCTGACCCGGCACGGCGCGCGGGTCACCACGGTCACCGTGCCCGTGGACGCCGACCGGGAGGCGCTCGCCGCGCACCTGGACGGCGTCGAGGACGCCACCGGCGTGCTCTCCCTGCTCGCGCTCTCCGACGCGCCGCCGCACCCCGACCACGCGGCCGTCCCGGCCGGGCTGGCCGCGACCGTCACGCTGCTCCAGGCCCTCGCGGACCGCCAGGCCACCGCCCGGCTGTGGACGCTCACGTGCGGCGCCGTGTCCGTCGGGGCCGCCGACCGGCACACCGACCCGGCGCAGGCGGCCGTGTGGGGCCTCGGCCGGGTGGCGGGCCTCGAACTGCCCGACGGCTGGGGCGGTCTGATCGACGTTCCGGCCCGCCTGGAGGACCGCGCCGCCGCGCGGCTGTGCGGCGTGCTCGCGGCCGGAGGGGAGGACCAGCTCGCGGTGCGCGACTCCGGGGTGCGGGTCTGCCGCCTGGTCCGCGCCCCGCTCGGCGGGCGGCCCGGGCGCCGGGAGTGGACGCCGCGCGGCACGGTGCTCGTCACCGGCGGCACCGGCGCCGTCGGCGCCCACGTCGCCCGGTACCTGGCCGCCGAGGGCGCGGAGCACCTGGTGCTCACCAGCCGGCGCGGGCCGGACGCGCCGGGCGCCGACGCGCTGCGCGATGAACTCACCGCGCTCGGCGCCCGTGTCACCCTGGCCGCCTGCGACGTGGCCGAGCTGGCCGAGGTGCGCGCCCTGGTCGGCGGGTTGCGCGAGGCGGGCGAGACGGTCACCGCCGTCCTGCACGCGGCCGGTGCCGACCGCGCCGGGGAACTCCTCGCGCTGGACGCCGCCGACCTGCACGACGTCCTGGCCGCCAAGACGCTCGGCGCCGCCCACCTCGACACCGTCTTCGGCACGCCCGAGGACGCCGCGTCGCTGGACGCCTTCGTGCTGTTCTCCTCCAACTCCGGCGTGTGGGGCAGCGGCGGACACGCCGCCTACGCCGCGTCCAACGCCTACCTCGACGGCCTCGCCACCCGCCGCCGCGCCCGTGGCCTGGGCGCGACCTCCGTCGCGTGGGGCGCGTGGGAGGGCGGCGGCATGGCCGGCGGCGACGCCGGTGTGCGGCTGGCCCGCCGGGGCCTGGCCGCGATGCCCGCCGAACTGGCGCTCACGGCGCTGCGCCAGGCCGTCGAGCACGACGAGACGACGGTGAGCGTGGCCGACGTGGACTGGGACCGCTTCGTCCCCGTCTACGCGCTCGCCCGCCCCCGTCCGCTCGTCGGCGACATCCCCGAGGCCGCGCGCGTCCTCGGCGCGGAGGACGACCGCGCCCGCGCGGACCGCGACGGGGCCGCCGACCCCACCGGCCTGCGCGGCCGCCTGCGCGGGCTGCCCGCCGCCGAGCGCGAGCGTGCCCTGCTGGACCTGGTGCGCGCGGAGGCCGCCGCCGTCCTCGGCCACCCCGGTCCCGACGCCGTCCCGCCCGCCCGCGCCTTCAAGGAACTGGGCTTCGACTCGCTGACCGCCGTCGAGCTGCGCAACCGGCTGGCCACCGCCACCGGACTCGGCCTGCCCGCCACGCTCGTCTTCGACCACCCCGACGCCGCGCGCCTCGCCGCGCACCTGGGCACCGCCCTCCTGGGCGACGCGCAGGACGCGCGGACCGCGCCGGACGGGTACCGTGCGGCCTCCCCGGCCGGGTCCGAGGAGCCGGTGGCGATCGTCGGCATGGCCTGCCGCTACCCCGGCGGCGTCAACTCGCCCGAGGACCTGTGGCGGCTGGTGGCCGCCGGCACCGACGCCATGTCCGCCTTCCCCGCCGACCGGGGCTGGGACCTGGACGTCGTCTACGACCCCGACGGGCGGCCGGGCACCTCCTACGTCGCCGAGGGCGGCTTCGTCACCGACGCGGGCGCCTTCGACGCCGACTTCTTCGGCATCTCCCCGCGCGAGGCCCTCGCCATGGACCCGCAGCAACGACTGCTGCTGGAGGCGTCCTGGGAGGCGCTGGAGCGCGCCGGACTCGACCCCGAGGCGCTGCGCGGCAGCCGGACCGGCGTGTACGCGGGCACCAACGGGCAGGACTACATGCCGCTGCTCATGTCCTCCGCCGACAGCGCGGACACCACCATGACCAGCAACGCGGCCAGCGTCCTGTCCGGGCGCGTCTCCTACACCCTGGGCCTGGAGGGCCCGGCGGCCACCGTCGACACCGGCTGCTCGTCCTCGCTGGTCGCCCTGCACCTGGCGGCGCAGGCGCTGCGCAACGGCGAGTGCGAGCTCGCGCTCGCCGGCGGCGTCACCGTCATGGCCACGCCCATGTCCTTCACCGAGTTCAGCCGCCAGCGGGGGCTCGCGGCCGACGGGCGGTGCAAGTCCTTCGCCGACGCCGCCGACGGCACCGGATGGGGCGAGGGCGTCGGCATGCTCGTCGTGGAGCGCCTGTCCGACGCGCGGCGCAACGGGCACCCCGTGCTCGCCGTGGTGCGCGGCTCCGCGATCAACCAGGACGGCGCCAGCAACGGGCTCACGGCGCCCAACGGGCCGTCCCAGCAGCGCGTCATCCGCGAGGCGCTGGCCGCCGCGGGGCTGCGCACCGGCGACGTCGACGTGGTGGAGGCGCACGGCACCGGCACGCGGCTGGGCGACCCGATCGAAGCGCAGGCGCTGCTCGCCACCTACGGTCAGGAGCGCGCCGAGGGGCGGCCGCTGTGGCTGGGCTCGGTGAAGTCCAACCTCGGCCACACGCAGGCGGCGGCCGGTGTCGCGGGCGTGCTGAAGATGATCATGGCGATGCGGCACGGGGTGCTGCCGAAGACGCTGCACGTGGACGCGCCGTCGTCCAAGGTCGACTGGTCGGCGGGCGCGGTGGAGCTGCTGACCGAGGCCCGGGAGTGGCCCGCCGCGAGCGGGGCCCCGCGCCGTGCCGCCGTCTCCTCCTTCGGGGTCAGCGGCACGAACACGCACGTGATCCTGGAGGAGCCGGAGGTCGAGTCGGCCGAGTCGGCCGCGCCTGCCGCTCCGACCGCCGTCGACGCCGCGCCCGCGGTGGTGCCGTGGGTGTTGTCGGCGAGGTCCGCGCAGGCGTTGGCCGGGCAGGCGGGGCGGTTGCTGGAGCGGGTGGACTCACTCGGGTCGCCGGTGGATGTGGGGTGGTCGCTGGCGGTGTCGCGGTCGGTGTTCGAGCACCGTGCGGTGGTGGTCGGTGCCGACCGGGCCGGGCTGCTGGCCGCGGTGGCACAGGGGCAGGCTCCGGCGGGTGTGGTGACCGGGCAGGCGAGCGGCGGTCGTGCCGCGTTCCTGTTCTCGGGCCAGGGTTCGCAGCGGGCCGGGATGGGCCGGGAGCTGTATGACGCCTTCCCGGTGTTCGCGGATGCCTTCGACGCGGTGTGCGCGGAGCTGGACGGCCACCTGGACGCCTCCGTCCGCGAGGTGGTCTTCGAGGGCTCGGAGCTGCTGGACCAGACCCAGTACACGCAGGCCGGGTTGTTCGCGCTGGAGGTGGCGCTGTTCCGGCTGCTGGAGCACTGGGGGGTGGCCCCGGACTACCTGCTGGGGCACTCGATCGGTGAGGTGGCCGCCGCGCATGTGGCGGGGGTGTGGTCGCTGGAGGACGCGGCCCGGCTCGTGGCCGCACGCGGTAGGTTGATGCAGGCGCTTCCGTCCGGTGGGGCGATGATCGCCGTGCAGGCCACCGAGGAGGAGACCACCGCGCTGCTGGCCGACGGGGTGTCGATCGCCGCCGTCAACGGACCCACCTCCGTGGTCGTCTCCGGTGACGAGGAAGCCGTCACCGCCATCGCCGCGCAGTTCGGGAAGTCCAAGCGGCTCAACGTCAGCCACGCCTTCCACTCCCCGCGCATGGACCCGATGCTGGAGGAGTTCCGCGCGGTCGCCGAGAGCCTGACCTACCACGCTCCGCGCATCCCGGTCGTCTCCAACCTGTCCGGTGATCTCGCCGGGGAGGAGCTGGCCACCGCCGACTACTGGGTGCGGCACGTCCGGGAAGCCGTCCGCTTCCACGACGGGGTGCGGAGCCTGACGGCCCACGGCGTCACGACCTGCCTGGAGCTGGGCCCCGGCGGCGTCCTGACCGCGATGGGGCAGGAGTGCGCCGCCGAGGCGGCCGACGCGGTGGACCCGGCCGACGCGGCCTTCGTGCCCGCGCTGCGCAAGGGCCGTGCCGAGGCCGAGGCCCTGGTCACCGCGCTCGCGGAACTTCACGTGCGCGGCACCGCCGTGGGCTGGGACGCCTACTTCGCCGGGACCGGAGCCCGCCGCGTCGACCTGCCCACCTACGCCTTCCAGCACGCGACCTACTGGCCGAGGCGCTTCGACCGCACCGGGGACCTCTCCGGCGCCGGGCTCCGCACGTCCGAGCACCCGCTGCTGGTCGGCTCGGTGGCGCTGGCCGGGGAGGACGTGTCGCTGTTCACGAGCCGGATCTCCCTGGAGTCGCACCCCTGGCTCGCCGACCACACCGTCCTGGGGTCGGTGCTATTGCCGGGCACGGCCTTCGTCGAACTGGCCCTGCACGCGGGGGAGCGCGTCGGCTGCGGGGTGCTGGAGGAGCTGACCATCCAGGCCCCGCTGGTGCTGCCCGAGCGCGGCGCCCGCGTCCTGCAGATCGTGGCGGGCGCCGCCGGTGCGGACGGCGGCCGTCCCCTCACCGTGCACTCGCGCCCCGCCGACGCCCGGACCGACGCCGGGACCGACGTCGACGACGCGGCGGACTGGGTCCTGCACGCCTCCGGCGTCGTGGTGCCCGGTGAGGGCCGCGCCGCCGAGTCGGCCGCGGGGCTGGTCGCCTGGCCGCCGGCCGGCGCGGAGCCCGTGTCGGTCGAGGGCATGTACGACTTCCTCGGCGGCATCGGTTT
>NZ_JAPKFL010000059.1 GCF_026262575.1 Streptomyces marinisediminis
CTGGCTGCCCGCATCGCTGTGGTGTAGCAACTCACCCCGAACATACGGGTGTTCATCGCGGTCACGCTGCCACAGTGCCATCTCCAGAGCGTCCAGGACGAGCTGGGTCTCCTTCGACGTCGCGGCGGACCATCCGACGATGCGACGGGAGAAGGTGTCCACGACGAAGGCGACGTAGACGACGCCGGCCCAGGTCGTCACATGTGTGAAGTCCGCGACCCAGCAGCGGTTCGGCGCGGTGGCGACGAAGTCGCGGTCCACCCGGTCCGGTGCACGCTCGGCCTGCTGGTCCGGGATCGTGGTGATGACCTTCCTTCCGCGGACGGCGCCCGCGATGCCCAGCTCGCGCATCAGCCGTTCGACGGTGCAGCGGGCCACCGCGTGACCCTGCCGGTTCAGCTCGCGCCAGATCTTCCGGGCCCCGTAGACGCGGTAGTTGTCGGTATGGACCCGGTGGATCAGCTCCCTGAGTTCCGTGTCCCGCACGGTACGGGCGGACGGAGCGGCCAGTCGCTTCTTGTGGGCGTAGTAGGTGGAGGGGGCGATCTTGCAGTCGTGTTCGGTGAGCACGCGGCAGATCGGCTCGACCCCGCCGAAGCGGGCCCGGTGCTCGTCGATGAACGCTACGAGCGTGTGTGTGGCCGGTCGAGCTCGGCCGCGAAGAAAGACGCCGCAGCCTTCAGGATGTCGTTGGCTCGCTTCAACTCGGCGTTCTCCTTCTTCAACGCCTTGAGCTGGGCGGACTCCTCGGTGGTCGTACCCGGCAGCCGACCGGAGTCGACCTCGTCCTGCTTCACCCAGTTCCGCAACGTCTCAGCCGAACCGATGCCGAGCTTCTGCGCGACTGCCTTCAGTGCGGCCGATTGATTCGGGTAGTCACCGCGGACCTCGGCGACCATACGGACCGCTCGTTTGCGCAGCTCAAAAGGATAGGAGGAGGGGCGTGCCATGACTCAATCCTTACATGAAATCGAGTCTCTACCGAACCCGGAACGGTTCAGTGGCTGGGGCGGCCGGCTCCACGGCTTTTGGCAGCCACTTTGGGGCGAGCCTCTAAGATCATGGCCCCAACGTCGTGCTTTAACGGGCAGGCCCACAGACTACCCGACTCGCCGAAAACTTACGGGGCCATGATCAGTCGCCCCAAAGCATCTCCAGCCCAAAGCCGCTCCACCGACCGCTACGCAACGGCGTGCGCTCACGTGGGCATGAGCACCTTCTCGAACTTAAGGATGGTCTCCGTGCGCATGCGCCGATTCAAACTACCTTCGGCCGCTTTCGGCGGCGGAAGATAGCGCCGATTCTCCGGCAACTCTCGCTCTCTGCGGCCGACAAGAGTAAGGCCAGACATCTCTGCCGCCGCTACGCAAGCTTCATCATTTTGCATGAAATTGCCGCTCATTGAGCAGTTCCCGATCACTGTAACAGCGTGACTACCTGCGCGAAGGCAGCGCGCCTGCTCTTTATACAGCACCAACAGATCGACGAGATAACGATCAATCATCTTCTGCTGTCTCGGCTTGAGTTTATCGACCTCACCGATGGCTCTCCTCATTCGGTTAACTTCGGGATCCTCACCATCCAATACCAAGCCGCGTTCCGTACCAATAGAGGTGCCTCGAGTTTCACGGAGCTCGCCGATCCGATACCCCATCCACACAAGAGCCATACGATGACCGCGTAGATAGTCGATAGCATTCAGGTAGGGTGGCGAGGTAATAATAAAGTCCACAGAGTCGCCTGTCACCGACAGATTTCTCGCATCACCCAACTGAACGTTTACAGATCCTCTCACATTACGCGCAGAAAGGATCCGCCCAACTTTCGCCGCAGCCCGAGAAAACTCAGCGAAGACGTCGAAGTCGTTTGTGCTACCAACCCTATGCGGACGACTATGACTAACATCCCTCGCTAGCGAGGCACCCCGATCCTTAGTAATGATCAGTCGACTGAAAGTAACCCACAGCGCGTTCTTTATAGGCCCTTCCGAGACTTCTTCAATAGCGGCGGCAAGTCTTCTTAGCGCTCCCCGCTGCAACTCCGCGAACCAGAACTCTACAAACTTCCGCGTTTCTGCATCCTCGTCCAATACCGGCATAGCCGGCGCTTGAGTGAACGCCTTCGCAGCACCAAGAAGGCGTTCAGCGGCTGCTGCGTACTCAAGAGGATCAATGATTGCAGTGTTAACGGAAGAGATTTTTACGGCCAGTGGATCAACGTCAAATCCGATCCCTCTGCAACCCGCTTCAGAGGCCACCCTTAGCGTCGTGCCAGACCCGACCATCGGGTCCAGCACGACGCTGCCAGGCGGCAGAGTCCTGCACTCATCGAGAGCAATCTCAGGCGCCATGCGAGCCGGGAACGGATGAACGGCATGCCCTCGAACACCAGTCACTTACTTACCCAACTCTCAGAGGATGCCCGTCAGATCACTTGTAAGCTCCGTAGGGATCTTCCCAAGTTGCGCAAGAATAGCATCCCTGAGCTTGTCAGGACGAGCGCCCAAGAAGACGTTGTCTCCCTGCACTCGGACCATGTTAGGCGCGAGGATCGACATGCCATGGAGTACGGCATATACGTCCTTTTTGGTCGGGAATTCCTTGTTCCCGCTCTGATCGCGGATCGTTTTAGCGATCACCGGCGTAGTGAGCATGTCGGGCTCATCAAAACCGATCTCATGCAGGGCAGAGAAAAGGTCAGTGTAGCTGAGGTGTTGAAGAGAAATTACTTCTTCCGTCAGGCCCTCAACAAACTCATGCACCTCGTCTGGGGCATAGAGCGTGAATACGTCCTTCAGACGTTCCAGGTCCATAGGGCCCTTGGTGGCATTTAGTACAACCAGCGTGCCTAGATCACGCGCACGCATTGGAGTGACCTTGTGCTGGGTGCACTCACGAGTCAAAGCCCCGCTCTCAAACTCGGGCCCTACTACCAGAGTAAAGTCAGCCGCATGATCATTGCGGTGTCGAACAAGCCCCGCCACCCCGACATTGCCAGTCTTGACCTTCTTGTTTATCGATGACTTGGCGTCATAAGTGACAGCGTACGAGGCCCTCTTTGCGGCACCCTTTTTCGTGATCGGCGCTCGCGCCACACCCTCGGGATTGTTGGAGCCGCCCAGACGCTCCACGACAAATCCAAGGCTTTCAAGGGCGTCCCCGAGGATTTGTTCCAAAGCCTTGTCGTTCGAGTGAACCGCGGCTTCCTCAAGAAGTTCAGCGATCTGAGCTCCGCTACGCCGGCGAAGCCTCGCGACCAACCTATACAACTGGTCTCGATGCAGATCAACTTGACCGAGTGTTGCTTCATCCACGCCCATTTGGATCATGTAAGCGCGGCTGAGGAGTTCGACAACTGAACTGTCTCGCAACAGTAGGCGCAACTCGTGCGTGGACGCGTACTCGCGTGCGAAGGGATGATTCTCATTGATGATGATGCGTCGCGTAGAAATATCGTAGACCACGAGGTGTGCATCACCGTCGAGGGATTCAAAAGTGACACCACTAATAACATCAGCTGGTGTCTCAACCGTATCCCATGAGTCAACTTGCTCTTTCGTCGGCTCCTCTTCAGAACCAAGAACAAAACTGGGCAGGCTCTGGCTCTGAAGCCCATCCTCAATGGCACGCTGCAACGGTTCGAGAGGAACAGTTCCCCACGTCTCCGTCAGGACCTCTCCAGCGTCGGGCCAGGCAGCTTTTTTGGCCTTGTCGTGGGTTGTGCGGGCCAGGTTGAAGAGTTCCTTCAGGAAAGCTTGCGCAATCTCCAGCTCACGACTTTCAAGAACCGCCTCGCGATTCACTGCTAGGCTCGCATTAAGCCCATCCACACGAACAGCGGCGCGGAACTTTGCCCAGGCCGAGTGGTTAAGGTTACTCAGACCAAAATAAGGGTCTTCATAATTAACCAATCGCCCCATGATGTTGACGAAAAAACCGTTTGACGCACCCTTGGCGTCACTCTTCTTTTTGGAGATGGAATCCTCATAGAGCGTTACCGTGCCGGTAACCTCTCCGAGCCCCTCGATCAGCACGTGGGGGTACGGAGTCGAGTGAGCCACGACGGATATGACCTCGTCCTGCCCGGGTTCGTCGCCCTTCAAGGTGATATGGGTAATATCCGCATTATCACCGATCACCCAAGCCTCAGAAACCGCAGTATCCAATTTGGATGACTTCAAGGGTTCACCGTTAAATACGATGCTGACGTTACCCCCAAGTGGGAGGCTCGTACGCAGCATGCGCCGAATGCGTCCCTGCTGCATCTCACGACCCAGCGGTTTGAGATCCGTTAGCAGTGCAAGGGTCCACGTCCCGGAAGGCTCAGGCTTAGGAGGTATAGAGCCGCCGAATTCCTGATACTCGTCCCAAACTTCGGCATTGTTCAACGCCTTCAGCGAGTCACGAATCCTGTCTCCGCCCCCCAGGCTGTCAAGAAAGGTTTCAAGGTCTTCCTCGCTAAGGACGCGAACGGGAAGCGGAAGAGGTTCGATGTGCAGTGCCGTTGGGTCGCCACCGATTTGCCGATAATCCATGGTAACGGCACGTATAATCCCGTCAGCAAACTTGCATATATACGTCAACTGATGAGCCAGAACGTAGGTTGCAAGCTTACCGATGCCGAATTTGCCAATCAGTGGCCTCTCGGATACCCGATGCGCTTTCGTGGAGTGAGCCACCGACCAGAGCAGCTTGAATCCTTCAACGTCCATGGATTCGCCGTTGTCCAGGACCCACACAATGGCATCTTCGGTACTGAGATTGGGACTAAAGCCCACGTGAATAGAGGTTGCCTTTGCATCCCAACTATTCGAAATTAGTTCTTCGAAGGTCTTGTTAGGCGACTTGTACAACTGCTCGCTGAACAGTTGCAGAAACTGCGGGCCGATGGTCACGCTGACTTCAGCATCAGGCACCTCAGTGCCAAGTGCCCTTACGTCGACTACTGCAGCGTCGGTCGTCTGGCTGTCCATACCCGCCCCCACTTCACAGCATGACCTCCGTGACTGCTGACCGTTTCCCCCTCGTCACGGACTGCAGCCGATCTTACCAACGGCTTGAAGCCCTGCCCAGACCTGTGAGTCGGGTGACGGCGTGTCGGGTTGCACCAACAGGGTCACTTGCACTACTCCATGATGATCAGTCAACTGCTAGCTGACTACCGCGCCTCCACTGGCAGGCCGCGCCAGTCTCTACTGAGCACCCGGCAGCCTGCTCTTCATCTAACGACAGAACGGTAGGCCTTATGTCTGGATTGGGCTTTTTGGCATAACTTGCCGCCTTTGCCTTCATCGTCGACTCGAC
>NZ_JAPKFL010000006.1 GCF_026262575.1 Streptomyces marinisediminis
CAGTCCTCCTCGCTCGGTGTGGGGTACTGCCTGCCGCCCTGGTGCCCGCTGTAGCCGATGCGGCAGATGAACGCCGGGCCGTCGTGTCCGGTGCCGGTGGTGCGCCAGCCGCCCTGGTTCAGCAGCTCGTACCCGGTGGTGGGGGTGGTGCCGCAGGAGCGGTAGACCGGTCCGCCCCAGTGGCTGAAGTCCACCGCCAGCACGACTCCGGAGGTGGTGGTGCACTGGCCCATGGGCTGGGGCTCGGCGGTGGCGGGCGAGGTGGTGGCGGCGTGCGCGGCCACCGTCAGACCGAGCGCCGTGGCGAGCCTGACCAGGTGGCGGGCCAGGCGGCCGGGCGGCCGGCGGGCGGTCACGGCCGCTCCCGGAGGGCGGCCCGCTGGCGTCTGCGGGCGACGACGGTGATCCGCCACCCGGCGAGAGTGGACACCAGAGCCGCCACGGCCAGCGAGCCGACCTGGAATCCGGTGGCGGCCAGGTTCCCGCCGCCGGAGGCGTCGGGACCGGTGCCGTCGGTGCCGCCCCCCGCGCCGCCCCCCGCGCCGCCGCCCCCGGGCCCGCCGACGTCGCCCGGGGTGAGGATCGGGGGCGTGCTCGCCGTCGGGGTTGGCAGGGGCTGCGGGCTGGTGCCCGCGAGGCTGCGGGTGAGGGTGGCGAAGGAGGCGCCGGTGGCCCCGCCGACCGCTTGCGTGGACGCGCGCAGGTCTGAGCCGCGCTGCCCCTGCGCGGCGACGTTGAAGCCGCCGTCGGCGTTCTGTTGGGCGGCCAGGAAGGCGCGCGCGTCGGCGATCTCCCGCGGGTAGGCGTCCGCGTCCAGGGACAGGCCCTGGACGGCCAGCGCCGCGGAGTTGACCGAGTTGCCCGCCGCGCCGGGGAAGCCGCCGTCGGGGTACTGCTGTTCCGCGATCCACTCCAGTGCCGCGTCCACCGCACGGTCCGCCTCCGGTCCGCCGACCAGGTCCAGTGCCATGGCCGCCATGGCGGTGGAGTCCACGTCCGAGTCCCCGGAATCGGGTATCAGGCTCGGCCAGGCCCCGTGGCCGTGCTGGAGGGAGAGCAGGTAGGCGACGGGTTCGGTGGCGGCCTCCTCCTCGCCCGCCCGTACCTGGGCGACGAGCGCCAGCGAGTGGGCGAAGACCGAAGGGGCGTGGGTGTAGGCGCCCCGTGCCGCACAGCTACGGTCCGGCGCCGCGCTGGGCGCGGTGCAGACCGCCTCCGCGAGTGCGGTGATGAGGTCGTGGCCACCGAAGTCACGGGGGTCGCGGCCGACCATCTGGGCGAGCAGCGCCGTCTTGCCCAGGGAGCCGGCCGTGGGGTGTTCGCCGCCCACCCCGGTCCAGTCGTGCACGGTGCGGCCCTGGGCGTCCTGGCCGCCCTGCTGGAGAAAGTCGACCATGGCCCGCAGGGTGGCGTTGTCCAGGCCGGTGGCGGCCAGCGCGTAGGCGCCGTCGATGGTGAGGCCGAAGTCGGCGCGGTCGGTGCCCCCGCCGGCGGGGTAGTACCGGCCCTGCTGGAGCCGGTCGGGTCCGGTGAGGTAGGCGACGCCGCGGCCCAGGTCCGGCACCTCGCCCGGCGCGGGCGCGGAGACCGTCGGGGTGGGGGTCGTGCTCGGCGGCGGGGTGGGGTCGCCGGTGGGCGTGGTCGGCGGCGTGCTGGGTCCGGGCCGCTCGGTGGTGAGCGTCACCAGGCTGGTGCCCGCACCCGCGAGCACGGCCGGGGCGGTGGGGTAGAGCTCGGAGGGTTCGGTACCCGCCTCGAACCCGAAGCCCCCGTCGGCACGTTGCTGGGTGGCCAGCCAGGCCACCGCCGCGTCGGCGCGCGCTGTCTCGCCCAGCGCGCGCAGCGCCTGCGCGGCGTACGCGGTGGCGGTCACGCTCCCGGCGGAGGCACCGGGGTAGCCCAGCAGCGAGCCGTCCGCGCGCTGCGCCTGGCGCAGCGAGGCGCGGGCTTCGGCGACGGCGTCCCCGTGCCCGCCCACCGCCCGCAGCACGAGCGCGACGAGCGCGGTGGTGGCCGGGTCGCCCTCGCAGTACTCGCCGGGCCGGATCAGGACGCTGGAGACGGAGCCGTCACCGCACTGGAGCGCGGCCAGCCGCGCGGCGGCCCCGGCCGGCGGTTGGAGGCCGCCGCGCACCACGGCCAGCAGCGCCAGTGCCTGACCCTCGGTGTAGAGGGCACCGTGGAAGTCCCCCGCAGCGGTGCAGCCGGGGGTGGGGCTGCCGGACTCCGGGCCGGCGGTGCAGACGTGGTCCACCAGGTCGCCCAGGAGGTCGCGTCCGGCGACGTCGCGGGGATCGGCCCCGGTGCTCTGCGCGAGCAGCGCCAGGCGTCCGGCGGCGCCGGCGTCGGGTGCCTGGTCCGGTCCGGCCGGGTAGGCGTAGGCGTCGGTGCGCCCGGTGAGGTAGGCGGTCACCTTCGCCAGCTCCGGGCCCTCGCCCCGGCTGGCGGCGAGCGCGAAGGCGGCCTCGGTGGTCAGGTGGTGGTCGGGGCTCGCGGACCACTCGTCCTCGATCCGCTCGCCGTCGACGAGGCGTCCGGCCACCCACCGTCCGGCGGCGGCCACGTCGATCCGGCCCTCTGGGGCCGTCGGCCCGCCACTGGGCTCGGGGCCCGCACCGCCCTCGCCGTCACGCACGTCCTCCGGGCTGAACGACGGCCGGCCATTGGTGCCGCCGACGCCGGTGCCGCCGAACACCCAGGCGTCGACGTCGCCCGGTCGCGGCGTGCGGTCCATGGCACCGTGGCGGCTGTAGGTCCACTCCGTCTCGCCCGGGGCGGCGACCCAGTACGACCAGTAGGCGCTGGCCGGCGGGGTGCGCACGCACGGCTCCTCCCGCGGCGTCGGGTACTGCGTGCCGGAGTCGATCGAGGGGTGACCGATGCGGCAGACGAACGCGGGGCCGTCGTGCTCGGTGCCCGCGGTGGTGAAGCCGCCCGCGTGCAGCAGCGCGTAGCCGGTGGTCGGGGCGGGGTCGCAACCGCTGACGACATCGCCGCCGAAGGGGCCGAAGTCGACGGCGACGAAGGCGCCGGTGTCCGCGGTGCACTCCTGCCCGGAGGCGAACGGAGCGGACGGGCCGGCCGGCGCCCGCAGGGCGTGCCCCGCGCTCGCGCCGAGGACCAGCAGCACGGCCGAGACCAGGGCGACGAGCCCTCCTCGGCCGACGCGTCGGCGTCTTCCCTGTGTGCTGCCCACCACGGCCCCTCGTGTCGTTGCGGTGCGGTGGGACGTGGTGGTGGGCCCCGGCCGGGCGCGGGGCCCGGGGAGCTGGTCGACCACGCCGTAGTCCGCGACGGCGTTGTTCGCTGGGAATCGACCGCCCCGGGCATTCCGGCTCGCCCGCCGCGTGCGGGCCTACGGTTGCGGGTCAGCGCCGGATTTCGACCGGCTTCCCCCAGGGCGTTGTGCGTTTGTCGTTCGGATTGCAGCACGCGGCCTCCGACGGCGTCAAGGTGACCTGAATCCCAACCCGCCGAAGCGTGGGCGGCCTTGGCATGCCTGGCGGACCACGGGTGGCTCCGGTAGCGTCCTTGTCCGCCGAGTGGGGGAACCCGGTGGGAGTCCGGGGCTGACGCGCAGCGGTGTGGGGCGGCGGGACACCGCTCCGAGCCCGAATGCCCATGCGGTGACGCGTTACCAGGAAGCCGTACCCCGCGTTCCGGACGGCGGCCACCGGCCCCGCGGCCACGCCGCGGGAGGGCCCTGTCCGGTCGCGTCCCCATCGACGAAGGAGCAGGCCCATGCCCGTCATGACCCGTCTCACCGCCCCCAGACGCCTCGCGCTCACCGCCGCCGCGGCGGTCGGCGCGCTGGCCCTTTCCGCGCTGCCCGCCTCGGCCACCTCCACTCCCGGCCAGATCGCCACCTCCACCGCGAACGGCGTCGCCTACCTGAAGTCGCTCCAGGCACCGGACGGTTCCTACGCCGGCGGTGGGCTCTCCAACGAGTGGGCCTTCAGCGCCTTCGCGGCGGCCGGCACGGCCGCGGCCGACGTCACCCCTGACGGCGACCCGGCGAAGAACGCCCGCGGTGTCTACCGGGACCTGCTGGCCGACCCGGGCTGGCCCTCCGGGTCCCCGGTGGTGACCGACTTCGAGCGCGGCACGCTCAACGCCTACGCGGCCGGCATCGACCCGGCCCGCGTCTCGGCCTCCCGCAACCTCGTCGCCGACGTCTACGGCCACTGGCAGAGCGCGGAGCCCGGGTACTTCGGGTCCTCCTCGCTCTACAACGGCACGGTCTTCGCCGCGCTGGCGCTGGGCGGCGCCCGGACCCAGGCGGGCGACCAGCGCGTCCCGCAGTCCCTGCTCGATTCCGTGGTGGCGCGCATCCGGGCCAACCAGCACCACGACGGCGGCTGGAACTACGCGAAGGCCGAGGGCGACCCCACGGAGCTGGCCAAGGCCGGTGACATCGACATGACCGGCGCCTCCATGGCCGCCCTGTGCGTGTCGGGCGTGCCGAACACCGACCCGGACGTCGTCCAGGCGCGGAACTTCCTGGCCGGCAAGCTCGTGAACCACACCGGCGCCTTCCAGGCCATGTGGGGCGCCAACACCAACTCCAACGGCTGGGCCGTGGCCGGGCTCAACGCGTGCGGCATCAACCCGCAGACCGGCGGGTTCCGCACGCCGATGGGCAGGACGCCGGTCGACTTCCTCATCGCCCAGCAGTTCACCCCCGGTGGCGGCTTCCGGTACGCCCCCGGTGACTCCTCGCCGTCCGCCTACGCCTCCGTCGACGCCCTGCGCGCGGTGGCCGGCGGCGGCTTCACCGAGGCACCGCCGGCGCCGGTGACCGCCGGGGAGCCGCAGTGGGTCGCGCAGAGCGCGTTCGTCCCGGGTACGGCCGCCGACCTGGCGCTGAGCGTCGACGACGGCTCCGGCGGCCTGGCGGTCTGCTCGGTCGCGCTCACCCCGACCGGGACGACGACCACGCTGGGTGCGGTGCTGGACGCCGCCGCCTCGGCGGCCACCCCGGCCGGGTGCGTGACCGGCGTGACGCCCGCCGCGGGCTCCGGCGCCGTCACCGCGCTCAACGGCACGGCGAACAGCGGGTCGCAGGTGTGGCAGGTCAGCGTGGACGGCTCCGCCTTCACCGCCGCGGCCCGGGGCGAGGTGATCCACGTGGGCGACACCATCGCTCTGCGCTGGGGGTCCTGAGCGGCGACGAGGGCCGGGCGTGCGGGGGGAGCCCCCGCACGCCTGGCCCGCAGCGTTCCTCGCGGCGTGGCACCGGCGTGGAACCGGCGTGGGACCCGGTACGGTCGCTGGCCTAGAACTCCGTCCAGGTGAACGCCACCTGGTCGCCGTAGTCCAGCTTGAACTGGCAGCCGCCGACCGGCGTCGGGGTGCCGTTCACCTCGATGCTCCAGTACGCCGAGGCGTCGGCGTCGACGTTCTTGATGCTCTCGACCAGGTAGTCCTCGAACGAGGGGTACCAGGTGCCGTCCCAGTCGAAGCCGTACTTGTCGGCGGCGTCGTCCAGGGCCGCCGTCGGGGTCGGCACCGGCGACGGGTAGGCGCCGCCGTTGGTGCCGTCGCAGGTGTGCGTGCCGCCGGTGGCGGGCGTCACGTCGTGGCCGCGGGTCCTGATCCGGCCGTCGAACAGCAGCCCGACGGGGCCCTGCACGGTCAGCCGCACCTTGACGGGCGCGTTGGTGCCGCCGGTGGCGGCGTCGGTGTCCGCGACGGCGGGGGTGGCGGTGAGCGCGAGGCTCAGCGCGGCGGTGGCGATCAGCAGACGGCGAGCGGGGATCTGGCGCAAGACGGTGCCTTTCGTTGACGATGGGGACCGCGCCGGAAGGCCGGAACCGCACCGCCCGCCGCGGGAGTGCGCGCCGCGCGGCGGAGACGGGCCCTGGCTTCGCGTCGCAGGCCATGACGGTGAGAAGCGTTCGCGCCGCACGCCGGGCGTTCCGGCTCACGGCACCGGCGGTGCCGCTCACGGTTGCAGGTCAGCGCCGGAATCCCACCGGCTTCCCCCGCCGTGCTCGCATTCGGTTGTGGCTCCCGTGGTCGCCGGAAGCAGCCAGATACTAGGCCCGTGCGGCGACAACCGCCAGCATTCCAGGTCACGTTGGGCTCGCCGGGGGAGCTCGCGCGGGACGCCGGACACGGTGCGTCACCAGTGTGCCGGGGGCCCGCGGCTCACGTGCGGACGGCGCCCTCGCGCCCCGGGTGCGGCAGAGGGCCCCGGTGCTCGGGCCCCCGTGGGCGGCGCGGGTCCACCCCCGGGCGTCGGACTGCCGAGCGGGCCGCCGGGCGGGGCGGCCGGGCGTCGTCGTCGGTCGGGCGCTGGGACGCCGGGCGGGGAACGCCCGTGCGGGGGTGGTGCTGTGAGCGGGGAGAGCCGAGGGCGGTGTGGGGGAGCGGCGAGGCTGAGGTGAGGTTAGGCTAACCAAACATTTTGAGTCGTGGCGGGTGGCCGGGCGACTTCCCGTGGGTGATGGGTTAGGTTAGCCTCACCTAACTCGATGGGGGAGGCGTGATGCCCGCACACATGTCCGCCGACCGTGCCGAACTCGCCGGTCGCACCGCCCTGGTGACCGGAGCCGGCCAGGGGATCGGGGCGGCGGTCGCCACGGCCCTGGCCGCCGAGGGCGCGCACGTGGTGGCCACGGACCGCGTCGCCGACGGCGTCGAGGCGCTGGCCGCCGACCACCGCGCCCGGCCCGGCCCGGCCGCCGGGGCCGCCCCCGGGTCCGCCGAGGGCCCCGGCGGCCGGTCCGCGTCCGGTGGCGGGGGCGCCGGCCCCGACCGGCCGCGGCACGGCGGCATCACCGCCCGCGTCATGGACGTGACCGACGGCCGGGCGGTCGACGCCGTCGTGGCACGGGCGGAGGCCGAGCACGGTCCGCTGGACATCCTGGTCAACGTCGCCGGGGTCCTGCGCCCCGGGCCCGTCGCCGAACTGTCCGACCACGACTGGGAGGCGACGTTCGCGGTCAACACCACCGGCGTCTTCCACACCTCCCGCGCGGTGGCCGCCCGGATGGCCGCACGCCGCTCCGGCAGCATCGTCACCGTCGGCTCCAACGCCGCGGGCGTCCCCCGCACCGGCATGGCCGCCTACGCCGCCTCCAAGGCCGCGGCCACCATGTTCACCAAGTGCCTGGGCCTGGAACTCGCCCGCAGCGGCGTGCGGTGCAACGTCGTCGCGCCCGGCTCCACCGACACCGCCATGCAGCGGAGCCTGTGGACCGACGGCGACCCCGACGCCGCGCGGCGCGTCGTCGACGGCGATCCGGGCAGCTACCGCACGGGCATCCCGCTCGGCCGCATCGCCGCCCCCGCCGACGTCGCGGAGGCCGTGCTCTTCCTGGCCTCCGACCGCGCCCGCCACATCACGCTGCACGAGCTCTACGTCGACGGCGGCGCGACCCTGCGCTGACGCCGGCGGGCACCGCCTCGTCCCGCCCTGCCTCGCACTCACTCCGCCCGCACCCACCCCTCCCGCCCGCACCCAGCCGCGGCCGTCCCGGTACGGACCGCGCGAGAAACGGAGCCCCCGTGTCGACGGCCCCCGAAGTCGCCACGCACGTCCCCCCGGCCGCGGCCGACCACCCCGCCGTGGGCGCCGCCGCGGCGCTGCTGGGCGCCTACGAGCCCGGCGCCCGCTTCCTGGGCACCCCCACCCGTACCCTGCTCGGCCACGGCGTCCACCGCGAAGTCCCGCACGACGACCGGCCGGTGGCCACGCGCGTCGCCGCCACGCTGGCCGCCGCCCGCGACGCCGGGCACCCCGACCCCGTCGTCGTGGGGGCCGTGCCGTTCGACCAGCACGCGCCCGCCGCCCTCGCGGTGCCCGACACGGTGCGCAGCGCCCCGCCGCTGGCGGCGGACCCGCTCGTCGCGCTGCCCGCCGAGCCCCCCGCCCGCGCCGAGTGGCGCGTCCGGCAGGTGCCCGAACCCGCCCGCTACGGTTCGGCCGTGGCCGCCGCCGTGGACCGCATGTGGCGCGGGGAGTTCAGCAAGGTGGTGCTCGCCCGCACCCTGGAACTGGACGCCCCCGGGCCGCTGGACACCCCGGCGATGCTCCAGCGGCTGGCCCGGCGCGACCCCGGCGGCTACACCTTCGCCCTCCCCACCGGCCCCGGCCGCACCCTGCTCGGCGCCAGCCCCGAACTGCTGGTCTCCCGCCGCGGCCACCGGCTCGTCGCCAACCCGCTGGCCGGCTCCACCCCGCGCAGCGAGGACCTGGCCGAAGACGTGCGGCGCGCGGCCGCCCTGCTGAAGTCGGTGAAGGACCTGCACGAGCACGCCGTCGTCGTGGACGCCGTGCACCGGGCCCTGGCCCCGCACTGCGGAGAGGTCACCGTCCCGGCCGAGCCGACGCTGGTGCGCACCGCGACCATGTGGCACCTGTCCACCACCGTCACCGCCACGCTCGCCGCGCCGGAGACCTCCGCGCTGGAGCTGGCCTGCTCCCTGCACCCCACCCCGGCCGTCTGCGGCACCCCCACCGACCTGGCCCGCCGCGTCATCGCCGACAGCGAGCCGTTCGACCGCGGCTTCTTCACCGGCATGGTCGGCTGGGGCGACGCCTCGGGCGACGGCGAGTGGGTGGTCACCATCCGCTGCGCCGAGGCGCGGGAGGAGTCGCTGCGCCTGTACGCGGGGGCGGGCATCGTCTCCGCGTCCGAGCCGGAGGCGGAGACGCGGGAGACGGCCGCCAAGTTCCGCACGTTCCTCGACGCGGTGGGAGTGCGGCTGTGACCCCCGCCGCACCCGCGCCCGGCCCGCCCGCGCGCGCCGCGCCCGCGCGCGCCACGCCCACCGCCGCACCCGCCGACCGGTTCGGACGCCCCGGACAGCCCGCCGCGCGTCCGGCGCCCGACCGCCCCCGCCCGCACGCCCACCGGAACGGAGCGCCACCCACCCCATGACCCTGCCCGCGATCACGCCCTACCCGATGCCCACCGCCGACGCGCTCCCGGCCAACCGCGTCGCCTGGAAGGCCGACGCCGCACGCGCCGTGCTGCTCGTGCACGACCTCCAGAACCACTTCCTGTCCGCCTACGACACCGCCGCCGAGCCCGTGCCCGCGCTGCTGGACCACGTCGCGCGGCTGTGCCGCCGGGCGCGCGCGCTGGGCGTCCCCGTCCTCTACACCGCCCAGCCCGGCGGGCAGACCCCGGCCGAGCGCGGGCTCCAGCAGGACTTCTGGGGCCCCGGGCTGCCCGCCGACCCCCGCGCCGAGGCGATCGCCGACGCCGTCGCCCCGGCCGCCGGGGACACCGTCGTCACCAAGTGGAAGTACAGCGCCTTCGTCCGCACCGACCTGGCCGACCGGCTGCGCTCCCTCGGCCGCGACCAGCTCGTCGTCACCGGCGTCTACGCCCACATCGGCGTGCTGATGACCGCCGCCGACGCCTGGATGCGCGACCTCCAGGCGTTCGTGGTCGCCGACGCGGTGGCGGACTTCTCCGCCCAGGAGCACGCGGCGGCCCTGCGCTGGGCGGCCGGCCGCTGCGCCGTCGTCACCACCACCGACACCGTCTTCGACGGCGTCTGACCCACCACCACGCGGCACCCCGCCCCCGGCCGTGCCGGGCGGCGTGGCGTGCGGCCCGGCACCGGCCCGCACGCCACGCGGGGTGGGAGGCGACGCACCCCCGCCCGCGCCGACCACCCGCACCGCTCAGACCCGGGCGGCGGTGGCGCCACCCCGTCAGCGGGGCCCGGGCCTTCGGCCCGTGTCCAGCCGAGGGCGCCTTCCCACCCGCACGTGCCGGGCCGTGACGCGGGTCGCGTCCGGCACCGCGCGGTGGTGGCCGGCCGGACTCAGTCGGTGTCCGGCCTGGCGGCGAGCGCGGGGACGGGCCGGGGGCGCCCGTCGGCGTCGACCGCGACGAAGCTCAGCCTGCCGGTGGCCACCTCGGCGGCGGGCCCCGAGGCGTTCCAGCGCTCGGCGGTCACCCGTACGCCCACGCCCATCGACGTGCGGCCCGCGCGCAGCAGCTCGGCGTGCACGGTGAGCAGGTCTCCCGCGCGCACGGGGGCGAGGAAGGCCATCCGGTCCACCGACACCGTGACGGCCGGCCCGTCGGCGTGCCGTCCGGCGGCGGCCGCGGCCGCGTCGTCGATCAGTTTCATCACCATGCCGCCGTGGATCGTGCCGTACAGGTTCGTGTCGTGCTCACTCATGATGTGGGCGAGCGTCACCTGTGAGTCGGTCGGGGTCTTCTCCGTGCGGGGCGGGGCAGCAGTGCTGTCGGCCACGTCAACTCTCCTTCGCGAGTCGCGGCGGGGTCGCCGCACGCGGGTGGGCGCGCGGGCAGCGGGCAGGTCTTCGGACTCGCGGGCGTGACTGCCCTGTCAGGGCGGTCTCCTAGTGGCCGTCGCTTCCCGGCCCCGGCGGGGCCAGTGCGTGTGACGGCGGTCGTTCCCGCTCACCGCTGCGGGGCAGTCCCGGATTCCCACCGGGTTCCCTCTTGCGACGCGCCTGCCTGGCGGACAGGGCGAACCGGCTGCGTCGCCAGCCTAACCGGCCCGCGGCCCGCTGCCGTCCGCGCCCGCCCCGGCGCGAGTGCGGCTCCCGGGAGCGGAGGCGCCCGGGCGGCCACCGTGCCGCCGAGGGGCCGCAGGTGCGCGGGCTATCCCCGCGTTCCGTCCGGCAGTGCCTCGCTCAGCAGGGCCGCCACGTGGAGGACCGTGCGGTCGGCCAGGCGGGGGCCGATGAGGTGGACGGACAGGGGCAGGCCGTCCGCGGTGCGTCCCAGCGGGACGGTGGCGGCCGGGAGCCCGGCCAGCCCGGCGAGGTTGAGCCAGGTGGTCTGCTCCCAGTAGCCGCGCCGCTCGCCGTCCACGCTCAGGTGCCGCTCCGGAAGCGGGACGCCGGTCAGGTCGGGCGGCGCGGCGGTCGGCGCGGCCGGGGTGACCAGCACGTCCACGGTGTCGAAGTAGGCCGCCCAGCGCTGCCGCAGGCGCGCGCGCTCCTCGTCCGCGAGGAGCCAGTCGCGGTGGCGCAGGGTGCGGGCCCGCAGGTAGCGTGCGCCGGGGGAGTCGTCGTCGGCCGCCAGCGCCTGCGCGGCCGCCACCTCGCCGGCGTACGCCTCCGGCTGCGCGGCCGCCGTGGAGGTGGCGAACATCAGGAGCTGGAAGAGGCGGTCGGACTCGGCCAGCTCGACCGGCCGGGCGGCCGCGTCCACCCGCGCACCCGCCTCGTGCAGCGCTTCGGCGACGGCGTCCAGCAGCGCGCGGGTCGCGGCGTCCACGCGGCAGTACGGGTCGTCGGCCCACACGCCGACGCGGTGGTCGGCCAGCCGTGCGTGCCGCGGCGCGGGCAGCTCCAGGCGCCAGCCCGTGCCCTCCCGCGGCGACGGCCCGGCCAGGGCGTCGAGCGCCAGCGCCAGGTCGGCGGCGTCGCGCGCCAGCGGGCCGAGCGTGAGCATGTCGGAGGAGGTCAGCCAGCCGGGCGGGCGCGGGATGTGGCCCCGGGTGGGGACGAGGCCGTGGCTGGGGCGCAGGCCGAACACCCCGCAGTAGTGCGCGGGCAGGCGCAGCGAGCCGGCGAGGTCGCTCGCCAGGTCGAGCGGGCTGAGGTGGGCGGCGACCGCCGCGGCCGGGCCGCCGGAGGAGCCGCCGGCCGCGCGCGCGGGGTCGTGCGGGTTGGGTGTGGTGCCGAACAGCGGGTTGCCCGTCTGGACGTCCGCGCACATCGGCGGCGTGTTCGTCTTGCCCAGGACGACGGCCCCGGCCGCGCGGAGCCGCGCCACGGCGTCGGCGTCCTCGGCGGGCAGGTGCTCGGCCAGGTCCGGCGCCCCGCACGTCGTGCGCAACCCGGCGGTCTCCAAGGCGTCCTTGACGGTGACCGGGAGGCCGAGCAGCGGCGCCTCACCGGAGCCGGACGCGGTGCGGGAGCCGCCGGAGCCGCCGGAGCCGCCTGCCGCGCGCCGGGCGTCGGCCGCGTCGGCCGCGGCCAGGGCGCCCTCGGCGTCCACCGCGACGACCGCGTTGAGCTCGGGGTGCGCCGCGATGCGCGCCAGGTGCGCGGCCGTCAGCTCGCGGCTGGAGACCTCGCCCCGGGCCATCGCCGCCAGTTGCTCGACGGCCGGGCGGTGCGTCAACTCCATGAGGTCGCGCTCTCCTGTTCTGCGGGTGCGGGATCGAAGTGGGCGGCGACGCGCAGCAGGGCGCGCACGTCGTCGTCCGGGGTGCGCAGGCTGGCGCGGAGCGCGGCGTCGGCGTACTCGGCGGGCGGGTCCGGTCGCTCGCCGCGCCCGTGGGCCGCGAGCGCCGCGCGGATCTGGTCGGCGGTCACCGCGTGGGCCAGCTCCGCGCCCGTCAGCCCGGCGGCCCGGTGCCGTCGCTCGGCGGCCTCGCGCGCGGACTCCGTCAGGTGCCGCCCCAGCGCCCACTGGCCGTCGCGGATCTCCACCGCCCGCCGGTACAGGTGCCAGGTCGCCCCCCACCAGCGCAGCCGGTCGCCCGCCCGGGTGCGGGCCGGCTGGAGTGCGATCGCGGGCACGGCCGCGTGCACCGCCCGCCACAGCGGGCCCAGCGCGCGGTGGTCACGGCGGGCCCGCACCGCCGCGCGGACCCGGGGCGTCACGTGCACGGCCAGGGTGGGCACGAACCAGCCGACGAGGGTGAGCGCCGTGCCGATGTCGGCGCACAGCCAGGCGAACGCCTCGGCCCCGGCCGGGGGCGGGGCCAGGTCGAACAGGGCGGCGGCGACGCCGTGCAGCCGCACCGCGCTGTACCCGAGCGTCAGCACGGCCCCGGCGCAGACGACCCGCAGCCCCCGGGCGATCCACACCTGCCCGGTGCGCCGCGCCGCGCGCCAGCAGCCCACCGCGAGGACCGTCTCCCCGATGCTGTAGGCGACGACGTAGAGCGTCAGGTAGGCCTGGTAGGCGCCGGTGTGCACGTAGTTGGCGGTGAAGCCCTGCGGAGTCGTCCGGCCCGCCGGGGTGAGCTGGAAGAACAGCACGGCCAGCGCCGCGATGACCGCCGCCCCGGCCGCCAGCGACCACCGGGCGCGCACCCGGGCCCGCTCCGGGGGCAGCGCCCAGTAGGCGAGGACGACCACCTGGAGCGCCAGCAGCGCCGTCACGGACCCGAAGGCGCCCAGGATGCCGGTGGAGGGGCGTCCCGTGACGTCGTCCAGGAACCGCCAGACGGGTTCGAGCGACACCAGGAAGGACAGCGCCGAGAAGCCGTAGACGCCGGCGAGCGCGGCCAGCGCGCGGTCCCGGCGCAGGTGGCCCGGCGGCCACAGGAGGAGCAGGAAGCCGACGGCCGCGAGCGCCAGGCAGAAGGGGTGGAGCAGTTGCTGCACGCGCCCCTCACCTCCCCTTCCACAGCAGGGTGTCGGCCACCGGCTCGCCCGTGCCCTCGCCCGCCGCCGGGGCGGGCCGGTGCACGTGCTGCTGGAGGTAGGAGCCGATCAGCTCGGCCTCGCGCTCGTCGCGGTAGGCGTAGTCGGTGCGGCCGAGCATCCGTGCCACCACCGAGGGGTCCAGCGAGGGGAACAGCCGGTGCGAGACGGTCTGCTCGGGGCCGCCCCGGTGCTCGCGGAGGATGTGCGCGACCTCGTGGGCGAGGATGTGGTCCTGGTGGGCCCGGGTGGTCTGCTCGTGCACGAAGACGATGTCCACGCCCTCCACCGTGCGCAGCCACATCCCGCAGATGCCCAGGGCGCTGTCCACCGGGGCGGACGCGACCCGGATCGGGTGCCCCGTCCTGGCCTCCACGGCGGGCAGCAGCTCGCGGATGCCGCGCGCGGGGGGCAGGGCCAGGTCGTGCACGAAGCGGCGGCACTCGCGCCGCAGGGCGTCGCCGCGCCACCGGGCGCGGCCCCGTGTGCGCTGGCCACGGGCGGCACCGAACGCGTCCACCGGTGAAACGACCTCCTGCTGTAGCCGTGGTGGTGGCGTCGCCGCCGCCTCACCGAGTGTGCCAGGCGGCCCCGGCCCCGGTGAACCCGCCCCGGGCGCACCGGTCGGTATCGGCCATCCGGGCGGACGGGGCGTGTGCTTGGCGCCCCGTCCGCCCGCGTGGCCCGTCCGGCCCGTCGAGTCGGTGCGGAGGGACGCGGGCGCAGGCGGGCGGTCGGCGCGGCGCCCGGCGGGTACGCCCGGTGACGGCTCGCGCGCGAGGAGCGGGCCCGGTCTCCGGCCCGACGCCGTACCCGCGCGTCCGAGGCGGCCCGACGCGGCCCGACGCGGCCGAGGCGGCCCGTGCCTCCGGGAGCCGCGCGGGCCGGGCGGCCGGACCGGTCCGTCAGATTTCCAGCTCGGCCTCCAGGCGCCGGAGTTGGTGGCGGGCCATGGCGAGGTTGGCGCGGCCGCGGTCGAGGGCCAGGTAGAGGAAGAGGCCCGCGCCGCCGCGCCGCTTGAGCAGCCGGATCAGGTGGTACTGGCCGCCGAGGGTGATGAGGATGTCCTCGATCTCGTCCTGGAGCCCCAGGTGTTCCATCGTGCGGACCTTGGCGCGGACGACGTCGGTGTTCCCGGCGGCGGCCACGCCCAGGTCGAGGTCCTTGCCCCCGCCCAGCGTGCCGAGTGCCATCCCGCTCTCGTAGTCGACGAGGGCGACGCCGATGACGCCGTCGATCGTCGTCATCGCTTCCTTGAGCACGGTCTCGGTGTTGGCCATGGTGGGTGTCCTCTCCGGGTGGTGTGGTGGTGGGTCAGGCGGTGGCGCCGTCGAGCAGGGCGCCGATGCGGGCGCCGGCGCGCCGGGCCTCCAGGTGGATGCGTCCGACGTTGGCGCGCGGTTCGGCGAGCACGGTGAGCACGGCCGTGCGGCCCGCCGCGTAGGTGGCCACGTAGCCGCCCTCGGCGCGGACGACCAGTTCGCGGAAGGCGCCCTGGCCGGTGGCGTCGGCCAGCCGCACGGCGACGCCGAGCGCGGCGGCGGTGAGGGCGGCCAGCGGCTCCGCCTCCAGCCGGGCGGTGTCCTCGGCGAGCACGAGCCCGTCCACGCTGGCGGCCAGCGCGCCGCCGAGCTGCGGCAGGCGGGCCCGCAGCCGGGCCAGCTCGTCGAGGAGTTCGGGGCGCGGCGGGGGCGGGGGCGGCTGCGGTGGCATGGGTGGTCTCCCTCGGGCACGCGGGCGCAGGGCGCGCCTCATGACGGGGTGCGGGCCGGGCGCGTGGCGGTGCGGCCCGGCGTCGGCGGTGTGCGGGGCGGGTGTGGGCTCACGGGGAGGCCTCCAGGGCGTCACGGATGCGGCGCAGGGTCGCGATGTCCGGTGCGTCGGACGGGAGGGGACGCGGGGGTGACGGCCCCGGGGCACCGGCCGACCGGGGCGGCAGGGGCGGCGGGGCGGCGGGCCCGGGCGGCGTCTCCACCAGCCCGGCCGCCGCGAGCCTGCGCACGTCCACCAGCGTCCGGTACGCCTGGCGGGCGAGCGCGGCGGCGATGTCGGCCGGGGTGTGGGCGCCGTCGGCCAGCCGCAGCACGTCCCGCTCGCGCGGGCGCACCGGGTGCGGCGCGGACGCGGCGCGGACCGGGCGCAGGGGCGCGGTGTCGACCTGGGCGTGCGGCCAGATCCGGTGCAGCAGCCGGCCGCGGCGCCGCAGTTCGCGGTGGAGCGCGGGGACGGGGACGCTGCGCACGGGGCCCAGCCAGTGCCGCGCACCGGCGTGGAAGCGGCACGGTCCGCGGGCGGCGGCGTGCACGAAGTAGGCGGCGTCCAGGAGCGTGGCCAGGTGGCACAGCTCCAGCTCACCGCGCGTCAGACGACCGGTGTCCAGCAGGCGGCGGGCGACCGCGCGGGTGGGGCCGGCCGCGTCCAGGGTGTCGCGCCAGACGTGGGGGTCGAGCCGCCCGGCGCGGACGAGCAGCGTGCCGAGGCCCGGCGTGGCAGGGCTCTCCACGTGGGCCACCTGGCCGTCGAGCAGGTAGAGCGCACCGGCCGGGCAGGCGAGGACGCCGGTGGCCCGCCGGGCGGCCAGGTCGCCGAGCAGGACGGGGAGCGTGCGGCGGTCGGGGTCGGGCCCGGGTAAGGGAGGGGGCGGGGCCTGGGCCATCGTCAGCCCAGCACCAGGGCGCGGGAGAGCTCACCGAGGCGGAGCCTGGCCAGGGCGAGGTTGCCCTCGCGGCGGTCCAGCCACAGGTGCAGGACGACGCTGCTGTCGAACGCCGTCTCCACGTACCGCAGCAGGTGGTAGCCGTCGCGCGCGGTGACGATGAGGTCCTCGACGGGCAGGCCGTGTGGCGGAGCCCCGGCCGCCGTCGCGCTGCCGTCGGCGGACGTGCTCACGTCCGCGGGCGCCTCCGCCAGCGTGAGCTGCTCGGCGGCCAGCCGGGCCAGCTCCGCGGTGTCCGCGGCCGTGGCCTCGTGGTCGCCGGAGACGGCCGCGCCGATGGTTCCCAGCGCGAGCCCGCTGGTCCAGTCGACCACGGCCGCGCCGCGCGCTCCGGGCAGCCCCATGGCCGCGAGCAGGCACTCGTCGATTCCGGGCACGCCACTCCTCTCCCCTCGCCCCCGGCAGCCCGACTGGCACCGGTGGTGAGGGGGACGTTACGCATGGTGCCACTCGTTCGAATGGTTTTCCCGGTATTGCTCCGGGAAAGGTCACGACCCCTTATAGTCCGCCCGGCATGCCCGACTGGCATGTGCCCACCACCCGTTCACCTCCACGCCACCCCCTCGCCCCCTCGGGGTCCGCCCGCCCCGGCCTCGCTCCCGCCTGCCCCTGCCCAGCCGCTCGTCCGCCCGCCGTTCGGCGGGCGGACGAGCGGCACGCCGTCGCCTCCGGCGGGCGGCGCCCGCGGGACCGTCTCCCGGCGGCCCGTACGCGCCCCCGGCCCACCCGCAGCGGACCGCCCGGTGGGCCCGGGCCCCCGCGGGGACCCGGGCCCACCGGGGCACGTCGCTCAGGCCGCCTGGATGCGGGCCGGGTCGGTGCCCGGCGCGCCGTGCCGTTCGGCCCAGTTCACCAGTGCCGTGCGGCAGGCGTGGTCCACGTGGTGCAGGCCGGTCAGGTCCAGCTCGACCGGCCGGTCGTGGGGGAGCGCCTCCAGGCTGTCCAGGATCTTCGGCAGCCGCAGGAAGGTCGCGTTGCCCGTCAGGTACGCCTGGACCGGCCCGGCGCCCTTGTCGACGACCTCCAGCTTGACGTGCGAGGCCTCCCACGCGGTCTTGACGATGGACAGGGCCAGGCCGATCAGCACGCCCTCGAACATGTTGATCGCGACGATCGACACGGCCGTGGCCACGAGGATCAGCGCCTCGCCCCGGTTGCCCCGCCACAGCGCGGCCACCTGGCGGAACGGGATCAGCTTCCAGCCCGCGTGCACGAGGACGCCGGCGAGGGCCGGAATCGGGATCAGGGCCAGCACGGCGGGCAGCAGGGCCGCGAACGCCAGCAGCCACACGCCGTGCAGCACGCGGGACGCCTTGGTCCGCGCCCCCGCCTGGACGTTGGCGGAGCTGCGCACGATCACCGCCGTCATCGGCAGCGCGCCGAGCACGCCGCAGACCGTGTTGCCCGCGCCCTGGGCCATCAGCTCCTTGTCGTACCGGGTGCGCGGACCGTCGTGCATGCGGTCCACGGCCGCCGCGCTGAACAGGCTCTCCGCGGAGGCGATCAGCGTGAAGGCGACGATGGTGCCCAGGAAGGCCGGGTTGGCCAGCTCTCCGAAGGCGTCCGCCCCGGGCGGCTGGATCACGCCGAGCAGACCGCTTACCTCCACCGTGGCGACCGGCAGCGCGCAGACGGCCGAGACCACGGAGGCCAGCAGCACCGCGGCGAGGGCGCCGGGCACCACCCGGGCCCGCCGCGGCATCCGCTTCCACAGCACGAGGACGGCGACGGTCCCCGCGCCGACCGCGAGCGAGGCCAGCGACGCGGCGCTGCCCACGGCGTCGACGACCGCTCCCGGCAGGCCGGCCACCTTGCCGATGCCGGTCTCCGGCGCGGGCAGGCCCGCCGCCGCGTAGAGCTGGCCGGCGATGATGACCAGGCCGATGCCGGCGAGCATGCCCTCGACCACGGACAGGGAGATGGCCCGGAACCAGCGGCCGAGCCCGAGCGCGCCCATCGCGAGCTGGAGCAGCCCGGCCGCGAGCACCAGCACCCCCAGCGCGGGCAGCCCGAACTGGGTGACGGCGGCGAGGACCAGCACGGTCAGCCCCGCCGCGGGGCCGGAGACCTGGAGGCTGCTGCCCGGCATGAGGCCGGTGACGATGCCCCCGACGATCCCGGTGACCAGGCCGAGTTCCGCCGGGACACCGGAGGCGACGGCCACCCCGACGCACAGCGGGAGCGCGACCAGGAAGACCACCAGCGAGGCGGCGGCGTCCTGTCGTAAATGGGGGAACCGCGCTATGGCGGCGCCACGCGCGGCCATCGTCCTCGTGCCCCCTTTCACAGCGCCTCGAAGGCGCCGCTGTCCGGGCGGTGGGCCAGGACGGCGCCGGTGTGCACCTCGTAGTACCAGGCGTGCAGCTCCAGTTCACCGGCGTCGAGCCGAGCGGCCACGCACGGGTAGGAGCGCAGGCGCCGCACTTGGGTCAGGACGTGGTCCTGCACGGGTGCGGCCAGGCTCGGGTCGCCCGCCTCCCCGGAGGGGCGCGCGGTGGCGTGACGCAGCCACTCCCGGACCGCCGGCACGGCGCCCAGGTCGTCGCCGCGGACGAGGGCGCCCACGGCGCCGCAGTGCGAGTGCCCGCACACGACGACGTGCGCCACGCCGAGCACCGCCACGGCGTACTCGATGGTGGCCACCTCCCCGGCGGGCCGTTCGGGCGCGTACGGGGGCACGATGTTGCCCGCGGTGCGCAGCTCGAAGAGCTGTCCCGGCCCGGCGCCCGTGATGAGGGCGGGCACGACGCGGGAGTCGGAGCAGGTGATGAAGAGGGCTTGCGGGGACTGGCCTTCGGCGTACGCCGCGAACTTCTCGGGATGTTGCCCGTGGGCCCGGGCTTGGTGGACGAAGGGGCGCATGTCGTCTGTCCTCCTGGCGCGTCGTGAGGGGGGCGCGTCGGGTGCACACAGCGGGCGGGCCGGGGCCCGCCGTCAGCGGCGGACGGGCCGGGGGCCGGCCGGGGTCCGCCCGGCCGGTCTGGAGGTGCGGGCCCGCGCGGCGGTGCCGGGTCCGGTCGGCTCGCGGCGCGGGTCTCCCGCGCCGTGTCCGGCCCCCGGGTGGGGGGCGCCGGACGCGGCGTCGGCGCAGGCGTGCGCGGGTGCGGACGCCGGGGCGGCGGTGCGGGCGAGGGGAGGCGTGGGGCGGTCAACGGGCGCAGTCCGGGAGGCAGTACCTCGGGGCATGCGTTTTCCTCCACGCGGTTCCGTACGTCACACCGGGACCAAGCGTTGGTCAATTGCTGGTCAAGAAACACATTAACCCTGCAAAGCCGCTTGCGCGCGCCATCGCGGCGGCCTGGCGTGGAGAGCGCCTGAAAAGCGCGGGTCCGGTGGCGTGAACCGTTCCTTCCGGATCACCGCCCCGGCACCCCGGTACCACCCGCCGCTCTGGCCCCGCGAGTTCCCGGCCCCCGCCCGGTGCCGCCCGGGGCGCCGTCCGGAGGAGTCCGCGGGACGGGCGGACCGGGCGCGGGTCTGGCAGGATGCGGGGGGCCGAGGACCACCGGCCGTGTGAGGGAACCATGCGGGAACGCCGCGACGTTCCTCACGCACCCGTCACAGGTCGGTGGCCACCCCGCGCACGGCTTTGCGTAGAGTCGTGGCGACCCGCCACACTCCGCGCGCGAGCTGTTCCCGCAAGCACATGGAGCCGGCCGTTGGCGGGCGGCCGGCCGGGGGTGGAGGTGTCCCGTGGAGTTCGGCGTGCTCGGCTCCGTGACCGTCCAGGGCGAACAGGGGGAGCGGGGTGCCGTATCGGCGCCCATGCTGCGGTCCCTGCTGGCTGCCCTCGTGCTGCGGGCCGGGCGGCTGGTCCCGGGGGACGAGCTGGTCGACGAGCTGTGGGGCGAGCGGGTCCCGGCCAACGCGCGCACCGTGCTGCGCAACTACGTCATGCGCTTGCGCAAACTGGTGCGCGAGGAGCGCATCCGCACCGTCCCCGGCGGCTACCAGCTCGTCGCGGCGCCGGAGGAGACCGACCTCGGGCGGTTCCGCGGCCTGCTGCTGCGGTCCCGGGAGCTGACCAAGACCGCTCCGTGCGAGGCCGTCGTCCTGCTGCGGGAGGCGCTGGGGCTGTGGCGCGGCACGCCGCTGGCCGACCTGCCCGACTGCCCGCTGCGCGCCCGGGAGCAGCCCCGCCTGGAGGAGCTGCACCTGACCGCGACCGAGGAGCGCTTCGACCTGGAACTGGCCCTCGGCAACCACGAGGCCGTCGTCGACGAACTCGGCTCCGCCGCCCGCCGCCACCGGCTGCGCGAGCGGCTCACCCGGCAGCTCATGCTCGCCCTGCACCGCTGCGGCCGCACCGCGGAGGCCCTCGGCGTCTACCAGGACGCCCGCCGTGAACTCGTCGAGGAACTGGCCATCGAGCCCGGCGCCGAGACCCGTGCGCTGGAACAGGCCATCCTGCGCGACGACCCGGCCCTGGCCGCGCCCCGCTCAGGCGGCACGGCCGTCGCCGCGCCCGCGCCGCGGGCCCCCGCGTCCGCCTTCCCCGCCTCCACCGCCTCGTTCGTCGCCCGCGCGCTCGAACTGGCCCGGCTGCGCGAGCGGCTGACCGGGGCGCGGGACGCCCCGGTGGTGTGCCTGATCGACGGCCCCGGCGGCGTCGGCAAGTCGGCCCTGGCCATCCGCGCCGCGCACGAGGTCGCCTCCCGCTTCCCCGGCGGGCTGTGCCACGTCGACCTGCGCGGCGCCGACCCGCGCCGGGCACCGCTGGAGACCGTCGACGCCCTGCACGCCCTGCTGGACGCACTCGGCGTCGACCGGTCCGAGGTGCCGCAGGAGACCGACGAGGCGCTGCGGCTCTACCACGACCGGCTCGCCGCCCGCCCGACCCTGGTGGTGCTCGACAACGCGGTGGACCGCGCGCGGCTCGCCCCGCTGCTGCCCACCGCGCCCGGCGCCGCCGCGCTCGTCACCAGCCGCGCCGTGCTCACCGACGTCCCCCACGCCCAGCACCTGCACCTGGACGCCCTGAGCACCGCCGACGCCGTGGCCCTGGTGCGCACCGTCTCCGGGCGGCCCGCCGAGACCGGCGAGCAGGCCGACTGGGAGGAACTGGTCGCCCTGTGCGGACGGCTGCCCCTGGCGCTGCGCATCATGGCGACGCGGCTGGCCGCCCGGCCCCGCTGGAGCATCCGCGACTGGAACGCCGTCCTGCGCGACGAACGCGGCCGGCTGGACGAGCTGGTCACCGCCGACGTCGACGCCCGCGCCAGCCTCATGCTCAGCATCGAACAGCTCGCCGCCGCCGACGACCCGGTGGACCAGCGTGCCGCGGACCTGTTCCCCCTGCTGGGCGCCGCCGCCGTCACCACCTACAGCGTGCCCACCGCCGCCGCGCTGAGCGGCCGGCCGCCCGCCGACGTGCGCGAGGCGCTCGAACGGCTGACGGACGCCCAGATCACCAGCAGCGACCGCCCCGGGGCCTACGCCCTGCACGACCTGGTCCGGGCCGCCGCCGTGAGCCGGGCCGCCACCGTCCCGGCCGCCCGCACGCACACCGCCCTGCGCGGGCTGACCCGCTGGTACCTGGGGTCGCTGTACCGCGCCAACGCCCCGCTGTCCGTGCCCGTGGACTTCCGGCAGCGCTACCGCGACGGCGCGGCCCGCTTCCCCGCGGGCCGCTCCTTCGAGCGCACCGACGAGGCGATGCGGTGGGTGGACGGGGCGCTGGACGACGTCCTGGCCCTGTCCGAGCAGCTCTCGGCCGCGGAGTTCGACGCCGCGCCGTGGCCGCTGCCGCAGTTCGCGCTGGAAGCCTGCCGGGCCCTGGACACCTACTTCGTGGTGCGCCTCACCTGGCGGGCGCAGGAGCGGATCTGCTCGGCCGTGCTGCGGGCCGGGGAGCGCCGCGCGGACCGCTTCGCCCAGGCCGTGGCGCTCGGCCAGCTCGGCAAGGCGGCCGGCCAGCGCGGGGACGGCGAGCGCGGCTGCGACCTGCTCACCCGCAGCACCCGCATCCTGCACGAACTGGGCGAGCTGACCGAGGGGCTGACCACCCGCAACAACCTCATCCCGTGCCTGGCCATGTCCGGGCGGCTGCCCGAGGCGGTGGCGACCGCGACGGCCGTGGTGGCGGAGGCCCAGGCGTGCGGCCACGAGGTGCGCTACTCGGCGCTCAACAACCTCGCCCGCTGCCGCTTCCAACTCGGCGAGCGCGACGTGGCGCTGGAGCTGCTGCGCACCACCTACCAGGAGGCCCCCTACGTCTACCACCTGGCCTCCATCGCCTCGGTGATCGCCGAGTGCCACCTGGCGGGCGGGGAGTACGAGGAGGCGGCGCGCTGGGCCGACCGGGGTCTGGCGCACGCCGCCGAGCAGCCCTTCGACTCCTTCCAGGTCTCGGAGCTGCACGCCCAGCTCAGCGTCGCCCTCTCCCGGCTGGGCCGCACGGAGCAGGCCCGGCACGCCGAGGCCCGCGCCCGCAGCCTGCTGGGCGACCTCAACTCCCGGGAGGCCGCGTCCCTGACCAGCCTGCTCGACGAGGGCGGCTCGTCCTCGGCGCCCGTCCTGCCGGACTGACCTCCGCCGCGCGTCCCGCCGGACCGAAACCGGCCCGGCGGGCCCGGCCGCGCACGCTGATACGCCGCTGATACGGGCGGCCCCTACCGTCAGTGGGGCGCCCGCCGCTGGCGGGCGCGTGCCGCGGGGAACGGAAACCAGGAGAGGGGTCGCAGCACCGTGTCCGAGTACGACGTCAATGTCAGCACCGGCCGACTCAAGGAGATCGAGGGCATCGTCGCCGACGCCTTCGACCGCATGGCGCAGTCGGCCAAGACCATCGGCGCCCAGGGCGACGCCATCTCCGTCGCCTACCGGGGCTCGGGCACCGCGACGGCCATGGACAGCTACGGCAACCTGGCCGGCGCCGGCACCGCGCTCAGCGACGCGCTCAAGGGGCTGAAGGACGACCTGGGCCTCACCGGCGAGCACGGGCACGAGACGGACCAGGCGGCGCAGGAGGCCATGCACCGCGGCGCCAGCTCGATCACCCTCGGCATGCAGGGCTGACGCGGGCCCGCGCACCCGCGAGCACGTCAAGACAAGGCCACCGGGCCACCGTTCCACCGGACGCAGGAGCACACGGAGACACCCATGAGCGACGGGCACTACCAGTACAGCGACGTCGGCCTGAGCGACATCCAGACCATCGGGCGGGACCAGATCGAGGTGTGCAACGAGATCTGGGCCGACGTCATGACCCGCATCGAGGCGCTCTTCCCCGAGGGCGAGATCGACGCGGGCCTGGCCGGCGTCCTCAGCGAGCGCAACGAGCAGTACGTGCGCGACGTCAACCGCTACGTCGAGGACCTGGGCATGCAGAACAGCGCCGTCGGCCAGACGCGCGAGATCGCCGCCGAGGGCGGGGCGAACATGCGCCGCGCCGCCCGGCTCTGAACGGTGCGCACCGCACGACCGTGACGCGGAGGGAGAGCAGGGCATGACCACGGGGGACGGCACCGAACACCACAACGCCGACCAGCTCCACGACACCCAGCGGGGCGCGGCGTCGCTGGCGGGGCTGTCGGCGATGCAGGAGCGGTTCGTCGAGATCGCCTCGGTCGAAGGAGTCTTCGGCACGGTGGCCAACGGGGCCCAGGCCGAGGCGGCGCTCGCGGAGGCCGCCGCGGGCCTGCTGACCGAGCTGGAGCGGGCCGGGATCTCGGTGGAGAACATCGCGGGCAACGCCGGCACCGCGGCCCAGATCGCCGAGCTGACCGACGAGGAGGTCGCCTTCCAGATGCGGATGGCGCCCCCGGTGAGCGGACCGAACCAGGTGGTGTGAGCATGGCCGACGGCTTCCACAGCACCATCGACGCGCTCCTGAGCCCCAACGAGTACCGCATGCGCGCCGCCGCCGGCGCGTGGACGGCGCTGGCCGGAGCGGCCACGCAGAGCAACGACCGGCTGCGGAGCATCTCCGAGGACGCCACCGCCGAGCCCGGTGTCGGCCTGGTGGACCTGGCCGAGCGGCTGGACCGGGTGGGCGGCTGGGGCGCCGACGCGGGCGCGGTCGCCCTGACCATCGCCCGCCAGCTCCAGGTCGCCGGGGACGGCACCGCGCAGATCGCCGAGGCGGCCCTGGACCTGGAACGCGAGTACGCGGCCCAGGAGGAGGCGCGCGACGCCAAGGCCGAGGACGCGGCCAACCACGGCTGGATCCGCGCCGACCAGGGCGTGGCCATGCACTCGGGGCGCATGGCCCAGCTCGCCGACCGGGCCGACGGCTACCTCGACGAGCTCAACTCCCTCTACGCGATGGTGACCGGCGGCAACGCCCCGGCGGCCCCGGAGGTCGGGTCGGCCTCCGGCGGTGCACCGGGCGGCGGGGCTCCCCGGGCGGCCGGGGCGGGCGCGGACGGCCTCGCGCAGCCCGCGTCCTACGTCGGTGCGCCCAACGGCAGCCAGGTGGGCGCGGGTTCCTATCCGCACTCCAGCATCGTCGGCCCGGAGAGCGGGGACTTCGCCGGCTGGGTCCGCTCGCCCGGCACCGGCTACCTGGTCGATCCCGCCACCGGCCGGGAGTTCGACACCGTCTCCGGGCGCTGGATCGACCCGGTGACGGGACGGCCGTTCGGCGAGGTCACCGAGTACGCCACCCGGCTGGCCGGGCTGGGCGGCGGTCCCGGCCCGCTGGCCGGGCCCGCGGGCGTGGGCCTGGCCGCCGTGGGCGGGGGCGGCGGCGGTCCGCAGGCCGTCTTCGGCGGGCTCTACGGCGGCACCGTGCCGCCCGGCATCGCGCACGCCGGGCCCGCGCGGCAGCAGGTGGCGCGCCAGGCCGCGCAGCACCTGGGGCGGCGGGCCGACGTCGCGGCGCGGTACGCCGCCCGCGAGGCCGCCCAGGGCGGCCGCCCCTATGTGCCACCCCCGGGCGCCGGTGCGTCCGGCGGTGCGCCGGGCCGGCAGGGCGCCTCCACGGGGGTGAGGCGTCCCGCCCCGGCCGGCGCGCCGGCGTCCACCTGGCGCCCCCGCGCCGCCGACGCCGCCGCCCGCCACCGGCTCACCGGCCCCACCCCGCCGCCGGCGCCCGGCGCGGCGCGCTCCGCGGCCCGTACCGAGCGCAGCGCCCACGCCGGCCGGCGCACCGACCTGACCGAAGACCCCGCCGTCTGGCGCCCCCGCGGCCAGGCGACCGGCGGCGTACTGGGCGAGTAGGAGCACACCCATGGACGACGGCGAACTGGACTACCTGCCCGAGCAGTTCCGCACCAGCGCCCGCCACAACCACGAGGCGGCCGAGGTGGCCGACGGCCTCTCGCGCCGCCTGAGCGGCACCAGCGCCGCCAGCACCCACTTCGGCGGCGCCCGCGCGAGCGGCTTCACCGGCGGGCTCAACGCCGGTACCGGCTCCCGCGCCCGCGCCGTCCGGCGCGCCCAGGAGCTGCGGGACGGCGTGGGCGAGGGCGGGTCGCTCGCCGCCGATCTCGGCGAGGAGACCGACGACCGCGCGCACCAGGCCCTGCGCGCGCCCTCCGGCAGCGCGGTCAGCCGGGCCGTCGCCGACGGCATGTGACCCCGGCCCCACCCACGCCCCCGCCCCTCGCTTCTCCGCTCTTCCCACCGAACACCCAGGAACCCCGCTCATGGCTGACTTCACCATCACCAAGGCGGCCTTGATCGAGGCCGCGGGCTGCGACCCGTACGAACTCCGGGAGAACTTCGAGCTGGACACCGACCCGGAGATGGTGGGCGAGCTGTCGGGCATCTTCAAGAACGGTGCCGAGGAGGCCCAGGAGACCGGCTCCGTGGCCGAGTACGCCTCCGACCTGGAGGAGCGCGCGGGCAACCGGGGCGGCAACGCCATCTACGACGAGGGCGCGGCGCACCTGGAGCAGACGTACGCGGAACTGGGCGAGGGCGCGCTGCGCGAGGTCTCCAAGACGCTCGGGGAGATCGAGGACGAGATGGCGGCCGTGCGCACCTACCTCGGTGACTCCATCGACGGGGAGATGGGCCTGGAGTACTGGCGCGAGTGGTACGCCAGCCAGGCCAACCAGGAGGTCGACGCGCTGCTCGAGGGCCTCGCGGACCTCCCGGGGGACCAGCTCTACCGCGTCTCCTGGGAGGGACGGGAGTGGACGGCCGAGGCGTCCACCTTCCCCCGCGCGGAGGTCCGCGCGGCCGTCGAGGAGGAGTACACCGAGCGGGCCGGGGAGTACGCGGCCGGCGTCCACGACCGCATGACGCAGGCGCTGGACGACTACTACGCCTTCCTGGACAACCGGGAGGCGCGGCTGGCGGCGGAGGGCTACGACGTCGGCGACACCCCGGTCGAGGTCTGGTACTCCGACGGCCGGGCCGAGTACGAGGCCACCCAGCTCGAGGTCGAACTGGGCCGGGAGAACCCCGACCCCGACGCGGTCGAGCGCTACACCACGTCCCTGGACACCATCCTCGACCGCATCGGCCAGGACGGGCGGCCCCTGGACGTGGACGCCTTGACCGAAGCGGAACGGGAGTACCTCAAGCACTACTTCGACACCCTCTCACCGGACGCCCTGGCGGCCATGGGACAACTGGAGGGCGGCGCGTACGCCTCCGCGCAGGAGGCACTCGCGGGCGGGGTCATGGCCTCGTGGCCGGACCGGCCCTCCTCGGTGCGGCCCTTCCTCGGCGACGACGTGCTGGAGGTGGAGACCACCCTGGACGACTTCCTGGAGGACGTCGAGGGCTTCAACGCGTTCGGCGCCCTGATGGGACACGCCTCCGTCGTGCCCCCGGACGAGTTCGCCGACCTCCTCGTGGAGACCGCCACCAGCAACCAGCGGCTGTACGAGGGCTTCACGATGGGCGGCGACTTCGGCACCGACCTGGACGGAGCGGGCACGCTGCTGACCCTCGCCTCCCGGAACGCCGACGCCACCACCGAGATCATGGGCGACGGGGAACGCGCGCGGCTCGTCCTCGGCCTGGACTGGACGGACGAGGGCACCGGCGCGTCGAACGTCGTCAGAGCGGCCACCCAGCCCGGTGCCGACGGCCCCACCCAGGCGCAGGCGGACGCGGCCCGCAACGTCGTGGCGACGGTCGCCCAGGACCCGGACCTCTACGCGGACAAGCACGGCCTGGCGCTGGAGTCGGCCGTCGCGGACGTCGGCGTGTGGTACATGGACTCGCTGACCAGCACGGGCACCGACGACGGCGGGCGCATCGACGTCTTCGGCAACGAGATGACGGGTTTCACCCTCAGCGCGGAGGAGCGGCAGCAGCTCTTCGCCTACATCGCCAGGACCGAGGAGGAGGCGCAGGAGACGTTCACCGGCGGGGTGGACGCCTTCACCCACCAGCTCGCCTACGAGGCGTTCAGCAACGACCACATGCGCGAGGCCGGGATCAACAACATGCTCACGCACCTGGGCACGCTGCACGGCGCCCTCGAACACGAGATGCTCGCGCACCAGCTCCAGGAGGTGGGCGACGCCGACAAGGCCGCCGCCCAGGTGGACCGCATCTGGCGCGCCGGCTCAGCCGCCGCCTTCGCGGCGCTGGGCAAGGCCAGCGGCCCGATCGGGGACGCCTCCGGCTGGGCGGGCATCGCCAACGGCCTGGTCACCGGCATGGTGCCGCTGCCGGTGAAGGACGCGGACGACATCTACGACGCCAGCCAGTACGACCAGATCATCGACCAGGGGCGCGCCGGGCGCCACATCATCGTGGAGGCCGCCATCGCCGCCGGGGACGAGCAGGCGACCGCAGCCGCGCGGGAGTACGGCCTGCCCGGGCTGGACGGCGGCGTACCGGTCGACTACACGGACGACGACTTCCTGACCCGGCTCGCCGCGGCGGAGACCGGCTGGGACGCGCAGCTCTTCTACGGCACGCGCAACGACCTGGTTCTCGTCGACGAGTTCGCCCCGGAGAACCGGGACGACGACTCCTCCGCGGACTCCTGATGCCGGCCCGCGCGTACCCGTCCCCGGCCCCCGTCCGCTCAGGCGCCGGCCAGACGTCCCCCACCACCACCTTCCGGCGCCCCGCGCGCGCGGCCGGGCCCAGCGTCCCGCAGGGGGACGTCGTGCTGAAGGCCCCGCCGGTCATCCCGCAGCCGGACCCGAACAACAACGTGTGGCTCACCGCGCTGCCCGCGCTGAGCGGCCTCGGGTCGGTGCTGTACATGCTGACGATGGGCCGCGGGCCGATCGGGTACATCGTCGGCACGATGTTCCTGGTGTCCTCGCTGGCCATGGTGGCCGGTTCGCTGCTGCGGCAGCGCGGCCAGTCCACGGGGCAGGCGCGCGCCGAGCGCCGGGACTACCTGCGCTACCTGGAGCGCACGCGGGCACAGGTGCGGCGCACCGCGAAGGCGCAGCGGGCCGCGCTGCTCTGGAGCGGCCCCGAACCGGACACGCTGTGGGCCGTGGCGGCCAGCAGGCGGCTGTGGGAACGCCGGGCGGGCGACGAGGACTTCGGCGTCGTGCGCATCGGGTCCGGACCCCGGTACCTGGCCACACCGCTGGTGCCGGGGGAGTCCGCGCCGGTGGAGGACCTCGACCCGCTCAGCGCCGTCGCGCTCAAGCGCTTCATCGACGTCCACTCGGTCGTCCCCGACCTGCCGGTGCAGCTCGCGCTGCGCCGCTTCGCCTGCCTGTCGTGCACCGGCGACGCCGACGGCACCGCCGGCGGTGCGGGCACCACCGGCCCCGTCGGCGCGGACGGAGACGACGGGGGCGGGGCCGAGGACACCGGTGGCGCCGGGCCCGCCCGCGCAGGCGACGCCGCGCGGGCGCTCGCCCGGGCGGTCATCGCCCAGGCGGTCACCTTCCACGCCCCGCGCGACCTGCGCGTGCTGGTGTGCACCCGCAACCCCGACGGGCCCGAGTGGGGGTGGGTCAAGTGGCTGCCGCACGCCCACCACCCCGGCGAGGTGGACCACGCGGGCCCGGTCCGCATGGTCCACCAGAGCCTGGCCGGCCTGGAGGACATGCTCGGCGCCGAGCTCAGCCGCCGCACCCGCTTCAGCCGCGACGCCGCGCCCGACCCGGACGTGCCGCAGCTCCTGGTCGTCCTGGACGGTGGCCTGGCCATCGGCTCCGAGGCCGTGCTCGACCCCGACGGGCTCCAGGGCGTGACCGTCATCGACCTCGACGGCCGCGCCGCCGCCGTCGCCGAGGCGCACGGGGTGCGGCTGGACGTCCGGGGCGACGCGCTCGCCGTGCACAGCGGCGACAGCACCGACGCCCTGGGCACCGCCGACGCGCTGAGCACCGCCGAGGCGGAGGCGCTGGCCCAGCAGCTCGCCGGACACCGGCTGGACGCGAAGACCGTCCAGTCCGAGGACCTGGACACCGCCGACACCACCCTGCCCGGCCTGCTGGGCGTGCGCGACGCCGGCCACCTGGACCTGGAGACGCTGTGGCGGCCCCGCCCGATGCGCGACCGGCTGCGGGTGCCGATCGGCCTCCTGGCGGACGGCGGCGTGCTGGACCTGGACATCAAGGAGTCGGCGCAGAACGGCATGGGCCCGCACGGCCTGCTCGTGGGTGCCACCGGCTCCGGCAAGTCCGAGCTGCTGCGCACCCTGGTCCTGGCGATGGCCGCGACCCACGCCCCCGAGCAGCTCAACTTCGTGCTCGTCGACTTCAAGGGCGGCGCCACCTTCGCCGGCATGGCCGACCTGCCGCACGTCGCCGCCGTCATCACCAACCTGGAGGACGACCTCTCCCTCGTCGACCGCATGCGCGAGGCCCTCTCCGGGGAGATGAACCGCCGCCAGGAGGTGCTGCGCGACGCGGGCAACCTCGTCTCCGTACGCGACTACGAGCGTGCCCGGCAGCGCGGCGCCGACCTGCCACCGCTGCCGAGCCTGTTCATCGTCGTCGACGAGTTCTCCGAACTCCTCGCCCAAAAGCCGGACTTCGCCGAGCTGTTCGTGCAGATCGGCCGGCTGGGCCGCTCGCTGGGGCTGCACCTGCTGCTGGCCTCCCAACGGCTGGACGAGGGACGGCTGCGCGGCCTGGAGGCCCACCTGTCCTACCGCATCGGCCTGCGCACCTTCTCCGAGCAGGAGAGCCGCACCGCCATCGGCGTCACCGACGCCCACCACCTGCCCAACGCCCCCGGCCACGGCTACCTGCGCACCGACATGGCCACGCTCAAGCGGTTCCGCGCCGCCTACGTCTCCGGGGCCCACCGCACCGACGACACCCGCGGCCGCGCCGCCCTCGGCGGCCCCGTCGACGTCCGGCGGTTCCCGGCCGCCTACGTGCCCGTGCCCGCCGACCTGCGCGCCGAGCCGCAGCCGGCCGCCGACCTGGCCGACGACGAGTTCGCCGAGGACGACGACCTGCGCACCACCGTGCTCAGCGTCATGGCCGACCAGCTCGTCGGCCGCGGCGCCCAGGCCCACCAGGTGTGGCAGCCGCCGCTGGAGGAGCCGGACCCGCTGGACGCCCTCCACCCCGACCTCGCCGTGCGCGAGGGCCGCGGCCTGGGCACCGCGCCCACCGGGCCCGCGCTGCACGCCGTCGTCGGCACCGTCGACCGCCCCTTCCACCAGCGCCGCGACCCGCTGACCCTGGACCTCTCGGGCGCGGGCGGGCACGTCGCGGTCGTCGGCGGCCCGCGCAGCGGCAAGTCCACGGCGTTGCGCTGCCTGCTGGCCTCCCTCGCCCTGCGGCACACCCCGGCCGAGGCGCAGTTCTTCTGCCTGGACTTCTCCGGCACCCTCTTCGCCCTGGGCGGCCTGCCGCACGTGGGCGGCGTGGCCGGACGGCTGGACCCCGAGGCCGTCAACCGCACCGTCGCCGAGGTGCTGGAGGTCCTCGAACAGCGCGAGCTGCGCTTCCGCGACCTCGGCGTGGACTCCATGGCCGACTACCGCCGCCTGCGCGCCGAGGGCCGCGTGGCCGACGACCCCTTCGGCGACGTGTTCCTCGTCGTGGACGGCTGGCAGGTGCTGCGCCAGACCTACCCGGACCTGGAGACCGCCCTCATGGCCGTCGCCGGGCGCATGCTGACCTACGGCGTCCACCTCGTCGTCAGCGGCAACCGCTGGCTGGACCTGCGCATGGGGCTGCGCGACCTGATCGGCACCAAGATCGAGCTCAAGCTCGGCGACGCGCTGGACTCCGAGGTCGACCGCAAGCTCCAGCGCGCCGTCCCGGCCGACCGCCCGGGGCGCGGCCTGACCCCAGACAAGCTGCACTTCCTGGCCGCCGTGCCGCGCATCGACGGCCGGCACACCGACGCCGACCTCGCCGACGGCGTCACCGACCTGGTGCGCCGCGTCGCGCGGGCCTGGCCGGGACCGTCCGCCCCGACCGTGCGCATGCTCCCCGACACCTGCCCGCACGACCGGCTCCCCGTGCCGCGCGGCACCGCCGAGGATCCGCCCGGCGTGGTCGTGGGCGTCGAGGGCAACCGGCTCGAACCCGTCGTCTTCCGGCCCGGCGAGGACCACGGGCTGCTCCTCGTCGGGGACAGCGAGACCGGCAAGACGGCGCTGCTGCGCTCCGTCGTCCGGCAGGTCGTCGACACCTGGGAGCCGCCGCGGGCCAAGGTCGTCCTCTTCGACTACCGGATGACGATGCTCAAGGAGTTCGACGGCGACAGCCTCCTGGGCTACGCCACCAACCACGAGACGTCGGCCGAGATCGTCGCCGGGCTCGTCGAGGGCTTCCGCAAGCGGCTGCCCGGCCCGGACGTGACCCCCGAGGAGCTGCGCGCCCGCTCCTGGTGGAGCGGGCCGGACATCTACCTCGTCGTGGACGACTACGACCTGGTGGCCACCTCGGCGGGCAACCCGCTGCGCCCGCTGGCGGAGTTCTTGCCGCAGGCCCGCGCCGTCGGACTGCACCTCTACCTCGCCCGGCAGGCCGGCGGGGCGGCCCGGGCCAGCGGCGACCCGGTGCTCGGCCGGGCCCGGGAGCTGAACTGGCCCGGCGTGCTGCTGAGCGTCCCCAAGGACGAGCCCGCCATCTGGGGCCAGCGCTCGGCCAAGCGCAAGAAGGGCCGCGGCCTGCTCCTGCACCGGCGGCTCGGCACCACCCCCGTCCAGCTCGCCCGGCTGGACGCCCCCCGGCTCCCCTGACGGCCGCTCCGACGCGAACGGGACGAACACCACGATGAACCCAGGCAGTCACGCCCCCGCCCCCACCGGCCCGGCCGCCCCGCGCCCGGCCGGGGCCGCCGCACCCCCACCCGCCCCCGCCCCCGCGTCGGGGCCCGCCGCCCGCCCCGGCGCGGCGGCGCACGAGCGCGGCGGGCCGCCCGGCGGCGAGTTCTGCCGCGTCGCCCTGGCCGGCCCGCGCAGCCGCGCCGACCTCGCCGTCCCCCACGGCGTGCCGCTGGCCCGGCTGATGCCCGCCCTCGTGCGGCACGCCGGGGAGGAGATCGGCCCCGACGGCGGTGTCGCGCACGGCGGCTGGGTGCTGCGCCGCGCCGACGGCACCCGGCTGGACGGCGCCCTGCCGCTGGCCGCCCAGGACGTCCACGAGGGCGACCTGCTCTTCCTCGCCCACGGCACCGAGGACACCACCGAGCCGCTCTACGACGACGTGGTCGAGGTCATCGCCGGGCACGCCGTGCGCACCCCGTGGCCGACGACCGGCGTGCGCCGGGGCGCCGCCGCCTTCGCCGCGGCCGCGGCGCTGGGCGCGGCCGCCGCGCTCGCCGCCGCCCCCGGCCTGCTCGCGGCCCTGCTCGGGCTGGCGGCCGCCCTGCTGACGCTCGGCCTGGCCGCCCTGGTCTCGCGGGCCTTCGCCGACGTGGCCGCCGGCACCTGCACCGCCGTGCTGGCCGCGCCCCTGGCCGCCGTGTCCGCCGCCACCCTGCTCGGCGGGGAGCCGGGCGCGGCGCACCTGCTGCTCGTCTGCGCGGTGATCGCGGTGCTCGGCGCCGCGGGACCGCTGCTGGTCGGCGGCGGCGACGGCACGTTCGCGGCCCTGGTCACCGCCGGGGCGCTGGCCGCCCCCGGCGCGCTGGTGGCCACCGTGTGGGCCACCGGGCCCACCCGGGCGGCGGCCATCGCGGCGCCGCTCGCCCTGGCCGCCACCCCGTTCCTGCCCGCCCTCGCCCTGCGCGCGGCCCACGTCCCCGGACCGCACCTGGCCGCCGACGCCGAGGAGCTGGAGGCGCTGCCCGCACCGATGGGGCACGAGCGGCTGCGCCGCCGCGTGGACCGCGCCCGCCGCCTGCTCGGCGGACTGCTCACCGGCAGCTTCGCGGTCACCGCCGCCGGGGCCCTGTTCCTGCTGGCCTCCGGCGAGCTGTGGCCGTCCGTGCTGGCCGGCGCGCTGGGGGTGCTCCTGCTGCTGCGGGCCCGGCTGTTCCGGGAGGCCGTGCCGGTCGGCGCCGCGCTCGCCGCCGGGCTCGTCGTCGCGGTCGGCGCCGTGGTCGTCGCCGTCGGCGGCCGCACGGGGGAGACGGTGCCGCTGCTGGGCGTCGTGCTGCCGGTCTGCCTGCTGGTGGCGCTGACCGCCTGCGCCGTGGCCGTCCTCAGCGGGCGGCGCACCCTGAACCCCCGGCTGGCGCGGACCCTGGACGTGCTGGAGACGCTCCTGCTGCTCGCGGCGGTGCCACTGGTGCTCGCGGTGTGGGACGTCTACGTCACCCTGCTGGAGCTGCGCGCGTGAGCGGGCGAGCGGTGCGGCGGCGCCGACCCACCGCGCGGGGCGCGGCGGTCCGCCCCGCGCGGCCCGCCGTGCGCGCGGTCGCGCTCACCGCCGCGCTCACCGCCGCACTCGTCGCGGTGCCCCCGCCGGTGCCGGGCAGCACCCCGTCGGCGCAGGCCGCCCCGGGCCCGGGGCGGGTGGACACCGCCTGCTCCTCACCCCCGCGGGAGGGCGCCGAGCTGCCCGGGACGCTGCCCGGCCGCACCCTGGCCGAGCGGCTCGGACTGCCGCAGGCCTGGGACCTCGCCGACGGCACCGGCGTCACCGTCGGCGTCGTGGACTCCGGGGTGGACGGGCGGCACCCGGAGCTGTCGGGCGCCGTGGCCGAGGGGGCGGAGTTCGTCACCGTCCGCTCCGCCGAGGAGTTCCGGCGGCAGTCGCCGCGCGCGCCGCACCTGGACTGCGCGGGCCACGGCACCGCCGTCGCCGGGCTCGTCGCCGCCCGCCGGGACGGCGAGCCGCGCGTGACCGGCGTCGCCCCGGGCGCCCGCGTCTACCCGGTGCGGATCGTGGACGGCGTCGACCGCGCCACCGGCCGTACGCTCGCCGCCGCCATCGACGCCGCCGTGGCCGCCGGAGCCACCGTGCTCAACCTCTCCTTCGCCCTGCCCGTCGACCGCCCGCCGGTGCGCGAGGCCGTCGCCCGGGCGGTCGCCGCGGACGTCGTGGTGGTCGCGGCCGCCGGGAACGAGGGCACGGCGGACGCGCGCACCTACCCGGCCGCCTACGCGGGCGTCCTCGCCGTCGGCGCCGTGGACGCGGAGGGACGCCCCGTCGAGCGCTCCAACCGGGGCGACTGGGTGGACCTGGCCGCCTACGGCGACGCCGAGCTCGCCCTCGCCCCCGGCGGCGCCGGGTACCAGCGGGTCAGCGGCACCAGCTTCGCCGCGCCCCAGGTCGCCGGGGCCGCCGCCCTCCTGCGCAGCCGCTTCCCCGGCCTGGCCGCCCCGGAGGTCGTCCGGCGCCTGGTGGACTCCGCCGCCCCGGCCGGCGGCGCCCGGGACGACCGCACCGGGGCCGGCGTCGTCGACCCCTTCGCCGCCCTGACCCACCTGGGGGCCGCCGGGTCCCCGGACGACGAGGCGGGCCACCCCGGAGCCGTCCCCGTCCAGGCCCTGCCGCGCGGGGAGCCGCCGCTCGGCCCCACCGCGGCGACCGCCCTGGCCTGGAGCGGCGGCCTGCTGCTCACCGTCTGCCTGACCCTGCTCGGCGCCCCCGCCGTGCGGCGCGCCGCGGCCCGCGGCTGGCGGCCGGGGCGCGCCGGGGCGCCGCCCCCGGGCGCGCGGCGGCGTCCGGGCGCGGCGCGGCGCGCCCACGCGCCCACGCGCCATCCGGCGGCCGCCGCCCTGGACCGGCTCGCCCCCCGCCCCGCACGCCCCGACGACCAGCGCCGCCCCCCACCCGGCGCGGCCCGCCGACCCCGCTGACCCGCCCGCGCCCCCAGCCCCGCCGAGCGCGGACACGACCCACAGGAAACCGGTACATGGCCACGACACGAGAACAGGCCGAGTCCCACGCCTACGAGAACCGGCGCCAGACCACCAGCCTGCTGCGCGGCGCCGACGAGGCGCTGCACGACCCCCGGCGCCGCCTGCACCGCTCGCTGGCCGGCGGCGTCGCCGTGGGCATCCTCATCATGGCCGGGTTCGGCATCGCGGGCTGGCTCGGCGGCGGCGACGGCCCCGACCTGCCCGGCAACGGCGCCGTCGTGGTCAGCGGCAGCGGCGACCGCTACGTCGTCAGCGACGGCACCGTCCACCCGGCGCTCAACCTCTCCTCGGCGCTGCTGGTCGGCGGCGGCAAGCTGACCGAGGTCCGCCCCGACGCCCTGGCGGACGCCCCCCGCGGCCTGCCCCTGGGCATCCCCGCCGCGCCCGACGCGCTGCCCGGCGCCGGCGACCTGAGCGACGACCCGTGGACGGTGTGCGCGGTCCCGGCCGCGGACGGCCGGGCGGACGCCCGCACGCACCTGTACGTCGGCGTGCCGGGTGCCGCGCCGCCGCCCGCCCGGCGCGGCCCGCGCGCCTCGGCCACCGTCCTCACCAGGTCGCCGGGGAACACCCTGTGGCTGCTGGCCGAGGGGCGCCGGTACCGGCTCGCGGAAGGCATCGGCGACGCCCTCGGACTCCAGCGCGCCGAACGCGTCCCCCTGAGCGACACCCTCCTGGCCACCGTGCCCGAGGCCCCGGCCATCAGCACACCCGACAACCCCCGCGGGGCGGCCCCCGACGCGCCGCTGCCGGTGCCCGCGGCCGTCGGGGACCTGGCCCACAGCGACCTCGGTGGCGTCAACCCGCAGTACTACCTCGTGCGTCCCGACGGGCTCGTGTCGGTCTCCGAACTCGTCTACACCCTGCTGCGCACCACCGAGGTCACCGAGCACGAACTCACCCCCGCCCAGGCGGCCTCCGCGCCCCGTTCCGGCGACCGGCCACCCGGCGACCCGGCCTGGCCCGAGCGGCTGCCCGAGGCCACCGCGCCGGACCGCAACCAGCCGCTGTGCGTCACCACGCCGCCCGGCTCCGCACCGGGGGACGCCCCCTGGGAGGCCACCGTCCACCTGCCCGAACGCCTGCCGGAGCCGCCCGGGCTCGCCCCCGTCGCCCCGGCCGACGGGAGCGCGCTCGGGGAGCTGGACGCCGTCTACGTCCCGCCGGGCCGGGGCGCCGTGGTGCGGGCCACCGCGTCGGCGGGGACAGGCGGCACCTACACCCTCGTCACCGACGGCGGCACCGCGTACGCGTTCGCCTCCCCGGAGGCCGTCGAGCGGCTGCGCTACGCCCCCGGCGAGGCCCCGGCGGTGCCCAGGAGCTACGTCGCCCTGCTGCCGCACGGGCCGGTCCTCGACCCCCGGGCCGCCGCGGTGGAGCACCGGGGAAGCGCGGACACCGGGGAACCCGGCGGCGCCCCGCCGGGCGGCGGCGCGGACGGGGAGGCCGGGGACGGCGGCGCGCGGGACGCGGACGGCCCGGGCGAGGCGGACGGCCCGGGCGGCGCCGGGGACGGCCCGGGCGGCTCCGGCGAAAGCGCCGGCGGCGAAGGCGAAGGGGAGGCGGCATGACGACGAGCACCCGGCGGGGGTTCGGCAGGGCCCGGGTCGTGGCGGTGCAGACCGCGCTCGGCTGCGGCCTGGCGGCCGCCGCGCTGGACGGCCCCCAGCGGTGGGCCCTGGCCGCCGCCGGCGTCGCCACGGCCACGGCCGGCCTGCTGCGGCTGCGCGGTCGCTGGGCCGACGCCCACCTGGCCGCACGGCTGCGCCGTGACGCCTTCGCCCCGGACGGCGTCGAGCGGCCGGACCCGGACCTCGGGCTCGCCGCCACGCTCCTCCCCGCGCTGGAGGTCGGCGAAGCCACCGGGCGCAACGGGCCGCCCCTGGGCGTGCTGTGCGACGGACGCGGGTACGCCGCCGCCCTGGCCCTGCCGCCGCGGACGCTGCCCGACCTGCCCGTCGGCCTGCTGGACGACTGGCTCGCCCGGGACGCCGCCCGGCCCGCCGCCGTCCAACTCCTCGTCGAGCAGTTCGGGCTGCCCGCCTGGGACTTCCACCGGCGCTTCGAGCCCACCCTCGCCTACCGCCACCTGCCCCGGGCGCACGCCCCGGTCGCCGTGCGCGCCCACCTCGTCCTGCGGTACGAGCCCTGGGAGGCCCCCGAGGTGGCCGAGGCCCGCGGCGGCGGCGCGCCCGGCGCCCGCGCCGCGCTGGTGGGCGCGACGGCCCGGCTGCGGGCCCGCCTCGCCGCCGCCCACGTCCCCGCCGAACCGCTGTCCGCCGCCGCCCTGCGCGAACTGCTGCGCGGCCCCGGCGACCCGGGCGGAGGCGGCAGCAGCCAGGAACTGCCCGACAGCTTCACGGCCCACGGCTCCACCCACTGCACCCTGGCCGCCCACGTCGCCACCGCCGAGGACTGGGCCGGGCTGCTGACGGCGGCGGGCGCGGCCCTCGGCGGCACCGAGCGCACCGTGGCCGCCGCGACGGTCAGCCGCGCGGGCGGCCACCCGGAGGTGCGCGCGGCGCTGCGGCTCGTGGACAGCGTGCCGCAGCGCGCGGCGGAGATCCGCGACCGCCTGCTGGAACACGGCCCCCTGCGGGCGCTGACGGGGGAGCAGCGCACCGGCCTGGCCGCCACCCTGCCCCTGGCCCACCCGCCCCGGTCGCTCGCGGCGGCCACGGGCTTCGCGACGGAGGCCGACGCGTGCTGAACCCCTTCCGGACGACCACTCCGCGCACCCCGCGCACCCCGCCCGTCACCGCGCCGGACGCGGCCGGAGCCCCCGGGCAGCGCTCCGGGGCCCCGGAGCCGCCGAGCCCCCCGCGGGGGCGGCGGCGCGCTCGCCCCGGGCGGGCCCGCGGAGCCCGGTCGACCGCCCAGCGCTCCGGCGCCCTGCCCGCACTCGGCGTGCTCCCCGCCGCCCGCTGGACGACCGGCAGCACGCCGCGGGCCGCCGGACCGTCCGCGCCCGCCCCCTTCGCCCTGCGCGACGCGCCCGGCGGCATCCACCTGGGCACCGACCGGCAGGGCGCCCCCGTCGCCCTGCCCGGCCTCGGCCCCGGCGGCACCCGCGTCGGCGTGTTGGGGGAGTCGCTGTTCGGTCGCCTGCTGGCCTGCCGGCTGGTCGCCGTCGGCGCCGCGGTGACCGCCGCGACCCGCAGTCCGTCCCTGTGGACGCCGCTGCGGGCGGCCTGCGGCGACCGGCTCCAGGTCACCGGGGACGCGGGCGGCCCCCCGGGTGCGCCGGGGACCCCGCCCGGGGTGGGAGCCGGGCCGCGCGCCCTGGTGACGGACCTGCGCACCCCGCCGGCGGCCACCGCGGCCGACGGGCCCTGGAGCACGGTCGTGCACGTCACCCGGCGCCCGCCCGCCCGCTCCCGGCACTGGCAGCGGCTGGACGCCGTCCTGGTGCTGGACGCCAGGTACGCGGACGCCGTCACGCCGGTGCTCGGCACGCCGGCCGGCCGCGTCGTGGGCGCGCTGGCGCAGGGCGAGGTGGCGCTGTTCCGGCCCGGCGGCACGGACGTGCTGCGGCTGGACATCGCCCCCGGGGAGACCGCGTTGCTGACGCCGCCGTGACGCGCGGGCCCGCGGCGCGTACCCTTCCCGATCACTATCCGCGCGACACGGCCGCGGTCTGCACGGGAAAGCCCGGGTTTTTCCTACACTCGCGGAATGCGGATATCGAGCGACGCCACGGAAGAGTCCTGGGACGGACTGGCCGAAGTCGTACCGTTGCGCGGTGGCCAGACGTGGGGGTCGTGGAGCACCGTTCCCCATCTGACCGCAGCCTCCGGGGACCTCGCCGACGACCAACCGGCCCAGCAGGCGCGGCAGTTGGTCGTGATCCGGGTGCAGTCCTTCGCGGACGCGCGGGGCGTCGCCGAGCACCTGATGACGCGGGTGCCGGTCCTGCTCGACCTGAGCGCGGTGGAGGGCGACGTGGCGCGGCGCGTACTGGACTTCGCCAGCGGGGTGGTGTTCGGCCTGGGCGGTGGGATGCGCCGGGTGGACACCGACGTCTTCCTGATCACCCCCGCGGGCACGGAGGTCAGCGACCGGTGAACGAGCAGGGCGAACTCGCCCGCCGGCAACGGCGCCTGGCCGCCTTCGCCGCGGCGCGTGACTGGCGGCGCTACCACAATCCCGCAAACCTCGCCGCCGCGCTGAGTGTGGAGGCGGGCGAGCTGCTGGAGATCTTCCAGTGGCTCACCCCCGAGGAGTCGGCCGCGGTCATGGCCGATCCGGAGCGGGCGGCCCGGGTGCGGGACGAGGTCGCCGACGTGCTCGCCTACCTGCTGCAGTTCTGCGAGGTGCTCGACGTGGACGCGCTGGCGGCCCTGGACGCGAAGATCGACCGCAACGAGTCGCGCTTCCCCGTCAGACAACCGCCGAACCCCTCTCCAGAGTGACGCGGTTGTCCACAACCGGGCGGTTGTCCACCGGTTCCGGGGCCGTGGTGGCGCGCCGGAGCGGCCCGGGCCACCGTGGGGCACGAGAGCGCGAGGCGCGTGGCTCACGGAGAGGACCGATGGATGCGGTACGGCTCATCAGCGCCAACCGGGCGGCACTGGCCCGCTGCGGGGACGGCGCGCAGATCGTGGCGGAGGCCTGGCAGGCCCAGGCGCTGGCCCAGGCGGTGGGCGGCCTGCTGGCCCGGTGCGGCCCGCCGCAGGCCCGCGCGGAGGCGACCGCCCTGCGCGCGGCGGGGGTACGCGGCGCCCGCGTCGCCGGGGTGGCCGAAGTCCGCGCCACCCGCCTCACCGCGGTCCGCGAACCCCGCCGCGCCCTGCGTGAACTCGCCGGGCTCCTGGGCGAACTGGCCACCACGCTCATCGAGGTGGCCGCGCACACCGAGGAGGAGTCCCTCTACTGGCACTGCCTGGACGCCCTGGACGCCACCGGTGACGTCGCCACCCGCGCCGCCGCCCTTCTCCACCGCCTGCCGTAGTCGGCCCGGCCCGGCCCGTCCGGCGCGGCCCGGGTCGGCCGTCCGGCACGGCCGGCCGCACGCCGACGGTTCCGGCGCGGTGTCCCGCGTGCCGTGCGAGACGAGATGGTCCGGGCGCGTTGCGGCGGCCCGGGTTCCCGACCGGTTCGCTGACCACGCCGCGGGCGGCGGCGCCGGCGTGGCGGGCCGGTCGCCTGGACACTGCTGCGCCACACCGCTAGGCCGGGGGTACGTGGACGGCCAGGACGGCGGTGTCGTCGTGCACGCCGCTGCCGAAGGTGTCGAGCAGGTCGCGGATCGCCCCGACGGTGCCCGACGCGGTGGCGGGGGCGAGGGCGCGTCCGAAGTCGAGGAGGGCGTCGTCGCCGTACCGGCCCTCGCCGACGGTGGCCGTGTGGGCTTCGGTCAGGCCGTCGGTGTGCAGGAGCAGGGTGTCGCCGGAGGCCAGGTGGACGGCGGTGGTGGCGATGTGGGCGTCGGGCAGGATGCCGATGAGCTGCCCGCCGGGGGTCGGCAGGTAGTCGGCGGTGCCGTCCGCGCGCATCAGCAGTGCCGGCGGGTGTCCGCCGCTGGCCAGGGTGATGCGGAAGCCGCCCCGGTCGGGGTCGGGGGTGAGCAGGCCGAAGACGACGGTGCAGAACTTCGGTTCGGTCCCGCCGTACTCCTGGTTCATGACCGTGTTCAGATTGCCGAGGACGGCGGCCGGGTCGGGGTCGTAGACGGCGGTGGCCCGCAGGGTGTAGCGGGCCAGCGAGGTGACGGCCGCCGCGGCGGCTCCTTTGCCGCAGACGTCTCCCAGGAACATGCCCCAGGCTCCGGCGGCGAGGGGGAAAAGGTCGTAGAAGTCGCCACCGACCTCGTCCAGGGAGGCGATGTGGTAGTGCGCGGCGACCTCCAGACCGGGGACGGTCGCGAGTTTCGGCGGCAGCAGCGTCTGCTGGAGGGTGGCGGTCACACGCCGGAGGCGGTCGCGTTCCTCGTCGGCTTCCCTGCGGGCGCGCAGCAGTTCCGTCTCGTAGGCACGGCGGTCACGGGCGTCGAAGACGGTGGTGCGGATCAGCAGGGGCTGCCCGTCGCTGCCGGTTTTCACCGTCGAGGTGACCATGACCGGCAGGCGGGAGCCATCGGCTCTCCTGAGCTCCAAAGCGATGCCGCTGACCTCGCCCTGCATCCTGAGCAGCGGGGCGAAGTGGGTCTCGTGGTACAGCCGGCCGCCGACGGTCAGCAGGTCGGAGAAGTGCCTGCGGCCCACCAGGTCACCGCGCTCGTAGCCGAGCCAGTTCAGCAGCGTGGTGTTGACCTTCGCGATCCGGCCGTCCAGCAGGGTGGACAGGTAGCCGCACGGCGCGTGCTCGTACAGGTCCTCGACGCTGTCCTCCAGCAGTGTGGAGAACTGCGCCTGTTCATCCACCGGCCGACGGCATCTGCGGTCGCCCTCTTCTCCGTCGCCGACCTGGGGCGTCATCCGCAGGCTTCCGCGAAGGCGGCGATCGCCGCGGCGGTCTCCTCCGGGGCGGCGAGCTGGGGGCAGTGCCCCGTCGCGTTCAGCGTGACCAGTCGGCTCCCCGGCATCTGGGCATGCACGAACGCGCCCACCTCCGGCGGGGCGATCGCATCGGTGGAACACTGGGCGACCAGCGTGGGCACTTCGACCCGCGCCAGATCTTCGCGGTTGTCGGACAGGAAGGTCACCCGGGCGAAGACGCGGGCGATCTCCGGGTCGGTGCGGCAGAAGCTGTTGGTCAGCTCCTCACCCAGCTCCGGCCGGTCCGGGTTCCCCATGATCACCGGAGCCATGGCGCCCGACCAGCCCAGGTAGTTCGCGTCCAGCGACTCCAGCAGCTCGTCGATGTCCTCGGCGCTGAACCCGCCCCGGTAACCGGCGTCCGGATCGTCGATGAAACACGGCGAGGGAGCGAGCAGCACCAGACCGGCGAACGCCTCGGGCTCCCGGGCGGCGGCCAGCACACCCATCATCGCGCTCACCGAGTGCCCCACGAACGTCACCGGGCCGAGCGCCAGCTCCCGGCACAGCTCCAGCACGTCGGCGGCGTAGCCGTCCATGGACGAGTAGCGCTCGCGGTCCCACGCCGAGAGGTCCGAGTTACCGAAGCCCACGTGGTCGAAGAGGACCACGGTGAAACCGCGCTCCAGCCTCGGCGCCACCAGGCGCCACAGATTCTGGTCGCACCCGAACCCGTGCGCGAGCATCACCACCGGCCCGCCGACCCGTCCGGTCACCCTCACGTGGTTCCTGCTTCGCACGTCCATACCCCACATCTTTCCAGATGCCGGCGAGGGCCTTCCATCGTCGCGCCCTCGCGGACCACGGAGCACCCCTGGCCGAGGGCGGCCGGTGTCGCCCTCCACCGGACCGGGCCACCGCGCCGAGCCTCCGGTCCGCGCGGGCCGGTCGCCCGGAGGCGGGGGCGGTCACCGGCGGTTGCGCCGCACCGTACGGGGGCGCGCAACGGAACCCAGGTGAACAGACGCTCATTTCGCATTCCCTCATGCGGGACTGTGAACCTCCGGTGCCCGGGTAAAAAGAATTACAATAGTAATAGGGTAAATGATCTCTTCGGGTGGGCATTGATTCATTAGTTGCCATGGAGTGCCAGGTGTGAATGGCGTGAGCTGGCCAAAAGTTCTGTCGACCTCGTTGTCGGGGCTGTTCGTGAGTGGTGTCCGGTGTCGTGGTCGAGCAGAGTGCGGCTGTCCGGAAATGTCGTTACCCCTGGTGGAACGGTTCCAGGGTGGTTCGTGTGTGAGCACGAAAGAATTCCGGTGACAGGCGGATCGGAGGCGTCAATTGCTCCGTCAGGTCACCGCGCTTTTGCTGACTGGTTACTTCCGTGGCAATACGACAGTTCCCGTGTCTTCCAGAAGAAAAGGAGACGATCATGGCGATCTCAGATCCGGAAGCCGCTCTGGAGGGTGTGCCGCACAGTACGTGGGAGCGCCTGGCCGAGCTGGCCAGCGAGCACCGTGCCGAGGAGGGCCGGCCTGCGGTGGGCGCGCAGGAGATGAAGTCGGACTACATCCGCAAGGCGCAGGACTACCACGAGGACCCGCCCGACAGGGTGGAGGTGGGACGGCCGGCGCCGGTGCAGCAGTCCAACGGTTGCTACTCGGTGGGCCCCTACGAGTTCTCCGTCGTCGGCCCGGTCGTCGTCGGGATCCAGGGCGAGTTCTGCCCCGGACAGAACTGGTCGGCCACGCTGACCGCCTACCTGAAGGTGGCCGGCGAGATCGTCTGGAAGACCCAGTACGTGCTCTCGCGCGAACACTCCAGTGTCACCTTCAGCCCCAGCGTCGGGGTGGCGAAGGCGGACCTGACCATCGGGATCTACGGCAGCAACTACTGCCTGAGGATCTCCGGAGACGCCTGCTACTGGTGGTTCGGCTGGCGCTGCGCGAACTTCGACGAGACCCTGCACTGCTTCGGCTGACCCACCACCTGCCGGGCACACGTGTGCTGCGCGTCGACGTCTCGCGTCGGCGCGCAGCACACCGCAGCCGAGGGCGCGCAGGAGCCCTTCGGCCGCGCAGCGCCCCCGTGCGCGACGGGGATCGGACCGGCGAATTGGCGGTACGGCCCGGAGGCGGTGCGTGCCGGTGCCGTGTTCCCCGACCGGGCGGTGAGGGGTCCGCCATCGGCGCGTGAGGCGGGCGGTCCTGCCGTCATCGGACGGCGACGCCGTGCCGACCGTGGTCGCCCGCGCCCGGTGCCCGGCCGGGGCGGGCGGGCGGCGACGGGTCCGCGGCGCGGCGCCGGAGCCGTCGGCACCCGCCCGGGCCCCTCGGAGGGGTGCGTACGCGCCGACGGCCCTCTCCGGCCCCAGGCGGGAGCCGGGATGTGCCTCTCGCCCGGGGCCGGACAGGGCCACGAGGGAAGGGAGGACACGGGCGGAGTGGGGCCGGGGCGCCGCGCGCGGCTGACACCATGGGGCCATGGAACTGCGCATCTTCACCGAGCCCCAGCAGGGGGCCGACTACGACACGCTGCTCGCCGTGGCCAAGGCCACCGAGGACCTCGGGTTCGACGCCTTCTTCCGCTCGGACCACTACCTCGCGATGGGGGACTCGGACGGCCTGCCCGGCCCCACCGACGCGTGGATCACCCTCGCGGGGCTCGCCCGGGAGACCAGCCGCATCCGGCTCGGCACCCTGATGACGGCCGGCACCTTCCGGCTGCCCGGCGTGCTGGCCATCCAGGTCGCGCAGGTGGACGCGATGTCCGGGGGCCGCGTGGAGTTCGGCCTGGGCACGGGCTGGTTCGAGGCGGAGCACACCGCCTACGGCATCCCCTTCCCGAAGGAGAAGTTCAGCCGGCTGGAGGAGCAGCTCGCCATCGTCACCGGCCTGTGGAACACGCCCGCCGGCCAGACCTTCAGCTACGACGGCGCCCACTACCAGCTCGCCGACTCGCCCGCGCTGCCCAAGCCCGCGCAGGCTAAGGTGCCGGTCCTGGTCGGCGGGCTGGGGGCGACGCGCACGCCCCGGCTGGCCGCCCGCTACGCCGACGAGTTCAACATCCCCTTCGCCTCCCTCGACGACACCGCCCGCCAGTTCGCCCGGGTGCGGGCGGCGGCCACCGAGGCCGGACGCGACGCGGACGAGCTGGTGTACTCCAACGCGCTGGTGGCCTGCGTCGGCCGGGACGACGCCGAGGTGGCCCGCCGGGCCGCCGCCATCGGCCGGGAGGTGGCCGAGCTGAAGGAGAACGGGCTGGCCGGGTCGCCGGCCGAGGTGGTGGACAAGATCGGCCGGTACGCCGAGACCGGCTCCTCGCGCGTCTACCTCCAGATGCTCGACCTGGCCGACCTGGACCACCTGGAGCTGATCTCCTCCCAGGTCCAGTCCCAGCTCGCGTGAGCCGCCCCGCGTCCCCGCTGAACGCCGCCCTGGCCCGCGAGACGCTCGTCCTGGACGGCGGCCTGTCCAACCAGCTCGCCGACCAGGGCTGCGACCTGACCGACGCGCTGTGGTCCGCCCGGCTGCTGGCCGACGCGCCGGAGCAGCTCCGGGCCGCCCACGCGGCCTACGTCGCGGCGGGGGCGCGGGTGCTGATCACCGCCAGCTACCAGGCGTCGTTCGAGGGCTTCGCCCGCCGGGGCGTGCCCCGGCGGACGGCCGCCGGGCTGTTCGCGCGCAGCGTCCACCTGGCCCGCGCCGCGGCGGACGGGCACGCCGTGTACGTGGCCGCGTCCGTCGGCCCCTACGGCGCGGTGCTCGCCGACGGCAGCGAGTACCGCGGCCGCTACGGGCGGACGACCGCGGAGCTGACGGCCTTCCACCGGCCGCGCATCGAGGCGCTGGCGGCGGCGGAGCCGGACGTGCTCGCGCTGGAGACGGTCCCGGACGTGCGGGAGGCCGAGGCCCTGCTGCGCGCCGCCGAGGGCTGCGGCGTCCCGGTGTGGCTGAGCTACACCGTCGCCGGGGAGCGCACCCGGGCCGGGCAGCCGCTGCCGGAGGCCTTCGCGGTGGCCGCCGGGAACGACCAGGTGGTCGCGGTCGGCGTCAACTGCTGTGCGCCCCGGGACGTGGCGCCCGCGGTGGCGGCGGCCACGGCGGCCACCGGCAAGCCCGCCGTCGCCTACCCCAACAGCGGCGAGGGCTGGGACGCCACCCGCGGCGCCTGGCGGGGGCCGGGCACGTACGCGGCCGCGCGGGCGCCCCACTGGCGGGACGCGGGCGCGCGGCTCGTCGGCGGCTGCTGCCGCGTCGGCCCGTCCGACATCGCCGCGACCGCCACCGCCCTCGCCACGCGCTGACCCTCCCGGCGGGCACCTCACCGCCACCCGTCGGCCTCCCGACCGGGCCCCCGGCGGCCGACCCGGCCGTCCACCGACCGGGGCCGCACGGGACGGGCGGCGCGGCGGGGTGCCGGACGGCGCGAGCGGGGCGCGAGCGGGGCGCGAGCGGGGCGACACCGCCGACCGGTCCCCTGGGCACGTCCCGCTCGTCCCCGGTCGCCTCGCACGGCCGGGCCTCCCCCCGCGCCCCGCGGAGGCATCATGCAGGTCGCCCGTCCCCCCGCCCACGCCCCCGAGCCCGCCCTGCCCGGCGCCCGGCCGCCGACGGCGGACGGCCACGACGTCTGCGAGCGGCTCATCCACCTCTTCCGCACCCGTGCCGTGCCCTACCGGACGATCCCGCACCCGCCCGAGGGCCGCACCGAGGCCGCCAGCCGGCTGCGCGGGCACCCGCTGGAGCAGGCGGCCAAGTCGCTGGTGGTGCGTGTGGCCACGGGCAAGCGGTCGCGGCGGTACGTGCTCGCCGTCGTCCCCGGCGACCGCCGCGTCGACCTGCCGGCCGTGGCCGCCCGGTACGGGGCCCGCGGCGCCGCCTTCGCCACCCGCGGCGTGGCCGAGCGGCTGGGCGGCAGCGTCAGCGGGTCCATCGTGCCGTTCGCCTTCGCCGCGGAGCTGGACCTGCTGGTCGACGCCGGCCTGCCGAGCCAGCCGGAGATCTTCTTCAACGCCGGTCGGCTGGACCTCTCCGTCGCGCTGGCCGTCCCGGACTACCTGGCCCTGGCCGCCCCGGCGGTCGCGCCCATCGCCCGCTGACGGCGGGCCCGTCCGCGCGGCGGCGGGGAGCGCGGCCCGCGGAGCGGCGGAATGCGGACACGGGGGAGCGGACGCGTCAACCTGGCCGAAGCCGTGGGCGGGGCGCGGTGGGCTCGGACAGGATGAGGGCATGGGATTCCACGTCGACTCCGAGGCCGGGCGGCTGCGCCGCGTCATCCTGCACCGGCCGGGGCTGGAGCTGAAGCGGCTCACCCCCACCAACAAGGACGACCTGCTCTTCGACGACGTCCTGTGGGTCCAGCGCGCCCGCCAGGAGCACGACACCTTCGCCGACGTGCTGCGCGAGCGCGGGGTGGAGGTGCACCTGTTCGCGGACCTGCTGGCCGAGACCCTCGACGTCCCCGCCGCCCGCGCGCTGGTGCTGGAGCGCGTGTTCGACGACAACGCCTACGGTCCGCTCGCCGCCGACCACCTGCGCGCCGCCTACGCCGAGCTGTCCTCGCCGGAGCTGGCCCGGGCGCTGGTCGGCGGCGAGACCAAGCGCGAGTTTTTGGAGCGGCACGCCGAGCCCGTCTCCGTCCGCTTCCACGTCACCGACCCGGACGACTTCCTGCTGAGCCCGCTGCCCAACCACCTCTTCACCCGCGACACCTCCGCGTGGGTGTACGACGGCGTGGCGATCAACGCCATGCGCTGGCCCGCCCGGCAGCGCGAGACGGTGCACTTCGAAGCCGTCTACCACCACCACCCGCTGTTCACCGGGTCTTCGTTCAGCTTCTGGTCCAGCGGCGAGAGCACGCACCCGTCGACGATCGAGGGCGGCGACGTGCTGGTCATCGGCAACGGCGCCGTGCTGGTCGGGATGAGTGAACGCACCACCCCGCAGGCGGTGGAGATGCTGGCCAAGGCGCTCTTCGACGCCGGTTCCGCCCGTACGATCGTGGCCCTGGACATGCCCAAGCGGCGTTCCTTCATGCACCTGGACACCGTGATGACGATGATCGACGGCGACACCTTCACCCAGTACGCGGGGCTGGGCATGCTGCGCTCGTACACCATCGAGCCGGCCGCCTCGGGGGAGGAGCTGAAGGTCACCGGGCACCCGCCGGAGCACATGCACCGCGCCATCGCCGCCGCGCTCGGCCTGGACGCCATCCGGGTGCTGACGCCCGTGCAGGACGTGCGCTCGGCCGAACGCGAGCAGTGGGACGACGGGTGCAACGTGCTCGCCCTGGAGCCCGGCGTCGTCCTGGCCTACGAGCGCAACGTCACCACCAACACGCACCTGCGCAAGCAGGGCATCGAGGTGGTGGAGATCCCGGGCAGCGAGCTGGGGCGCGGCCGGGGCGGCCCGCGCTGCATGAGCTGCCCGGTGCATCGGGACCCGGTCGCGGGGACGCCGTGAGCCCCCGCGCGGGGGGCACTGCATAGGGATACGTCGCCACGTATATACTTCCGGTGTTTCCCGCACGTGACCGAGGAGCCTCCCATGGCGACAGACCTCACCGGCCGCCACTTCCTCAAGGAGCTCGACTTCGCTCCCGAGGAGTTCCGCGCGCTGATCCGGCTCGCCGCCGAACTCAAGGCGGCCAAGCGGCTGGGTACGGAGACGCCGCGCCTGCGGGGCCGCCACATCGCCCTCCTCTTCGAGAAGACCTCCACCCGCACCCGGTGCGCGTTCGAGGTGGCCGCCGCCGACCAGGGGGCGCACACCACCTACCTGGACCCCTCCGGCTCCCAGCTCGGCCACAAGGAGTCCGTCAAGGACACCGCCCGGGTGCTGGGCAGGATGTTCGACGCCATCGAGTACCGGGGAAGCGGCCAGCAGGTGGTGGAGGAGCTGGCCGCCCACGCCGGCGTGCCGGTCTACAACGGCCTCACCGACGACTGGCACCCCACCCAGATGCTCGCCGACGCCCTCACCATGACCGAGCACGGCGCGGACCGCCCGCTGAGCGCGACCGCCTACGCCTACCTCGGCGACGCGCGCTCCAACATGGGCAACTCCTACCTCGTCACCGGCGCCCTGCTGGGCATGGACGTGCGCGTCGCCGCCCCGCGCACCCTGTGGCCGCGCCAGGACGTCGTCGACCGCGCGCAGGAGCTGGCCAAGGAGACGGGCGCCCGCCTCACGCTCACCGAGGACGTCACCGAGGCGGTGCGCGGCGCCCACTTCGTGGCCACCGACGTGTGGGTCTCCATGGGCGAGCCCGCGGCGGTGTGGGACGAGCGCATCCAGCTGCTGGCCCCCTACGCCGTCACCCTGGACGTCCTGCGCGCCACCGGCAACCCCGACGTGCGGTTCCTGCACTGCCTGCCCGCCTACCACGACCTGGGCACCGGCGTCGGCCGCGAGATCCACGCGCGGCACGGGCTCACGTCCCTGGAGGTGACGGACGAGGTCTTCGAGTCGGCGCACTCCGTGGTCTTCGACCAGGCCGAGAACCGCATGCACACGATCAAGGCCGTCCTCGTGGCCACCCTGGCCGGCCCGTAGGGGCGGGGCGGCGGGCCAGGTTCTGGCCGGCCCTTCGCGTGGCATCGGGCAGCGGCGTCTGGCGCCGTGCGCCGCAGGGCGGAGGGTGGAGGGCGGCCGTCGTACCGGGCGTACACGGACGTGCCCGGCAACGCGGCGAGGGGCGGCGCCAGATGCAGCGGACCCGGCGGAAACGGTCGGACAGGGTTCAGGAGCCGTCCTCGTCCCACCAGGTGTCGGACGGCTCCCGGCGGTTGGCCGCGACGGCGGCGACCGGCGGGATCAGGGCGGCGACCACGCACATCGCGACGGCCAGCGGCACCGAGAGGTGCCGCACGACGAACCCGGCTCCGACGAACAGCGCCAGGCACACCGCCATCAGCGCGAAGTACCGGCGCTCACGGCGGGGCTGCGAGGCGGGCCTGCGGCCGGACATGCTTCCAGCCTACGCCCGCCCCGCCCCCGGCTGACGGCCCCGCCGCCCCCCGGCTGACGGCCCCGCGTCCGCACCGCTCCCCGCCGCCCCCGGCCGACGCCCCGCCCCCGCCGGGGCGTCAGGCTCCGCGCAGGGCGTCGGTGCGCGTCCGCAGCGCGTGCAGCACCGCCACCATGTCCTCCCGCTCGTGCCCCTGCGCCACCGTCTCGCCGAACAGGGCGTGGCAGACGTCCAGCAGCGGCACGGCCACGTCCGCGTCCCGGGCCGCCTCGGCGATCAGCCGGTTGTTCTTGAGCACGTCGATGGCGGCCGCCTGCGCGTCGAAGTCCTGCGCGAGCAGCTTGGGCGCCTTCATCCGCGACACCGGGCTGGCCATCGGCCCGACGTCCAGCACCTGGAGGAACCGCTCGGTGTCCACCCCGTGCCGCTCCGCGAAGTGGAACGACTCCGTCAGTCCGGTGACCATCGTGATCAGGAACAGGTTGACCGACAGCTTCATCAGCGAACCGTTGGGCACCGGGCCGCAGTCGAAAGCCTCCCGGCACATCGGCCCCAGCAGTTCACGCACCTCCTTCACCGCCTCCTCCTCCCCGGCCAGCAGGGCGACGAGCTGCCCCGTCTCCGCCGGGACGCGGGAACCGGAGACCGGCGCCTCCACGAAGCGGCCGCCCGCCGCGCGCACCTCGGCCTCCAGCAGCCGCGCGTACGGCGGCGACGCCGTCCCCATCTGCACCACCGTGCGCCCGGCGACACGCCCGGCGAACTCCGCCGTGCCCCGGGCCAGGACCGCGTCGATCGCCGCGTCGTCGGACAGCATCAGCAGCACCACGTCCGACCGGGCGAACACCTCCGCCGCGCTCTCCGCCACCTGCGCGCCCGCCGCCCGCACCGGCTCGCACCGCTCGGGGGTGCGGTTCCAGACCACCAGCTCCGTGCCCGCCCGGGCCAGATTGAGCGCCATGGGCCGGCCCATCACACCGAGCCCGAGGAAACCCACCATCACCGCGCACCGCCTTTCGTCCATGACGGCCGTCATAGTAACGGCTACTATGACGAGTGTCATAGATAGGCTGGACGCATTCGCGTCAGCCAGTGGAAGGGCGGTCATGGCGGTCCCCGAGCGGAAGCCGCGCGAACGGATGGTCTTCAGCGCCGCCCAGCTCATCCGGCGCGACGGCGTCGCCGCCACCGGCATGCGCGACGTCGCCGAGCACGCCGGCGCCCCCCGCGGCTCGCTCCAGCACTACTTCCCCGGCGGCAAGGAGCAGCTCGTCAACGAGGCCGTGGCCTGGGCCGGCCGGTACGCGGGCAAGCGGGTCGCGAAGTTCCTCGCCGCCATGGACACCCCCACGCCGAGCGGCCTGTTCGCCGCGATGGTCTCCCAGTGGACGGCGGAGTTCCACGCGGTCGGCTTCGCCTCCGGCTGCCCGGTGGCGGCGGCGACGGCCGACTGCGCCCGGTCCACCGACTCCACGCGCACGGCCGCCGCCGAGGCGTTCGCCGCCTGGACCGGCCCGGTGGCCGAGGCCCTGCGCGGCATGGGCGTGCCCCCCGAACGCGCCCACGCCCACGCCACCCTCATGATCAGCGCCCTGGAGGGCGCCCTCCTCATCGCCCGCGCCGAACGCGACACCCGGGCCCTCACCACCGTGGCCGCCGAACTCGCCCCCCTGCTGGACGGCGCCGTCCGCTGACCCGGCGCCCCGGTTCGCCCGCCCCCGGCCCGCCGCTCCCGCGCGTCCCACGGCGACCACCTCGCGGCGTCACGGCCCGGGAAGAGCGGCGGGCGCGCGGCGGTGCCCGGACCCCGGCCCCGCGTCCGGGGCGGCCCCCCGGGCCGGAGGCCGCCGCGGAGGCGCGCGTCTGCGGTGCGACGGACCGGGCGCCGTCACGGGGTGGCCCCGGACGCGTGCGCCGGGGCCTGCGGCCCGCCCCACCCGGGCAGCCGCACCCCACGCCACACCCGCACGCCTTCAGGGACACGTACGGCCGGGCCGCACCCGTTACGTAGTCACCTACCTACCGAACCCTGGATTGTTCCCCTCCGGCGCGCCCCCCCATGGTGGTGCCGCACCACGGCCGAGCGGCGCCGTGGCAGTGGCACCGATACGGAGGCATGGATGAAACCCGTCCGAACGTACCGACGACGGTTGACGGCCTGGTGCACAGGACTGGCCGCCACCGCCGCCCTGGTGGGCGTCGCCCTGCCGGCCACCGCGCAGGCGGCCGAGGGCGCCGTGATCAACGCGGGCGCACCGGGCGCGATCGAGGGCCAGTACATCGTGGTCCTGGAGGGCGGGACCTCACTCGCCGCGAGCGCCGAGACGCGGGTGTCGACCCAGGCGGAGGACCTGGTGGCGCGGTACGGCGGCTCCGTCGAGAGCGTCTACAGCGCGGTGCTGCGCGGCTTCGCCGCCGACATGACGGCCGACCAGGCGAAGCGGCTGGCGGCCGACCCGCAGGTCCGGTACGTGCAGCAGTCGCTCCTGGTGCGCGCCGCCGACGCGGGCACCCAGCCGAACCCGCCGTCCTGGGGCCTGGACCGGGTCGACGGCGAGCAGGACAGCGCCTACGCCTACCCCGGCACCGGCGAGGGCGTGACCGCCTACGTCCTGGACTCCGGCATCCGCACCACCCACCAGACCTTCGAGGGCCGGGCCTCCCACGGCTACGACTTCGTCGACGAGGACGGCACCGCTCAGGACTGCAACGGCCACGGCACGCACGTCGCGGGCACCATCGGCGGCAAGGAGTACGGCGTCGCCAAGAAGGTGGACCTCGTCGCGGTGCGCGTGCTGGGCTGCGACGGGTCGGCGCCCGACCGGGACACCATCGAGGGCCTGGACTGGGTCGCCAAGAACGCCAAGGGCCCCGCGGTGGGCAACATGAGCCTCACCTCCGGCGGTGCCGACGCCGAGCCGCAGGCCATGCGCGAGGCGACCAAGCGGGCCATCGACGCCGGCATCCAGTTCGCCATCGCGGCCGGCAACTCCAGCACGGACGCCTGCGGCACCTCGCCCGGCGACGTCCCGGAGGCGGTCACCCTCGGTTCGACCGACCGCAACGACGGCCGCTCCAGCTTCTCCAACCACGGCCGCTGCCTGGACCTGTTCGCCCCGGGCGGCAACATCACCTCGGCCAGCCACTCCTCCGACACCGGGTCCGCCACGATGAGCGGCACCTCGATGGCGTCACCGCACGCGGCCGGCGCGCTCGCCCTGTACCTGGAGGGCCACCCCGACGCCACGCCGCGGGAGTCGCGTGACGCCGTGGTGGAGGCCGCCGAGCAGGGTGTCGTCGGCAACCCGGGCAGCGGCTCGCCGAACCTGCTGCTGAACGTCACCGAGCTGGGGGGCGCGCCGGAGCCGGGTCAGCCGTCGGCGGAGTTCTCGGCGCGGTGTTCGGAGTCGGACACGACGTGTGTGTTCGATGGGTCGGGGTCTGCTGATCCGGATGGTTCGATCGTGTCGTACGCGTGGGAGTTCGGTGATGGTGAGAGTGGTTCGGGGGTGCGGCCCTCGCACACGTACGCGGCGGCGGGTTCGTACCAGGTGACGCTGACGGTGACCGATGACGCCGGTCGGACGGACTCGGTGACGCGGACGGTCTCCGCGGGGGTCTCGGGTGAGGCGCCGTCGGCTCAGTTCGCGGTCTCGTGCTGGTACGAGGCGTGTGATTTCGACGCGGCGGGTTCTACTGACCCGGACGGGGACATCGCCTCTTACGCGTGGTCGTTCGGTGACGGGTCCTCGGGCTCGGGAGTGACCGTCTCGCACAGCTACCCGGCCGGTCAGCGGAACTACACCGCCGAGCTGACGGTCACCGACCGGGGTGGCAACAGCGACACCGCCAGCCGTCAGATCCAGTGCTGGGACTTCGGCGGCCGCGCTTTCTGCTTCACGATGTGAACCGCTGAGACGACCCGGTGGGCGGGCGGCCACGCACCGGGACACGGGCCCCGGCGCTCCGCGACCCCCGCGGAACCCCGGGGCCCACGCACACCTCCACTCCCGGGGGCACCGCCACCACCCCGCACACCGGAACACCGCACCCGACAAGCCACCCGAGCCGCCCCACACCCCCCACACCACCGCCCCGCACGGGCCATGAGGCGCAGGGCGCACCCGGAGCACATCCGGTCGCGCGCTTCCCCGTGCGCCGAGCGGCGACCAGGCTCGGGCGAGCGGAGCCCGGGTCGGCCGGGCACGGTGGAGGCCGGACGCGGGGGTGGCCGGGCCTGGAGGCCAGCGGCCCCATTGCGGAGCCGCAGAGAACAGAACGGGGGACACCCCGCCACCCCGCCCGTCCGACCCACAGAAGCGGCCGCGAGCCAGGCCGCCCCGCCCCACCGGACGAGCGGCGGGGGGCCGACGAGACCCGCGTCCGACGCCGCGCTCACAGCCCGCCGTGCAGGCGGACCGGTTCGGCCAGGGCGGCGCGGGCCCCTTCGAAGTCGGCCAGGCGAGCGGCGAGAGTCGCCACGGCCAGACGGTGGGGGAGGGCGGCGGAGAACTTCAGACCGGTGACGGCGCGGGGGTCGACGTCCGGCAGGACGAGAGGCGTGTCGGCGCCCACGGAGGTGCGTGCGGCGTGCCAGTCGGCGGCGGTCAGGTCCTCGCGGAGTCGTACGGAGGTGTCCGTCGGGCGCTGGACGGGGTCGGCGATCGAGCGGAGCGTCGCGGCGAGCGTCGCGTTGGCACGGTAGCCCGCCCACGTCCACCAACGGACGTCGGAGCCGTGCCGGGTCACGAGCGTGCCGCCCGGGTGGACGAGACGGGGTGCCTCGTCCTCGCGCCACGCGGCGAGGCCGGCTGCCGCGCGCCCGGTCACGGACGCCGGTGGCTCGGCGCCGAGCAGCACCTCGCGCATCGCCCGCGCCAGGGCGTGCGACAGGCCCGTCAGGGCGCCACCCGTCCACTTGGCGACGCCGCCGCTGTCGACCGGTTCGACGAAGACGCGTTTGCGGGTCCAGTCGACGAACGTCACGTGCCAGCTCCGCCCGGCCAGCAGCAGGCGCCGTGGACCGGGCCGCTCCGTGGTCAGGACGCTCGGATCGGTGCGTCCGATGTCCCGGCGTCCGGAGACGACGGTGAACTGGGGCGGCGCGGTGAAGGACGCCGTCAGCCCCATGAAGTGCCGCCGCCCGAAGCGGCGTTCGGCTTCCGGGCCGACGAAGAGCAGTCCGCCGTCCTCGTCGAGGAAACCCTCGTCCACGAGGTGGCGCACGATCGGGGCCGCCGAACGGTCGAACGGCGCGAGGCCGTTCCACTGTTCCGGCCACACCCTGTCGCCGAGCGTGTGGTGCTGGAGCGTGGCCGCGATGAGCTGCTGCGCCACCAGATGGCGCGGCTCGGGCGGCGCGGTGACCGGTTCCACCCAGCCCCGTCCCCACAGCACGAGCAGGGCCGCGGCCTGGAGGAGTGCGTCCTGGTCGGTGGTGAGGAAGAGGCAGTTGCGGCTGGTGTCCGGGCGTCGGCCGGTGCGGCCGATGCGCTGGAGGAAGGCCGAGACGGTGTGGGGCGCGTCGATCTGGATGACGCGGTCCAGGTCGCCCACGTCGATGCCCAGCTCCAGCGTGGAGGTGGCGACGATGACGCAGTCCCGTGCCTCGGCGAACGCCTGCTCGGAGCGGTGCCGCTCCTCGGCCGAGAGCGAGGCGTGCGACAGGAATACGGTGACCTCACGCTCCCGCAGCGCCGCGCCGAGCTGCTCCACCCGGCTGCGCGACTCGCAGAACACCAGGCGCTTCTCACCCCGGTGCAGGGCGGCGATCACCTTGGCGGCGTTGTCCAGCGAGCCGACGTAGTCCAGCTCCACGTCCCCCGCGGGCGAACCCCCGGGGCCCGGTGCCGCAGGGAGGCCGGGCGCGACGACGCGGCCCGTGCGCTTGCCCGCGCCGGATCCCTGCAACCAGGTGAGCAACTGCTCCGGGTTGCCGACGGTGGCGGAGAGCCCGACGCGCTGGACGGGCCGTCCCACCACGCCCTGCAGACGCTCCAGCACGGCCAGCAGGTGCCAGCCGCGGTCGTCCCCGGCGAACGCGTGCACCTCGTCCACGACGACGGCGCGGACGGAGCCGAGGAGGCGCCCGTGGTCGGTGGTGGCCCCGATGAGCATGGCTTCCAGCGACTCGGGGGTGGTCAGCAGGACGTCGGCCGGCTCCGCGCGCAGCCGCCGCCGCTGCGACTCCTTGGTGTCGCCGTGCCACAGCGCCGCCCGGCGGCCGAGCCACTGGGCGTAGGCGTCGATGCGGGGGGCGAGGTTGTTGAGCAGCGCCTTGAGCGGGCAGAGGTAGAGCACCGAGGTTCCGGTCCAGCGCTGCCCGGCCATCGCGGACAGCAGCGGAAGGCATGCGGCCTCGGTCTTGCCGCCCGCCGTCGGCGCGAGGAGCAACGCGTCCTCGCCGTCCAGGAGCGGATTGATCGCGGCCCGTTGCAGGGGGCGCAGGTCGGGCCAGCCCAGAGTGTTCACCACGTGGTGCAGGAGGACCGGGTCGAGGCGGTCCACCGGGTCGGGCGCGCCGGGGCGTGCCGGGGGCTCGGCCGGGTCGGCCGCGGTGGCCATCACACGTCCAGCTCGACGTCGTCCGCCGAGGTGGCGGCCGCGATGTTCCGCTCGACGTCGGTCAGCTCGGTGGGCGTCACCGTCAGCTCGTAGTGCCGCCGTGGGTCGAAGTCCGGGAACTGGTCGACGCGGTCGAGTACGTCGCCGACGAGCTTCTTGAGGAACAGCCGGGGGGCGACACCGGTCTTGCCGCCCAGGGCGCCGCCGACCGCTCGCGCGAGGTCGGCCACGTAGGCGTCGTCCGCCCGGGCCGCGACGCGGTCGGGCGCGTCGGCGCCGGCCGCGTACAGGTCGCGGATGGTCACGCCGAGCGCGACGAGGGACTGCGGCGTGAAGCCGGGCAGCCGCAGCTGCACGGCGCGCGGGTTGTCGAAGCGGGGGTCGGTGGTGAAGTCGGTGGCCAGCCGCTGTGCGAGCGGCGCGAGGCGCTGCACGCCCTGCTGGCCGTCGTAGAAGGCCGGGGTGCCGGTGATCACCAGGTAGAGGCCGGGGAAGCGCCCGGAGTGCACCTCGTCGATGAGCTGCCGCAGCGCGTTGAGGGCCTTGTCCCGGGCGTCGGACCGCACCCGCTGCAACGTCTCCACCTCGTCGAGGACGACGAACAGCCCGCGGTGGCCGGAGTCGCGCAGTACGGTCAGCAGCCCCTGGAGGAACCCGAGCGCCCCGAAGTGGTCGAGGTCGCCCCGGACTCCGGCGGCCCGGCGGGCCGCCGCGGCCACGTGCGGCTGACCGCCGAGCCACGCCAGCACGGCCGCCGCGCCCGCCTCGTCCCCCTCGGCGAGCGCCGCCCGGTAGCCGCGCAGGGCCGCCGCGAACGAGGGGGCGTGCCGGGAGACCTCCGCGAGCCGGGCGGTCAGCAGCTTCTCGACCTCCTGGGGCAGCTCGTCCTCGCCCGCCCCGGCCGCCAGGGCGTCCTCCTCCAACGCGTAGAACCACGCGTCGACGACGGGCCGCAGTGCGCTGGGCGGGAAGCTGGCGGTCGTCAGCCGCTCGGTCAGCCGCCGGTAGACGGTCTCCAGCCGGTGCAGGGGCGTCTCGTTCTCCGAGACCTGCATCTCGGCGACGGCGAACCCGAGCCGCTTGGCCCGCTCACCCAGCCAGCGGGTGAAGAACGTCTTGCCGGACCCGTACTCGCCGCGCACCGCCTTGAACACCGACGCACCGGACGCGACGGCGTCCAACTGCGCGTCGAGTGCGGACGCGAATCGGTCCAGGCCGGTGGCCAGCAGGTCAAGTCCCTGTTCGGGCACGGCCCCCCGGCGCAGCGCGTCGATCACCGCGCGGCGCCGCGCCGCACTGGCCGGGACCGGGCGGGAGGAATCAGCGGTACGCACGCGCACCAGTGTCCCATCGTCCCGGCCCGCCCCGCGCCGTCGGCCGTGGGCCGGGCCAGCGGGCGGGGAGGTACCGGAGCGGCTCACAGGTCGAACTGCAGGCGCAGCAGCCGGGTGTCCAGCCGCAGCGTGCGGCCGTCCGGCAGGATCTCCAGCACCTGCACGCCGTCGTGGTTGAGCAGTTGGCGCAGGACCGCGGCGAAGCCGTCGGCCCGCCCCTGCGGGTAGTCGACGCGCTGCGCCACGGCCGTCACCGGGAGTGTGCCGCCCGCGTCGAGCAGGGCCAGCAGGGCCTTCTCCACCTTGTCCACCGGGGGTCTGCGGGCGAGCAGGCCGACCTGCCCGGCGAAGGCATCCGACGCCAACAGGGCGGCCACCAGGGCCTCGTGCGGCGTCGTGAGCGCCGGCGCCAACAGAGCGCGGCCTTCGTCCTCCGCCGGGATCAGCGTCACCTCGAAGAGCGAGTCGTGGGTCTGGGCCAACTCCTCCTGCGCCCGCGTCGGCCGTTCCCGCGGGGGCTTCGGCGCCGCCGTCGCCCGGACGGGCGACGCCACCGTGCCGTCGCCGCCCGGCGTCGCGCCGTTGCCCGACCACCACGCCGGGCACGGGTCGCCCAGCTCGCGCCACCCCTGGGGCGGCTCGGCGTTGAACGGCAGGAAGGCGAGGACCGGGATGCAGAACTCCGCGAGGGACGCGCCGCCGTGGTAGCCGGCCTTGCGCGCGGTGTAACGGGAGTCGGCATCCCACAGGGCGACGATCGAGTCGCCGGTCTCCGGCCACACCACGCGCGGCCCGGCGAGTGCCACTTCCGCCGCTCCCGGCGGGCCGCCGGGGGCGCGGTGGCGCGCGGAGCCCGGCTCCGCGGCGTCCACCTTCGCGCCGTGCCGGTCCACCACGTGGCCGTGGTCGCTGGTGAGCAGCACCGCCATGCCCTCGGCGGCGGCGGCGTCCAGCAGCTCCAGCAGCGCCGGGACGTGCTCGGCCCGCCACGCGCCGTCGCCCAGCTTCTGCTCCTTGGCCAGCCGGTCGTCGACGGCGTTCAGCACCACGGCCACATGGGTGCGGCCGTCGGCGAGCGCGTCGGCCAGGGCGGGCCCGAACGTCTCCCCGGCGCTGTCGGCGCGCAGGTCGTCCTTGTGGAAGACGGCGGCCGGTGCGCCGTCCCACAGCGGCAACGACGGGAACAGCCGCTTCTCGTCCGCCTGCGCGCCACGCGTCAGCGCCCCGGCGAACAACGACGTCCGGGAGACCGCCGTGAGCGTCGGCAGGGCCGCCGCCATCGCCCGGCGCCGGGGCGGACCGTCGTCCACCGGGTCGTACTCGGCCCAGGAGGAGCGCAGCTCCTCACCCAGCTCACCCGCTATGGCCGCGCTCATCCCGTCCAGCACGAGCAGGAGCACCCGCCGCTTCGGCGCGGAGCGGACCACCGGCCGCACCACGCGGTCCAGGAACGTCTCCACGGTCAGCATCGACCCGGGCGGTGTACCGGCGGCCGTCCAGGTGGCCAGCCGCCGGGCGAAGTCCCGGTCGATCTCCTGACGCCGGGCCCGCACCCGCGCGGCGAGCGCGTCGTAGGCCGACCGCAGCGCCGGCTCCGGGTCGCCGCCCGCCTCGATGTGCTCCAGCGCGCGGTCCACCCAGCCGGTCTCCCGCACGTGCCGCTCCAGCGCGTCGGCCACCGTGACGCATTCCGAGCCGGGCTCACCGGCCAGCCACCGGGTGAGGCGCTGAGCCATACGGGCCCGCTCGATGCGCACCCGCGCCTGCTCGCCCCCCGCACGTCGGTGGGCGGCCAGCGCCCGCATCGCCTCCGCGAGCGGTGCGGGACGGCCGGCGGCCAGGGCGTGTCCGACGGCGGCGAACCGGGCGTCCAGGCCCGCCGGGAGGAGCGGGCTCGCCGCCGTCGCCGCCTCCGCGCCGAGCTGCCGGGCGAGCCGCGCCGCCTGGTCCAGCACGATGTCGCTGAGGCGCCGCGCCTCGCGGGCGTCGTCCGCCCCGGACGCCGGCCCGCCCGCGGCGTCGTCCGCGCCGCGCGCCGCCCGCGCCAGCAGGGCGCCGACATACTCCTCGGCGGCGCGCCCGAGGGCCGAGGCCAGCTCGGCGACCTCGTCGTCGGTCAGCCGCTTCCCGTCCCGCTCGCCGAACCACTGCCCGGCCCGGCCGCGTGCCGTGTAGGTGGCCGCGTCCGGAGCGGCGTGGCACCACAGGGCCGCGCACAGCAGCCCGAAGGCGACGGCCTCGGGGCCGTGCTCGGCCTCGACCACGGCCAGCAGGGCGCGACCGGCCGGGCCGGCCTGCTCCTCCTCACCGAGGAACGCGGCCAGGCCCGCGCGCTCCGGTGCGCGCAGTGCGAGCAGCCGCTGCGGCCCGCCCGCCGTCAGGGACCAGCTCAGGAGCGTGTGCGGGTCGACCGGGTCGTACGCGGAGCCCCGGCCCGCCCGCCGTGCCGCGTCCGTCGGCTCCCCGGACCGCTCCGCGTACCGGCCGACGCGCAGTCGCCGCAGCGCCAGGGCGGACAGCGCGACCTGGCGGGAGAGCGTGCCACCGGCCACGGGGGGCCAGCCGCCCGGGGGCGCCGCGTCCAGCAGCGCCTCACCGGCCCAGTTGGCCTCCTTGAGCCGCGGGTCCACGTGCTTCGCGCCGAAGGCGTCGCGCACCACGTCCCAGCTGTCGACGACCTCGACGCGCCGCTTGTGGGCCCTGGCCAGGATCGCCGGGTCGAGCTCGTTCTGCTCGCGGTCGGTGAGCACGACCAGCACGTCCGGCCCCGCCGCCCGCTCCGCGAGGTGGTCCAGCACCAGCTCGTGGACGGCAAGCGGGGACGGAGCGGCCGTGATCCGCGCCGTCCGCCCCTCGCCCCACGTCGGCCGGGCGGGCCCGTCCCACCGCGGCGCGGAGCGCAGCAGGACCACGCGGCGTCTGTCGCCGCCCGTGAGGGAGGAGGCGAGCGCCGACTGGGACGTCAGGTACTGGGTGATCGTCGCGAGATTGAGCTGCACGGCGACGCCTGCGGCGGTGGAGTGCGTCATTCGACCACGCGCCAGGTGATCTCGATCGTGGCACCCGGCTCCTGAGCCTCCAGCTCCTGCAGCTCGGCCCGCAACCGGGCGACGGCGCCGGCCACGGTGGTCCGTCCGCCTCCGGAGCGCCGGGCCCTGCCCGTGGTCGCGCCCGGCGGGGCGGTCTCGGAGACCGGCGGGTGGCTGCTGGCCGTGTCGAGCGGAATCTCCCCGGCCCGGCTCGGCGGTGCGGGGGGTGCGGAAGGCCGCGGTGCCGGGGGCGGAGCGGCCGCCGCCCGGTTGCGCTTGACGAGGTCCAGCACCTCGCGCTGGGTCTGCGTCAGCGCGGCCCGCAGGTCGTTGGTCCGCTGATCGCTTCGCGCCCGGTTGCGCAGCGACTCCAGGAGCGCCGCTCCCTCCGGGCCCTCGGCGGTGGCGAGTTCGAGCGTCGTCCACGACGCCGCGTCCAGTGCCTGGGCGACCGCCCGCGCCTGCTTCACGGAGGTGCCGAAGCGGTCCGCACCGACCTGCCCGAAGTCGAAGCCCGCCAGGGCCTCGACCGTCATCTTCGCCCCGGCCGCGCCCTGTCCGGACGCCTGGGTGAGTGCCTTCAGCAGCTCCACCGACCGCCGTGCGATCGCCAGACGGCCCGTCTCCGCCGTCTCGTCGAGCCGGAGGAAACCGGCGTGCGTCTCCAGCATGCGCACGAGGTCGTCGGCGGACTCCCGCGCTCCGCGCGCCTGCTCGGTGATCTGCCGGGCGAGCTGGTTCACCATGCGTCCGCGCCGCAGCGTCGGAGCCTTCACTCCGAACAGCGTCTCGAAGCGGGCCCGCGCCCTCTCCCAGTCCTCCTCGGAGGGCAGCGGCTGGCTGCGCAGCGCGTCATGGTCCTTGATCTGGGCCAGCTCGGGGGGCGGGTCCAGCGGCATGCCGCCGCGCACCCAGACCCGGTCGTCCATCTCGGCGAAGGACGCGACCACCAGCTTCGCCAGGAAGTCCGGCAGGCCGCGGGGCTCGGGGCGGTCCGTCCAGTCGGTGAGGGTGATGAGCGTCAGGTCGCCGGTGACGCCCTGGGCGCGGGCGAGCTGCCGGAAGTGGTCGGCCCAGTAGAGCGACAGCTCGAAGTACGCCTCCTTCTGCTGGCCCAGCCGCAGGGGCCCCGCGAGCCGCTGCATCAGCTTGCGGTCGGCCGCCGGGACCTCGGTGCGGTGGTCTTGGGCCTCGGCGGCGTCCCGCACGTGGGTGAACACCCGGCGGGCGTCGGCGGGCTTGACCGTCGTCCCCGTGCCGTCCGGGTCCAGGTCGGGGTGGCCGGGGAACTGGGCGGCCAGCAGCCTGCCCGCGATGTGCCGGACGCCGTCGTGGAGCGACTGCCCGAAGGACAGGGTGAGGTCGTCCACCGGTCGCAGCGACTCCAGGTGGTCGCCGAACCCGACCTCCACGTCCGACGGCTTCTTGTCGGCGAGGCCGTAGGCCTGCTTGAACGCCGCCCTGACGTTCTTCAGCAGCGACTCACGTTGCGTCTCCAGCAGCCCCTTGGCCCGCGCCCGGTTGTCCGGGTTGAGGTGGCCCGCGTACTGGGTGTCGAACCGCTGCTCGTCGGCGAGCGCCTTGTCGATGACCACCAGCCGCCGGAAGTCCGCGTACCGCTGGGCCGACAGATGGGTGGGCAGCCAGGCGACGGTCCGGGACGGCTCGCCCTGCTGCTCGCGCAACGTGCGCATCCGCTGAACGTCGTCGACCGGGCCGTAGTGGCCCTCCTCGAACGGCAGGTCCACCACGAGCCGCCAACGACCCTCGACCTGCGGCGTCAGATCGTGGTCGGCCAGCTCCTCACGGTCCGCGACGTTGCCGAACACCACCTCGACGGTGCGCTGCGTGCCGCGCCACACGAAGTTCAGCTCGTCCACCAACGAGCCGGTGTCGACGCCCAGTTCCCGCGAGAGCAGCCGCTTGCCGAGCGCGGCGCGGTTGGCGGGGTTGTCGTTGACGTTGGCGTTGGCGATCACCGAGTCGACGTCGATCCCCGACAGCTCAAGACGCACGCCCGGGTTGGCGTCGGTGCCGGTCTCCTTGATCTCGGGGAAGCGCCCCGCCCACTCGGCGACCTTGTTCTTCAGGATGCCGTACTCGCGCCCGGGGATGGGGGCCACGACCGAGCCGTAGTTGAGCGCGGACAGTCGCCGGATCGTGAGGTCGGACAGCGCGGGGACGCTGGGCGCCAGCGCGGACAGCAGCAGCGTGCCGATGATCCGGTTGTCGCCGGTGAACGTCGTCAGCCGTCCGCGCAGGTCGTCGTCGGCGACGCTGTCCGGGCGGTGCGCGAACTGCTCCACGTCCTCCTCGGAGAGGTTGTACGTGGCCAGCAGGTAGGGGCGCAGCTTGGTCCGGTACAGCTTGTCGGCTGCCTCGAAGACGACCTTCAGACTGTCCGAGAACGGCTTGTCGCCGCCGGCCGTGATGAGCGGGTACAGGTCTCCGACCGGGATCAGGTCGCCGAGCCGCAGGTGGTCGCGGTGGTCGGCCAGGAGCTGGCCCATCAGCTTCATGCCGGTGCGGTTGCGCTGGAGCGCCGAGGACACGTGGACGAGGGTGTCCATGAACGCCGGCGAGAACGGGTACGTCAGCCGGAAGCTGTCCTCGTCCGCGCCGACGCCGTCCGCCGAGCGTCCGGAGCCGAGCAGCGTGTCCCACACCTCCTGGCGGACCTTGCGGGTCTTGGCGAACTCCGCCTCGACCAGCGCCGCGGCCTCGGCGTCCTTCGCGCGCAGCAGCCGGGCGTGCGCGATCTGCGGCAGGTTGCGGTCCTCCAGCGTGATCTTGTCGAACCGGCCCTGGGCCAGGTTCAGCGTGTCCTGGATGGACGCCTCCGCCGCGCCGGACACCTCCTCACCGACCAGTTCGCGCAGGTCCCGCTGGCGGGCGATGAACGACACCACCGGGATCGCCCGGCGTGCGTCGCCGCCCTCCACGAAGTTCGTGATCTTGCTGGCCTCGCGGGCGACGAACCTCTGGTCGTGGATGAGGGTGGCCAGCCACAGGATCAGCTCGTCCAGGAACAGGATCAGCCCGTCGTAGCCCAGCGACCTGGCGTGCTCCGCGATGACCGACAGACCCGCGTCCAGCGAGACGAACCCGTGCTCGTCCTCGGCCGCGCCCCGCGCGAAGCCGGTGAGCAGGTTGGCGCCCGCGTCCTGCACCAGCCGCGCGCGCAGCTCGGCCGGCGTGGCCGGGCTGACCAGGTTGAGCGCCTGGCCGGAGTCGTGCACCTCCTCGGCGGCCAGCGCCGTGTCCAGCAGCTCGGGCGTCCACGCGAACGACTCGCCCCACTCGTCGTCCTCGGCACCGCCCGGTCCTTCCGCCGAGGCCAGCCCCGCGATCACCGCCTGGTCGCCCATGCGTGTCCGCAGGCCCCGGATGTCCTGGAACAGCGCGTCCGTCCGGTACACCTGCGGTGTCGGCGCGTCAGGGTGCAGCTTCCTCACGTGGCTGACGTAGCCGCCCAGGACCCGCTGCTCCAGTGCCTTGGCGCCCAGCATGTGGTACGGCACGAGCAGGAACCGCTTGCCGTCGGTGCCCAGCCACTCGTGCTTGGTCAGCACCGGGTCGAAGGCGGTGCGGGACCGGGCCGCCGGGCTGCCGCTGAGCAGCGCGTGCAGCACGGCCATGAAGTGCGACTTACCCGAACCGAACGAGCCGTGCAGGTACGCGGCCTTCGACGTCCGTCCGTCCACGGCGGCCTTGATCAGCCCCAGGGCCTCGTCGAAGTTCTCCAGCAGCCGCTCGGTGACCACGTAGTCCCGCAGCGCGTGCTCGGCCCCCTCGTCCGTCGTCGCCTCCGAGAGCTGGAGGACGAAGTCCGAGGTGGAGATGGACTCCTTGATGTCGATGACATCCCGGAGCAGGGGCCGCTGCTGTGCCATGCCGGGTCTCGCCCTCCCTCTCGACGCGGACGCGCCCACCGCGCCGCGCCGACCGTCGCTTCCGTACCGGTCCGTGGTGCTCGGGACATTCTCCGCCACGCACGCCCCACCCGTGCGGTGGTGCGCCGACCCGACCACGCACGCCCAGCATGTCACCCACCGCCGACAGCGGACACGCCGACGGTGACCGACGAGCGAGACCACCTCGACCCGTCTCGCTCCTGCGGGGGCGCACCCGGCCTCCCGGACTGCGCGTTCGCGCAGCGCAGCCACCCACCCGCAGGTCAGGGCCGGCGGGTGAAGGAGAACAGCCGGTCGACCTCGTGGAGGCCGGCCCGGTCGTAGAGGCGTTGGCCGCGGTCCGATCCCGCTCCGGGTCACCCGGTGCGGCGTCGTCGACGTAGAGGAGCACCTCGCCCGCGCCCAGTCGGGCCAGCAGCTCCAGCGAGGAGCCCAGCAAACCCGTCCCGAGCCCGCGTCCGCGTGCGGTGGGGGCGACGCTGATCCACCACAGCACCCCGATCCCTGCTTCCGGCCGGCCGACGGTGGCCTCCGCCACCACCTCGCCGTCCTCACGCGCCTGAAGCTGCTTCTCGAGCGGATCTGCGCAGTTGCTCAAGATTGAAGCATCACCCTTGATATGTGAAATGTCACCCGCCATATTGTTCCCTGTCATGCTCCTGACGCCGGATGTTCACAGGGGCGCCGCGTGGGGCGTCCACTGCATCCGGTGCTCGCTCCATCACACGGAGGTGCTCGATGCACGGTGCTTCACTACGCTTGTCGGGGGCCGTGTGGGCGGCTTTGGCCGCTCTCATCGCCGCGATCCTTCTCGCTCCGCCGGTTTCGGCGGGTGAGGCGGGCCGGGCCGAACCGCGCCTGGACGCCCAGCAGATGGCCGCAGCGACCCAGCTGGCCGAGGACTACGGCGTCCCGGCCGAAGAAGGGCAGCGGCGCATAGCGCGACAGGACGAGCAGGCCGCTCTCGCCACCAAGCTGCGCAAGAGGCTGGGGGCGCGTTTCGGCGGGGCGTGGGTGGACCACGACCGAGGCGGCAAGCTGGTCGTCGCGGTGACCGGGAAGTCGGCGGTGCCGACGGTCAACGCTCTCGTCTCGAAGGAGGCGGCGGCCGAGGCCGTGGTCGTCCGGCGTGGCATGGGCGAACTGCGGAAGATGTCGGAACAGCTGAGCAAGCGGATCGCCAAGGCCAACAAGGGCGCCAAGTACGGCCTGCAATCCGCGGTCATGACCGAGAAGAACGTGCTGCGACTGGACCTTCCGCAGGGGAGGAAGCTCACGAGCGAGCAGCAGCGGACCGTGCGCTGGGCCGAGGGCGAGTTCGGGGACGCACTGGTCGTCGACACCTACCAGCACGCCTCCAAGCCGCTGTACTGCGGCGGGCAGTACTCCTGTGACCCGCCGCTGCGCTCGGGGCTGGCCATCTACGGCGGCAACACCCGCTGCACCAGCGCCTTCATGGCCTACGCCGGGTCCAGCTCCTACATGCTGACCGCCGGGCACTGCACCGAGGCCGCCTCCTACTGGGAGGTCCCGACCTACAGCTACGGCTACCAGGGGGTGGGTAGCACCGCTTCCTACCACTTCGGCTACTACGGTGACTACGCCGCCGTGCGGATCAGCGATCCTGCCTTCTGGCAGCCGCGGGGGTGGGTTTACACCACCCAGCCCGTCCGGAGCTGGGACTACGACTACGTGGGCCAGTACGTGTGCAAGCAGGGCTCCACCACCGGCTACACCTGCGGGCAGATCACCGACACCAACGCCACCGTCCACTACCCCGGCCGCACCCTGACCGGGATGACCTGGAGCACCGCGTGCGTGGCGCCGGGCGACAGCGGTAGCGGTGTCTACAGCGGATCCACCGCGCACGGCATCCTCAGCGGCGGCCCGAACAGCGGCTGCGGCATGATCCACGAGCCCATCAGCCGCGCTCTCTCCTCTCTGGGAGTCACACTCCTGGCCGGCTGACCGGGTAGGAGCCACCGCGCTCGGTGCAGGGGGAGCGCGGCGGCCACTCGCCGGACGCGCCGAACCCCGGGCGCGCTACCCGTCCTCTCGGCTTCGGATCCTTCCCACCCGAAAGCGAAGCGCAATATCACCCGTTACATAGCACAGGTGTGTACATGACAATCCTGGGGAGTGCGCCTTCTCCGCTACTCCTCCAGGGCCCGTCGTGTGGACACTCCACCCGGCCGTGCCCCTCGTACGGCCCTTTCCTCCCGCTGGAGGCAGCGAGTGAGAACAGAAGATGTCCGACTCCCTTTCGCGAGGCTGAGTGTGCTGATCCTGGCGCTGTGCCTCGGGATCGGGATGCTCGCCGCTCCGGGACACGCCGCCCCGAGCCGCGCGGATGAGAAGCCGGCTGAGCAGCAGGCTCCCAAGGACGTCCCCCCGCAGGCGTCGGCACAGACAGCGGTGAGCGACGATCCCGAGCACGTGCGCCACGAGCCGCTGAAGGTCGAGGACCGTGCTCCGCTGCCCTCGACGAAGGACGCGCTGCGCCGGGACTACGACGACCCCGCCTCCCCCGCGCCGCGGCAGAGACCGTCCATGCAGGCGGCCCCGGAGAACGAGACCGCCAAGAAGGGGAAAGCCTCGACGGCGGCGGTGCCCGGGTGCAGCACAGGTGACTTCACCGGCCGTACCGGCAGCGCCCTGGTGCGGCAGATCAAGGGGTCCACGACCGAGTGCGTCAACACCCTGTTCGGGCTCACCGGTGGCGACGCCTACCAGGCGTTCCGCGAGGCGCAGATGACCAGTGTCGCCTACGCGCTGCGCGACGGTTCCGCCTCCTACCCCGGCGACAGCAGCACCGGGGTGGCGCAGCTCGTGCTCTACCTGCGCGCCGGCTACTACGTGCACTGGTACCACGAGGCCGACACCGGCCCCTACGGCCCGACGCTGCGCACCGCCATCCGCGCGGGCCTCGACGCGTTCTTCGCCGCCCCCCGCTCCCGCGACGTCACCGACGCCAACGGCGAAGTGCTCGCCGAGGCCGTCACCCTGATCGACAGCGCCGAGGAGAACGCCCGTTACCTGTACGTCGTCAAGCGCCTGTTGAACGCCTACGGCAGCTCCTACAACTCCTCCCGGTGGATGCTGACCGCGGTCAACAACGTCTACACCGTCCTCTTCCGCGGTCACCAGGTGCCCGCCTTCGTCGCCGCGGTGTCCTCCGACCGCAGCGTCCTGGACGCGCTGTACAACTTCGCCTCATCCCACAAGAACCTCCTGGGCACCGAGCAGAGCTACCTGGCTTCCAACGCCGGACGCGAGCACGCCCGGTTCCTGCAGCACGCCTCGATGCGCAGTACGGTCCGGCCGCAGGCGGCTGGGCTGCTCAACCAGAGCTCCATCAAGGGGGACACCGCCCCACTGTGGGTCGGCATCGCCGAGATGACCGACAGCTACGACAAGGCCAACTGCGGCTACTACGGCACCTGCGACCTCCAGCAACGCCTGATAGCCGACGTCCTGGTGATCAACCACACCTGCAGCGCCAGTCTCCGCATCCGCGCCCAGCAGATGACCTCGGCGCAGCTGGCGGACACCTGCCGCAGCCTGGCCGACCAGGACGCGTACTTCCACAGCATCGCCAAGGACAGCGGCCCGGTCGCCGGCGACCGCAACACCAGCCTCGAGGTGGTCGCCTACGACAGCAGCACCGACTACCGGACCTACGCCGGAGCGACCTGGGGCATCGACACCAACAACGGCGGCATGTACCTGGAGGGCGACCCCTCCGCCGCCGGCAACCAGGCCCGCTTCATCGCCTACGAGGCCGAGTGGGCGCGGCCCTCCTTCGAGATCTGGAACCTCAACCACGAGTACACGCACTACCTCGACGGCCGCTTCAACCTGCACGGCGGCTTCGCCGACAACATCGCCACCCCCACCATCTGGTGGATCGAAGGCTTCGCCGAGTACGTCTCCTACTCCTACCGCAACCTGCGCTACGACGCGGCCATCACCGAGGCCGGCAAACGCACCTACGCGCTGAGCACCCTGTTCGACACCACCTACAGCCACGACACCACGCGCGTCTACCGGTGGGGCTACCTCGCCGTGCGGTACATGCTCCAGTCCCACCGGGCTGAGATGGACACCGTCCTGGGCTACTACCGCGCCGGCAACTGGAGCGCGGCCCGCTCCTACCTCACCGGCAGCATCGGCACCCGCTACAACAGCGACTGGTACAGCTGGCTGTCGCGGTGTGCGGCCGGCGACTGCGGCGGCTCCACCAGCCCGCCCGGCAACCAGGCGCCCAGCGCGGCCTTCACCGTAGCCGTCAGCGGCCTGACGGCGAACCTCACCGATCGCTCCACGGACTCCGACGGCACCATCGCCGCACGCTCGTGGGACTTCGGTGACGGCACCACCTCCACCGCCGCCAACCCCTCCAGGACCTACGCGGCGGCGGGCACCTACACCGTGAAGCTGACCGTCACCGACGACAAGGGCGCCACCAGCACCGCCACCCAGAGCATCGCCGTCGGCGGTGCGGACACCACTCCCGAGTGCACCGGCGGCGACACCCGGGAACTCGACCGCAACTGCAAGCGCAGCAACCTGTCCGCGACCGCCGGGAACTACGCCTACCTCTACGTCTACCTCCCCGCCGGCACCCAGCAACTGAAGATCACCTCGTCCGGCGGGACCGGCAACGCCGACCTCTACTACAGCAACAGCACCTGGGCGACCACCACCACCCACACCAGCCGCTCCACGGGCGCGGGCAACGGCGAGACGCTCACCATCACCAACCCGGCAGCCGGCTGGCACTACGTCAGCCTGGCCGCCGCGGAGGACTTCGCCGGGGCGACCGTCAAGACCGAGTACTGACCCCTTCGCCCCACCGACCGTCGCGGCGGAGCGGCGTCTTCCGTCGCCATACGACCCGACCGGTCCCGGTCCTGTCCAGGTAGCCGCTCGGGCAGTGCCGGCCCGCTCCACCCTCCAGCCGCCGGGGCGGGGCGCGAGGAACTCCTCGCGCCCCGCCCCGGTCTGCGTGCCCTCCCGAAAGGTGGTCGACGCCTCCGGGCTACCCTCGAAGCATGTGACATATTACTGTGGTGCCCATGAGACAAACCGTCGATGCCGTCGTCATCGGAGCGGGAGTCGTCGGTGCGGCGTGCGCCTACTACGCCACCCGCGCCGGACTCGCCGTCGCCGTCGTCGACCGCGGCAGCCCGGCCGGTGGTACGACGGGGGCGGGGGAGGGGAACCTGCTGGTCTCGGACAAGCCCCCAGGCCCGGAGCTCGATCTCGCCCAGCTCTCCGCGGGCCTGTGGCGTGACCTGGCCGCCCGGCTGCCCGAGGGGATCGAGTACGAGGCCAAGGGCGGAGTCGTGGTGGCCGCGGACGACGCCGAGTGGTCCGCGCTGCGCCGCATGGCCGCCGGGCAGGCCGCGGCCGGTGTCGTGGCTCGCGAGGTGCCCGCCGACCGGCTGCCGGACCTCGAGCCGCACCTGGCCCCCGGCCTGGCCGGAGCCGTCCACTACCCCCAGGACGCCCAGGTCCAGCCCGCCCTCGCCGCCTCCCGCCTCCTGCACGCCGCGCGGACGTCGGGCGCCGCCCTCCACGTGCGGGAGGCGGTCACAGAGGTGCTGGTAACCCCCGCGGGGCGGATCGACGGCGTGCGCACCCCCCACCGCGAGCTGAAGGCCCCGGTGGTGGTCAACGCCGCCGGCACCTGGTCAGCACAGATCGCCGCCCTGGCCGGGACGGCCCTGCCGGTCATGCCACGCAAGGGCTTCGTCCTGGTGACCGAACCCCTGCCCCGCGTGGTGCGGCACAAGGTCTACGCCGCCGCCTACGTCGCCGACGTGGCCAGCGACTCCGCCTCCCTCCAGACTTCTCCCGTGGTCGAGGGCACACCGGCCGGCCCCGTACTGATCGGATCCAGCCGGGAACGGACCGGCTTCGACAGCACTCTGTCCACCGAGGCCGTGCGGCGCATGGCTGACAGCGCGGTGACCCTCTTCCCCGTCCTGGCCCAGGTCTCCGTTCTACGTGCCTACCACGGCTTCCGGCCCTACCTCCCCGACCACCTCCCGGCAATCGGCGCCGACTCCCGCGTCCCCGGCCTCCACCACGCCTGTGGGCACGAGGGTGCGGGGATCGGGCTGGCACCGGCCACGGGGCTGCTGCTCGCCCAGGCCCTGACCGGGCAAGAGCCATCGCTGGACCTTGCCCCCTTCCGCCCTGACCGCTTCGAACCCGAGGTCCAGCACGCATGAGTACGCGGCACCGCACCGGCGACCACCGCACGCCGGCACCCCAGGGAAGTCCCATGTCACGCACTCCGGCCGGGCTGGTGCGGGCCGATTCTCAGTCCGCCATGGGCATCGACTACGACGGCAGGAAGCTTCCGGCGCTGCCGGGCCAGAGCATCGCCGCCGCCCTGTGGGCCGCAGGCATCGTCTCCTGGCGCACCACCCGCCGCGGCGAGCGACCCCGCGGTGCCTTCTGCGGGATGGGGGTCTGCTTCGACTGTCTGATCACTGTCAACGGCCGGCCCAACCAGCGCGCGTGCCTGGTTCCGGCGCACGACGGCGACACCGTCACCCCCCAGGAAGGAGACGGCTATGCCGACCTCTCCTGCTGAGCCCCTCAGAGCCCCGTACGACCTGGCGGTCGTGGGCGCCGGGCCCGCCGGGCTCGCTGCGGCCGTCACTGCCGCCGACGCGGGGCTGACCGTCGCCCTGGTGGATGCCGAACCCCGGCCGGGCGGCCAGTACTACCGCCATCCGGCACCCGGGTTGGGTGCGCGGCGGCCCGAGGCACTCCACCACGGCTGGGCCGCCTTCACCGCCCTGGAGACCCGGCTGCGTCAGCACAGGCACGCCGGCCGAATCCGGCACCTGCCGGGACGGCAGGTGTGGACCATCCAGCAGTGCGGCCACACGGGCCGCTGGACACTGCTCACCACCGCGACCGTGCCACCGCACGACCAGGCCGACTCTGGCGACCAGAACACGGACGAGGCGCCGAGGGAGAGTGTGCCGGCGCACCGGCTGCTGCTGGCGACCGGAACCTACGAGCGCCAACTGCCCTTCCCCGGCTGGACCCTGCCTGGAGTCGTCGGTGCCGGAGGAGCCCAGGCCATGATGAAGTCCGGCCTGGTCCTGCCGGGCCGTCGCGTGATCGTCGCCGGCAGCGGGCCCCTGCTGCTGGCCGCGGCCGCCTCGCTGTCCGCCGCCGGGGCCCGCGTGCCGTACGTTGTGGAGGCGAGCGGCTACCTGCCCTACGCCCGCCGACCGGGACCGCTGCTGCGCAACCCCGGCAAGCTCACCGAAGGGGCCCGGCACGCGGCGGCACTCGCCCGCCGGGGGGTACGGCTACGCACCCGGACCGCCGTGGTCCAGGCCCATGGGACCGACCGGGTCACCGGCGTGACCGTGGCGAGAGTGGACGGCGACTGGCGACCGCGGCCCGGGACCGAGCAGCACCTGTCCTGCGACGCTCTGGCCGTAGGCCATGGTCTGATACCCCAGCTCGAACTCGCTGTGGAACTGGGCTGTGCTACCCGCACCACGCCCGACGGCACACCCGCCCTTGTGGTGGACTCCTTCCTGCGCACCAGTGTCGAAGGCGTGTGGGCGGCAGGCGAGACCAACGGCGTAGGCGGCGCCCAGCTCGCTCTGTGCGAGGGAGAGCTGGCTGCTCGTGCTGTCGCTGCCGCGGTGCACGGCGAGCCCGCTCCCGCGCGCACGGCTGCGGCGTTGCGCACACGTGCCACTCGGCTGCGCGTCTTCGCCGACCTCATGGCGCAGGTGCACCGGCCCGGATCGGCCTGGCCCCAGTGGCTGCGAGGCGACACCGAGATCTGCCGTTGCGAGGAGGTCGATGCCGCATCCGTGCGCGAGGCAGTCGACGCCTTCGGCGCGGGCGACACGCGCACGGTCAAGCTGCTGACCCGGGCAGGTATGGGCTGGTGCCAGGGACGGATGTGCGGCCCCGCGGTCTCCTGCCTCGCGTCCGCCGACGGCGGCGCACCGGTGAGCGTGGACAGGCGCCCGCTGTCCCGCCCCGTCCCCCTCGCCCAGCTCGCCCGGCACCGGCCCCAGGAGCACCTCTGACCGGCGCGACCCGACCAGAACCTCCAACCCCTTCGAGAACCGGCCCGGCCGGATTCGCCCAACCCTAGGAGAACCGAACGTGAGCGCAATCCAGCACAGCGCCGAACACCCCTGGCGTGGTGTCATGGTGGCTACCGCCCTTCCTTTCAAGGAAGACCTGTCGGTGGACTACGACGCCTACGCCGAGCACGTCCGCTTCCTGTTGGACGCCGGTTGCGACGGCGTCGTCCCCAACGGCTCCCTGGGGGAGTACCAGACCCTCACCGACGACGAACGTGCCCGCGTCATCCGCACTGCGGTGGAGGCCGCCGGGGACGGCAACCGGGTCATGGCCGGAGCGGCGGCCTACGGCAGCACCGAGGCCGCGCGCTGGACCGAGCAGGCCGCCGAAGCCGGGGCCGGTTCCGTCCTGCTGCTGCCCCCCAACGCCTACCGCGCCAACGACGCGGAGGTCGGCGCCCACTACGCCGAGGTCGCAGGTGTCGGGCTGCCCGTGGTGGCTTACAACAACCCCTACGACACCCGTGTTCACCTCACCCCGCGGCTTCTGGCCGAGCTGCACGCGCAGGAGCACATCGTCGCGGTCAAGGAGTTCAGCGGCGACGTACGACGGGCCTACGAGATCGCCGAGCGCGCCCCCGGCTTGGACCTGCTCATCGGAGCCGACGACGTCCTGCTGGAACTGGCCCTGGCCGGCGCTGTCGGCTGGATCGCCGGCTACCCCAACGCCCTGCCGCACTCCTGCGTCGCACTGTACCGGGCCGCCATCGCCCAGGACCTGGGGACCGCGCTGCCCCTCTACAGAGCGCTGCACCCGCTGCTGCGCTGGGACACCAAGCACGTGTTCGTGCAGGCCATCAAGGTTTCGATGGACATCGCCGGGCGCCATGGCGGCCCCTGCCGTCCGCCGCGCTCCCCGCTGGACACAGAGGCGGAAGCCGCCGTGCGGTCCGTGACGGAGAAGGTCCTGGCCGAGGGCCTGAACTGAAACCGTCCCGCGCGCACCCCCGACACCCCCGTCCGCCAGGAGGAGAGCCATGCGTAGTCGCCGTGTCTTCCACGCCGTCGACTCCCATACCGAGGGCATGCCCACGCGCGTCATCACCGGAGGAGTCGCACCGGTTCCCGGGGCCACCATGGCCGAACGACGCACGTACTTCATGCGCCACCTGGACCACATCCGCACCCTGCTGACGTACGAACCGCGCGGGCACGCGGCGATGAGCGGTGCGATCCTGCAACCTCCGACCCGCCCCGACGCGGACTGGGGAGTCCTCTACATCGAGGTGTCCGGCTGTCTGCCCATGTGCGGGCACGGCACCATCGGGGTCGCCACCGTACTGGTGGAAGCCGGCATGGTGCCGGTGACAGAGCCGGTGACCACCGTCCGGCTGGACACACCGGCCGGGCTCGTCACCGCCGAGGTCCACGTCCACGAGGGTGCCGCCCGCGCGGTGACACTGCGCAACGTCCCCTCCTTCGCTGTCGCCCTGGGGGAGAAGACCGAAGTCCCCGGCTTCGGAGAGATCACCTATGACCTGGCCTACGGCGGCAACTTCTACGCCATCCTCCCCATCGGGGAACTGGGACTGCCCTTCGACCGGTCGCGCAAGGAGGAGATCCTGGGAGCGAGCCTGGAGGTGATGGCTGCGATCAACGCCGCGGGCGAGCCGGTGCACCCGGAGGATCCCGGGATCAGGGGATGCCATCACGTGCAACTCCTCGCCCCGGGATCGGACGCCCGGCGATCGCGGAACGCGATGGCCATCCACCCCGGGTGGTTCGACCGGTCGCCCTGCGGCACCGGCACCTCGGCCCGCATGGCGCAGCTCCACGCCCGCGGGGAACTCCCCCTGCACCGCGACTTCCGCAACGAGTCCTTCCTGGGCACCGCCTTCACCGGCCGCCTGGTGGAAGAGACCGAGGTCGCCGGCCGGCCCGCCGTGGTGCCGACGTTCACCGGCAGCGCCTGGATCACCGGCACCGCCCAGTTCCTCCTCGACCCCACCGACCCGTTCCCGGAAGGCTTCCTCCTGTGAACACCCCTCCCACCCCGGCAGCCGACAACTCGGTGATCTCCCGCAACCCCGCCGACCCCGGCGACATCCTCGTCGCACTGCACGGCTGCGGCCCGGACACAGCCAACCGTGCCGTGCGGCGAGCTGCCCGAGCCCAGAGCGAGTGGCTCGCCGGCGGCGCGACAGCGCGGTCCGCGGCCCTGCGCCGAGCCGGAGACGCCGTGGAGAGCGCGTCCGAGGAACTGGCCGGGCTCCTGGTGCGAGAGGTTGGCAAGCCACTCGCCGAGGCCCGCGGCGAGGTGGCGCGCACGGTGGCGATCTGGCGCTACTACGCCCAGCTTCCCTACGACGCCACCGGATCGGTGCACGAGCCGGCCTCGGGGCCGGGGCTGCTGCTCACCCGGCGCCGCCCGCACGGCGTCGCCGGTCTGATCACTCCGTGGAACTTCCCCATGGCCATTCCGTCGTGGAAGGCCGCTCCGGCCCTGGCCGCCGGCAACACGGTCGTCCTCAAGCCCGCACCGGAGGCGACCGCGTGCGCTCTGCGGCTGGCCGAGATCATCAAGGAGGTCCTGCCCGCGGACGTTCTGCACGTCATCCCCGGGGGCGCCGAAGTCGGCGCTGCCTTGACCGGCCTGGCCGACGTCGTCTCCTTCACCGGGTCGACCGCCGTCGGGGCCGCCGTCGCCCGTGCCGCCGCGACCCGCGGCGTCCCCGCCCAGGCGGAGATGGGCGGCCACAACGCTGCCGTGGTCCTGCCGGACGCCAACATGGGGAAGGCGGCCGCGGACATCGCCGCGGCGATCGCCGGTTACGCGGGTCAGAAATGCACCGCCACCAGAAGGGTGATCGCCGTGGGCAGCGCTCTGCCGAGGCTGCGCGAGGCGCTGGCGGAGGCCCTGCGGGAACTGCCCGCCCGCGACCCCCGCGCGGCGGATGCGGTCTGCGGTCCCGTCATCTCCGAAGTGGCCAAGGACCGTGTTCTCCGAGCCCGGGACAGCGCCCTCAGCACGGGGGCGCGTGCGCTGGCGGGGGGTGAGCGGCGCGGTCCGGGCACAGCAGCGGGCTGGTACGTCGATCCGGTGCTGCTGGAGGACGTGCCCGCCGGGCACGAACTGCACGACCGTGAGGTCTTCGGCCCCATCGCGGTGCTGTCGGGGGCGGTGGACTTCGACGAGGCGGTCCAGGCCGCGAACAGCGGTCACTACGGCCTGGTCGCGTCGCTCCACACGGGCGACCTGCAAAGAGCACTCTCGGCGGTCGACCGCCTCGCCACGGGCATGTTGCGGGTGAACGCTCCTACCACCGGTGTCGACTTCCACCTCCCCTTCGGGGGAGAGAAGGGCTCCAGCTACGGGATGAGGGAGCAGGGGCACGCCGCGATGGACTTCTACACCTCCAGCCGCACGGTGTCCCTCCTGCCCGCCGCATCAGCCTGAACCGTCGCGAACGGGCACCCTCCGCTCCCCGGCGCTCCCTGGTCGGCGCGCCGGGGATGGCGTAGATGTCACGCAACGTGACATTGTACAGTGGGATCACGAACCCACGGAGGGGAACCCATGAGTGAGCTGAAACCCCGGAAACTCGTTTCGGTGCAGGAGCACCTGCGTGACCAGGTGGCCAACGCCCTCCGTGCCGCGCTGATCGCGGGCGAACTGCAGCCCGGAGTGATCTACTCCGCCCCCACTCTCGCCACCGAGTACGGTGTCTCGGCCACCCCCGTGCGCGAGGCGATGCTGGACCTGGCGCGCGAGGGGCTGGTCGAGCCGGTGCGCAACAAGGGCTTCCGCGTCACCGCACTGTCCGAGCGCGATCTGGACGAGTTCACCGAGATCCGCGCCCTGATCGAGATCCCGACCGTTGGCAGGGTGGCCAGGGCCGCCACACGCGAGCAACTGGAGGCCCTGCGCCCCATAGCCGAGGAGATCGTGGCCGCCGCACGTGCCGGTGACCTCATCGGATACCTGGAGGCCGACCGCCGCTTCCATCTCGACCTGCTCGCCCTGGCCGGCAACTCCCGTCTGGTCGAGACGGTGGGCGACCTGCGCAAGCGCTCCCGGCTCTACGGACTCACCGAGCTCGCGGAAGCGGGTGCGCTGGTGGCCTCCGCGCAGGAACACGCCGAGCTGCTGGACCTCGTACTGGCCGGTGACGCCGAGGCAGCCGAGGAACACATGCGCCACCACCTGGCGCACGTCCGCTCCCTGTGGGCCGCACGCGGGCAGCAGACGCCCGAACAGAAGTCCCCGGCCCGGAAGCTGAACGCACGCTGACCTCCCGGAGCCGGCAGAGCTGCACAGGCCGGGCGGGGAGCGCGTCCGGCCGGAGGCGCTCCCCGCCCATGGTCAGGCGGACTCCTGTCACCCCTGTAGCAGCGTGCCCATCCACTCCTCGATACCGTCCGCGGTCCTGGGCAGCGCGGAGGACATCAGCCGTGCACCGTCCTTGGTGATCACCAGGTCGTCCTCGATGCGCACGCCCATGCCCCGCAGTTCGACCGGCAGGGTCTCATCGTCAGGCTGCAGGTACAGACCCGGCTCGACGGTCAGGACCTGGCCTTCCCTCAGCGCTCCCTCGACGTAGGCCCCGGCGCGGGCCTTGGCGCAGTCATGCACGTCCATGCCGAGCATGTGGCCGCTGCCGCAGAGGGTGTAGCGGCGGTGCAGGCCGCTGTCCGCGCCCAACTCGTCGGTAGGCGTCTTCAGCACGCCCCAGTCGCACAGACCTTCGGCGATCACCCTCATGGCGGCGCGGTGGAAGTCGCGGAACGAGGCGCCCGGGCGCAACGCGGCGATACCGGCCTCCTGAGCCGCCAGCACCAGGTCGTAGACCTGTCGCTGCACGGGGGAGAAGCGTCCTGACAGGGGGAGGGTGCGGGTGATGTCGGCGGTGTAGAGCGTGTCGGTCTCCACCCCGGCGTCCAGGAGCAGGAGTTGGGAGGGGTCCAGGGGGCCGTCGTTGCGTACCCAGTGCAGTACGCAGGCATGTGCTCCGGCGGCCGCGATGGTCTCGTACCCCACGCCGTTCCCCTCGGCCCGGGCCCGGAGGTTGAAGACTCCTTCGACCCACCGCTCACCGCGGCGGTGGCGCAGGGCGTGGGGCAGGGCCCGCACCACGTCCTCGAAGCCCATGGTGGTGTGGTCCACGGCCAGTTGGAGCTGCTCGACCTCCCAGGCTTCCTTGACCAGGCGGAGCTCGGACAGACAGGCCTCCAGCTCCTTCTCCCGCAGCCGCTCGACTTCGCTGGGGGCGCGGGGCTCGACCAGGGCGTCAACAGCACCGTCGATCCCGGTCAGCGCCCGGGTGAGAGGCCGGGGCCCGGAGAGCGCACCGGTCAGCTCGTCCAGATGGCGGCACTCGATGCCGGTGAGCTGCATCGCCTCATCGAGGTCAGGGCGGCGACCGACCCAGAACTCGCCGTATCGGCGGTCACGGTAGAACTCCTCGTCCGCGCGTGAGGACCGGGGCCGCAGGTACAGCACGGGGTGGTGTCCCGCGGGGCTGGAGGGCTCCATGACCAGCACGTTGCCCGGCTGGTCCTCGCCGGTGAGGCCGGTCAGCCACGCGTAGGCGGTGTGGGGGCGGAAGTGGTAGTCGCAGTCGTTGGACCGCACCTTCAGCTCACCGGCCGGCAGGATGAGCCGCTCTCCGGGGAAGCGTTCCGAGAGCCGTGCTCGCCGGACCGAGGTGGCTTGGCGGCCGGGGACGCGCGCGTCGCGGGGCAGACGGGAGGGAGCCCAGCCGCTGCTCATGAACGACGCCAGGGCGGGTGAGATCGGGAGGTCGTGGCTGCCCGTGGTAGGGCGGGCTGAGGATGGAGGCACGCTGGCTCCGGGGGATCGGGGGCGACCGGACTCGGCTGTACGCCATGCCTGACGCGGAGAAGGTGCCGCGGAAGCCCTTGGGTAACGAGAGTTTCACCGTATCGGCCAATGCAATTGTACATTATTATGTTATACATCAGTGAGGGGCGCTGGACTCGCAGGACTGGCAGGCCTCCACGAACTGCCCACGCTTGCGCAACGCCTTCCCCCAGGAGGACCCCAGGAAGACCCCAGAGCGGCCCCCGTGGCCGCCACAGCACGCGCAAGGTGTCACAGCAGCCCCGGAAGTCGCCTGCCCGTGCCCGGTAACTCCCGTCTCATACAGACCAGCTCCCGCCAAAGCCTGTGCGCCTCCAGAACCGCTCGGTCGCCTGCGGGCGAGTTCCGACCAGCGACACCACGCGGGGCTCCCGCGACGGAGAGGCTGACGTGATCGCGCGCCCGGAGCCGGAGGCTCCGCGTCGCGCCTCAGCGACGCGCAGAGTGGGACTCGCCGCGCGTCGCCGACGGCAGAGCCGTGGTGCGTTCAGCCGGGTGGGCGGCGGCTGCGGGCGTTCAGTTCCGCCACGTGGGCGCGCAGCCGCTCGCCGGAGTCCAGCGGGACGAGGGCGTCGGGGGCGGCGTCCCACTCCAGCCCGCCGAGCAGCGGGCGCAGTTGCGCGTACGGGCCCTCGTACGCCATGACGACCCCCACGCGTTCGGACCCGGTGTCCCGCACCGCGCTTCCCACGGCGGGCAGCTCGGCCGCCGTCACCGCTCGGCGCCCCTGGCGATGGCCTCGGCCAGCAGGTGCGCGACGGGGGCCGAGCAGACGCCGAGGTGGATGAGCGCGTACCGCGCCCCGCCCTCGGACTCGTCGGCCCACGGGGTGCGGATCTCCATGGCCGGAAGCTGGATACCCGCGCGCCTGAGGGCGTCCGCCAGGGCGTACTGGGCGGTCAGGGCCTCCTTGACCTTGGCGCGCCGGGCGGCGGTGTCGCTGGCGGGTCGTGGTGTCGTCGTCATGCCGTGCCTCTTCCTGTTCCTTGCCTGTTCTCGCGGCCTCGCCTGCGCCGGTCCCTCGACGAGGAACACGCTGCGTAGTGAAGCCATGACGAGAATGGCGTCAGAAGGTGGCTGACGACGTGTCTCGTGACGTGGCTGCCCCGGGCCCGGGCGTTCGTTCCACACGTTCCACGGGTGGGTCCACGGCCATGACGGGGCGGGCGCCGTACCTGTCGGAGTGTCGAGCGGTCACACGCGGGAGCCGAGTCCGCGGCGTGCGCCGTTCCGTAGGCGTCGTCTGGCTGGTCGGAAGTGGCCTGTGGCCAGCCAGCGGGGCGATGAGGTGGGTGCGCGGGTTCTGCGGCGGTATGTGCTGGCCGTCGGCTCTGTGGCGGTTGCTCACAGCGGTGGTTTCCGCTGGGTGGGGGACGTGTGGAGCGCGGCGGCGGCTCCGGTGAGAAACAGGATGGCTGCGGTGACCAGGGCCAGGGAGGAGTCGCCGGGGTGGAGGGGCCATGCCCAGGGGTAGGGCCGTCCTGCGGGGCCCGTGCCGAGGAGAGCGCAGGCCAGCGGGAGGAGGGCCACGGTGAGAGGGCCGTACTGCGCGCCGAGGAGGCGTTGCGCCAGTAGGCCGACTCCCAGGTAGCCCATGGTGTTCCGGGCGACGGCTCCTGCGAGGGGGAAGTCCAACCAGACCTGTTCGGCGGCGCCTGCGAGAAGTGCTGTGAGGCAGGCAGCGGTCAGGAGGCCGGTCGACCACCAGCCGACATGCCGTGCCGCAGTGGCCTCGAACTCGTGCGGGACGCGGTTGAGGCCGTAGAGCAGGGCACCGGCGGGGAGCACCGGGAGAACGAGAGGGACGGGGATGCCGCCGGAGACCCCGCCGAAGAGTGAGGGGACGGGCAGGATGGAGGAGCCCAGTAGGGGAGCGAGGGCGAAACACAGCAACAGCGTGATGGCGCCGGTGGTCACGGCGTGTACGCGTAGCCACCAGGTCATGCGGTGTCGCCCTTCAGGTGGCCGAAGGTTGCTGGGGACAACTCCGGTTCTACTGCGCAGTCCCGCACGGACTGCATGGTGCGCTTGTACCACGCGGCTTGTGCGCCAGCAGGGAGTTCGCGGACGCTCTGGGCCAGCGTGACTTCTTCGGGCGGCCACTGCGCGCTCAGTTCGGAAGCGGGCATGCCTGCGGACAGGGCGAGCCAGGCGTAGAGGACGCCGGCAGCCTCATACCCGGGGTACTGGGCGTGGGGTCCCTGCGAGCAGGCAGGAGGTCGGCCGGGGAGCACGCTGGTGGCCGTCGCTGCGCGGACTTCCGTGTCCCGAGGGTCGGTCATGCTGTACTCGATGCGAGCGGGCAGTCGGACTCCGACCGTCTCCAACCGTTGCTTGGTCTTCGCGGCTGCGGCGAGGAAGGTCTGCCGGTGTTCCTGCTGCTCCGGCCACAGGCACACCTGCGGGGCGCTGCCTGTGCACTCCAACGCCGAGCGGTCGCGGGGCTGGGTGCCGTCGAACCGAAGCGGCGCGGCCAACGCCACGGACACCCCCGCCACGGCCACGCCGAGGACTCCGGCTACAGCCGTGCGCAGGCGTCCCTTGTCCAGTACGAGTGCGACGAGGGCGGCAGTGATCAGCGCGAGGCTGAAAACGGCGGTCGCGGCGAGGGAGCGCGGGGAGGCCTCCCGGCCCAGAGTGCAACACTCTCCAACGCCTTGGCCGTTCAGATGGCGCAACCAGGCCGGGGAGGCCAGAGCCGCCGGCCAGAATCCCCACAGATAGCCGACGACCAGCATCACTGCGGTGCCCAGCAGGCGAGTCAGCTTGCGGCCGACCAGGTAGCCGACGGCGACGTGCGCCAAGACGGCCAGGTACGCGGCACCCAGGATCCCCGGGTCCGGATAGCCCACCGTCGGGGCACCGGTGGAGAAGTATGTGGCCAGGGCGGCGAGGAGGCCGGCCAGGCCCAGAAGGGCCACTGGTGCGAGGTGCTCCAACGCGATGCGCAGCGGGCTGCGTACCGCTGCCCAGTCCGCGATACGGGCGCTCTCCAGGCGTGCCCCCTCCCATGCGGCGCAGGCGCCACACACGGCGGTGACGAATCCGAGCACGATGGTCGACTGGGCGGTCACCGATTCCCAGGACGGAATGGTCGATTCGGTGTTCTGGGCGCCGAACCACACCAGACCGGGGAGCAGCAGGAGAGCGGCCCAGGCGGTGGGGCCGGATTTGAGCAGGGTGGCGAGTTTCATGGTCCTTCACGCCTCTCCGCGTACAAGACCGCGGTAGGCCGTCTCCGCCTTCCGTTCTGCCGTGACCTCGGCTCCGGCCAGCGAGAGGAAGCTTGCTGTCGTTCCCTGGTAGGTGACGTGTCCCCGGTCCAGCACGACAACTGTCTGGTAGATGTCCATCAGGTCTTCCGTCTGGTGGGTGGAGACGATGAAGCTGACGTGGCCAGCAAGTTCCCCCAGCAGGTTCCTGAAGACACTCCGCTGGACCGGGTCCAGGCCGGCGGTCGGCTCGTCCAGCAGCACCACCTCGGCGTCATGGACCAGCGTCTGGGCGATGCCGAGCCGACGCATCTGACCACCGGACAGCTCGTGACTGCGCCTGTCCGCAAGGTCGCTCAAGCGCACCCGTGCCAGCGCCTGTGCGGATCTGCTCCACGCTTCGGCTTTGGAAAGGCCCTTCAGCCAGCCCGCGTACGCGGCTTGCTCTCGCACGGTGAGGTTGGGGACGGGCCGGATCTGCTGCGGAAGCCACCCCACGCGCCTGCGGTACTGCCCGCGCGTCTTCTTGCGGGCGCTGTCGGTCTCGCCCAGGGCCACCTGCCCTCTCTTGGGGGTGAGGAGAGATGCGCCCAGGGACAGCAGGGTGGATTTGCCCGCCCCGTTCGGCCCGAGCAGCACCGTGCAGCCCGTGGGGAACTTCAGAGAGAACCGGTCGAGTACGGGTGCGTTCGGCCGGTAGCCGAACGTGCAGTCCGTGAAGCGCAGGGGCAAGGTGAACATCCAGTCTGGGCTCAGGTGTGGGAAGCCTTGTGTACCGACGGCCGTTCGGCCCTGCGGACAACGACGCCGCAGGGCCGGACGTCGGTTTCCGTGATCAGTCGCAAACCGTGAGACCATCCCTGTCACCGATCTACCGGTTCCGAGCCCCTCGCTGACAGCGCCCTCACCCCCGGCACCGGGGGCGACAGGGGGCCGAGGAGCCGAGGCTCGGGCATGTGAAGATCGCCGTGATCGCCACCTCAGCCGCACACGAGGAGCTGATGGACCGCCTGACGGACGTGCTCCGCCCGGACGCCGATCGCGACGGACCCTGCCGCGTTCCGTGGGGATGCACAGCGTCAACGGGGACTCGCTGACCGACGAGGAACGCCTCGCACTCCTCACCGAGATCGAGGAGACCAACTGGAATCCGCCGGAAGGCCCGGAGGACGGCGAAGACCGAGAGCTGTAGCGAGACCGGTGGGCTCCGGTCAGTCCGGCTCATGCCGTTGACTGCGGACTCCCACCGTGGGAGGCGGCACGGGCTGGCAACATCGAAAGTGGGGAAAGGACAGTCGCGTGGAACCGACGGCTGAATCGGCCTGTTTGACGGCGGAGAGCTTGCACGTTCGGCTGGGGGAGGCCGACGTGCTCAAAGGGGCTTCGCTGAGCGTGGCGGCAGGACAAAGTGTGGCGGTGGTGGGTACCAGCGGGGCGGGGAAATCGACGTTTCTGCAGTGTCTGGCCGGTGTGCTCAGCCCTGAGACCGGTACGGTCTGCCTGGAAGGGGAGCGGTTCGACCATCTGCCGCCCCAGCAACGTTCGGAACTGCGACTGCGCCGTTTCGGTTTCCTCTTCCAGTTCGGCGAACTCGTGCCGGAACTGAGCCTGCTGGACAATGCCAGTCTGCCGCTGTGGCTGACCGGCATGCGACGTGGCGAAGCCCGTGAGCGTGCCCGCCCGCTGCTGGAAGCCACCGGCTTGAAGCCGGTTCTGCACGGCAAGCGGCCTTCGCAAGTTTCCGGGGGTGAGATGCAGCGTGCGGCCCTTGCCCGGGCCCTGGTGCACGAACCCGCCGTGCTGCTCGCCGATGAGCCCACCGGCGCGTTGGACAGCGCCACCAGCGACGAGGTCGTGGAGTTGCTGTTGTCGCAGACCACCCGCACCGGCGCCGCCTTGGTCGTGGTCACCCACAGCGAACACGTTGCTGAGCGAATGGACCGCACCGCGCGGATGAGTGATGGGCAGATGGTGGCATGAACACCCCCACGCCTTCGCCGACCGCTGTCACGCGCCGCTCATCCGGCACAGAACGTCACTTCCCGGGTCCGCCATACCAGTGGTTCGCCGGAGCGCGCCTGGGCGTGTACCTGGCCCTGAGAGCGCGGTCGTGGATGACCCTGGCCGTCGTGCTGTGCACCGCCGTGGGCACCGTCAGCCTGGTCGCGGCGCTGTCGATGCCTCACATCATCGGTGAACGCACCGCCCGCGCCGAAGCACGCTCCCCCTACCACCTGCTGCAGGAGAACGACCAGCCCGCTCCCGACCAGGTGTCCTTCGGCCAGCGCAGCGACTCCTGGGAGGACGAACCGGTCACCCGCGTCCTGCTGCGCGTACCCGAGGAACCGGCCACGCCGTTGCCCCCAGGACTGTCCCGGTGGCCCGAGCCGGGACAGTCCGTCGTCTCACCGGCTCTCAAAGCCGCCCTGGACGCGGACCCTGACCGGGCACGCGATCAGTTCGGGCAAGTGACCGGCACCGTCACCAAGCCGGGCCTGTTGCACCCTGACGAGAACCTCGCCTACGTCACCCTCCCCGCCGACGCCCCGGCCGCAGACCTCACCCCCGTGGACGGCTTCGGTACTCCTCCCAACACCTCCGACTACGGCAGCTTCGGCGAAGTGCCCCAGTTGACCGGCCCGATCCGCACCCTGCTCATGGTCGCCACCGTCGCGATCTGCGTACCCCTGGCCATGCTGGTGTTGGGCAGCTCGGCCCTGATGCGCGAACGACGCCGCCGAACACTGGCTTCCCTGGACCTGCTCGGTGTACCCGCCCGCACGGTACGACTGATCACCGCAGCCGAGGTCGTGCTGGTCGCCGTGGCCGGGTGGGCCGTCGGCGTGGTCGTCACCACGCCGCTCCTCGAAGCAGCCGCGAGCTGGCCGCCCGAACCTGCCGCGTGGTTCCCCAGCGATGTCGCTTGGCAATGGGGGCCGGCACTGGTGACCATGACCTTCTTCGTCCTCGCCGCCACGATCGCGGCCCTGCGCACCACCGGCCGACCCCGCGAACACAGCGCCTCACGCCCCCTGGTACGGCTTGCCCCGCTGATCTCCGGCGTCGGCATCCTCGCCGGCATCGCTGCGTTCCCCTGGGCGCCCAACGCGCAGCCCCGGGGATGGGTCGTCTACCTCGGCATCGCCGCCCTCGTCCTGGCCGTGCTCGGCCTCGCCTGGGCCGGCCCGGTCCTCGTCCGGGCCGTGGGCCACCGTCTCTCCCGCCGTGACACACCCTGGCTGGCCCTTGGCAGCGGCCGCCTCGAAGCCGACCCCCACACCGGCACCCTCGGCGCCTTGGCCATCACCCTGGCCGTCGCCGCTTCCGGCGTCGTCGGCGCCATCACCGGCCAGATCGCTTACATCGACACCGAGCTCTACCGCACCGATCCCGAACGCTCCGTCATCGCCATCACCACCCACAACCTCCCCGCCGTCCGCAACGCTCTGCCTCCCAACGCCGCCACCCTCACCCCGGTGACCGTCACCCGTGTACGAACCGGCGACGGCTCCACCCATCCCCTGACCAACGACCCGTTCCTCGACGTCACCGTCAACGTCATGGTGGGCGACTGCGAAGCCTTCCTCACTCTCGTGGGCGAAGAACCCACCCGTTGTGTCCAGGGCACCGTCAGCCTCCAGTCCTCCCAGTTCTCCAACCCCCTGCCCCAAGGCGGCAGCATCGATCTGGCACTTCACACGTCAGACACGGCAGACGACGCACCGCTGCGGTTCTCTCTGCCCGACCAGGTGCTGAGCCACGAACCGCTCCCGGGTGTCGCGGGCACCGCCCTCGGGAATGACCTCTCGCTCCTCGTCGACCAGAGGACATGGGCTCAGGCAGGGGGCCCTGCGCTTCGCGAAGGAACGGCGCTCCTAGCGGCCCAGGACGCGCATACCGCAGCAGTGCGGGCCCAGGTTCTCGCCGCCGACCCCGCCGCCGAGTTCCAGGACGACGCCGCCGCCTACCACGAGCGTCTGCAGCGCACCGGCCACTACCGGGGCTGGTTCACCTCCGCCGCCGTCGTCACCCTCGGCGTCGCCACCGCCTTCGTCCTCGTCTCCGCCCTCACCACCCTGATCGAGCGCCGCCGCGTCCACGCCTACCTCGGCATCGTCGGCGTACCACCCCGCGTCCTGGGACGCGCCTGGGCCTTCTACAGCATCCTGCCCGTCCTCATTCTCCTCCCGGCTGCCTGGCTCCTGACCTTCCTCACCGACCTCGGCTTCGACCGCCTCGTGCGCATTCCGGTCCGCATCGACACCGCGCCCTACCTCTCCGGTACCGTCACCGCCGCCCTCCTCACCGTCCTGGTCCACGTCATCGCCCGCACCAGTACGCCCAGGGAGGTGCCACTGGAAGCGCTCCGGACTCGTGAATGAGGCCCATCCCTGACGCTGACACCAGCCGCTGGCCCGTGTCCAAAGTCCGGGTCAAGCCCGGTCCCCATCCACGACGTGTTGTTCCTCGTGTACGGATACGGGAGAATGCCGGACGTACGACACATCGTGTCGAGCCGCTGGGCGGGGGTTTGGGGATGGCGTCAGCGCTACGGCGGCAAGAGATCACTGTTCCGGTGGACTTTCGTGGCTTCGCGTTGCAGGAGTACGACGACATGGAAGTGCCGGTTCCTTTTCCCGAGGGACGTGAGGAGGCTTCTGGCCGCCCCTTTCTGACCGCGCACGAGATGCGTCTCGACTTCGGGAGTGCTGGTCATACGCACACGGCTGTGCTCGTGGCGGAGGTGTGGGACGGTGAGGCGCCGCGGGCGGAGGGCCCGTGGGAGGCCGAGGGCGAGGCGGAGTTGAGTTCCCTCACCGGGAGGTTGTCCGTCGAGGTGGTCGCCGGAAGCGAGAGCGAAGCGATCGTCCTCGGTGCTGAAGACGCACGGTGGAGGGTGCGGGCCTACTGCTCAGGTCGTGCTGAAGTGGCCCGGCTCGCAGCCGTTGGTGTTCCCCACGGCGTGGAACGCTACCTGGTGCGGTTCTGGCAGATCGCGTAGGGCAAGGGTTTGTGGCCTGCATGGCACCGGTCAGAGATTCATTGTCCGGTGTCGCCAAAGAGGGGGTGCAGCGACTGAGCACTCCGGAGGAGGACTCCGTGGCGCAGCCGACCGGGCAGCAGCCGGACCTGCTCTGGACGTTCCGCAGGCACGCCGCTACGGCGTGCCCACAGCACGTCGGGGCAGGTCGCTCAAGCGGCGACTACGCCGACGTCCCGAGCTTCCGGGACACGAGGGGCTCACCGGCCTTGTTCGGGCCGCGGTCCGGATTCCTCGAGTGTTTCGCACAGGTACGACGTGGCTTCGGCGAGAGGTACCCGAGTCTGCTCGCCCGAGTGCATGTTCCTGACGGTGACCTCTCCTGCGGTTCGCTCGTCCGGGCCGTACAGCACCGCGAGGCGGGCCTTCTGGTCGTCAGCCCACTTGAGTTGCCTGCCCAGCTTCGTGGAGGCCCCCAGGTAGGTGCCCACCCGCTTCCCCCGGCCCCGGAGCTGCGCCGCCAGGCTCATCACGTCCTCTTCGCCGCCGATGACGGTCAAGGCGACGTCGAGGCCGCGGGGTTCGGTGTGCTGGGAGCCCTGGATCGCGAGGATGCGTTCGATGCCGATGGAACCACCGCAGGCGGGAACGTCGGGGCCACCCAGCGTCGCCACCAGGTGGTCGTATCGGCCGCCGGCGGCGATCGAACCGGGGAATCCGGTGGCCACCACCTCGTAGATCGCGCCCGTGTAGTAGTCGAGACCGCGCACCATACGGGGGGTGTGGACGATGCGCTCGCTCGCGAGTCCGGCACTGGTGGTGAGGCGGATGAGCGTGTCGATCTCGGCCAGGCCGGCCTTGCCCTGCTCGGTTGCCTCCAGTCGCTCCCGGACGCGGTCCGGGCTCTCGGCGGCCACGTCCGCGACCAGCGACTCGGCGACGTCCGGGGAGATGCCCCGCTCGCTCGCCAGCTCCTTCGCGACGGCGTCGGCGCTGATCTTGTCGAGCTTGTCGAGTGTGCCCAGGACGCCGGGTCCGTCGGCCGGGTCGATGCCGTAGACGTTCAGCAGGGCGTGGAGGGCCTTCCGGGAGTTCACCATGAAGGTGAAGTCCTGCACGCCGAGGGCGTCGAGGCACTGAGCGAGAGCGAGAACGATCTCGGCGTCGGCAAGCGGGGAGTGTGACCCGACCGTGTCGATGTCGCACTGCACGAACTCCCGGAAGCGTCCCTCCTGCGGGCGGTCCGCCCGCCATACCGGGCCGATGGCGTATCGCTTGTAGGGGCTGGGCAGCTTGCCGCCGTGACTGCCGATGACGCGCGCCAGCGGCACCGTGTGGTCGTAGCGCAGGGCCAGATCGGGCTGCCCAGATGCTTCGTGCACGCCGCGCTTGAGAATCTTGAAAACGAGTTTTGACGCTTCTTCCCCGTATTTCCCGGTGATCACGTCCACATTCTCGAAAGCCGGGGTTTCCAAGGGGTCGAACCCGAAGCTCTCGAAAATTTCGGCCAACGTGTCGAACGCAGCCTTTCGGCGGCGTACCTCATCGGCCAAGAGGTCCCGGGTACCCGACGGTGCCTGCGAGGCTTGCCCCATGCTCGTGCTTCTCCAGGTGTAGTCGTGTGACGGCCTCTGCACGCGGCCAGATGGAGGATGGGCCGTAGCGATCGGCGTGCTCCCCGTCGGGACACTCCTCGCAGCCGCCGTGCCCGTCGTCGCCCCACTATGTCACTCATCGGCGCGTGGCCTGCGGCCGTCTGCGGAACGTCGATGTTGGCACGGGACAAGCGGTTTCGGCAGCCACTCGGTTCAGCGGTGTGCTGGTGCAGGTGGCATCGTCGACGTGCGAGTCCGCCGCACGCACTTCGGCACTGAGTTCGAGCCGTAGCTCGGCTATTCGTAGGACCGGTTGCAGCCAACTGGTGGATATGTTCCGGGCTGACCTCGTAGCTGACGACACGGGGGCCACCTCTGCGGCGCGCACGGCCAGCGGAAGCCCCACATCGCCCATCAAGCGGGATCGCTGTCCTCCAACAAGCTCAGTCTCGTCCAGTACAACTGGGAGCTGTACCGCAAGCACGAGCACCTGTCGGTCCCGCGGCGCGGGCCCTGGCCGGTGCCGTGTGGCAGTCGCTGCGCACCTCGCGGATCTAGCCGGTGCGAGGCGGGAACAGCTGAGGCCGCGTGTGGAGAAGGCCCAGCACTGCACGGGTTCGGACGGTCCGGCGTGCGTCAACGGCTCCTGCGATCACCGCATCGCAGGAGCCGTTGACGTGGTCAGTACCTATTGCCAGCCGTGCTGGTTCAGGAGCGCGTCTTCGTTGAGGTAGCCGAGTAGTCCTGCCAGCGGGTACTCGATGATGTCATCGGGAAGTTCGTGCACCGTGAACCATCCCACACCCATGCACTTCTCAGGCTCCCTGTTGGTGGGTTCGCCGTCCCATGCGGTGGCTTCGAAGAAGAACCCGATCCGTTCCATCCTGTCACTCTGCCGGTGGTGTACGACCTGGACGAGACGCAGGTGGGCCGGTGCGACGGTGAGGCCGGTTTCCTCGAAGAGCTCCCGTGCCGCGCCGTCGGTCAGTGGCTCGCCGTGGTCGAGCTTGCCCGAGGGCATGTGCCATCGACCGTGGCCGTAGGGGCCGTTGCGCTGGGAGAAGAGGATCCTGTCGCCGTCGCGGACGATGACGTGGGTGTCGATGACGGGCTGTGCCGGCTGTGCGCTCATGGTTCCTGGAGGTCGGTGGAGTGGGGGGGGGGCTGTAGGGGGCCGGAGGGGCAGGGCGGCGTCGGCTATGCGGTGGGCGACTTCTCGGGAGGGGCAGTCGCTGGTGTCGATCCAGAGGACGGCGACGTTCCGGCTCCTGAGGTAGTCCGCCGCGTGGCGGTACAGGTCCACCTCTTGCTGTGGATGGTGGAGGTCGAGGCATCACGACCGCTCCGTTGAAGTGACGCACGTCACGCCAGTAGGTGGGCTGCCCGTTGTCGGAGCGGTTCGGCGAGCGGGAGGTTGTCGCCGTGGACGGTGCTTTCGAGGAGTTCGGTGATGACGGCGAGTTCGGCGAAGCGGCCGGCCGGTGTGCTCAGCACGTCCGCGAACTCGCAGCGGATGCGCGAGGCGACGTCGGGTGTGAGGAGGCTGTGGCTGTGGAGGGTGGCGGCGTCATAGCCGGTGGGCGCGAGCCCCCATCCCTCCCAGTCGAGCATCGTGAGCCGGGGTGCGCAGAGATTCGCCCAGTGGAGGTCGCCGTGTGCGGTGTTCCAGGACGGGGCTCGGGTGTCGACGGCGGGGCTGAGGAACTTCGGCATGGCCCAGTTGAGGTACTGCTGGTCGGTGGTGTGGCGATTGGTGGGGATCGTGGCGATGGTGCCGAGGGCTGTGCGCAGGGATGTCCACCACGACGCGGGCAGGTTGGAGTTCGTCGTCAGGATCGGAGACGCTGCGACAGGGGGTTCGTCGATGTGGTCGTACAGCTCGGCGCGGTAGCGCCACGGCGGCTCGTTCCAATCGTGGATCGTGTGCAGGCGGGGGCGGGGCACCGTGTGCGGGATGGTGTCCTCGGCGTCGCGGGAGCCGTTGAAGAAGGTGGAGTCGGCTTGGTCGAGAGGTGCGGCGGCGAGGCGAAGCCAGGCGGGGCCGTCGGGGGTGGTCACGGTGCGGCCGAGGGTTCGTCCGTGCCAGCCCCATGCTTCGCGCCCGCCCGGATGGGGCCGTGCGCCCAGAGTGGTGCGGGCTCGGTGGTGGGCGGTCCGCATGCGGGCGCCGACCTGGGGGTCGGCGGGTTCGGAGTGCATTACGGCGCCGGACGATCGTCGGGAGCGGTGAGGAGAGCGGTTCGGGCGGCCCGTGCGAGCACGGCCTGGGTGGCGGCGGGCAGGCCGAGGCGGTTCCAGTGGAAGATCACGTGGCTGGCGAGAACGCCGCGTAATCCGCGTTCGAGGGTGCCGTCACGGGCGGCGTCGGCCAGGCGCCTGCCGGTGTGGGCGAAGGCTTCGGACCACTCGGCTGCGAAGGCGAGGGGGCCGTGGACTGCGAAGAGGGTGCCGGTGGGCGAGGTATCCAGGCTGATGAGCCGTCGTAGGCCGGGGATCATGCCGTTCAGCTGGTCCGGCGAGGGTTCGGCGGCCAGGGGGCGTTCGCGTACGACGCGGTGCCAGATGTCGGCTTGCTCGTTGTCGTCCTGGCGGGCGCCGCGGAACAGAGTGCTGCACAACAGGACGGACAACTCGCGTCGGCCGACGGCGGCTTGGTTCGGCAGTCCAAACGTGTGCCGCAGGCAGTCAACAGTGCCGCGGCTGTCAGCGTGAAAGAGGGCGTGGGCGATGTCCATGCCTGCCGGTCCGCCGAAGGTGAGCTCTTCGGGTTCGTAGAGGGATTCCCACCAGCGTTCGACGGCGCCGTCGGCGGCCATGGTGTCGAGCACTGCGCTGACGGCGGCCGTCATCTCGGTTGTGGTGGCCTTCGGGCCGGGGCGGCACCGCAGCCTCCAGCATGGGTGCTTGCGGAGGAACCACCACTGGGCGATCGTCCCGGCTTCCTGGGCTTGCTGCAGCTGCGGGCCCAGGCGGGCGGCGGCGATCCGTTCGGCACTGTCCCAGTCGGTGAACCGGATACGGGTCTGGTACCAGTCGCGTTGGTCGGCTTGTGCTTCGAGGGCGGCGCGTCCGGCGGCCTTGTACGCCTCGATCGCCTCGATGAGGTGGGCGGGTTCCATCGGGGCTTGGGCGGCGGCCGTCTCCAGCGGCGTTCCCGCGAGAACGGCCAGGACGAGGGTCTCTGTCGTGTGGGGGTTCGGGGGCATGCGGTGGCCTCTTCTCGACAAGCCGGAGGGGATCTGCGGCGATGGCGGGGTGGTCAGCCGGACAGCAGGCAGGCGTCCCAGCCGGAGGCCGTGGCGCCGTGCGTCTGGGCGGTCAGCAGGGCGAGCGCGCGTCCGGCCTCGCCGTCGAGGAATCCGTCATCGTCGGCGGGGTGCTTCAGGAGGAGGGTGCGAAGGCCGGGCAAATGGGCATCGAAGCCGGTCGCGGTGGCGTCGCGGGCGACGCGGTGGGTGGTGTGGAGGAGGCCGGCCGCGCCGTGGCAGATCCCGGCGTCGCGGATGCGGCCGAGCTGGTCGGGGTCGGACAGGCAGGCGAGGAGGGCGTGTTCGGCGAGGCGCTGACGGTCGGTGTCGCCGAGGGCGAGGGCGGCGAGTTGCTGGGCGCGGGCGAGGCCGGGGGTGCCGTAGCACCAGCTCGGCCGGAGCGGCCCGGTCTGCTTCACGGTGCCGGTGCGGTGTTCGGTCCAGGTGATCCACTGCGGCCACCATGGGCTGGTCTCGGTGCCCTGGCGCCAGCGGTCCAGCCAGGCGCAGATCCGTTTCATCGCCGCGTTCTGGCCGTCCACGACCGCTCCCGCCCGTGCAGCGATGGCCAGCAGCGACAGAATCCCGCCGACGCCGTGGGCCATCCCCAGGTTCCCGTGTCCGCCGGGAAACTCCGCTGTGCGACTGCCGGAGGGATCGAGGTCCGTCCACCATCCCGGGAGCTGGTCCGGGTCGTGTTCGAGAGGAAGTGTCAGTCGCACCAGGTAGGTGAGGACCTCGCGCATGGCCGGGGCTGCCGGGTCGCGGCTGAGCAGGTAGGAGCCCAGGCCGGTAAGCCCGTAGAAGAGGTCGAACTCGCCGACGCGGGGGCGTATCTGGCGGTCGATGCGGATGTGCGCCGCGTGGACGCGCTGTCGGGTGAGGCGGGTGATCCGGGAGTCGAGGGCGTGCAGGGCTCCGGTATAGCGGCCAGTGTCCCGGGCCGCGGTGTGAAGGGCGAAGGCGATGGCCGGGGCGCCGACGTACAGCGAGGCCGTCTCGTCGGCGAGGAGGTCTTTGGTGCAGGACGTGAGCAGGGTGTGTGCGTCGGCCCAGGAGGTGAGGCCGCGGTGGGCGCGCTCGATGTGCGGCAGTGCGGTGCCGACGGTGCCGTGGGCGAGGGACTGGGCCCGTAGAGCGCGAGCGGCGGGGCCGTGGCCGGGGTCGGATGGCTCCGGGCTCGTCGAGCCGGTGGTCGTTGAGGGGGTCACGCGCGGGCTCCTTGGTGTCGGGCGGCATCGGACAGGGCGGCGGAGCGGGCCAGCCGTGAGCAGGTGTCCTCGCCTGCCGGGTCGATCCCGGCCGCACGCAGGTAGTGCAGGTGCATCAGGGACGGCAGCACCGTCTCCGGCGCCTTCGTGCTGGTGGCCGCGAGGACGGAGCGGTAGCGCCGCAGGGCCTGGCGGCGGATTCCCCAGGTGGTGGTGAGCGCTTGGCCGCCGGGCAGAGCGCGTACGGCGGCGAAGTCGTCGGCCGGGTTGGCCAGGCGCATCGCTTCTTGGTGGAGAGGGCGGGCCGGGTGCGAGGCGGCGGTGGGGTCGATGTGGTCGATGAGCCAGCGCATCGCGCGCGGGGTGTCGCTGGTGAAGGAGACGACGAGGTTGACGAGGCCGGCGGTGATCAGGGCGTGGGGGTCGGCCCCGCTGTCGGCCGCGCAGGTCAGGTGGGCGAGGGCGGCGGCGGAGTCGGCGGCGAAGACCGTCTCTGCGGCGGCCATGGCCATCCCGGTGCCGTAGCGGCCGGTCTCAGGGTAGTAGGTGTCCCACTGCATGCGGCCGAGCAGTCCGCGCTGCCGGAGATCGGCTGCCCAGGCGCCGGCCTGGGCGGCTATCTCGCCGAACGCGTGGGGGTGCGGGAGGTGGAAACGCAGCCGCAGGTGGTCGTGCGGGTCGCGGTAGCGGACGTACCACCACGCAGGCGTCTGGTCGAAGCCGTCGAGGAGGCGGGGCAGGTGGCGGATGAGGAGGCCGGGGACGCGGTCGGGGTGTGAGTAGAGCTTGAGGTAGGCCCAATTCGAGGTGCCGGGCACGTGCCCGTGATCCCGGCCGACGACCCTCTGGCCCCCCGCCTCGTGCCGGTGCGTGGTGGGCGGGGCGGTGGAGGCGAGGGTGAGGGTGATCTCGTGGGGGCGCCCGTCGATCCACGCCCAGGCCGTCTCGTCGGCCGCTTCGCGCAGCACTGCGTGTCCGGCGCGGTCCAGCTCGGCGCGCAACAGCGTCGTGTCGGCCCTCTGCTCCAGGTTGAGACGAAGGCGCTGGTCGTCGTCTCCGAGGTGCACGGCGCCGGGGACACCGAGGCGATGCCGCCAGGCGCTCAGACGCTCGGCCCACGGAGCGAACTCGGCGTTGGAGGAGGGGAGGTCGGCCGTGGTGAGGCGCCAGGTAGCGGGGGAAAGAACGGTACGGCCGTAGCGGATGCGGGGCAGGAACGGCAGGCGGGCGGCGGCGCCCCAGGCGAACGGGCCGAAGGCGGCGGCCCTGGCTCGGGGCAGTTCGACCAGCAGCCGGGCCAGCGGGTGGGTGAAGGTGGACAGGTCCACCGCGTTGAGCAGATACGGCTCGATGGTGTGGCCGGTCGAGAGCCGGACCAGGCGGAAGCCGGTGACGTCCGCAGTGACCGCAAGGTCGTCCCACTCCAGCAGGGCGCCGGAGTGGTGCTCGGCGATGGATATGACGTCGGGTTCCAGGGCGGGGGCCCGGCCGACGTTGTCCGTGCGGATGTGCAGTGCGGGGCTGGAGACCTGGACCCGGCTGGCGCCGCTGGCCAGGGTCGGCAGGCTCGTGTACGCGGTGGTCATACGGTCGCGGTCGGCGGCGTCGAAGAGGTCGAGGAAGCGGCCTGCGGTAGCCCCGGCTGCCGGGGCGATGCCGTTGACATGGAGGTGGAAGTCGCCGTTCTCGACCGCCTGGCGGGTGCGGGCCTGGAGGTGGAAGCGCAGGTCGATGTGCGGCAGAGGGACGCTGCCTTGCGCGTGTTCCCAACCGGTCAGCATCGCATCGGTGAGAGGGACTTCGCGGGTACCGTCGAAGGCGGCGTGCTGGGCGAGCGCGAGGAGTTGTTCGTCGCGAACGGTCAGGGTCGGGGTGGGCCGGGCACGGCGGGAGCCGCGGTATCCGGCAGGGAAGTCAAGGCCGGTATCGGGGTCGGTGAGCTGACGGACGGGAACCAGGGCGCCGGGCCCGTAGGTCTCCAGGAACCGGGCGTGGTAGTCCTGCCAGGACGCCGAGCCGGACGGGAACGGCGTCAAGCGGGCCAGCACACTCGCAGCCTTGGCCGCCTCGCGAGCCACCAGGTGGGGCAGGACCGGCGCGGCACCCAGCCGCAGGTCCACGGACAGGGGCGCCCCGGCGGCCGGCGCGAGGGCGGTCATCGCCCCGGCCGCCGAGCCCCGCAGGCTTCGCCGTTGGGAAGCGGGAGCCGCATCGTGCCGGGTCAGCGTCGCCCGGATGTCCTTCAGCGCGTTCAGGAGGGGCCGCGCGGCCTCGACGTGCACGGCGTCTGCCGTCTCAAGCGCGGTGATGACGTGCCCCAGCGGGTCGGTGACGGTCATCGGCGGACGCACGGCGGTGAGCAGAACGCGGCGGGCCACCAGTTCGGCCAGCAGGGCGTCGATGGCTCGGGCGGGGGTATCGCGGTACTCGGCGGCGAGCTTGGCGGCCAGGTCGGCGACCGTGACAGGCACGGTGGTGGCGTCCACGACCATCTGCACGGCACCGGTGTACCGCATGCTCATCTCGCCGGGGCCACGGTCACTGTCACGGTCGGGCCGCTGGAAGGGCACGACCAGGCGTCCGTCACGCACGAAGCAGGTGGAGTCCACCACGACCGGAAGGCGCCGCAGCAGTTCGGGGAGCGACTCCAAGCGGTCGATGACGTCCGCGAGCCATACGGAGTCCACGCGTGCGGTGGGCTGGTGCGCGTCCGTCCAGTCGAGGGTGAGCGTGTCGGCGATACGGGCGGGGGCGACGCCGGCGAACAGGCCGAAGGGGGTAGACCGGTGCCGAAACCGCAGCACATAGCGGGCGAGGGCGCCTGCGGCCCGCCGTACCTGTTTGGGCTGCCGCACCCGCCCGGTGCGGATCTCCTCGATGCGGCGGGCCAGCACCGGGCTGGACAGCTCGACCGCTTCGGCGACCGAGCCGATGGCCCACACCTGCGTGATCCACTCGCGCGACCGCCCGGCGTCCGCCTCCGCGTCGCCGGTCGGCTCCGGCCGGGGCGGGAGGGCCAGTCCGCTCGGATAGGCGGCGGCCCGTAGCAGGGCCGCGTCCACGTACCGGTACATCCGCACGTTTCCCTCCCCTGGTGTGACGGGATCGGCCCGGCGCCGGACCTTGCGATGCAGGTCCGGGCACCGGGCCCGGCGTCACCCTGATCAATCGGTGATGCAGCCGGCGCAGGCGCTCTCGCTGGTGCTGCCGCAGTTGTCGCTGGTCTTGTTCATCAGCTCCGCGATGACCGTGCCCTTCTCCGCGAAGGTCACGTCCAGGTCGAAGTCGCTGTCGGTCGTGCTTACTCGGGCGGCGTCCACTGTTTCCTCCAGGGGTGAGTGAGGGATGTGCACGTACACCTGGCCTGCTCGGAGCGTCAGTGCCCGGCGGGCCAGGAGATCGTGAAGCGGAAGGCGGACCCGTCCAGCACCGCCCCGGCGGGCAGCCGCTGGTCACCGGTGAGGGCGGGGAAGGCCCTCAGCTCGGGCTGGTGGCCCCGGTGATCGCGGTGCCACGTGCGGATCTGGGCGATCAGCGCCTCCGCGGTCCTGGCGGCCTCGGGCCCATGGCCGACGGCGCCGAACTCGAACACCTGCCGCTCGGGTGTGGTCGGGCGCATCGTCAGATAGGCGAAGGAGCCGGAGGCCCGGTCGAGGAGCGTCGCCACTCCGCGGCGGGACCAGGACGCGACCACGCCGCGGTCACGGGCCTCGCGGGTGGCGGCCAGCAGCGCGAACTCGGGCAGCGCCGAGACCAGCCACAGTTCCAGGTCGTCGTACGGGAGGCCCAGCCCGAGCGTCACTGAGGACCATGCCTCGGTGCGCGGGCCGGCCAGGGCCTTGCGCATCCGGTCGGCGTCGACCTGGCCTTCGTCCAGGCGCAGGCCGACCTCTTCGTCTTCGCCGTCGTGCAGCACCACCAGGCGCTCGTCACGGGCTCCGGCCCCGCGCATCGGGACGAACCCGCAGACCTCGAAGTCCCTCGCCGTCAGCGCGGTGTCCTCCCGCTGGAAGGCGACCGACCAGGTCAGGCCCCGCAGCCGGAGCGGCACGACGATCCGCCCGTTCTCGGCGAGCTGGTCCACCCAGGCCGGGGCGAGGTCGGCGGCCTCGACGGTGACCACGATCCGGTCGTAGGGGGCATGGGTGGGCTCCCCGTCGGCGCCGTCGCCGACCAGGACGTGCACGCGGCCGTATCCGGCGGCGGGCAGCAGCTTGCCTGCGCGGTCGATGACGTCGGCGTCGATGTCGATCGTGGTGACCTCGCCGCTCTCGCCGACCAGCTCGGCGATCAGGGCGGCGTTGTAGCCGCCGCTGCCGATCTCCAGCACCCGCATGCCGGGGCGGATGTCGGCCTGCTCCAGCATGAACGCCTGGACGCGGGCGGCGCTGACGGAGCTGAGGGACGTCCCGTTCTCGTCCCTCTTGGTGATCAGCGCGTGCTCGGGGGCGTAGGCCTTCTCCAGCGTCTCCTCGGGCATGAACAGGTGCCGGCCGACGGTGCGGACCGCCTGCTCGACTACTTCGGTACGGATCGCGCCCAGCTTGCGCAGCTCGGCGATCATCTTCTCGCGCAGGGAATCGATCCGAGCGGGGTCGGGACTCTGAGTGGTCATCGGCCGGAGTGTAGTCACGCCGTAACTCCTTGGTGGTGCGTTGTGTGGGGGTGGCCTGTCCGGAGCGGCCGAGGGAAAGTACGTGGCTTCTCGCGTCAGTGAAGGCGAGCGCAGGCCGAAGCGGAAGACGCTCCGTCGGCGGAGGCGGGGTTCGAACGCAGGGGCGGTGTGGGGAGTGCGCTTCCGGGGTCGGGGTTCCGGACGCGGCTGTCTCCCCCCTCGGGCTCAGCGCAGCAATCCGGTCCGGCGCCGACGACTCTTTCTGTGGATATCTGGCGGTATACCTGCGAAGGGCCGGGGATGCGAACTACGGTTCGTAACAGCTTCATCACAAGCTTGGCCGCCAGGGGAGTGCTGGGGAGTGGACGGGGCGGGATGGGTTCCGCGTCGTTCCACGCTTGTTCCACACCTTCCACGGGCGGGACCAACGGCCAGCACGGAGGGGAACACCGCATGCCGCAACGTCGCGTCGTCACGGGCCGGAGCCAGGAGCCACGCCAGCGGTTCGCCGAGGAGCTGCGGAGACTGCGGTCGCAGCAGGGCATCACCCTGCGGCAACTCGGAGAGCGGATGGGCTGGGACTGGTCGCTGTTCGGCAAGATGGAGAAGGGCGACACCATCGGCAGCCCCGAGGTCGCCGAAGCGCTGGACGACTTCTACGGCACCCCGGGCCTGCTCCTGGCCATGTGGGAGCTGGCCGCCGGCGACAAGACGCAGTTCCGCGAACGCTACCGGCGCTACATGACGCTGGAGGCCGAAGCGGTGAGCCTGTGGCACTTCGCGGTGAGCGTGCTGCCGGGGCTGTTGCAGACGCCGGGGTACGCGCGGGAAGTGCTGTCAGCGGGTGGCTTGAAGCGTCCTGAGCTGGACCAACAGGTCGAGGCCCGGATGGGCCGACGCGAACTGCTGGAGGGTGACGACGCCCCACCGTTCCGGACCATCCTGTCGGAAGCGGTGCTGCGCACGCCGCTGAGCGACCAGGGGGAGTGGCGCGAGCAGTTGCAGCATGTCGCTGAGGTGGCAGAACGGCCGAACGTGACGTTGCATGTACTGCCCTTGGCAGCGGGTATGCACGGGCTCGACAGCACGACTCTCATGTTCCTGCGGCTCGTGGACGGGCGTACCGTTGCGTACACGGAGAACGCACATCGAGGCGAACTGATCGAGGCGAACGCACCGGTCGAGCGCTTGCAGCGAGCGTACGATGCGATGCGCGACCTGGCGATGTCTCCGACCGCGTCGCTGAAGTTCGTCCTGGCCATCTTGGAGGAAGTACCGTGCGAACCGTCGACCTGAGTGCCGCTACGTGGCGCAAGAGCTCTTACAGCAACTCGGACGGTGGCGAGTGCGTTGAGGTCTCTGACGACTTCGCCGCTGTTGTCCCCGTGCGGGACAGCAAGGCGCCGCATGGCCCCGTACTCGCCTTCCCCGTGAGCGGCTGGACGTCGTTCGTCGGAGGGGTGAAGAACGGACAGCTCACGGCCTGAGCCACGTGCACGCAACGGCTCCTGCGATCAGTGGATCGCAGGAGCCGTTGACGTTGCGTGCGGGACTACTTCTTCGCCGCGCGGCGGCCTCGCGTCGCAGCGGGCGGGCGCCAGGCGCGCAGATCGTCGTCGGTGAGGCCGTGCTCGCCCTGCACCATCTGCCGGTCACCCCGGAAGAACGCGGCCGGGGAGGAGCTGAAGGCCGCGTCGAACTCGTTGTGCCACTGATCCAGCCAGGGCTGGAGCTCCAGCAGTCCGGCGAGGAAGGGCGTCAGCTCCTCGGCGGTCAGCGCTTCGTGCGTGGCGATGTAGGTGTCGAGGGCGTACGCCTGCTCCTGGTGATCCCACCCGGCCCAGCCGTAGAGCTGCGGCGTCGCAACGTTGGTCTGCCCGTAGGAGATGAACCGCTCCTTGGGCACGTCCAGCTTGCCGCGTGCTCGCCAGTAGGAGGGCCGCAGGAAGTCGGCGGACGTGTACTTCGGCGGGACGGGGATGGTGTCACGGATCTTCCGCTTGGCCTGCTCGTCCGGGGCGGCGTCCTCCTGCCGCTGGAGGTCCCAGACGTGCTCCCAGTCGGCCCGCTTCTTGAGCCCGGACGGCTTGTACCGCAACGCGGCGAGGAACGGCACGTGCTCGTCGCTCATCAACTCCGCGACGACGGCAGGAAGCTCCTTACGCGGCGCGTAGATCTTCGCCACGGACACGAAGTCCTCGTCCTGCGACAGCGCATCAGTCAACCGCGACAGCGTGACCAGCGCAGGCATGCCGTTCTCGTCGAACCAGTGCTCCCGCGCCTCGATCCGATCCAACAGCCAGGCGCGCAGCGCCTTCTCCTGAAGCGAGTCCCACCCTTCGGTAGCCCACCGCCGCTTGTACTCCGGCCGCTCGATCATCCCGATGGCACGCGACGACTCGATGGCGTCAATCCGCTTCTGCACAACCTCGCGGTATGCGGCTGGCCAGTGTTCCGGAATCTCGGTGATCGGCGTAGAGCCATGCCGCTTGAACCACTCGTCGCTGGCTTCTCCAGCCGTGGCGCGTCGGGCGAGTACAATTTCAAAAGCTCGTTCACCGAGTGAAATGTTAGGGATTTCAGGCGATTTTGGATTTTCGGAAACTCTTAGGTCTTGCGGGTGTAGGTTGTAGAGGTGGTAGACGTGCCAGTCCAACTCTTCCTGCAATGCGATGAGTCTTGTGCGGTTGCAGTGCCAAGCCTCACGCGCCTGACGGAGATTAGCTGATGAGGCAGGTGCAGTTGCAATGGTCGAGGCGTCGTCAGCGGTTAGCTGGGCTAGGTTATCCAGTTCTGTGGCGAGAGATTTTGGGTTGGCGCCCGGCAAAGGAAGGCGCATCATCGGCGTGGCATTGAATTGGAAGCGTTCAGACCAGGGTTGCGCGCTTACCCTTGCGCCATCGCTTCCGACAGGATCTCCGCCATTTCCGTAGTTCACCTGCTTCATCCAGAAGCACACGGTTGATGAATTCAGGAGCGCCCAAATGTTTCGGTAATCCTGGTCTGAGCAATCATCCTTGAGAATGATTACGGGTGCTGAGTGCTTGAATACGCTGCCCTTGCGGGCCAAGGCGAAGTGATTGTGTGATGCGACGAACGCGAAGGGAATCGAGAGCCTAGCGCGGTACCGCTCCCTAAAAAACATTGAGTATTCGAACCAGGTAAGGTTTCGTTCTTGCTGATTCTTGCCGAAGGCTGACCGCTGCCTCAGTAGAGTCTTGTTGGGCCACAAGGCTTGATCGACTTCGCGGTTCGTCGCCGCTTTGAGTGAATCTCCAGAATAGGGCCAGATTGTTGCAGTGGTCCCATTGATTCGAAGGTCGCGAACTTCGGTCCCTTCAATCAAAGGGCGGTGAAAGCTTTTGGAGATGCCGCGCCGGTTGAGGAATCCGGAGCCAACTAGATATGCGCTGTCCTCTCTTGTGACGGCTCCAGCTCCAATGTCATGAATCAGTGAGGAGAGAGTTGTGGTGGAGGCCATTTCCAGGGTCTCAACCAGCTCAAGGCCCCCATCAGTCAAAATCCATGGTTGGGCCCCGAAGTAGCGTTCCCGCTCTAGATCGTCTACGGAAATCCATGAGTTAGCTGACCCAGGGTTATCGACCTGCCGCACAATTGCACGCCACACAAAGCCATCTTCGCCACGCTTTGGCGCGGCAGGTTCGCCTTGGACGCTACGAACGGTGCGGATCGTTGCTGAGCGGGTGCTGCCCGAGCGGCGTGTGCCGATGAGAATAACAGTCGGCGTCCCGTGCCCTGGGATATAAGCGCCGGAAGTGTCGATGACCTCCGTCAATTCCACTTTGTCGCGGAAGAAGGACTCGATCAGCTTCGTTCCGAACTCGCGCTTCATGAACGAGTTCGCGGTGATCTGGCCCACCATGCCGTAGCCGCTGCCTTCAGCGTCTCCTCGGCAGGCGAGTTCGAAGAACCGTTGGGCGAACGGCACCGACAACGCGTACGTGCCACCACAGGCGTCGTACAGCTCCCGGTACAGCGCGTTGAGCTTTTTGTCCTTCACCGTGATGTACGGCGGGTTCCCCACCACCACGTGGTACCGGCCCGGTTCCAGGATGCCGGGGTGCTCGTGGATGTCCTCGGGGGCGTACTTGAAGTCGGCCAGTTCGTCGCCGTCGCCGCCTCCACCGAGGAGGTCCGCCTCCGCGAACAGGGCGTCCTGCCGGTGCTTGATCAGGGAGTCGCCCACCGCGAGGTGCATCGGCCACGCGTACCGGTTGGCCTCGGCCATCGTCCGGACGCCGCTCGCCGCCATCGCGGCGACCAGCAGCCGGAAGCGGGCGATGGCCACGGCGAAGGGGTTGATGTCGACGCCGTGGACGGAGTCCAGCGCGGCCCGTACGCGCTCGTGCACGTCACGGCCGGGCTGGCCCTCGCCCCACAGCCGCAGCAGGCGCCGGAACGCGCCCAGTACGAAGTGCCCCGACCCGCAGGTGGGGTCGATCATCTTCAGTTCCTCGTAGCCGAACTCGCGGACCGCCGGGTCCATCGTCCGGTCGAGGATGAACTCCTCCACGAACTCCGGGGTCTGGAGCAGCGCGTACGTCTTGCGGGCGGCTTCGCTCAGGTCCTGGTAGAGATCGCCCAGGAAGCGCGTGTCCCACCCTTCCGTGCCGTCCTCGTTGAGCCGGTCCGTGAAGTCGTGGACGAGGGTCCCCGACTCGTCGCGCTCGCGCCAGAAGTCCACCAGGTCCCGGGCGCCGTCGTGGGAGAGGGGGATCTGGTAGAGCGGGTTGTGGCGGCGGTCGAAGAGGAGGCGTCCGGCCTGCCCCGCGCCCAGTTCGTCGAAGGCGTGCTCCAGCCAGCCCCGGTACGTCGGGTCGTCCGACGTGGCGACGTAGTCCTCGAAGCGGGCCAGCGCCACGTCGAGGCGGTCCGTCTCCGGAGCCGTCAGGTAGGGCTCCGGGATCAGCTCGTTGTCCTCGCAGAAGCGGACGAAGACCGTGCCGAGGACCCAGGCCACCGCGACCTGTGTGACGCGCTCGTCCAGCCAGGAGTTCCACGTCGCCGCCGTGCGGCCGAGCGTGCGGGCCTGGTCGTACTCGGCGCGGAGCTTCGCACCCACCTCCGGCAGCTCCCTCACCTGCTGCCCGAGATCCGCCTCGACCGCCTTGACCTGCCTCTTCAGGTCCTCCAGCAACGCCTTGCGGTCGATCACGTGGCCACTCCCTCGGTTCCCTGGGCTTCGACGCCCTGCTCGCCGGACCGGTGGGCGTTGTTGACCCACGCGTCCGGAAGTTCGATCCACTCGCCCAGCCCGGCCTGGTGCGCCACCGCGACCTGGCCCAGCTTCGGCTCCCGCGCCGGGTCGGGCTGCGGCACCAGCAGCCACAGCCCGCGACCGCCCCGCCGGGCGGCCTCCGCCAGCCGGTCCAGCACGCCCATCGCGTCGTAGCGCGCGAACACCGCCGCCTCCGTCAGCAGGACCGGGCCGGGGCCGGCCGCGCTCCCGGCGTTCCCGTCACCGCCGGTCAGCAGCGCGCGCACCTGCGGCTCCACCGCGCCCCAGGCCGTGCGCGCGTACTCGGCGAACTTCACCGCGCCGCGGGAGCCGGGCTCGGCGGCGTCCGCCTTGAGCAGCGTCTCCCACGTCGGCTTGGTGCCCGGCGGCACGAGCCCGCGCAGCGCCGTGAGGAACAGTTCCGTGACGGAGACGACCTGCGCGTTCGTCCGGTCCGCGCGGGCGAGCTGCCGCGCCGCCGCGTGGAAGCTGTCCTGGTGGACGGTGAGCACCCGGTAGCCGTCGCGGCGGGCGGAGGCCGTCAGCCGCTCCTCCGCGCGCACGGCGCCCGCCAGCGACGGGTCGTCGGCGTACCGGGTCACGGCGCCGACGCCGGTGGACCGGCGCCAGGCGTCCGTCGTCAGGTAGCTCGACGCGGTGTCCGGGCGGGCGGGCAGGTAGCGCGAGGTGCCGGTGTCCTCGCGGGTGGCCAGCTTCAGGTCGAAGCCGGCCTCGCGCAGCGCCTTGGTGAGCGGGCCGCCGGTGGGCAGCTCGTGGGTCGTGCCGCCGCGCGGGTGGGGGACGACGAGCTCGGGGAAGCGGGCCCGTACCCGCTCGTGGATCTCGGTCGCGGTCACGCCGGGCTGTCGTTCCTCCGGGACGCCGGGGTTCGGCCGGACCAAGCCGGCCTGGGTGAGCCGCAGGGCGCGCACCAGCGGCAGGTCGCGCGGGTAGATCTCCAGCCGGGGGGTGGCCGCCGCGTTGGCGGAGGCCGCCGCCGCCAGCTCGACCAGGCGGCGTTCGTCCCACTCCACCGCACCGGGCGGCGGGGTGAGCGCGCCCAGCTCGCCGAGCACCGTCGTCGCCGTCGGCAGGGTGTCCAGGCGGGCCAGGCGGTCGGCCGTCCGGCCCAGCCGCGTCGCGTAGTCCAGCAGTCCGGGGGCCGTCGGGGTGTCGGGGGCGTCGTCCTCGCGGACGTCCAGCGCGAGCAGACCCGCGCCCAGCTCCTCCTGCGTCGCCCTGCGGTTCGGCTGGTGCTGGAACTCCGCCTCGGCGGGCTCCAGTTGCTCCACCTCCACGACGGCGCGGACGGCGGCCAGGGCCAGCGCGCGGCGCTGCCCGCGTTCGGCGAGCTGCGTGCCGCGCCGCACGGCGAGCGCGTCCGCGATCTCGACGGCGGAGGCGACCCGGCCCAGCCCCACGAGCAGGTCGGTGATCTCATCGCGCAGGGCCCGCACCGCGGGGTCCTTCTTCCAGCGCTTGCGCTCCTCCTTGAGGAGCTGCGGGATGCGTCCGGCGGACAGGCCCAGCGCGTCGGCGACGTCCTTCTGCCTGGGCCAGACGCCGATGCCGGGCAGCTCCCCGTGCTCGTCGGGCAGCCGCAGCAGGAGGCGGACCGTCTCCACCTTGTTGTGGTTGGAGCGGTTGTTGTTCAGCGCGGGGACGAGCACGGTGGCCAGCGTGTCGAGGCTGACCGAGCGCAGCGCCTTGCCGCTCAGCCCGCCCGCGCCCGCACTCGTCGCGAGGGAACCGAGGACGGCGGACTCCGCGCGGGTGAGCTGCGCCAGCTCCTCGCGGGCTTCCGCCCGGCCGCGCGGCGTCAGCGGGGAGAGCGGGGCCTCGCGCAGCCGCTCGCCCCACTCGCGCTGGCGGCGCTGCACCTCGCCGCGCGTCTTGGCGCCCAGGCCCGGCGCGTTGAGCAGCTTGCGGCGGCTGTAGTCGAGGAGTTCGCCGACGGTGGTGATGCCCAGGCCGTAGAGGAAGGACTCGGCGGCGGGGGAGAGGCCGGAGGCCGACAGGTGCGTGTCCCGGGTGACGACGGCGGCGAGCCGTTCGCGCTCCTGCTCGGCGGTGAGCGGCTCGGCGTCCGCGATGGCGGCCGGGTGCCCGGCCGCCCGCCCGGCCGCCGGGTCGGCGTCGGCGGCTCCGGCGGCGTCGGCCCCGGCCCCGGCTCCGGCCGCGGTCCCCGGGGCCGTTCCGGCGGTGGACTCCGCCTCCGCGCGGCGCGAACGGTGGCTGGAGGGCACCGTCTGCGAGGCGTCCAGGAAGACGCGCTTCCACGCGTCCCGCATCGGCTTCAGCTCGGGGAAGCGCTGGGCGGCTTCCCGGTGCAGGGCCTTGCGGAAGAAGGCGAGCAGCCCGTCGCGCACCGGGGACTCGAAGGCGTCGGCGGCGATGACCGGGTGCGGGAACTCCTCGGCGTCCGTCATGTGCGGCGGCACCGAGCCGTCGCCCCACCGGGGCAGCTCGCCCGAGGCCATCTCGTGCAGCGTCACGGCGACGGCGTAGCGCTCGGCGTGCGAGTCGTAGGCGGTGCGGGTCAGTCGCCCGATGAACGGATCGAGGTAGCCCTCGGTACCCGCCTCGTAGTCCTTCGCCGGGTAGCCGGCCAGCGAGAAGTCGATGAGGACCAGCTCGCGGGTGCGGTTGGGGCGGATGCGGACGGCGATGTTGTCCGGCTTGATGTCGCGGTGCCAGATGCTCTCGCCCTCCAGGAAGTCGACCGCGCCGAAGAGGTAGTCGCCGTAGGCTTCGAGCTGGTCCAGCCGGAGGCGGCCGCCCTCGCGCAACTGCCGGGCGACCGTCTCCTCGCGGTGCCGCGTGCGGGTGCCGGACGCCGTGGGCCCCTCGCCCTCGACGTCGTCCTCGCGCTCGTCGCCCACGTACTCCAGGACGAGGGCGGTACGCCCCGCGATCCGCAGCGGCGCGCGCTCGACGAGCCGGATGATCCGCGAGTCCGGCCGCAGCCGGCCCATCACCTCGGCCTCGCGGGCCAGCACCTCGCCCCGGCTGTCGGACAGGGCGACCTTCAGCACGGCCAGCGCCCGGGTGCCGCGCTGCGCGGCCTGGAGATCGCGCACGAGGAAGGCGCGGCTCGTCGACCCCGTGCCCAGGCGGCGGCGGATCTCCCAACGACCGGCCAGGACGTCCCCGGCGACGGCCTCCAGCGGGTCCTTCTCCGGGACGGCGGTGGCTGCCCCCGCCGCGGCGCCGGCCTCGTCGCCCTCCGGTGCGGGCGCCGCCGTCGGGGCGGTGAGACCGTCCTCGACGCACTCCAGCATCTCCAGGAACTCGTCCACCGTGGAGAGCCGCTGCTCGGGACGGTACGCGGTGGCCGCCTGCACCAGATCGTCGATGTCCTCGGACAGACCGTCGACGAGCGCGCTGGGACGCAGGCCCTCGCCCGCCTCCAGCCGGGCCAGCAGTTCGGCCTGGCTCGCGGCCGGTGCCGTGCCGGTGGCCAGCAGGTAGGTGAGGACGCCGAGGCCGTACACGTCCAAGGACACCGGATCCGCCCTGAGCGCCGTCAACTCGGGTGCCAGATACGGGTCGGAGTCGTCGGAGAGGTGGGCGACGGACAGCGCGGTCGGCGCCAGACGCCTCCCCCCGCCCGCCGCGCCGGGCGCCGAGCCGCCGTCGGTGCCGCCGCGCTGGGTGGCGATGTGCCAGTCGGAGAGCTGCAGGCGCGGGGCGAGCCAGGCCGCCTCCTCACCGATCGCCCCGCTCCGGCGGCCCCGGTCGCGGGGGACGACGTGCACCGAGCGGGCGGCCAGGCCCCGGTGGTGGATACGGCTGGAGTGGGCGGAGCGCACCGTCTCGGCGAGCTGCCGCACGAGCGCCATCCGGGCCAGGATGTCCAGCTTGTCCCCGTACTGGAGCAGGTACTCGTCCAGGCGCAGCGTCTGCGGGTGGTAGTCGAAGATCAGCGCCGGGCCCGCCGAGTGGCCGGAGGGGTCGTACTGCCTGAGCTGGACGACCCCGGGGTGGCGGAAGCGGCGCAGCACCGCCGCCTCCCGCCGGGCGGCGTTGTCCACCGACTGGCGCAGCGACGCGTCCGACCCCCGCTCACGCAGGTAGATGCGCACCCGGGCGGGCTCGGGCAGCTCGGTGTGCTGGGCCAGGTAGTCGGCCCACGTCTTCCCGGAGTCGAACGCCTTGCGCTCCAGCCGGTAGGGGCCGACCCTGTACTCGGCGTCGCTCTTGCGGATGCCGACGCGCTCCAGCGCCCCCTTGACCTCGCGCGAGGCGGTCACCGTCACGCGGCGGCGCTCGTCACGCGGCGGCTGCCTCAGCATCCGCACGAGCTGGGCGACGGTGTGCACGCCGTGCTGCTCGTGCGGGGGCAGCCGGATCCGCAGGCTGTCATCGGTGAAGCACACCGCCTCGGCGACCCACACCCGCCGACCGGCGCTGCCGAGCAGGGCGGCCAGCTCCTTGGCCTTCTTGTTGACCAGGTGCAGCGGGTTGCCGTGTGACTCGCGGCGCCCACCCGGCCTGGTCTGCACCCAGGTGCCGTTCTCGCTGGTGACCGAGCCGTGCCAGTGCTTGAGCTCGACCATCCACACACCGGCCGGTGCGACGACGAGCAGATCCACCTCGCGCACGTGCCCGGTGTTCGCGGTGAACGTGAAGTTCGACCAGGCCCGCCAGGGGTCGGCGTCCGGCAACCGCTCGCGAATGGCCTCCAGGCCACGGCGCTCGTGGTCGAACTCGGACTCGGTGACCGTCGTCCACCGGCCTTCCCGCATGCGCGACTCCCCGCCTACGTCCCACGTACTCCGTGCCCGTCCGCCCGCCCGCCCCGGCCTCCGCACGCTCCCGCGCAACGCCGACGAACCTGGCGAAACTCTAGCCGCGCCCGATGACACCGGCCCCGGGGGACCAGCAGCGTAACCGACCGGTTACGTACCCCGGGGCGGCGGCAGGCGGCTCGGCCGAACAGCGGCTCCACCGGCGCCGGGCCCGACCGGTCACAGGCCCGGTCGCGGGCCGGGCCTACGCGGCGGCGCTCACCGGCGGTCGCCGCTCGGCGTGCGGCAGGAGCCGCCGGTCGCGCAGCCGCACGCGTCATCGGCGGGCTGGTCCGCTGCCGGAGACGCGGTGAGCACGGCGGCGGGGGGCGCGGCGCAGCAGCCGTCCCCGCGCCAGGCCTCGCGGCCCTCCCTGACGGCTATGCCGGCGATGACGAGGGCGGCGAGGGGGTCGGCCCAGGACCAGCCGAGCGTGGCGTTGGCCAGCAGCCCGACCAGCAGGACGGCGGAGAGGTAGGTGCACAGCAGGGTCTGCTTGGAGTCGGCCACGGCCGAGGCCGACCCCAGTTCGCGGCCGGTCCGGCGCTGTGCGTAGGACAGGAACGGCATGACGGCCAGGGACAGCGCAGCGATGACGATGCCCGGCAGGGAGCCGTCCGCCTCGCCGCTGCCCAGCAGGGAGCGGATCGCGTCGAGGGTGACGTAGGCGGCCAGGGCGAAGAAGGAGAAGGCGATGACGCGCAGCGCCGTCTTCTCCCGCGACTCGCGCACCGCGTCGTCCGTCGCGGAGAACTGCCAGGCCACCGCCGTGGCGGAGGAGACCTCGACGACCGAGTCGAGCCCGAAGCCGATCAGGGCGGTGGAGGAGGCCATGGTGCCGAAGGTCAGGGCGACGACGGCCTCGACGACGTTGTAGGCGATGGTCGCGGCGACCAGCCATCTCACGCGGCGGGTGAGGACCTCCCGCCGCGCCGGGGAGGGGTCCAGCTCCAGGGAGGCCATCAGCAGCACCCCTGCTCGGCGGCGTCGGGGCAGGTGCGGTCGGCCTCGACGGCGAGCACGGCGTCGCGCAGGTCGTCGAGGGCGTGGCCGAGGCGGGAGTCGGCGAGTTCGTAGCGCACGCGCCGCCCCTGCGGTACGGCGACGACCAGGCCGCAGTCGCGCAGGCAGGCCAGGTGGTTCGACAGCCGGGTGCGGGAGACGTCCAGCGCTTCCGCGAGGTCGGCCGGGTGGCGTGGCGCGTCCCGCAGGGCGAGGAGGACCCGGCACCGGATCGGGTCGGCCAGCGCCCGGCCGAAGCGGGCCAGTGCGTCGATGTCGGTCGCGAGGGTAAGCACCCGCCCGACGATACATCGAAGCGTGAATTCATGAAAGCGTGTCTTATGTGGGTCGCGGCGCTCCGGTGGGCTCCGGAGGCTTGCGCCGCCGCCGCTTGCCACGCTTGCCACGCCGCGCGCGGCGCCCCGGAGGCCGTGCTCCGCCGGGTCCCAGCGAGCGCAACATGCCGCACCGGGCTCCGGAGCCGCACGCCGGGGGCCCGACACCTCCGGCACCACACCCGTGAGCTGTCGCCGACTTCTCCTGCGCCCTCCCGCCCGTTCTGTCGGTGGACGAGCACACGGGACCCCTGACGGACGGGGGGCCCTGGTCGGGCATCCGCCCGCCGAGGGCTTCACGTTCGCTGTCAGCCCAGCGACCCCCTGCTCACCCGGCACGTCGGCAAAGCCCCACTGTGCTCACCGTGCACGCCGGGCCGGTGTCCGGCGGCTGGTCCGGGTTGCCGAACGATGAGTTCCTCCCGCCCTGCGGGTCTATCCCGGCGGAACAGCCCGGTGGGCTGGACGGAAGGCGACGGAACTGGAGCGCACCCATGGTCATTGTTGCAGGGCACCTCACCGTTGAGCCGCGGCAGCGCGAGACCTACCTCGCGGGCTGCGTGCGCATCGTCGAAACGGCTCGCCGGGCAGCGGGCTGCCTCGACATCGCGATCTGCGCGGACCTGGTCGACCCCGGCCGGGTCAACATCTTCGAGCGCTGGGAGTCGCAGGCGGCGCTGGACGCCTTCCGCGGCAGCGCCCCCGACACGGAACCGCTCCCGGCGATGCTCACGGCGTCCGTTCAGGAGTACGACGTCGCCGAGGCGCGGGCCGCGTTCGGGAAGAGCGTTCCGCTGAGAGAACCTCAATGAACCGACCGGACGGACTCCGCTGCCCTCGACGAGACGCGCACCGCGGACCGGCCGGCGGACCGGTCGGATGGAACGATGCAGGAAACCCAGCGAGAAGGAAGTCGCGGTCATGAAGCTCACCACCACCACATGGATCTCCCTCGACGGCGTGATGCAGGGACTCGGCGGGCCGGACGAGGACCGCGGCGGCGGATTCGAGCGCGGCGGATGGGCCATGCCGCTGTTCGACGACGAGGCCGCGACGTTTCTGCACCGGGTCTACGGGCGCGCCGACGCGTTCCTCTTCGGTCGGCGGACCTACGAGATCTTCGCCGGCTACTGGGGAGCGATGGCGGACCCGGGCGCGAACCCCATCGCAGCGGCCTTGCACACGAAGCCCAAGTACGTGGCGTCGACCACGCTCACCGACCCGACGTGGTCGGACACCACCGTCCTCACCGGTGACGTCGCCGCCGCCATCGGCCGCCTGAAGGCCGAAGAGGGAGGGGAGTTGCAGGTGCACGGCAGCGGCGGTCTGATCCGCTGGCTGCTCGGCAACCAGCTCGTCGACGAGCTCACCCTGCTGGTCTGCCCCGTGGTCATCGGCCAGGGCACGCGGCTGTTCCCCGACACCGGCCCGGACGCAGCGCTCGACCTGCTGGAGACCCGGTCCACCCCGAAGGGGGTGACGATCCAGGTCTACCGGCCGACCGGACGCCCGCAGTACGGAACGGCCACGCCGACCCCCGGCACGTGACCTAAGAGCCGCAGCCGGTGCTCCTTCGCCGATGTGCCGGAGTGACCGGCCGGTGTACCGCAGCCGCCCCCGCGGGACACCGTCCGGCGGGCGTCGCGTCGGCGGCCCCCAGGGGCTCGCGCGGGTTCGGTCCGGCCGTCCGAGGCGGGCGGGGCCGGCGCGGCGGCGCGCCCGCCGCCAGCCGCCGCGTACGCCGGGGCCGCCCGCCCCCGGCGGTTCCGCGTCCCGGTACGGGCTCGCGGGAGGCTGCCCGGCCACGGTGAACGGGGGCCGGCGAGCGGACCGGAGCGGGCCGCCGGGACCGCGCCCTCTGGCGGGTCGTCCACGCGGCGTCGGCGGCCCGTGCCCTCGCGTACGCGTCATTGTCAACGCGGTGACCGTGGTTAGCCCACAAGGGTGACGTCTGTTCAGGTCGCGTCTGGTGAACCACCGAGCCGTACATCTCCAGCCTGGCTACGGCAGCCGTGAGGTAAACGCGATAATCCAGACGGAATTATCAGCTTGCTGCACGTGCGCTGTAGTGCTGGATCACCCCGCCGCGAAAGCATCTCCTCACAGCGATCCCAGACGTGAAGGAGCCGGTGCAATGGCCGACTGGAAGCAGATCAGCGGTGCGCTCGTCCGGATTTCGGCCGGGTCGAGGACGAACGTGTGGGGTGTGAACTCGGCGGGGAACATCTACCGTTACACCAACAATGACGCCAATCCGTGGGTGCAGGTGCCCGGGGCGTTGACGGATGTCGGGGCGGCTGCTGACGGCACGGTGTGGGGGGTGAACTCGGCCGGGAACATCTACCGCTACACCGGCGACCAGGAGAGTGGCCACTGGAAGCAGGTCAGCGGTGCGCTCGTCCGGATTTCGGCCGGGTCGAGGACGAACGTGTGGGGTGTGAACTCGGCGGGGAACATCTACCGTTACACCAACAATGACGCCAATCCGTGGGTGCAGGTGCCCGGGGCGTTGACGGATGTCGGGGCGGCTGCTGACGGCACGGTGTGGGGGGTGAACTCGGCGGGCAACATCTACCGCTACACCGGCGACCAGGAGAGTGGCCACTGGAAGCAGGTCAGCGGTGCGCTCAGGGCGATCTCGGCGGGCTCCCGCACCTCCGTCTGGGGTGTGAACTCGGCGGGGAACATCTACCGTTACACCAACAATGACGCGAGCCCGTGGGTGCAGGTGCCCGGGGCGTTGACGGATGTCGGGGCGGCTGCTGACGGCACGGTGTGGGGGGTGAACTCGGCGGGCAACATCTACCGCTACACCGGCGACCAGGAGAGCTGACCCGCAGCGCGGCGGCCTACCGCCAAAAGCCCGGGCCGTTCACGCTTTGGGGCGTGAACGGCCCGGCACGCGCCGGGGCCTCGCGCTGGAACTCGGGCGCGACGGCGTCAACCCGCGCGCGCTCGGGACGGCCAACGCGCTGACCACGGGCGCCGACCGGGCGAGGCGGCCTCCTCGCCCGGCGTGGGCCGTAGCCGGGTCGGTCGGAACTGGGTGCCGCGGTGTCCGTGGCGCGGGAGACGGCGGCAAAGGTGCTGGCCCCGCGTGCGGCCGTCGTGGACGAGCGGCAGCAGTGGCCGGAGCGGGGCGTGCGGGCTCTGCAACGACCCCCGTGGCGGGCCCGTTACGCTCGGCGCACGCCCGGGCGGCGAAGGACAGCGCGTTGCTGTCGTCGGCGACGGCGTCAACACCGCCGCCGCTCTGACCGGTGTCCCCCTCAGCGCCGGGGGGTCGCCCCCGCGGGTGCGGGCTCGGCCGGAGGAGCCGGGCGGGTGGAGTCGGCCGGTCCCGCGCTGCGGATGCCGCGAGGCCCGGGCCCCTTGCGGCGCTCTGCCCGGTGCGCCGCGGCTCGTGCCACACCGGTGGCGCGGGGCCGGTCGGTGCGCCGGTCAGCGGTGCAGGGCTCGCAGCAGCATCGGCAGGGACCTGCGGAACTCCCGGGACCAGTAGGCGGGGTCGTGGGTGCCGGAGTGGAAGTGCGTGGTGAGGCGGGCGCCCGCCCGGTCCAGCCGGGCGGCGAGCGTCTCGTTCTCCTCCCGCATGACGGCTTCGGTCGGGGAGTAGACGTCGTCCGGGAAGGGGTTCTCGGGGTCCTCCAGCCCGGGGACGTCCTCGTCGGGCTCGGTTCCCGGCGGGTCGAGCGGACCGAGCCGTCCGTCCCCGCAGGAGAGGTGGACGGGGACGCCGCGGAGCCGGTGCGCGAGGTGGGCGGGGTCGTGGGCCTGCCAGATGTGGCGTTGCCGCACGGGATGGCCCCACAGAGCGAGCCAGTCCATGCCGAGGTAGGTCATGCCGGCCCGGACCGTGTGCGGGTGCTGGAGCGGGTGGACGTAGCCGCTGTAGCTCGCCGCCGCGCGGAACAGGCCGGGTCGGCGGGCGGTGTAGGAGAGGGCGCCGAAGCCGCCCTGCGACTCCCCGGCGACGGCCCGCCGTGGTCCGGCGCCGAAGTGCCGTTCCATCAACGGCAGCACCTCCCCGACGTGGAACGTGGCGACCTTGGGCGGGCCGCCCGCCTTGTGGTCCCACCAGTCGGTGTAGAAGCCGTACAGGGGCATGTCCGGCATGACCACGAGGGTGTCCCGCAGGTCGGCCAGCCGGTGGATGCCGTGGTGCCGGGTCCAGGAGAGGTGGTCGCCGTCGCCTCCGGGCAGGAGGTAGAGCGTCGGCCAGTGTGCGGCGTGGTGGCGGCGCCGGTGCCAGCCCCGGGGGGTGAGGAGCCGGACCGCCGCCGTCCCGCCCAGTGCCGGGGAGTCGAGCGTCAGGTCGGTGATGCGGTCGCCGGTGCGCTCCTCACCGACCACACGCGGCTGCCGGGGCCCGGCGCCGGTGGGCACCGGCGCGGCGCCGGCCAGCCCCGCCGGGGCGAGGGCGCCCAGTGCGGCGAACGAGGCGAGGACACGGCGCCGCGAGCTGCCGGGCGTGGGTGACGTCATGGCTGGTGGTCCCTTCGGGAGAAGCGGTCGTACCCCCGAATATGGGCCCATTCCGGGCCGTGCCGCATCAGGAATCGCCCTGAAACCACCCTGGCCGGACCGGCACCGGAGTCCGGCGAGCCGTCCCCACGGCGTCCCACCGGTGCCGCCGCCCTTCCTCACCAGCGGTCCCGCCTGGCCGGGGGAGGGCGAAAGCGGGCACCGATCAGATGTCGCGGAAGGTCTCGATCTGGGCGCCGATGGAGTTGAGGCGGGCGGCGAGGTCTTCGTAGCCGCGGTTGATGACGTAGACGTTGCGCAGGACGGAGGTGCCCTCGGCGGCCATCATCGCCAGCAGGACGACGACGGCGGGGCGCAGGGCGGGCGGGCACATCATCTCGGCGGCGCGCCAGCGGGTGGAGCCTTCGACCAGCACCCGGTGCGGGTCCAGGAGTTGGAGGCGGCCACCGAGGCGGTTGAGGTCGGTGAGGTAGATGGCGCGGTTGTCGTAGACCCAGTCGTGGATCAGCGTCGAGCCGTGCGCGGTGGCGGCGATGGCCGCGAAGAAGGGCACGTTGTCGATGTTGAGGCCGGGGAAGGGCATGGGGTGGATCTTGTCGATCGGCGCCTCCAGTTTGGACGGGCGCACGGTGATGTCCACCAGGCGGGTGCGGCCGTTGTCGGCCCGGTACTCGCCGCCGCGGTCGTGGTCGAGGCCCATCTCCTCGAGCACGGCCAGCTCGATGTCCAGGAACTCGGCGGGCACCCGCCGGACGGTGAGTTCGGAGCCGGTGACCACGGCGGCGGCGATGAGGCTCATGGCCTCCACCGGGTCCTCGGAGGGGGAGTAGTCCACGTCCACGTCGATGTCCCGCACGCCGTGCACGGTGAGCGTCGTGGTGCCCACCCCCTCCACCCGCACGCCCAGCCGCTCCAGGAAGAAGCACAGGTCCTGGACCATGTAGTTGCTGGACGCGTTGCGGATGACCGTGACGCCGTCGTGCCGCGCGGCGGCCAGCAGCGCGTTCTCGGTGACGGTGTCGCCGCGCTCGGTGAGCACGATGGGCCGGTCCGGGCGCACGGAGCGGTCGACCACGGCGTGGTAGGCGCCGTCGGTGGCGGCGACGGAGAGGCCGAAACGGCGCAGGGCCTGCATGTGCGGCTCCACCGACCGGGTCCCGAGGTCGCAGCCGCCCGCGTACGGGATGCGGAATCGGTCCATGCGGTGCAGGAGCGGGCCGAGGAACATGATGATCGAGCGGGTGCGGCGCGCCGCGTCCTCGTCCATCCCGGCCAGGTCGAGTGCGGCCGGCGGGACGATCTCCAGGTCCCGTCCCTCGTTGATCCACCGGGTGCGTACCCCGATCGAGCTGAGGACTTCCAGCAGGCGGAAGACCTCCTCGATGCGCGCCACGCGACGCAGCACGGTGCGGCCCGAGGTGAGCAGGGACGCGCACAGCAGCGCCACACACGCGTTCTTGCTCGTCTTGACGTCGATGGCGCCGGAGAGGCGGCGCCCGCCCACGACGCGCAGGTGCATCGGGCCGGAGTAGCCGAGGGAGACGATCTCGCTGTCGAGCGCCTCGCCGATGCGGGCGATCATCTCAAGGCTGATGTTCTGGTTGCCGCGCTCGATGCGGTTCACCGCGCTTTGGCTCGTGCCGAGTGCCTCCCCCAAGTGCGCCTGTGACCAGCCGCGATGCTGACGGGCGTCCCGGATGAGCCGCCCGATCCGGGCGAGGTAGTCGTCGCTCATGTTCGTGAGGCTAACTCATATGTGAGATGAGTGCTCGTTGGGGAGACTGGTGGCGCTGGGGCGGGCGGGTGAGGTGTGACGACGCCCGCGGTCGGCGGGCAGGTGGGTTACCCGGCGCGCGGCGGTGAAACGCGCGCCGGGCGGCGGGTGCGGCGCGGGCGGGGCACGGTGTACGGGACGGCGGTGTTCGGGATGGGCTGGGGGCCGTCGCGGCGCGGCGCTGCGCGCGGCGCCCGGTGCGGGCGTCCCGGCGTGCGGCGGCGCGGCGCCGCGCAGGGCCGGGACACGGCGCCGCGCTGCCGCACGCCGGGTCCGCCCGCCGGGTGCGCGACGCGCGGGCCGGGACGGGGGTCGGGCATGGTTGGCGGGGCGGCGATGTACTAGAGTTATCTCGACATCGAGATATCTGACGAGAACACTGGACGGGGCGTGCCGCCGTCTCTCGAACTTAGGCAAGGCTAACTTAGGGCAACCTTAGCCGCCGGACAAGGGTCGCAGGCGGCAGGATTGCGGCGGTACGCGCGAACTCATGCACTGAAGGAGACTGTCGTGTCGGCGAACAGCTTCGACGCTCGCAGCACGCTGCAGGTGGGCGACGAGTCGTACGAGATCTTCAGGCTGGACAAGGTCGAAGGCTCCGCACGCCTTCCCTACAGCCTGAAGGTGCTGCTGGAGAACCTGCTGCGCACCGAGGACGGCGCCAACATCACCGCCGACCACATCCGTGCGCTGGCCGGCTGGGACGCCCAGGCCCAGCCCAGCCAGGAGATCCAGTTCACCCCCGCCCGGGTGATCATGCAGGACTTCACCGGGGTGCCCTGCGTGGTGGACCTCGCCACCATGCGCGAGGCCGTCAAGGAGCTGGGCGGCGACCCGGCCCGCATCAACCCGCTCGCCCCCGCCGAGCTGGTCATCGACCACTCCGTGATCGCCGACAAGTTCGGCACCCCGGAGTCCTTCGTCCAGAACGTCGACCTGGAGTACGGCCGCAACAAGGAGCGCTACCAGTTCCTGCGCTGGGGCCAGACGGCGTTCGACGAGTTCAAGGTCGTCCCGCCGGGCACCGGCATCGTGCACCAGGTGAACATCGAGCACCTGGCCCGCACCGTGATGGTGCGCGGTGGCCAGGCCTACCCGGACACCCTGGTGGGCACCGACTCGCACACCACCATGGTCAACGGCCTGGGCGTGCTCGGCTGGGGCGTCGGCGGCATCGAGGCCGAGGCCGCCATGCTCGGCCAGCCGGTGTCCATGCTCATCCCGCGCGTCGTCGGCTTCAAGCTCACCGGCGAGCTGCCCGCCGGCACCACCGCCACCGACCTGGTGCTCACCATCACCGAGATGCTGCGCGAGCACGGCGTCGTGGGCAAGTTCGTGGAGTTCTTCGGCGAGGGCGTCGGCGCCATCCCGCTGGCCAACCGCGCCACCATCGGCAACATGTCGCCGGAGTTCGGCTCGACCGCGGCCATGTTCCCGATCGACGCCGAGACCATCAACTACCTGCGCCTGACCGGCCGCGACGAGCAGCAGCTCGCCCTGGTCGAGACCTACGCCAAGGAGCAGGGCCTGTGGCTGGACCCGGCCGCCGAGCCGGAGTTCTCCGAGTACCTGGAGCTGGACCTGGGGACCGTCGTGCCGTCCCTCGCCGGCCCCAAGCGCCCGCAGGACCGCATCGCGCTCTCCCGCGCCAAGGAGCAGTTCCGCGCCGACCTGCCGAACTACGTGGGTGACACCAAGGCGGGACCGGGTACCAAGTCCCCGGTGGACGAGGCCAGCGACGAGTCCTTCCCGGCCAGCGACGCCCCGGCCTACGCCTCCGGCGAGAACGGCAACGGCAAGCCGAAGCACTCGGCCGCCGCCACCGCCGACGGCCGCCCCAGCCGCCCGGTGGCGGTCACCGGCGCGGACGGTGAGAGCTACGAGATCGACCACGGCGCCGTGACCGTCGCCGCGATCACCTCCTGCACCAACACCTCCAACCCCTCCGTCATGGTGGGGGCGGCGCTGCTGGCCAAGAAGGCCGTAGAGCGCGGGCTGACCCGCAAGCCGTGGGTGAAGACGACGCTGGCCCCCGGCTCCAAGGTCGTCATGGACTACTACGACCGCGCGGGCCTCACGCCCTACCTGGACAAGATGGGCTTCAACCTGGTCGGCTACGGCTGCACCACCTGCATCGGCAACTCCGGCCCGCTGCCGGAGGAGGTCTCCGAGGCGGTCAACGACAACGACCTCGCCGTCGTCTCCGTCCTGTCCGGCAACCGCAACTTCGAGGGCCGGATCAACCCCGACGTCAAGATGAACTACCTGGCCTCGCCCCCGCTGGTCGTGGCCTACGCGATCGCCGGGTCGATGGACATCGACATCACCACCGAGCCGCTGGCGCAGGACGCCGAGGGCAACGACGTCTACCTGCGCGACATCTGGCCCTCGGAGGCCGAGGTCGAGGAGGTCGTCGCCTCCGCGATCGGCCAGGAGATGTTCGGCCGCAGCTACTCCGACGTCTTCGCCGGCGACGAGCAGTGGCAGTCGCTGTCCATCCCGACCGGTGACACCTTCGAGTGGGACCCGCAGTCCACCTACGTCCGCAAGCCCCCCTACTTCGAGGGCATGGGCATGGAGCCCGAGCCGGTGGGGGACATCTCCGGCGCCCGTGTGCTGGCCAAGCTGGGCGACTCGGTCACCACCGACCACATCTCCCCGGCCGGCGCCATCAAGGCCGACACCCCGGCCGGCCAGTACCTCACCGAGCACGGCGTGCAGCGCCGCGACTTCAACAGCTACGGCTCGCGGCGCGGCAACCACGAGGTGATGATCCGCGGCACGTTCGCCAACATCCGCCTGCGCAACCAGATCGCGCCGGGCACCGAGGGCGGCTACACCCGCGACTTCACCCAGGCCGACGGCCCGGTCTCCTTCATCTACGACGCCTCGCAGAACTACCAGGCCGCCGGCATCCCGCTCGTCGTCCTGGCGGGCAAGGAGTACGGCTCCGGCTCCTCGCGCGACTGGGCGGCCAAGGGCACCGCGCTGCTGGGCGTGCGGGCGGTCATCGCCGAGTCCTACGAGCGCATCCACCGCTCGAACCTCATCGGCATGGGCGTCCTGCCGCTGCAGTTCCCCGAGGGCCAGAGCGCGGAGTCGCTGGGGCTCACCGGTGAGGAGACGTTCGCCGTCTCCGGCATCACCGCGCTGAACGACGGCGGCATCCCGGAGACGGTGAAGGTCAGCACCGACACCGGCGTGGAGTTCGACGCGCAGGTGCGCATCGACACCCCGGGCGAGGCCGACTACTACCGCAACGGCGGCATCATGCAGTACGTGCTTCGCTCGCTGCTGCGCAAGTAGCACCCGACCGCCGCCGGGCCCGGGCCACTCCGGCCGGGCCCCGCGGCGGCCGACGGCGCCGCGTCCCGCCCGGGGCGCGGCGCCGCCGCACGTCGCGCCCCGGCCACGGCGCCCCGCTCACGGCGTCCCGCCGCGCGCCGCCGCTGGCTCCGGGCCGCCGGGCCGGCGTGACCGCCCCCGGACGAACCGCGTGCCCTGGGACGACCGCGTTCCCGCGCTCCCGTCCTCCGGGCTACGGCGTTCCGTGCTTCTGTGCTCCGTGCTCCGTGCTCCGTGTCGCTCGTGGCCCGGGCGCTCATGCCCCGCGTCCCGTGGCGCCGTGCCCCGGCGTCGCCCTCGCCCGGACGCCGGGCCGGTCCTCCCGGTATCCGCGCCCGCGGACGCCGCGCCCTCACGTCACCGCGTGCCCGTGCTCCCGCGCCGCCGGACGCGTACGCCCCCGCGCCGCCGTGTCCTCGCGGCCCGGCGGCCGTGCCCCGGGGGCGGCGTGCCGTCGTGCCGTGCCGGCGCGCCTCGGACACCGGGCACGGAGGCGAGGGGGTCCGCCGTTCCGGGTCTGCCGGTACCGCGCGCTGGACGCGGCCTCCTGGCGTCTTCGCGTCGCGGTTCCTTCGTGCCCGGTGTCGCCTGGCCGTCGTGTCCGCGCGCTTCGACCCCGCGCTACGGGTTCCGGGCCGGGGACGGCCGCGCCCCGCGTCGCCCACTGGCCGGGCCTCGCGCTCGGCGCCGTGGGTGCCGGCGGCGGGCGCTCGGGCGGGGCGGGAGGTCTCAACTCGGGAAAGACTGGCGGAACCCTGCACTCGATCTTGCCCGGCGCGGTGGAGTGGACTATACCTGTCGGCATTCGGGCTGCCCGCGACCCCGTCGCGGCCCCTTCCCGGCCGTACGACCCGAGCTCCACAGACCCGCGGTGTAAGGCCCTTCGCCGGTAGCGCCGAATGTCCGGTACACCGCCTGAGTCCTGGAAGAAGGCGAGGACTTGAGCATGGGCACCACCGACGTCAACCGCCGTGAACTGATCAAGAGGGCGACGGCCCTGGGGCTCGTGGCGACCCCGGCCATGGCGGCGCTCACCTCCTGCGCCACCGGCGGCGGCGGGGACAACGAGAAGGTGGCCGGTGGGGAGAAGACCGCCGACAACCCGCTGGGCGTCAACAAGGACGCGCCCCTGGACGTCGTCATCTTCAACGGCGGCTACGGCGACCAGTACGCCCGGGACGCGCACGAGATCTACGAGGCCGCGTACGGGCAGGTCAAGCACGAGAAGACCCAGAAGATCCGCACGCTCCTCCAGCCCCGCATCATCAAGGGCGACCCGCCGGACGTGATCAACAACTCCGGCGCGGAGCAGATGGACATCGCCAGTCTCATCGAGGAGGGCCAGGTCGAGCCGCTGGACGCCCTCCTGGACGCGCCCACCCTCGACGACCCGGACAAGAAGGTGCGGGACGTGCTCGTCCCCGGCACCATCACCAAGGGCCAGTTCGGCGGCGAGGAGATGTACCAGTTCAACTACTCCTTCACCGTCTACGGCACCTGGTACTCCGCCAGCGCGCTGGAACGGCTGGAGGTGGAGTACCCCAGGACCTGGGACGAGATGCTCGCCGTCTGCGCCAAGGCCAAGCGGCAGGGCATCGCCGGGTGGACCTACGCGGGCAAGCACCCGTACTACTTCTCCTTCACGATGTACCCGTTCATCGCCAAGATCGGCGGCGCGGACGTGCTGCGGGACATCGACAACCTGGAGCCCGGTGCCTGGAAGCACGACGCGGTGCGCGCCGCCTTCGAGGCCTACCACGAGCTGTACGCCAAGGGGTACGTGCTGGAGGGCACGCCCGGCATCGACCACATCCAGTCCCAGACGCAGTGGACCAAGGGCAACGCCCTGTTCCTGCCCAACGGCTCCTGGGTGGAGAACGAGGCCAAGTCCACCACGCCGAAGGACTTCCGGATGACGGTCGCCCCGCCCACCGGGCTGGACTCCTCCGACGCCATGCCGTTCGAGACGGTGTGGGCCGAGGCGAGCGAGCCGTTCATGGTGCCCTCGCAGGCCAGGAACGTCGCGGGCGGCCTGGAGTGGCTGCGCATCATGCTGGGCAAGGAGTCCACGTCGAACTTCACCCGGCTCGTCTCCGCCCTCACCTGCGTCAAGGGTGCGGCCGAGGGGCTTGAGCTGCAGTCCGGGCTGAGTTCGGCGAGCGCCGTCCTGGCGGCCGCGGGGGAGAACGTGGTCACCCCGCGCATCCACGACTGGTACCTGGGGTTGCACAAGGACAAGGTCGGCGGGGCCATCGCGGCCATGATGTCCGGTGACATCACGCCCGACGAGGCCGTCACCCGCTGCCAGCGGTACGCGGACGAGGTGGCCAAGGACGACTCGATCCGCAAGTACGAGCGCTCCTAGAAGCACCGGCGCATCGGCGCACCGGCGTGCGGGTCGCGGCCGACCGGACCGCGGCCCGTCGCCTCGGGGCACGGGACGCGGGCGGCGAGCCACATCCGCCACCCCACCCGCGACCGGCGTGCCGGGGCGCCCGGCCGGCGGGTGGAGCGAGCAGGCGCGGGGCCCGGGCGGAGCCGGGCGCCGCACGGCGAGGAACGGGAGGCGCGGTGGCGGTGGAGGAAGCGCGGGGGGCGGGCGTCGGGGCCGCGCCGCGGCTGAGCGTCGGCGAACGGGCCCTGTTCGCGGCGGCGTTCGTGCTGCCGCCGCGGTGGACACCCCGGCGGGTCAAGACGGACCGGCGCTACCGCACGATCGACCGGTACCGCTTCGTGTGCGCCTTCCTGTTCCTGCCGCTCGCCGTGTACGCCGTCTTCGTCGTCTCGCCCTTCGTCCAGGCCTTCTCCTACTCCCTCACCGACTGGACCGGGTACAGCGCCGACTTCACCTTCGTCGGCCTGGACAACTACGCGCGCCTCGCCGACGACTCCGACTTCTGGGCGTCGCTGGGCAACAGCCTCACCCTCCTCGTCCTCGCGCCGGTGGCCACCCTGGGGCTCGGCCTGTTCCTGGCGTTCATGCTCAAGGCGGGCGGCCGCAAGCGCCGGAACCAGGCCGTCTCGGGCGTACGCGGCGCCCGGTTCTACACGGTGCTGTACTTCTTCCCGCAGGTCATCTCGGTCGCGATCATCGGCGTCGTGTGGGCCGCGGTCTACGACCCGATCACCGGGCCGCTGAACGGGCTGCTGGAGGCCGTCGGCCTGGACGGGCTCACCCAGCTCTGGCTGGCCGACCGCTCGCTGGCGCTGTGGTCGGTGCTGTTCGTGCTGTGCTGGAGCTTCGTGGGCTTCTACGTCGTGCTGTTCTCCGCCGCCATGGGAGCGATACCGGGGGACATCTACGAGGCCGCGCTGCTGGACGGGGCCGGGCGCGCGACGACGTTCTTCCGCGTCACCCTGCCGCTCATCCGCGACACCGTGCACACCGGCTGGATCTACATGGGCATCCAGGCGCTCGACGCCTTCGCCATCGTGCACATCATGACGATCAACCAGGGCGGCCCCGGCAACGCCACCCTGGTCACACCGGTCTACCTCTACAAGAAGGCCTTCGACAGCGGCCAGGCCGGCTACGCCACCGCCATCGGCGTGGTGCTGCTGCTGGTCACCATGGTCTTCGCGGCGATCATGACGCTCCTCAGCCGCCGCGAGCGCATCGAGTACTGACGGAAGCGGGGAGACGGGTTCGATGAGCGCCATCAGCACCGACCAGCCGGCGGCGGGCAGCCCGGCCGCGTCACGACCCGGCGGCGGCGCGGCCCGGGGCCGCACCGGCGACGCACCGCCGCACGGGCGGGAGCGCGGGGGCGGCGAGGGCGGCCCGCTCAACGTCTTCTCCGGCGCCTTCCTGCTGCTGTGGGCGGTGCTGGCCGCCGGGCCGCTGCTGTGGGTGATGGTCAACTCCCTGCGCGACTCCGGGTCCATCCAGGGCGCGCCGTTCGGCTGGCCGGACACGCTGAGCCTGGAGAACTTCGCCAACGCCTGGTCGGACGCCGACATCGGCCGGTACACGCTCAACTCGGTGATCATCCTGGCCGGCTCGCTGCCCGGCACGATGCTGCTGGGCTCGATGGCCGCCTACGTCATCGCCCGCTTCTCCTTCCGCGGCAACCGCGCGATCTACCTGCTGTTCGCCGGCGGCATGATGTTCCCGATCATCCTCGCCGTGGTGCCGCTGTTCTTCGTCATGGACAACCTGTCCCTGCTCGACACCCGGCCGGGGCTGATCCTGGCCTACATCGCGTACTCGCTGCCGTTCACGACGTTCTTCATGACGGCGTTCTTCCGCACGCTGCCGGGCAGCGTCGCCGAGGCGGCCACGATCGACGGCGCCTCGCACACCCGCACCTTCTTCCAGATCATGCTGCCCATGGCCAAGCCGGGGCTGATCAGCATCGGCATCTTCAACTTCCTCGGCCAGTGGAACCAGTACTTCCTTCCGCTCGCGCTGAACGCCGAGAACCGGGAACGGGCCCTGCTCACCCAGGGGCTGGCCGAACTCTCGGTCAGCCAGGGGTACGAGGGCGACTGGGGCGCCCTCTTCGCCGGGCTCACGATCGCCATGCTGCCCATCCTCGTCGTCTACCTGGTCTTCCAGCGCCAGGTGCAGGACGGGCTCACCGCCGGCGCCGTGAAGTGACCACCGGGCTCCCGCGCCGGAGCGGACCGGGCCGCGCGGTGCTGGGCCGCGCGGTGCTGGGCCGCGCGGTGCTGGGCGGATCCGCCTGACCCGCCGTCCCGGCCGCCCCGCACACCGTGCCGCCGACTCAGCCCGTGCCGGCCGCCCCGCACGCCGTACCGCCGCCCGGGGCGTCGGGGCCGCCGTCTGTGACTCACATGTGAGCACCCACCCCGCTCAGGGGCTTGACGGGGGAGAACCCCGCGCGGTCCCCTTAGGGTTCACATGTTGGAAGCAGGCCGTTCCCCGGGCGAGGGGCGGCCGACGCGGGCGGTCGGCGTGCCGCCGCGTCCTGGCGGGAGTGGGTCAGTAGTGGAGACACCGGGGTCGCAGTCCTCGCTGCACCGCGCCAACCTCGAACGCGTGGTGCGGGCCGTGCGCATGGCCGGCTCGCTGACCCAGGCGGAGATCGCGCGCACCACCGGGCTCTCGGCCGCCACGGTCTCCAACATCGTCCGCGAGCTCAAGGACGGCGGGACGGTCGAGGTGACCCCCACCTCCGCGGGCGGTCGCCGAGCGCGCAGCGTCTCCCTGTCGGGGGACGCCGGAATCGTCGTCGGGGTGGACTTCGGCCACTCCCACCTGCGCGTCGCCGTCGGCAACCTCGCGCACCGCGTGCTGGCCGAGGAGTCCGAGCCCATCGACGTCGACGCCTCCGCGGCCCAGGGGCTGGACCGGGCCGAGGAGGTCGTCGCACGGCTGCTCACCGGCGCGGGCATCGGCCCGGAGAAGGTCATCGGCGTGGGCCTGGGCGTTCCCGGCCCGATCGACGTCGAAACCGGCGTCCTGGGTTCCACGGCCATCCTGCCCGGCTGGGCCGGGACCAACCCGCGCGACGACCTGGCCGCCCGGCTGGGCGTGCCCGTGCACGTGGACAACGACGCCAACCTCGGCGCGCTGGGCGAGCTGGTGTGGGGCGGCGGCCGGGGCGTGGCCGACCTGGCCTACATCAAGGTGGCCAGCGGCGTCGGCGCGGGCCTGGTCATCCGGGGGCAGGTCTACCGCGGACCCGGCGGTACGGCCGGGGAGATCGGGCACATCACGCTGGACGAGGCGGGCCCGGTGTGCCGGTGCGGCAACCGGGGCTGCCTGGAGACGTTCACCGCCGCCCGGTACGTGCTGCCGCTGCTCACCCCCAGCCACGGACCCGACCTGACGATGCCGCGCGTCGTCGCGCTCGCCCGCGAGGGTGACCCCGGGTGCCGCCGCGTCGTCGCCGACATAGGGCGGCACATCGGCAGCGGCGTGGCCAACCTCACCAACCTGCTCAACCCGAGCCGGGTCATCCTCGGCGGGGACCTCGCCGACGCCGGTGAGCTGGTGCTCGACCCGATCCGCGACTCCGTCGCGCGGTACGCCATCCCCAGCGCGGCCTGCGGGCTGACGGTCGTCCCCGGCGCGCTCGGCGGGCGGGCCGAGGTGCTGGGGGCGCTGGCGCTCGTGCTCAGCGAGATGGGTGACGCGCCCCTGCCGGCCGCACCGGCCCACAGGAGCACGGCCACCGTGTAGCCGCACCCGGTGCGCGCTGGTCGCCCGGTGCGCCCGGGCCGCCGGTGCGTACCGGCCGCTTCAGCGCGCACCGACGGCGTCCGGCCTGTCGGGCCATGCCGGGCCGGCCGGTACGCGCGCCGGGCGCGCCCCGCGTCCCGGCGCGTCCGCTCCCCGGCACCGGGCGCCCGGCCCTCCCGCTCGGGCGCGGCCGACGACGTACGGCTTCACGGCTTCCACGGAACGCGATGTTGCTCGACCGTTGTTGATTTACTTCTTGACGACATCCTCCGGCGACGGTTGACTTCCCCGCACCTCGGTCGCGATGACGCGGCCACGTCAGGGAGGTGCCCCACATGAACGCGACGCTCCGTCGTGCCGCAGCCGTCCTCGCCGCCTCCGCCGCGGCCGTCTCGCTCGCCGCCTGCGGCAGCGCCGAACAAGCCGGTGAAAACGGCGGTTCGGACGGCAAGAACGGCGACCGGAAGGACGGTCCGCTCTCCATCGGCCTGCTGCTGCCGGAGGACCAGACCGCCCGCTACGAGAAGTTCGACCGCCCGCTGATCGAGGGGAAGATCGAGCAGCTCTGCCCCGACTGCACGGTCACCTACGTCAACGCCAAGCAGGACGCGTCCGTCCAGCAGCAGCAGATGAACTCGATGATCACCAAGCAGGTCGACGTGATCATCCTGGACGCCGTGGACGCCAAGTCCATCGCGGGCTCGGTCCAGGCCGCCGACGACGCCGGTATCCCCGTCGTCGCCTACGACCGCCTCGCCGAAGGCCCGATCGACGCGTACACCTCCTTCGACAACGAGGAGGTCGGCCGGGTCCAGGGCACCGCGCTGCTGGAGGAGATCGGGAAGGCCGGCGGTGACGGGCAGATCGTCATGATGAACGGCTCGCCCACCGACCCCAACGCCGCCATGTTCAAGAAGGGCGCCCTGTCGGTGCTGGAGGGCGAGGTCGAGATCGGCAAGTCCTACGACACCACGGAGTGGAAGCCGAGCGAGGCCAACAAGAACATGAACGGCGCCATCGCCGCGCTCGGCGAGGAGAACATCGTCGGCGTCTACTCGGCCAACGACGGCATGGCCGGCGGCATCATCACCGCGCTCAAGGAGGCGGACTTCGCCGAGCTGCCGCCCGTCACCGGGCAGGACGCCGAGATCGCCGGCGTCCAGCGGATCGTGGCCGGCGAGCAGTTCATGAGCGTCTACAAGCCGTACCGCCCGGAGGCCGAGGCGGCGGCCGAGATGGCCATCGCGCTGGCCCGGGGGGAGGAGCCCGAGGCCGAGTCGACCGTGGACAGCGCCACCACCGAGGGGGTGCCGGCCACGCTCATCACGCCGGTGGCGCTCACCGTGGACAACCTCGAGGAGACGGTCTTCAAGGACGGCCTGTACACGCTGGAGGAGGTCTGCACGCCCGAGTACCGCACCGCGTGCGAGGAAGCGGGCCTGATGTAAGCGGCCGCCGCCCCGTCCCCGGGCCGCCCGCCGCCGCTCCGCTCCTTCGCACCCCTCCCCAGGAGTTGATCCCCATGTCCGCTACGCCGGTACTGGCGTTGCGCGGAGTCTCCAAGCGCTTCGGCGCCGTGCAGGCGCTCACCGACGTCCACCTGGCCGTCCACGCGGGCGAAGTGGTCGCCCTCGTCGGCGACAACGGCGCCGGGAAGTCCACGCTCGTCAAGGCCATCGCCGGGGTCGGCCCGGCCGACGAGGGCGCGTTCGTCTGGCAGGGCAGGCCCGAGCGCGTGACCCGCCCGCACGACGCCCAGGCCCTCGGCGTCGCGACCGTCTACCAGGACCTCGCGCTCTGCGACAACCTCGACGTCGTCGGCAACCTCTTCCTCGGCCGGGAGATCCACCGCTCCGGCGTGCTGGACGAGGTGGAGATGGAGCGCCGCAGCCGTGAGCTGCTGCAGACGCTCTCCATCCGCATCCCGAGCGTGCGCATCCCCGTGGCCTCGCTCTCCGGCGGGCAGCGCCAGACGGTCGCCATCGCCCGGTCCATGCTCGGCGAGCCCAGCCTCGTCATCCTCGACGAACCGACCGCGGCGCTGGGCGTCGAGCAGACGGCCCAGGTGCTCGACCTGGTGGAACGCCTGCGCGAGCGCGGACTGGCCGTGCTGCTCATCAGCCACAACATGGCCGACGTGAAGGCGGTCGCCGACACGGTGGCCGTCTTGCGCCTCGGCCGCAACAACGGCGTCTTCGACGTGGCGACCACCTCCCAGGAAGAGGTCATCGCCGCCATCACCGGCGCCACGGAGAACGCCGTCACCCGCCGCAAGGCCCGCACCGCGGAGGCACCGCAGTGAGCACCGACGTGACCAAGAGCCAGGGCGAGCCGGGCGGCGCCGCGCACGACGGCGCCGCCCCGGCCGCCGTCCCCGCCACCGACCCCCGGCTGCTGGTGCGCGAGCAGGGCCTGGCCGGGTACTGGGCGGACTTCACCCGCCGCATGCGCAGCGGCGAACTGGGCTCGGTGCCCGTCGTCGTCGGACTGGCCGTCATCTGGCTGGTGTTCTGGCTGCTGGACGACAAGTTCCTCTCCGCGCAGAACCTCAGCAACCTGTCGGTCTACGTCGTCGGCACCGGCCTGATCTCCGTCGGCGTGGTCTTCGTGCTGCTGCTGGGCGAGATCGACCTGTCCGTCGGCTCGGTGAGCGGGCTGGCCGGTGCGGTCTTCGCCGTGCTCGCCGTCAACGAGGGCGTACCCGAGTGGCTGGCCCTGGTGGCCGCCCTGCTGACGGGCTGTCTGGCCGGCGTCGTGCACGGCTTCTTCTTCGCCCGCGTGGGCGTGCCCGCCTTCGTCGTCACCCTGGCCGGGCTGCTGTTCTGGAACGGGCTGATGCTCCAGGTGCTGGCGTCCGACGGCACGATCAACCTGCGCGACGGCGGCCTGGTGCGGCAGCTGACCAGCTACTACTTCACCGATGTCGCCGCCGCCTACGGCCTGGCCCTGATCGCGGTGCTGGGCTACTTCACGGCGCAGTGGCACGAGCACCGCAGGCGCACCGCCGCCCAGGTGCCCGCGCGTCCGGTGAACGAGATCGTGGTCCGCACGGCGGTGCTGGCGGCGCTCGCGTTCGCCGCCGCGTACATGCTCAACCAGTACCGGGGGCTGCCGCTGGCCCTGCTGGTCTTCCTCGCGGTGCTCGTCGCCTTCGACTTCCTGCTGCGCCGCACCGGGTACGGTCGCCGGGTCTTCGCGCTGGGCGGCAACACCGAGGCCGCCCGCCGGGCCGGCATCGACGTCGCGGCCGTGCGGATCTCCGTCTTCGCCCTCGCGGGCACGCTGGCGGCCTTCGGCGGGCTGCTCATCGCCTCCCGCATCGCGGCCGCGAACCAGGGCGCGGGCTCGGGCGTGCTGCTGATGGAGGCCATCGCCGCGGCCGTCATCGGCGGCACCAGCCTCTTCGGCGGCCGGGGCACGGTGTGGTCGGCGCTGCTGGGCATGCTGGTGATCGGGTCCATCTCCAACGGGCTGGCCCTGCTGGGCAGCCCGTCCCACGTCCAATACATGATCACGGGTGCGGTGCTGCTGGCGGCGGTGGTCATCGACTCCGTCTCGCGCCGCACGCAGCGGACGGCCGGACGCACCTGACCGGAGCACCCCGCGGCTTCGCCCCGCACGCCGGACGGTCGGCGTGCGGGGCGAAGCCGCGGGGCGGGACCGCCCCCGCGCCGGGTGGGCGGCGCGGGGGCGGGGCTCGTCAGACGCTCTGCGCGGTGAAGCGCTGGTGCGCCAGGCCGTGGCACGTCCACTGGATGATCGGGGTCCGCGCCTGCGGCGTGCGGGTCTGGTCCATGCACTTGCCGCTGTACTTGTTGACCAGGGTGAACTCCTTGCCGTTCTCGACCGGCACGCGGGCCCAGAGCTGGTCCTCGTAGCCGCTGTTGCAGCCGTACCCGGTGAGCTCGTGCCCGTTCTCCACGCTGTGGTAGCCGTTCACCAGGCAGGTGCCCGACGCCTTGTTGCGGAGCTGGAACCAGTCGCCCTGCACCGGGACGACCTCCCACTGCTGGTTCGCGCCGCCGTGGTACGGGTAGGTGATGACCGGGGTCCCCGGCCGCGCGGAGCTGCCCGCGAGGTCGACGACGAGGTTGGAGTTCTTGACGCTGCGCAGCACCAGGGTCTGCGCCGTCGGTGCCGCTTCCGCGGCGGCCTCGGCAGCCGGAGCGGCGGCACCGGCCGGGTTGGCCGACAGCCCGGCGAAGGCCAGGCCGAGCAGGGCCGTGACGGCGAGCAGCTTCCTACGGAACATGGGCATGGTTCCTTCCTAGCGGCAGGTCCCCGCGGCGTGCGGGGCGTGCGGTGCCCATGCTTCCCGGCGGAGCGGCCCGTCCGCCGCCTTTGCGGAGCGAAACCACCGATACGGGCGGCGCAGGCGCGCGGGGCGCGGCACGGTGGTGCGCCTGGCGTCTGTCGGATCGTCAGACTTTTCTGTCAGACCTTTCCGTCAGACCTTCCCGGCGGACCTTTGCGGCGCCACCGGCGCCAGCACCAGGGTGCCCCTACTCCGCCTGCGGCGCCGGAGCCGGGGCGGCCACGTGCGCGGCCACCGCGTCGGCCGCGCGCCGGCCGGAGGCCAGGGCGCCCTCGATGGAGCTGGTGGCGCGGTGGTCGCCGCACACGAAGAGCCCGCCCACCCGAACGGGCCGCCGGAAGGGGTGGGGAGCGGTCATGTCGGGCAGAGCGTGCGGGATGTTGTAGGTGGCCAGGTGCTCCCAACCGCCGGTGTCCGTGCGGTACAGCGTGGCCAGCCGCCGCCGCACGCGGGCCTCGACGTCCGTGCCGGGCGCGTGCGGGTCCCCGTGCAGGAACGTCGTGGCCACCAGCGTGCGCCCGGCGGGCCCGTACGAGGGCGCCGCCGCGTTGACGACGACGGTGTTGGCGACGGGGGAGCGGTCGGCGTCCACCAGCAGGGTGGCGCCGGGGGCGGGGGAGCCGTCCACGGCGTGGTAGAGCGTGGTCAGCCCCTTCCAGCGCGGCGTGGGCAGCCCCGGCAGCAGGCGGCCCGCGGCGTCCGCGTCGGTCGCGACGACCACCGCCCCGGCGTGCACCGTGCCCTCGCCGGTGACCACCCGGTCGGGCGCCACCTCCCGCGCCACGGTGTGCAGCCGCAACGCTCCGGGCGGCAGGTCGCGGGCCAACTGCTCCGGTATCTGCTGCATCCCGGCGTCCGGCACCCCGGCCTCGCCGCGCACGAACATCCGCAGCATGAGCTCCACGAACCGGCTCGACGTGGCGCCCCGGGAGTCGAGCGTCACCCCGGCGAAGAACGGCCTCAGCACCTTCCCGATCACCGGCTCGGTCAGTCCCCGGCGCTGCCAGGCGCGCAGTGCCGGCTCGTCGGTGCGGCGCAGCAGCCGGCGCGCGGGCAGCGCGGCGGCGCCGGACGCGTACGCGGCCAGGGCCAGCCGGCCGCGCAGCGGGCCCAGCGGCGCGCGCAGGGCCCGCACCGCGTCCCGGGGGTCGCGGCGGGGGTCGCCCAGCCGGAACAGCCGCCCTTCGGAGAACACCCGCAGACCCCGCTCGAACGGGCGCAGGTCCAAACGCTCCACGTCGAGCTGGCGGCGCACCTCGGGATAGGCGGTGTTGAGCACCTGGAAGCCGCGGTCCAGCAGGAACCCGTCGACGGTGTCCGTGCGCACCCGGCCGCCGACCGCGTCCCCGGCCTCCAGCACCAGGACCTCCAGGCCGCGCGCCGTCAGCGCGCGGGCGGCGGCGAGCCCGGCCAGCCCCGCCCCCACCACCACGACGTCGCACCGCTTCGCTATCGCGTCCATCACCGCCCGGGTGACCGCGAGCGAGCCGGCCCAAACCCCGCGTGCACCCCGCCCCGCCCGGGCGCCGCCGCGCGCCGGGCGCGGCCCGGACCCGCCCCCGCCGCCCCCGCCGCGAGCGACCCCGCCCCCCCCGGAGAGGCGGACGCGAAGGACCGCCGACCGGGTGACATCTCGCCCCGCTCGCCGGGCGCGGGCGCGGAAACGGCCCCCACGGGGTACGCGGGCGCCATGCAGACCTTCCTCCCCTACCCGGACTTCCCGGAGGCCGCGGCCACCCTGGACCGCCGCCGGCTGGGCAAGCAGCGCGTGGAGGCGCTGCAGGTGCTGCGCGGCCTCACCGTGCCCGGGTACGGGTGGCGGCACCACCCGGCGGTGCGGATGTGGACGGGGTACGCCGAGGCGCTCGTGCGGTACGGCCTGGACGTGTGCCGGGTGTGGTGCGAGGGCGGCGGCAAGGACACCTGCGCCGCCACCATGCTGGCCGACCTCGCGGCCGCCGGGCGCGCGGAGCCCGTCCGCACCCAGCGCGAGCTGGCCGCGGCCGGGGAGCTGCCGCCGTGGCTGGGGGACGCGGCGTTCCACCGCAGCCACCAGTCCGCGCTCGTCCGCAAGGACCCCGCCCACTACCGGCCCCGCTTCCCTGGCGTTCCGGACGACCTTCCCTATGTGTGGCCGGCGTCCGACCGGGAAACCTGACCGCGCGGCGCCGTGCGCTGTAAGGGCCACGTAAACTGCGTCGCCGACCGCTCGTGCCCCGTCACGTGCGGCCACCGGCACGCCCTGGAAACCGATCCGAAGGAGCCCCCGATGACGTCGTCCGGCAGTCCCGAGGCGCCCATCTACGACAGTCTCATAGAGGAGCACGGCGACATCCTGGCCGAGTCGCGCAAGGTGGCCGAGGAGACGCAGCGGGAGGCGCGGGAGGCCATCGACTTCAGCGACGTGCGGGCCGCCCACCCGGGCGCGTCCCGGAGCTGAGCACCGCGCACGCGCACGGCACGCGCCGGTCGCGCGAGGGCGCGCACCCCGGCGGGGTGACGCATCTCCCACCCACGCCAGGCGGCGCCGTCGGCGCGAATACTAGACTCGGGAAGATCGGTTGAGGCCGAACAGCCCGAGAGCAAGGAGGCTCAGTGCCAAAGGTGCCGCGCGAACCGCGACGACCGGAGACAGCGGGGAGCGAGCCTGCACGGGGACGGCCACTGCTGGCCCGCGTCCAGGGGCCGCGTGACCTCGACGGGCTCAGTCCGCAGCAGCTCGATCAGCTCGCCGCGGAGATCCGCTCGTTCCTGGTGCAGTCCGTGGCCCGGACCGGTGGCCACCTGGGCCCCAACCTGGGCGTGGTGGAGCTGACCATCGCCCTGCACCGGGTCTTCCACTCGCCCAGCGACAAGGTGCTCTTCGACACCGGCCACCAGTCCTACGTGCACAAGCTGCTCACCGGTCGCCAGGACTTCTCCCGCCTGCGCACCCGGGGCGGCCTGTCCGGCTACCCCTCGCGCGCCGAGTCCCCGCACGACGTCATCGAGAACAGCCACGCCTCCACGGTGCTCGGCTGGGCCGACGGCATCGCCAAGGCCAACGAGCTGCGCGAGACCGGCGACCACGTCGTCGCCGTCATCGGGGACGGCGCGCTGACCGGCGGCATGGCCTGGGAGGCGCTGAACAACATCGCCGCCGCCAAGGACCGCCCGCTGGTCATCGTCGTCAACGACAACGAGCGCTCCTACGCCCCCACCATCGGCGGCCTCGCCAACCACCTGGCCACCCTGCGCACCACGGACGGCTACGAGCGCTTCCTCGCGCGCGGCAAGGAGATGCTCAGCCGCACCCCCGTCGTCGGCAAGCCGCTCTACGGCACGCTGCACGGCGCCAAGAAGGGCCTGAAGGACGTCATCGCGCCGCAGGGCCTGTTCGAAGACCTGGGCCTGAAGTACATCGGCCCGATCGACGGGCACGACGTGACCGCGGTGGAGTCCGCGCTGCTGCGCGCCAAGCGGTTCGGCGGCCCGGTGATCGTGCACTGCCTGACCGAGAAGGGCCGCGGCTACCAGCCCGCCCGCCAGGACGACGCCGACCAGTTCCACGCGGTCGGCGTCATCCACCCCGACACCGGCCTGCCCGTCTCCACCTCCGGCGCCGACTGGACGTCGGTGTTCTCCGAGGAGATGGTGCGCATCGGCCGGGAGCGGCAGGACGTCGTCGCGATCACCGCCGCGATGATGCGCCCCACCGGGCTGCACCCCTTCGCCGAGGCCTTCCCCGACCGGGTGTTCGACGTCGGCATCGCCGAGCAGCACGGCGCGGTGTCCGCCGCCGGGCTGGCCACCGCCGGGCTGCACCCGGTCTTCGCCGTCTACGCCACCTTCCTCAACCGCGCCTTCGACCAGGTGCTGATGGACGTCGCCCTGCACCGGCTGGGCGTGACGTTCGTGCTGGACCGGGCGGGCGTGACCGGCTCGGACGGCGCCTCCCACAACGGCATGTGGGACATGTCCATCCTCCAGGTCGTGCCCGGCCTGCGCCTGGCCGCGCCGCGCGACGCCGAGCAGCTGCGCGCCCAGCTCCGCGAGGCGGTCGCGGTGGACGACGCCCCCACCGTGGTGCGCTACTCCAAGGGCGTCGTCGGCCCGGCCGTCCCGGCCGTGGGGGTCGTCGGCGGCATGGACGTGCTGCGCGAGCCCGGCAGCGACCGCCCCGACGTGCTGCTCGTCTCCGTCGGCGCGCTGGCCCCGATGTGCCTGGAGACCGCCGACCTGCTCGAACGGCAGGGCATCAGCACGACGGTGGTCGACCCGCGCTGGGTCAAGCCCGTCGACGAGGCGCTCGCCCCGCTGGCCGCCCGGCACCGGGTCGTCGTCACCGTCGAGGACAACTCCCGGGTGGGCGGTGTCGGCTCGGCCGTCTCCCAGGCCCTGCGCGACGCCGGGGTGGACGTGCCGCTGCGCGACTTCGGCATCCCGCCCCGCTTCCTCGACCACGCCTCGCGCAAGGAGGTGCTGGCCGAGATCGGGCTGACCGCCCCGGACGTGGCCCGCCAGGTCACCGGCCTGGTCGCCCAGCTCGACGGGCGCTACGGCGACGCGGACCCGCCCGCCGGAGCACCGGCCGCCGCCCCCGACCGGCAGCGCGAGTCCGCCCGCGACTGACGCCCGCTCAGCCGTGCCCACCGGCCCCGCACTCCGCCTCCCGGGCGGCGCGCGGGGCCGGATAGGGTGAGGCGTCATGCCGACCGCCGAGCCGCCGGGCTCGTCCCCGCAGGCCCCGACCGACCTCGTGGCGGCCCACCCGGCCGCGGCGTCGTCCGCGACCGTCCCCCTCGCCCGGGCGCCGCGCCCCCGGTCGCCCGGGCCGCCACCCGGCCCGCGCCGGCCGGCCGGCTCCGTGCCGGGCGGCCGCCGCCGGGCGCGGATGCCCGCGCGCGCCTTCTGGCTCCGGCTGCTGCCGGCGCTGCTCGTCCTGACGGCCGTCACCCGCCTGCCGTCCTTCCAGCGCCCGGTGTGGAACCCGGACGAGGGCTTCGTCGCCACCCAGGCCCGCATGCTCGCCGCGGGCGGCACCCTCTACGGCACCGTCGTCGACCGCAAGCCGCCGCTGCTGCCGTGGCTGTACCAGGGCGCCTTCGCGCTCTTCGGGGACGACTCGCTGTGGCCGCTGCGGGCCCTGGCGGTACTCGCCGTCGCCGGGACGGCCGCCCTGGTCGCCTCCGTCGCCCGGCGCCGCTGGGGCGGCCGGGCGGGCGCCACGGCCGGAGTGCTGTGCGTGCTCGCCTCGGTGGGCCTGAACCCCGAGGACGCCCAGGCCGCCACCTTCGAGGTCTTCCTGCTGCCGTGCACGGCCGCCGCCTTCTGGTACGCGGACCGGCGCCGCTGGTGGGCCGCCGGGCTCGCGGTGGCCGGAGCCGTCCTGGCCAAGCAGACCGGCGGCGCCGTGCTGCTGCCCGTGCTCTACCTGGTGTGGCGCGGCGTGCCGCGCGGCGCGCCGAGGCTGCGCGCGCTGCTGGTCGTGCTGGCCGCCTTCGCCGCGCCGCTGCTGGCGACCGCGCTGGCCACCGGCTTGTCCCGGACCCTGTTCTGGACCGTCACCGGCTCCGGCTCCTACGCGACCTTCGCCGGCTCGGAACTGCACGTGCTGGGCCGGGCGCTGGGCACCACGGCCGTCTTCGCCCTCGGCGCGGGCGGAGCGCTGCTGCCGGTGCTCACCGTGCTGCGCCGCCGGGTGCCGCGCGGCCACGTGCTCTCCTTCGACCTGTGGCTGTGGCTGGCCGCCTCCGCCGTCGGCGTCGTCACCGGCTTCCACTTCTTCGGCCACTACTACCTGCAACTGCTGCCCCCGCTGGCGCTGCTGGCCGCCGGGGCGCTGCACCTGCTGACCACCGACTGGCTGCGCCTGACCGTCCTCGTCTCGGTGGTGGTGAGCACCGTCTTCGTGGCCTGGGGCAGCCACGCCGAACGCGACTCCCTGCGGCACGCCGAGCGCCTCGCGGCCACGATACGGGCGCGGACGGAGCCCGGGGAGCGGGTGCTGGTGTGGGGCATGCACCCGGAGACCTACTGGCTCGCCGACCGCCCGCCCGCCTCCCGGTACCTGACCGCCGGGCTGCTCACCAACTACAGCGGCGGCCGCGACGGGCCGCGCGTGGGGGAGCGGTACGGCGTGCCGGGCACCTGGCCGGTGTTCCTGCACGAGCTGACGGCGGCACGGCCCGCGCTGATCGTCGACGACTCGCGGGGCAAGCCGTACCGTCCCGAGCGGCTGCCGTCCCTGCGCCGGGTGCTGGCCGAGCGCTACGAGCGGGTGGGCGTCGTGGACGGCGCGGTGGTGTACGCGCGGACGGAGCGCTGAGCGCGCCGCACCGGCCGGGTCAGGAGCGCGGCAGGAGCCGGGGACCCACGACGGACGCCCCGCGCTCGCCCACCCGGTGGCGCAGTCCGCGGTCGGCGGTGACCACCACGACCGGGCGCCCGGCGCCCTCGGCCGTGACCAGGGCGACGATCGCGTCGTCCCCGCTGGCGGGCGCCGCCACGACCCGGACCCCCGGCACCGGCGCCACGCCGCGCGCCGCGCCCTCGACGACGAGCACCAGCTCCAGCGGCTCCGCGACCCCGGCCAGGCCGCCTCCCGTCCCGCGCGCCGCGGCCAGCCGGTCGCGCAGCCGCTCCGTGGCCCCGTGCCGGTCGCGCCACCAGCCGTCCGGGACGGAGCCGACGACGTTGGCGGCGTCCACCACGACCAGCGGCGGCGGGGGCGCCGTCACGCGACGGGGGCCGGGTCGCGTTGCGGCCAGCCCGCCCAGGCCGAGGCGACCATCTCCCGCACGTCGCGCCGCGCCGTCCAGCCCAGCTCCCGCGCGGCCCGGTCGGCGCGGGCCACGACGCGGGCCGGGTCGCCGGGGCGGCGGGGCGTCACCTCGGGGGTGAACTTCCGCCCGGTCACCTCGGCGACGACGTCCATCATCTCCCGCACCGAGACGCCCTCGCCGCGACCGATGTTGACGGTCAGGTCCGCGCCGGGGCGCACCTGGCCCGACGCCAGCGCGCGGGCCGCCGCCAGGTGCGCGTCGGCGAGGTCGGCGACGTGGATGTAGTCCCGCACGCACGTGCCGTCGGGCGTGGGGTAGTCGTCGCCGAAGATCCGGGGGGCCGCGCCGTCGGTGAGGCGCTCGAAGGCCATCGGCACCAGGTTGGCCACGCCGGTGTCGGCGAGCTCGGGGGCCGCAGCGCCGGCCACGTTGAAGTACCGCAGGCACGCCGTGCGCAGCCCGTGGGCCCCGGCGGTGGCGCGTACCAGCCACTCGCCGGCCAGCTTCGTCTCCCCGTACGGACTCATCGGGGCGCACGGGGTGTCCTCGGTCACCGTCTCCCCGTCCGGCATGCCGTAGACGGAGGCGGAGGAGGAGAACACGAAGGCCTCCACCCCGCCCGCGACGACCGCCTCCAGCAGCACCTGGAGCCCGTGCACGTTCTCGTGGTAGTACCGCAGCGGCACCTCCACCGACTCGCCCACCCGCTTCTTGGCGGCCAGGTGCACGACGCCCGTGACGCCGTGCTCGGCGATCACCCGGTCCAGCGCCGCGCGGTCCAGCACGGAGGCCTCCACCAGCGGGACGTCCGACGGCAGCCGCTGCCGCAGGCCCGTGGACAGGTCGTCCAGCACGACGACGCGCTCGCCCGCCCGCACCATCGCCCGCACGACGTGCGCGCCGATGTAGCCGGCTCCTCCGGTCACGAGATAGGTCATCCGCCCATCCTATGCGGCCCCCTCCGGCGAGCGGCTGACGAGCACGCAGACGGCGCGAGGGCCCCGCACCACGCGGCGTGCGCGCGGTGCGGGGCCCTCGGGGCGTCGGGGCCGTCGGTCAGGGAGCGACGGGTTACGCCTGCGGCACGCTGGCCACGCCCGGGGCGTGGAACGTCGCGCCGCGCACCCGCTCGCTGACCCCCGCGCGGTCCAGGTACGGCGTGATGCCGCCCAGGTGGAAGGGCCAGCCCGCGCCGGTGATCAGGCACAGGTCGACGTCCTGCGCCTCGGCGACGACGCCCTCGCGCAGCATGAGGTCGATCTCCTCGGCGATGGCGTCCAGCGCCCGGTCGCGGACCTGCTCCTCGGTCAGCGCGGTGTCGCCGGTCTCGAAGAGCGCGGCCACCTCCGGGTCCAGCTCCGTGGTGCCCGGCAGGTACAGGCCGCGCTTGCCGGCGGAGACCACGCGGCCCAGGTTCTCCGAGACGCCGAAGCGCTCGGGGAAGGCGTCGTGCAGCGTCCCGGCGACGTGGTGCGCGACGGCCGGGCCGACGAGCTCCAGCAGCACGATCGGCGACATGGGCAGGCCCAGCGGGGCCAGCGCCCGGTCGGCGACCTCCACCGGCGTGCCCTCGTCGATGGCACCGAGCACCGAGCCCATGAACCGGGTCAGGACGCGGTTGACGACGAACGCCGGGGCGTCCTTGACCAGCACCGCGGTCTTCCTGAGCTTCTTGGCCACGGCGAACGCGGTGGCCAGTGAGGCGTCGTCGGTCCGCTCCGCCCGGACGATCTCCAGCAGCGGCAGCACGGCGACCGGGTTGAAGAAGTGGAAGCCGACCACGCGCTCGGGGTGCCTGAGCTGCGCGGCCATCTCCGTCACCGACAGCGAGGAGGTGTTGGTGGCCAGGACGGCGTGCTCCGGCACGACCGCCTCGACCTCGGCGAACACCTTCTGCTTGACGCCCATCTCCTCGAAGACGGCCTCGATGACGAAGTCGGCGTCGCCGAAGGCGGCCGCCTTGTCCAGGGAGCCGGTCACCAGCGCCTTGAGCCGGTTGGCCTTGTCCTGGCCGACGCGGCCCTTCAGCAGCAGCTTGTCGATCTCCTCGTGGACGTAGCCGACGCCCTTGTCCACGCGCTCCTGGTCGATGTCGGTCAGCACGACCGGCACCTCCAGGCGGCGGGCGAACAGCAGCGCCAACTGCGAGGCCATCAGACCCGCGCCCACCACGCCGACCTTGGTCACCGGGCGGGCCAGCGACTTGTCCGGCGCGCCGGCCGGCCGCTTGGCGCGCTTTTGCACCAGGTTGAAGGCGTAGATGCCGCTGCGCAGCTCGCCGCCCATGATGAGGTCGGCCAGCGCCGTGTCCTCGGCGTCGAAACCGGCCTGGAGGTCGCCGTCCTTGGCGGCCGCGATGATGTCCAGCGCGCGGTAGGCGGCCGGGGCGGCGCCGTGCACCTTGGCGTCGGCGACCGCGCGGCCGTGGGCCACGGCCGCGTCCCAGGCCTCGCCGCGGTCGACCTCGGGGCGGGCCACGCTCAGCTCGCCGGAGAGCACGGCGGCCGTCCAGTGCAGCGACTGCTCCAGGAAGTCCGCGCCCTCGAAGAGGGCGTCGGCGATGCCCAGCTCGTGCACCTGGGCGCCCTTGAGCTGCTTGTTCTGGCTCAGCGAGTTCTCGATGATCACCTTGACCGCGCGCTCGGCGCCGATCAGGTTCGGCAGCAGGACACAGCCGCCCCACCCCGGTACCAGGCCGAGGAAGACCTCCGGCAGCGAAAACGCCGGGGCCGACTGCGAGACGGTGCGGTAGGTGCAGTGCAGGCCCACCTCGACGCCGCCGCCCATCGCCGCGCCGTTGTAGTAGGCGAACGTGGGCACGGCCAGGTGCGCCAGCCGCTTGAAGACCTCGTGCCCGCCCTTGCCGATGGCCAGGGCGTCCTCGTGGCGGCCGAGCAGCTCGACGCCCTTGAGGTCGGCGCCGACGGCGAAGATGAACGGCTTGCCGGTGATGCCGACGCCGACGATCTCGCCGCGGCCCGCCTCGGCCTCCACCTGGTCGATGGCGGCGTCCAGGTTGGCCAGCGACTGCGGGCCGAAGGTGGTCGGCTTGGTGTGGTCCAAGCCGTTGTCCAGCGTGATGAGCGCGAACCGTCCGGCACGGGCGGGCAGGTCCAGGTGCCGCACGTGGGCCTGGGTCACCACCTCGTCGGGGAAGAGTTCGGCGGCGCCCTTGAGCAGTTCTCGGGTCCCGGTGCCTGTGGTCACTTGCCTGCCCCTTCGAAGTGCGGGTTCTCCCAGATCACGGTGCCGCCCATGCCGAAGCCGACGCACATGGTCGTCAGGCCGTAGCGCACGTGCGGCTGCTCCTCGAACTGCCGAGCGAGCTGCGTCATCAGGCGGACGCCGGAGGAGGCCAGCGGGTGGCCGAAGGCGATCGCGCCGCCGTACTGGTTGACGCGCGGGTCGTCGTCGGCGATCCCGAAGTGGTCCAGGAACGCGATGACCTGGACGGCGAACGCCTCGTTGATCTCGAACAGGCCGATGTCGCCGATGGACAGGCCCGCCTTGGCGAGCGCCTTCTCGGTGGAGGGCACCGGGCCGATGCCCATGACCTCCGGCTCCACCCCGGCGAACGCGTACGACACCAGGCGCATCTTCACCGGCAGGCCCAGCTCGCGGGCGACGTCCTCGGCCGCGATGAGCGAGGCGGTGGCGCCGTCGTTGAGGCCCGCGGCGTTGCCCGGGGTGACGCGGCCGTGCGCGCGGAACGGCGTCTTCAGGCCCGCCAGGTTCTCCAGCGTGGTGCCCGGGCGCATCGGCTCGTCCTCCGTGGCCAGGCCCCAGCCGGTCTCGCCGCCCTCGGGGTTGGTGCGGCGCACCGAGACCGGCACCAGGTCCGACTGGATCGAGCCGTTCGCGTACGCCTTGGCGGCCTTCTCCTGGCTGGCCACGGCGTAGGCGTCCGAGCGCGCCCGGGTCAGGTGCGGGAAGCGGTCGTGGAGGTTCTCCGCGGTCATGCCCATGAACATGGCCGACTCGTCCACGAGCTTGTCGGAGACGAAGCGGGGGTTGGGGTCCACGCCCTCGCCCATGGGGTGCCGTCCCATGTGCTCGACGCCGCCCGCGAGGACGACGTCGTAGGCGCCGAAGGAGACGCCGCCGGCGGTGCTGGTGACCGCCGTCATGGCACCGGCGCACATGCGGTCGATGGAGTAGCCGGGGACCGTCTGGGGCAGCCCGGCGAGGATGCCGGCCGTGCGGCCCAGGGTCAGGCCCTGGTCGCCGATCTGCGTGGTCGCCGCGACGGCGACCTCGTCGATGCGCTCGGGCGGCAGGTCCGGGTTGCGGCGCAGCAGCTCACGGATGCACTTGACGACCATGTCGTCCGCGCGGGTCTCGTGGTAGATGCCCTTCGGTCCCGCCTTGCCGAACGGGGTGCGAACGCCGTCGACGAAGACGACGTCCCTAGCGGTACGAGGCACGTTGGCTCTCCTCCTGCAGGTGCGGCCGGGGTTGTCCGGGAGAACGCTGCCGCCGCGCGGCTCGCGGCACGGGTGCGCGCGGTGCGGGCTTCCCGCACCCATGCTACTTGCCGGTAACCACGAGGCAAGGGCCAGCCTCGCCGGAGCCCGTGCGGTTCCGGTCACACGGCGCGACGCGGGCGCCGCCGACCGGGTCAGGCGGGGGCGGCCAGCAGCGCCGTGGTCAGCAGCGGGAGCGTCTGCTCGATCTGCCACTCGCGGGCCCCGTGGTCGCGCAGCACGGCCGCCACGGCGTCGGGGCCGGTGTCGGCCGGGGGCTCCCAGCACAGCCTGCGCACCGTGTCCGGGGTGATGAGGTTCTCCTGCGGCATGCCCAGCCGCTCGGCGTGCGCGGTGACGGCGGCCCGGGCGGCGGCCAGCCGGGCCGCGGCGGCCGGGTCCTTCTCGGCCCACGCGCGCGGCGGGGGCGGTCCGCTGGGCGTCTGGCCGGGCTGGGGCAGCGCCGACTCCGGCAGCGCCCGCGCCCGGTCCACCGCGGCCTGCCAGTGCTGGAGCTGCCGGCGGCCCGCCCGGCTGCTGAACCCGGGCAGCTTGGCCAGCGCCTCCGCCGTCTCCGGCGCGGCGAGGGCGGCCTCGACGATCGCCGCGTCGGTGAGCACCTTGCCCGGCGAGACGTCGCGGCGCTGGGCCACCTTGTCCCGCGCCTGCCACAGCTCGCGGACGACGGCGAGCTGGCGGCGCCGGCGCACCTTGTGCATGCCGGACGTCCGGCGCCAGGGATCCTTGCGCGGCGGTGGCGGGGGAGCGGAGGCGATGGCGGCGAACTCCTCGCGCGCCCAGTCCAGCTTTCCCTGCCGCTCCAGCTCCTTCTCCAGCGCGTCGCGCAGCTCCACCAGCAGTTCGACGTCGAGCGCGGCGTACCGCAGCCACGGCTCGGGCAGCGGGCGGGAGGACCAGTCCACCGCCGAGTGCCCTTTCTCCAGGGTGTAGCCGAGGACGCCCTCGACCATCGCCCCGAGCCCGACCCGGGGGAAGCCCGCGAGCCGCCCGGCCAGTTCGGTGTCGAAGAGGGTGCCGGGCACCATGCCTATGTCCCGCAGGCACGGCAGGTCCTGGGAGGCGGCGTGCAGCACCCACTCGGTGTCTGCGAGCGCCTCGGCGAGCGGGGAGAGGTCGGGACAGGCGACCGGGTCGACCAGCGCGGTGCCCGCGCCCGCGCGCCGGAGCTGCACCAGGTAGGCCCGCTGACCGTACCGGTAGCCCGACGCCCGCTCGGCGTCCACCGCCACCGGGCCGCTGCCCTCGGCGAACGCGGCCACGACCGCGGCGAGCCCGTCGGCGTCCGCGGTGACCGGCGGAATCCCGTCGCCCGGCTCCAGCAGGGGCACCGGCATCGGGGCCGGGGCCGCGGAGGGGGACTGAGCTGCGCTGTCTGCTGGGGTCTCCTGAGCGTCGGTCACCCGACAAGGGTATAGGCGGCCTCTGACGGCCGCCCTGGTGACCCTGCGGACAGCGCCCGCCGACGGAACGTTACGTCGGCGGGCGCCGCGGGGCGTGCGGCGTCAGTGGATGATGCCGGTGCGCAGGGCGACGGCCACCATGCCCGCGCGGTCGCCGGTGCCCAGCTTGCGGGCGATGCGGGCGAGGTGGCTCTTGACGGTGAGCGCCGAGAGCCCCATCGACACGCCGATCGCCTTGTTCGACTGGCCTTCGGCGACCAGGCGCAGCACCTCCACCTCGCGGCCGGAGAGCTCGCGCTGGCCGCCGGGGTGGCCGGGGGCGCCGGGTGGACGGCGGTGCAGCCGCGCGGCGGCCGCGCCGATCGCCGCGGCGCCGGGGCGGGCGGCCATGGCGAGGTTGTTGCGCGTGCCGGTGACGACGTAGCCCTTGACGCCGCCGGCCAGCGCGTTGCGCACCGCGCCGATGTCGTCGGCGGCCGACAGGGCCAGGCCGTTGGGCCAGCCCGCGGCGCGGGTCTCGGACAGCAGCGTCAGCCCGGAGCCGTCGGGCAGGTGGACCTCTGCGACGCAGATGTCGCGCGGGTTGCCCACGCGGGGCCGCGCCTCGGCGACGGACGACGCCTCGATCACGTCCCGCACGCCCAGCGCCCACAGGTGCCGGGTGACGGTGGAGCGGACGCGGGGGTCGGCCACGACGACCATGGCCGTGGGCTTGTTCGGACGGTAGGCGACCAGGCTGGTGGGGTGGTCGAGCAGAACGGACACCGAGCCTCCTGGGGAGTGGAGTGGGCGGCGGGAGTCCCTGGGGAAGGGTCACGAAGTCATTCGGCACCCCGTGGGGGTCGCTTTAGGGAAGATCACGAACGAGTGAGTACAAAATTCTCAATTCGGACAACCGTGCGTGAATGCCGCACGTGTTGAGTCCGCCCTGCCGGGCCCGCGGCGCGGACCGCGCGCCGGTGCCGGGGCTGTCGCCGGGGCCTGCGGGCCGTGCACGGGCGGGCCTGCCGTGCCCACCGGGCCTGCCGTGCCCGCGCCCTCGTGCGCCGCCGGCGGGTGCGGGTGCGGGTGCGGGTGCGGGTCGGGACGGGGGCCGGGGACGCCGCCGGGCGTCCGGGAGGGGCTGCGGCCGGGGCGGGGCGGTCGCCGTGCGGAAGCCTTCCGTCCGTCGCTCACCGGGTCACCGGGTCACGGGTCACGGGTCACGGGTCACCGGGCGTGCGACGGGCGGGCGGCGCCGACGGACCGCGCGGGGCCCGGACTCGGCGCGGTGAGCCCGGGCCGGGTGCCGCGGGCCGGGCTCGGCGCCGCCGACCGGGTTCAGCGCCCCAAACCGGGCTCAGCGCCGCCGGTGGGGGAGGGGGACGATGCCGGGCGCGTCGGGCTCGGCGGGCGGCTCGGGAGGCAGGCCCGCGCACTGACGCAGCAGGTCGCACCACGCGCCGAAGTGCGCGGCCACGTCCGGGAAGCCGAAGGAGGCCGGCGGCGTCCAGGAGGCGCGCAGCTCGATCTCCGCCTCGGGCGGACGCCCGCCGAGCTGGCCGAAGAAGGACGACCCCGCCCGGGTCACCGTGCCGCCGGGCTGCCGGACCTGCACCCCGCGCGCCTCCAGGGCGCCGGTGAGCCAGGACCAGGTGACCTCCGGAAGCAGCGGGTCCGTCGCCATCTCCGCCTCCAGCTCGGCCCGGGCCAGCGTCACCACCCGGAACGTGCCCTGCCACGCCTCCTGGCCGTGCGGGTCGTGCAGCAGGACGAACCGGCCGTCGGCCAGCTCCTCCTCGTCCACGACGACGGAGGCGCCCACCGCGTGGGCGTGCGGCGCGAGCCGCCGTGGTGCCGGGAGCGGCTCCAGGTGCACGGCGCCCGGCGTGCGCGCGGCGGTCAGCGCGGCGACCGCCTGCCGGAAGGCCGCCGGTGCCGTCTCGCCGTGCTCGGGACCCTCCGACTGGTGTGCACGCGCCGCTGTCATGGTCCCGAAGACTAGGCGCCCCCGAGCCCGGAGCCGGGTAGGAACACCCGGCGGTTCACCACCACGTCGGTGCGGGCGCACGGCGCGTGGCAGACTGCCGGTTGTGACTGCCGTTGACCGCCCGCAGGGCCCGCCCAGCAAGACGTACGACTCCGCGTTCCTCGCCGCCTGCCGCCGTGAACCGGTGCCGCACACCCCCGTCTGGTTCATGCGTCAGGCCGGCCGCTCCCTGCCGGAGTACCGCCGGGTGCGCGAGGGCATCGCCATGCTGGACTCCTGCATGCGGCCCGACCTGGTCACCGAGATCACCCTGCAGCCGGTGCGCCGCCACCGGGTGGACGCGGCGATCTTCTTCAGCGACATCGTCGTCCCGCTCAAGGCCATCGGCGTCGACCTGGACATCAAGCCCGGCGTCGGCCCCGTCGTCGCCCGCCCGATCCGCTCCCGGGCCGACCTGGACCAGCTCCGGGAGCTGACGCCCGACGACGTCCGCTACGTCGCCGAGGCCGTCGGCATGCTCACCGACGAGCTGGGCGCCACCCCGCTCATCGGCTTCGCCGGGGCCCCCTTCACCCTGGCGAGCTACCTGGTCGAAGGCGGACCCTCGCGCAACCACGAGCACACCAAGGCCCTCATGTACGGGGAGCCGGAGCTGTGGGCGGAGCTGCTGGACCGGCTCGCCGGCATCACCGCCGCGTTCCTGCGCGTGCAGATCGAGGCGGGCGCCAGCGCCGTGCAGCTCTTCGACTCCTGGGTGGGCGCGCTCGCCCCGGCCGACTACCGCGCGCGCGTCATGCCGGCCTCCGCCAAGGTCTTCGACGCCGTGGCGGGCTACGGGGTGCCGCGCATCCACTTCGGCGTCGGCACCGGCGAGCTGCTGCCGCTGCTGGGCGAGGCGGGCGCCGACGTGGTGGGCGCCGACTGGCGGGTGCCGCTGGACGAGGCCGCGCGCCGGGTCGGCCCCGGCCGGGCGATCCAGGGGAACCTGGACCCGGCCGTGCTGTTCGCGCCCCGCGAGGCCGTCGAGGCCCAGGCCCGCACAGTGCTGGACGCCGCCGCCGGGCTGCCCGGCCACGTCTTCAACCTGGGCCACGGTGTGCTGCCCGACACCGACCCCGACGCGCTGACCCGGCTGGTGGCCTACGTCCACGAGCAGACCGCGCGCTGAGCCGCCGGGAGGGACCGGCATGCACACCATCGTCGTCGGCGGCGGCATCGCCGGCCTGGCCGCCGCCCACCGGCTGCTGACGCGCGGTGGCCCGCAGACGCGGGTCACGGTGCTGGAGGCCGCGGCCCGGCTCGGCGGCAAGCTGCGCACCGGCCGGATCGCCGGCGTCACCGTCGACCTGGGCGCCGAGTCGCTCCTGGCCCGCCGCCCGGAGGCCGTGGGGCTCGCCCGCGCCGTGGGGCTGGAGGCGGCGCTGCAGGCCCCGGCCGTGGCCGGCGGCGCCCTGTGGACGCGCGGCGCCGTCCGCCCCATGCCGCGCGGCCACCTCATGGGAGTGCCCGGGGACCCGGCCGCCGTCGCGGGCGTCGTCTCCCCCGACGGGCTGGCCCGCGTCGCCGAGGACGCCGAGCGCGCGCCGACGCCGCTGGGCGACGACGTCACCGTGGGCGGCTACGTCGCCGAGCGGCTGGGCCGGGAGGTGGTCGACCGGCTCGTGGAACCGCTCCTCAGCGGCGTGTACGCCGGCGACGTCTACCGGATCTCGCTGCGCGCGGCGCTGCCGCAGCTCTACGAGGCCGCACGCACCGAGCCCTCGCTGCTGGCCGCCGTGCGCACGCTCCAGGAGCGGACGGCGCGCACGGCGGCGTCCGGACCGGTCTTCCAGGGCATCGCGGGGGGCGTGGGGCGGCTGCCCGGCGCGGTCGCCGACGCGGTGCGCGCGGCGGGCGGGCGGATCGCGACGGGCGTGGGCGCGCGCGGGCTGCGCCGCACGCCGGACGGGTGGGAGGTGCGGGCCGACGACGGCGCGCACCGCGCGGACGCCGTCGTCCTCGCGCTGCCCGCCCCGGCCGCCGCCCGCCTGCTGCGCGACCAGGCCCCGGGCGCGGCCGAGGCGCTGGCGGGCGTGGAGTACGCCTCCATGGCGCTGTGCACTTTGGCCTTCCGCCGCGCCGACCTGGGCGGCGGCGTGCCCGCCGGCAGCGGCTTCCTCGTCCCCCCGGTGGACGGGCGCACCATCAAGGCGGCCACCTTCGCCAGCAACAAGTGGTCCTGGATCGCCGAGCAGGACCCGGAGCTGTTCGTTCTGCGGACCTCCGTGGGCCGCCACGGCGAGGAGGCCGTGCTGGAGCGGGACGACGCGGACCTGGTCGCCGCCTCGCTGCACGACCTGCGCGACGCCGTCGGGCTCACCGCGCGCCCGGTCGCGGCCACCGTCACCCGCTGGCCGGACGGCCTGCCCCAGTACCCGGTCGGCCACCTGGAGCGGGTGGCCCGCGTGCGGGCCGCCGTCGCCCGGCTGCCCGGGCTCGCGCTGTGCGGCGCGGCCTACGAGGGCGTCGGCGTCCCCGCCTGTGTCGCCTCCGGCGAGCGGGCCGCCGACCGGACCCTGGAGCGGGCCGGCACGGGCCAGGGGTGAGAATGGGGCCATGACTGACGCCGCACCGCACAAGGCCCCCAACGCGGGGAAGAAGGCCAAGGATCTCAACGAGGTCATCCGCTACACCCTCTGGTCGGTCTTCCGGCTGCGGGACCTGCTCCCCGAGGACCGCTCCGGGTACGCCGAGGAGGTCGAGGAGCTGTTCGAGCGGCTCGCGGCGGACGACGTCACGGTGCGCGGCACGTACGACGTCTCCGGGCTGCGCGCCGACGCCGACGTGATGGTCTGGTGGCACGCGGAGACCGCCGACGCGCTCCAGGACGCCTACAACCGGTTCCGCCGCACCCGGCTGGGCCGTGCGCTGGAGCCGGTGTGGTCGAACATGGCGCTGCACCGGCCCGCCGAGTTCAACCGCTCGCACATCCCGGCGTTCCTGGCCGACGAGACGCCGCGCGCGTACGTGAGCGTCTACCCGTTCGTGCGCTCCTACGAGTGGTACCTGCTGCCCGACGAGGAGCGGCGGCGCATGCTCGCCGACCACGGCAGGATGGCGCGCGGCTACCCGGACGTGCGCGCCAACACCGTCGCCTCCTTCTCGCTGGGCGACTACGAGTGGATGCTCGCCTTCGAGGCCGACGAGCTGCACCGCATCGTCGACCTGATGCGACACCTGCGCGGGTCGGAGGCGCGCCGCCACGTGCGCGAGGAGGTGCCGTTCTACACCGGCCGCCGCAAGACGCTCGCGCGGCTCGTCGCCGACCTGGCGTGAGCGGCGGCGGCCGAGCCCGGCGCGTGCGGTACGCGGGTGGTACGTGCGCCGGTCGGACAGGTGTGGGACCCGGCGTTCGGGGGAAAACCGCCGGGCCCCACGTTCAGTGGAACGAACGGCTCCGCTTCGCTGTTCCCGTCAGCGCGCGCTGTCCGCGACGAGTTCCGACACGCGCGTGAACCGGTACCCGCGCTCGCGCAGTTCCGGGACGACGCGGCGCACCGCCTCCGCCGTCGCGGGGGCGGCGCTGCGCGTGCAGTGCAGGACCACCACCGACCCCGGCCGCACCCCGGACAGCACCTGCCGCACCACCGCGTCGGCGTCCTCGGTGAACGGGTCGCCCCCGGCCACGTCCCACTGCACGACGGTCACGCCCGCCGGGGCGATCTCGCGCAGCGTGGCGTCGGTGTAGCACCCGCCGGGGAAACGGAAGTACGGCACCGGGTCGGGTACGCCCGCCGCCCGCAGGGCCGCGAAACCCTGCCGGACCTCCGCCAGCGCCCGCCCCGGCTCCAGGGCGGGCAGCCCGTGGCACGGCCGGGTGAAGGCGTAGTGGGAGTAGGAGTGGTTGGCGACCTCGAACAGCGGGTCGCGGCCGAGCGCGGCCGTCTGCCCGGGGTAGGTGCGGGCCCACATGCCGGTGACGAAGAAGGTGGCCGGCACCCGCTCGGCTTGGAGCAGCCCGACCAGCTCCGGGTTGTCGAAGGGCTCGCCTGCGGCGGCGCGCGGCCCCTGGTCGGCGGTCATGTCGGCGTCGAAGGTCAGGGCCACCGTCTTGTCCCGCGGCACGCGCCGTCCGTGGGCGAAGACGGGCGCCCGGCCGTCCCGGGTGAGCGGCAGCGTGGCGGGGCGGCGGGGCGCGGGTTCCCCGGCCGCGGCCTCGCGCGGGGCGGCGGAGGCCCGCTCGGCGTCCGGTGGCGGCCCGCCGGTGCCGCAGGCGGTGGCGGTCAGCGCCAGCGCGGCCAGCGCGAGGGCGACGGTGCGTGTACGGGTGGTCACCCTGCGACATTAAGTGTGATGATCACACTCGGGCAGGTCGGCGTACTCCGCCCGGCCGACCGGCCGACCCGGGTGACGCCGCCGCCCCCTCGCCGACCGGGCGGCGCGTCAGTCCCCGGCGGGGCCCACCAGGGTCTCGCCGTCGCGGGCCAGCGCCGTCAGCCGGGAGATGGCGCGGAAGTACTTCTTGCGGTAGCCGCCCTTGAGCATGTCCTCGCCGAAGAGCGCGTCGAAGGGCCGGCCCGAGGCGACGACCGGGACCTCCCGGTCGTACAGCCGGTCGGCGAGCACCACCAGGCGCAGCGCCGTGGCCTGGTCGGGGACGGGGGTCAGGCCGGTGAGGCACACCGCGCGCACGCCCTCGCACAGCGCGCCGTAGCGGCTGGGGTGGACGGTGGCGAGGTGGTCCAGGAGGGCGGGGAAGGCGTCCAGGGTGGCGCCGGGGGTGCGCTGCGCCGCCCGCACCACCTCGGCCTCGGCGAACGGTGCCGGGGCCTGCGGCAGCCCGCGGTGCCGGTAGTCCTCGCCGTCGATGCGCAGCGGGCGGAAGTGGTCGGCCAGCCCCTGGATCTCGCGCAGGAAGTCCGCGGCGGCGAAGCGGCCCTCCCCGAGCCTGCCGGGCAGCGTGTTGGACGTCGCGGCCAGCGCCACGCCCTCGTCGACGAGGCGGCCCAGCAGCGTGGAGACGAGCACCGTGTCACCGGGGTCGTCGAGCTCGAACTCGTCGATGCACAGCAGCCGGTGCCCGGCGAGCGTGCGCACCGTCTGCTGGAAGCCGAGCGCGCCCACCAGGTTCGTCAGCTCCACGAAGGTGCCGAAGGCCTTGCGCTCGGGCGGTGCGTCCGTGGCGTGCCACAGGGAGGCCAGCAGGTGCGTCTTGCCGACGCCGTAGCCGCCGTCCAGGTAGACGCCGCGCGGGCCCCGCGGCGCGGCCGGACGGGAGCGGCGGAACCAGCGCCGCCGGCCGGAACCGGCCGGGGACGGGCCGCCGAGCGAGGCCGCGAAGCCGCGCAGCACCTCGACCGCCTCGGCCTGGCTGGGCTGGTCCGGGTCCGGGATGTAGGTGTCGAAGCGCACCGCGTCGAAGCGCGGCGGCGGGACCAGCTCCGCGACGAGCTGCTCGGCGGGCACGTGCGGGTGCCGCTCGCTCAGCGCGCCGGGCGCCGCACCGGCGTCGCGCGCGGCCGTGGGCACGGAGTGGGAGGAGTGGGCAGCAGAGGACGACACGCTGCCACTGTACGGGCCCGGGGCGGCCCCCTCGCGCGGCGGTGGCCCGTGCCACACTGCGCGTATGCGACGCCTGTTCCCCCCGCCCCCCGCCGCCCCCCGGGCCGCCCCGGACGCCGACCCCGCAGCGCCGGGCGAGACCGCGGACCGGGCCTGGAGCCTCGCGGAGCTGGCCGACGCCTACGCCTACCCGCCGCAGACCGGGCCGCGGGCCGCGCGGAGCTGGCTGCGCGCCAACATGGTGGCCTCGCTCGACGGCGCCGCCCACCACGAGGGCCGCTCGCAGCCCCTGTCCAACGACACCGACATGCGCGTCTTCGGCGTGCTGCGCGCCCTCGCGGACGCCGTCGTCGTCGGCGCCGAGACCGTCCGCAAGGAGGGGTACCGCCCGGCCCGGGCCCGCCCCGCGTTCGCCGACCGGCGCGCGGCGGCCGGGCAGGCCCCCGCACCGGCCATCGCGGTGCTGAGCGCGAGCCTGGAGCTGGACTTCTCCGCCCCGCTGTTCACCGAACCCCGCACCCCGACCCTGGTACTCACCGGCGCCGGGGCGCCGGCGGACCGCGTGCACGCCGCCGAGGCGGCCGGTGCCCGGGTGGTCTTCGCCGGGGAGGGCGTGGGCGCCGACCCCGCCCGGGTGCCGGAGCTGCTGGCCGGGCACGGGCACTACCGGCTGCTCACCGAGGGCGGGCCGTGGGTGCTGGGCGAGTTCGCGGGCGCGGGCGTGCTGGACGAGCTGTGCCTGAGCCTCTCGCCCCGGGTCACCGCCGGGGAGGCGCCCCGGATCATGAACGGTCCGGCGCTGGAGGTCCCGGCCGACTTCACGCTGGAGTCGGTGCTTGAGGAGGCCGGTTTCCTCTTCACGCGCTACCGTCGGCGGGAAGGGTGAGCGGAACGTAGCGTTCCGGTCCTCCGAGGCGGCCGGGCGTCCGGGGCGGTCCGCGGACGGCCGGACGGAGGGGGCCGGACGGAGGGAAGGGCACCTGCCGTGTTCACGACCGTGCTGATGATCGAGAAGCCGCTGGTGCCGGTCGACGTGGAGCTGGTGACCACCCTGCACGGCGCGGAGGAGGTCTCCTTCGTCGTCCTGATGCAGCCCCGCGGCCGGCAGGACCGGCTGCTGCGCGCGCTGGACGACGTGGCGCTGGGGGAGCTGGAGGACGCCGTCCACGAGGCCGACGTCCCCGAGGGCGACCAGGCGCTGTCGCCCGACCGGCTCGCCCTGGAGCACGCGCTGAGGTCGCTGCGCGAGACGGGGGCCGAGGCCGTCGGGCAGCTCGTGGACGAGCACCCGCTGGACGTGCTGGCCTCCGTGGTCGAGCAGACCGGGGCGGACGAGGTCATCGTGCTTACCTCGCCGCACGTGGTGGAGGAGTTCTTCCACCGCGACTGGGCCTCGCGCGCGCGGCACAAGGTCGGCGTGCCCGTGCTGCGCCTCTTCGCCCACGCGCAGTGACGCCCGGCGCGCCGCACGCCGTCGGCGGGCGCGCCCCGCAGCGCCGCCGGTGTCCCGCGGCGGCCCGCCCGGGTGCGAGAATCGGCCCGGACGCCGGGGGCCGCACGCGGCCCCGCACCGACCCGAGGGAGACCCGCACATGGCAGCCGCTGCCCCGTCCGGCATGGACAAACCGCACTTCATCGGCATCGGTGGGGCCGGGATGTCGGGCATCGCCAAGATCCTCGCCCAGCGGGGCGCGCGGGTCTCGGGCAGCGACGCCAAGGAGTCGGGCGCCCTGGCCGCGCTGCGGGGGCTCGGGGTGCGCGTGCACCTCGGGCACGCCGCCGAGCACCTCGCACCCGACGCGACGTCCGTCGTCGTCTCCTCCGCCATCCGCGCCGACAACCCCGAGCTGGCCGCAGCCGCCGAGCGCGGCGTGCCCGTGGTCCACCGCTCCGACGCGCTGGCCGGCCTGATGACCGGGCTGCGCACCATCGCCGTCGCCGGGACGCACGGCAAGACCACCACCACCTCCATGCTCGCCGTCAGCCTGCGCAGCCTGGGCCGGGACCCGTCCTACGCGATCGGCGGCGACCTCGACGGCCCCGGCAGCAACGCCCACCACGGGACGGGCGAGATCTTCGTCGCCGAGGCGGACGAGAGCGACCGCAGCTTCCACGCCTACGCCCCCGAGGTGGCGATCGTCCTCAACGTCGAACTCGACCACCACGCCAACTACGCCTCGATGGAGGAAATCTACGCCTCCTTCGAGACCTTCGTGTGCAGGGTGCGCCCCGGCGGCACGCTGGTGGTCTCCGCCGACCACGACGGCGCCCGGGAGCTGACGCGGCGGGTGCGGGAGGCGGCGCACCTGACCGTCACCACCTACGGCGAGTCGGCCGACGCCGACGTGCGCGTCCTGGACGTCACCGCCCACGGGCTGACCAGCGAGGTGACCGTCGCCCTCGGCGGCGAGCGGGCCGCGGGCGCCCAGGAGGCCGCGGGCGCCCAAGCGGCCGAGGGCGCGCGGGAGGCCGGGGGCGCGCGGGAGGCCGGGGGGCCCGAGCGGCTCACCTTCACCGTGTCCGTGCCCGGCCGGCACTACGCGCACAACGCCGTCGCCGCGCTCGCGGCCGGCGTCGCCGCCGGGGTGCCGGCCGCCGAGCTGGCGCCCGCGCTGGCCGCCTACACCGGCGTCGGGCGCCGCCTCCAGCTCGTCGGCGAGCGCGCGGGCGTGCGCGTCGTCGACTCCTACGCGCACCACCCCAGCGAGATGACCGCCGACCTGGAGGCCATGCGCGCCGCCGCCCCCGACGGGCGAGTGCTGGTCGTCTTCCAGCCGCACCTGTTCAGCCGCACCCGGGAGCTGGGCGCCGAGATGGGCGCCGCGCTGGCCGGCGCCGACGCCGCGCTCGTCCTGGACGTCTACCCGGCCCGCGAGGACCCGATCCCCGGCGTCACCAGCGCGCTGGTCACCGACGCCGCCCGCGCCCGCAGCGCCGACGTCACCCCCGTCGCGGGACTGGACGCCGTACCGGAGGCCGTCGCCGGAATGGCCAAGCCGGGTGATCTGGTTCTCACCATGGGCGCCGGGGACGTCACCGAAGTCGGCCCGAGGATCCTGGCGCGGCTGGACCCGAGCGGAGGAGGGCACTGATGGCCTACGACATCGACAAGCCGGACGAGCAGTGGCGCGCGGAACTCACCGACGAGGAGTACCGGGTGCTGCGCCAGGCGGGCACCGAACCCCCCTTCACCGGCGAGTACACCGACACCGAGACCGAGGGCGTCTACTCCTGTCGCGCCTGCGGCGCCGAGCTGTTCCGCTCCGACACCAAGTTCGCCTCGCACTGCGGGTGGCCCTCCTTCTACGACCCCGCCGACACCTCGGCCGTCGAGCTGATCGACGACTTCTCCTTCGGCATGACCCGCACCGAGGTGCGCTGCGCCCGCTGCGGGTCGCACCTGGGCCACGTCTTCCGCGGTGAGGGCTACCCGACGCCCACGGACGAGCGCTACTGCATCAACTCCGTCTCCCTGCGGCTGACGCCGAAGGAGGGCTGAGCGCGGCCGGACGGGAGCGCGGCCGGCCGGGTCCACAGCCCGCCGGGCCGCGCTCACCGCGCTCCGGGCGCCTGGTGCCGCACGGCGCGGGGCGCGGCGCCACCCCGACGCCCGCCCCGCCTTGACCGGGGAGAAGGGGCGGCGAACAATTTCCAGCGTGTCCGAGCCCCCAGCGCGCCCTGCCGCGGTGCCCACCGCGACGTACCGGCTCCAGCTACAGCCGGACTACCCGTTCGCCGCCGCGGCGCGCGACGTGCCGGCCATCGCCGCGCTGGGCGTCTCCCACCTGCACCTGTCCCCGGTGCTGGAGGCCGTGCCCGGCTCCCCGCACGGCTACGACGTCGTCGACCACACCCGGGTGCGCGGGGAGCTGGGCGGCGAGGCCGGCCTGCGCGCGCTCTCCCGCACCGCCCGCGAGCACGGCCTGGGCCTGGTGCTGGACATCGTGCCCAACCACATGGCCGTGCCCGCGCCGATGTCGCTCAACGCCCCGCTGTGGTCGGTCCTGGCCGACGGCCCCGGCTCCCCGTACGCCCACTGGTTCGACATCGACTGGGCCGCCGGAGGCGGCAAGGTGCTGCTGCCCGTGCTCGGCGGCCGCCTCGGCGACGAGCTGGACGCACTGGGCGTCGTCGACGGCGAGCTGGCCTACGCCGAGCACCGCTTCCCGCTGCGCGCGGGCACCGGGCACCTGCCGCTGCCCGAGCTGCTGGACGCCCAGCACTACCGCCTCGCCTGGTGGCGGCTGGCCCGCAGCGAGCTGAACTACCGCCGCTTCTTCACCGTCTCGGAGCTGATCGGGCTGCGGGTGGAGGACCCGGACGTCTTCGACGCCACCCACGAGCGGGTCCTGGCCCTGCTGCGCGAGGGCGTCGTCGACGGGCTGCGCGTGGACCACCCCGACGGTCTCGCCGACCCGGGGGCCTACCTGCGCCGCCTGCACGAGCGCACCGGCGGCGCCTGGACGGTGGTGGAGAAGATCCTCGGCCCCGACGAGGCGCTGCCCGCCGGCTGGCCCGTCGCCGGGACGACCGGCTACGACGCGCTGCGCCGCGTCGACGCCGTCTTCGTCGACCCCGAGGGCGCCGACCGGCTCGCCGCGCTGTACCGGGAGGTCACCCGGGTGGCCGACGACGCCGGGGGCCGGTGGGCGCCGACCGCGCACCGCGCCGCGCACGAGGTCGTCGAGCACGAACTCGCCGCCGAGGTGCACCGGCTGGTGCGCGAGGCCCGGGCGGCGCTGGACCGCACCGAGAGCGGGCGGCACGGCGACCACGCCGACTGGGCGCTCGCCCGCGCCCTGCGCGAGCTGCTGGTGCGGCTGCCCGTCTACCGCCTCTACCCGCCGCCCGACGACGACCCGGCGCTGAGCGCCGACCTGCTGGGCGGCATCGCCGCCGCGGCGCGCGAGGCGTTCACCGTGCCCGAGGAGGCCGCGACCGTCGACGCGGTGGCCCGGCTGGCGCTCCGGCTGCGCGAGCAGGGGTTCGGGGCCCGCTTCGCGCAGGTCTCCGGGGCGCTGCGGGCCAAGTCCGTGGAGGACACCGCCTTCTACCGCTACCTGCCGCTGCTGTCGGCCGCCGAGGTGGGCGGCGATCCGGGACGGCCCGCCCTGACGCCGGGCGACTTCCACGCCTACTGCGCCCGCGTCCAGCGGGACTGGCCGGCCACCGGCACCGTGCTGTCCACCCACGACACCAAGCGCAGCGCCGACGTGCGGGCGGCCCTCGCGGCGCTCAGCGAGGACCCGGAGGGCTGGGCCGCGCTGCTCCGCCAGGTGATGGGCGAGGCGGCCCGCCCCCCGGGCGGAGCCCTGGACGCGCACACCGCCTGGCTGGTGTGGCAGACCGCCTACGGGCTGGGCTGCGGGCCGGACGCCCCCGACCGCGAGCGGCTGACCGGGGCGCTGCTGAAGTCGGTCCGCGAGGCCGGGCTGCACACCACGTGGACCGAGCCCGACGCCGCGTACGAGGAGCGGGTCCGGCGGTATGTGGACGCAGACGCCGGTCCCCGCGGCGCCGGGCGCGCGGCGCTGGCCGCCTTCGCCCGCTCCGCCGCGCCGCGGACCCGCGCCACCGCGCTGGGCATGGCCCTGCTGCACCTGACCATGCCCGGGGTGCCGGACGTCTACCAGGGCACCCAGCGGCCCTACTTCGCCCTCGTCGACCCCGACAACCGGCGCCCGCCCGCGTTCGACGCGCGACCGGCGCCCGGGGAGCACGGGGTCTCGGGGGAGCCCGAGGAGCCGGGGCAGCCGGACGAGAAGGAGCGGCTCACCCGGACGGCCCTGCGGCTGCGCCGGGACCACCCGGACTGGTTCGGCGCCAAGGCCGGGTACACGCCGCTGGCCGCGGAGGGCCCGGCCGCCGCGCACTGCCTGGCGTTCGCGCGCGCGGACGCCGTCGTCACCGTCGTCAGCCGGCTGACGCGGCGGCTGACGGCGGCGGGCGGCTGGCGCGAGACGGCGCTGCCGCTGCCGCCGGGGCGGTGGCGGGACCTGCTGACCGGTCAGGCGGCGGCGGGCCGCGTCCCGCTCGCCGGGCTGCTGGCCCGCGGCCCGGTGGCGCTGCTGGTGCGCGAAGGGGACTGAGCGCCGCGCCCCGCCCTCACGGTGCCGTCAGCCGGAAGCCCGGTTCGCCGAAGCGCACCTGGTCGCCGGGGCGCACCGCCACCGAGCCCGTCACCCGGCGGCCGTTCACCCAGGTGCCGTTGAACGAGCCGAGGTCGCGCAGCGTCCACCCGGCGCCGGTGTGCCGGAGCTGGGCGTGGCGGCGGGAGACGGTGTGGTGGTTCAGCCGCAGCACCGAGCCCGCCGCCCGGCCGATGGACAGCGGGTGGGGGCCCGGCCCGGGCAGCAGCAGCTCGGGCAGCCGTTCGGCCTGCCAGGCCTGCCGCAGCCGCCGACCGAGCCCGCCGACGCGCCCGACGGCGCGCGCCAGCGCGCCCGGCTCCGGCGGACGCCCGCTCAGGTCGCCCAGCACGGCGTACAGTTCCTCCGGCCGCTGGGCGCGCAGGATGACCTCCATGCGCTGCTGGAAGGTGTGGGGGGAGACCTGTCCGCGCACGGCGCCCTCCCGCAGCACGTCGAGCGCGCGGTCGCGGTCCGCGTCGGTCAGGCGCGGTGGCAGGGCGGCGAACTCGAACGTCGTCATGGCCGCACATTGTCCGTTCGCGCGCCACGGGTGTCCAGGTCGGCCCCGCCGCCGGGGTCCGGCCGCCCGGTGACGGGCCCCGGGGCGCGCCGGGCGCGTGCGGCGCGCCGTGGCGCGCGGCGCGCCCGCGCCCGACCATGGAGCCATGCTGTTCGACGTGTGGGCGCCCCGGGCGGACCGGGTGGCGCTGCGGCTGGTCCGACGCGGCGCCGACGACCCGGCGGGCGCCGCGTCGGACCAGCCCATGGAACCCGACCCGGCCCGCCCCGGCTGGTGGCGTGCGCAGGCGGCCGCCACCGCCGGCGACCGCTACGGCTTCGTCCTGGACGACGGCCCCGTGCGCCCCGACCCGCGCTCGCGCCGGCAGCCGGACGGCCCCGAGGGGCTGAGCGCCGTGCCCGACCCCGGCCCCCCGGCCTGGCGGCACCCCTGGCCCGGGCGCGGCCTGCCGGGGGCGGTGCTCTACGAGCTGCACGTGGGGACGTTCACGCCCGAGGGCACCTTCGCGGCCGCCGCGCACCGCCTGGCCCACCTGGCCGAGCTGGGGGTCACCCACGTGCAGCTCATGCCGCTCAGCCCGTTCCCCGGGCGGCACGGCTGGGGCTACGACGGCGTGGCCCCGTGGGCGGTGCACGAGCCCTACGGCGGCCCCGACGGGCTGCGCGCCTTCGTGGACGCCGCGCACGGCCACGGGCTCGGCGTCGTCCTGGACGTCGTGCACAACCACCTCGGCCCCGCAGGCAACCACCTCCCCGCCTTCGGCCCCTACTTCACCGAGCGCCACCACACGCCGTGGGGCGCGGCCGTCAACCTGGACGCGCCCGGCTCCGACGAGGTGCGGGCCTACTTCCTCGGCAGCGCCCTGGCGTTCCTGCGGGACTACCGGCTGGACGGGCTGCGCCTGGACGCGGTCCACGCGCTCGCCGACACCCGGGCCGAGCACTTCCTGGCCGAGCTGTCCGCCGCCGTCGACGCGCTCGCCGCGGAGCTGGACAGGCCGCTCTTCCTCATCGCCGAGTCCGACCGCAACGACCCGCGCACCACCGCGCCGCGCGCCGCGGGCGGCCTCGGGCTGCACGGCCAGTGGAACGACGACTTCCACCACGCCCTGCACACCGCGCTCACCGGCGAGGCCCAGGGGTACTACGCCGACTTCGCCCGCGCTCCGCTGGCCGCGCTCGCCAAGACGCTGACCGGCGCGTTCTTCCACGACGGCACCTACTCCACCTTCCGCGGCCGGGGCCACGGCGCCCCCGTGCCCCCGGACACGCCCGCCCACCGGTTCGTCGGCTACGCCCAGACGCACGACCAGGTGGGCAACCGCGCGCTCGGCGACCGGCTCGCGGCCTCCCTCGCCCCCGAGCTGGCGGCGTGCGCCGCGGCGCTCGTGCTGTGCGGGCCGTTCACCCCGATGCTGTTCATGGGCGAGGAGTGGGGCGCGGGCACGCCCTGGCAGTACTTCACCGACCACCCCGACCCCCAGCTCGCCGACGCGGTGCGCACCGGGCGGCGGCGGGAGTTCGCCGAGCACGGCTGGCCCGCCGACGCCGTCCCCGACCCGCAGGACCCGGCGACCCGCGACCGCTCCTGCCTGGACTGGTCCGAACCCGCCCGCGCGCCGCACGCCCGGCTGCTGGAGTGGCACCGGCGCCTGCTCGCCGTCCGGCGCCGGCACGCCGACCCCGGGGTGCGGCTGCGGGACGTCACCGTGCGCACCGGCGGCCCCGGGCAGCGGTGGCTGACCGTGCGGCACGGGGCGCTGCTGGTCGCCGTCAACCTCGGGGACGCCGACGCGGACGTGCCCGCCCTCGCGCACGGCACCCGGCTCGCCGCGACCCACGGCGACGCGGGCACCCGGCTGCCGGCCCACGCGGCGGTGGTGGCCCGGGTGTGACCGCCTCCGCCCGTCCCGCCCGGCCACCCGCCCGCCCGGCAACCCGCCCGCCCCGCCGCCCGCTCGGCTGTCCCCGGGGCGGCCCGGTCCGTGCCGGTCAGGCCGGCCGCCGCAGCACCACCAGGCTCCGGTCGGTGACGGTGACCACCTCGCCGCCCGCGACGTGCGGCCCCACCCACGGGGGGTGGCCGTCCTCCCGGGAGGTGTCCACGAGCGTGCGCCACTCGCGGCCGTGGTCGGCCGGGACGGTGAAGTCCAGCTTCTCCTCGTGGGCGTTGAACATGAGGATGAACGAGTCGTCCGCGATGGGTTCGCCGCGCGGCCCCGGCTCGGAGATCGCGTTGCCGTTGAGGAAGACCGTCAGCGCCCGGGCGTGGGCCTCCTGCCAGTCCTGCTGCGTCATCTCCTCACCCTCGGGGGTGAACCAGGCGATGTCGGACAGCTCGTCGTGCGTGCCCTCGACCGGGCGGCCGTGGAAGAAGCGGCGCCGCCGGAAGACCGGGTGGTCCCGGCGCAGCCACACCATCGCCCGGGTGAAGGCGCACAGGGGGTCGTCGTCGTCCGCCTCGGGCCAGCGCACCCACGACAGCTCGCTGTCCTGGCAGTAGGCGTTGTTGTTGCCGCCCTGCGTGCGGGCGAACTCGTCGCCGTGGCTGATCATGGGCACGCCCTGGGAGAGCATCAGCGTCGCCATGAAGTTGCGCATCTGGCGGCCGCGCAGGGCCAGCACCCCCGGCTCGTCGGTCGGTCCCTCCACACCGCAGTTCCAGGAGCGGTTGTGGCTCTCGCCGTCCCGGTTGTTCTCGCCGTTGGCCTCGTTGTGCTTGTCGTTGTACGAGACCAGGTCGTGCAGGGTGAAGCCGTCGTGGCAGGTGACGAAGTTGATCGAGGCCAGCGGGCGGCGCCCGTCGTCCTGGTAGAGATCGGAGGAGCCCGTCAGCCGGGAGCCGAACTCCGCCAGGGTGCGCGGCTCGCCGCGCCACAGGTCGCGCACCGTGTCGCGGTAGCGGCCGTTCCACTCGGTCCACAGCGGCGGGAAGTTGCCCACCTGGTAGCCGCCCTCGCCCACGTCCCACGGCTCGGCGATCAGCTTCACCTGGCTGACCACCGGGTCCTGCTGCACCAGGTCGAAGAACGAGGAGAGCCGGTCCACCTCGTGGAACTGCCGGGCCAGCGTGGCCGCCAGGTCGAAGCGGAACCCGTCCACGTGCATCTCGGTGACCCAGTAGCGCAGCGAGTCCATGATGAGCTGGAGCACGTGCGGGCTGCGCATGAGCAGCGAGTTGCCGGTGCCGGTGGTGTCCATGTAGTATCGCGGGTCGTCGGCCAGCCGGTAGTACGAGGCGTTGTCCAGGCCCCGGAAGGAGAGCGTCGGGCCCAGGTGGTTGCCCTCGGCGGTGTGGTTGTAGACGACGTCGAGGATCACCTCGATGCCCGCCGTGTGCAGGGCCCGCACCGCCTGCTTGAACTCCAGCACCTGCTGCCCGCGGTCCCCCCAGGAGGCGTAGGCGTTGTGCGGGGCGAAGAACCCGATCGTGTTGTAACCCCAGTAGTTCGTCAGCCCCGCGTCGGCCAGCCGGTGGTCGGTGACGAACTGGTGCACCGGCATGAGTTCCAGCGCGGTCACGCCCAGCCGGGTGAGGTGCTCGATGATCGCGGGGTGGCCGAGCGCCGCGTAGGTGCCGCGCAGCTCGTCCGGCAGGTCGGGGTGGCGCATGGTCAGGCCCTTGACGTGGGCCTCGTAGATGACGGTGCGGTGGTACTCGGTGCGCGGCAGCCGGTCGTCGCCCCAGTCGAAGTAGGGGTTCACCACCACCGCGGCCATGGTGTGCGGCGCGGAGTCCAGGTCGTTGCGCCGCTCGGGGTGGCCGAAGTGGTAGCCGTAGACGGCCTCGTTCCAGTCCACGGTGCCGCTCATGGCCTTCGCGTACGGGTCCAGCAGCAGCTTCGCGCTGTTGCAGCGGTGCCCGTGCTGCGGCTCGTAGGGGCCGTGGACCCGGAAGCCGTAGCGCTGCCCGGGCATCACCCCGGGCAGGTAGGCGTGGCGCACGAACGCGTCCGACTCCCGCAGCTCGACCGCCGTCTCCGAGCCGTCCTCGTGCAGCAGGCACAGCTCGACGCGCTCGGCCGCCTCCGAGAAGACGGCGAAGTTGGTCCCCGCCCCGTCGTAGGTGGCGCCCAGCGGATACGCCTGCCCCGGCCAGATCTGCATGGGCCCTCTTTCCTCGTGTTTCGTGTCCGTCGTGTGCGCGGCCGCGGCCCCGGCGGCTCGCGGTCGTCGCGGTGGTGGCCGTCCTCGCCGTCGCCGTCCCGGCGGTGCCGGCGGCACTCGGACGCCGGCCGGCGCACCGCTCGGTGACCACACCCTGTGCACGTCGTGCTACACAAGCGACTATCTTCCCCTGGCGAGGCCGTCAGGCAAAGGAAGTTGGTGGGGCATACTGGCGCCGCGTCCCCGGCGGCACAGTAGGCTCCTTGATCGAACAACGGGGGCGGAAGGCGGTGCACAGGTGAGTTCGGGAGGGCTTGAGCTCCCGCCGGGCGGCAGCGGTCCGGGCGAGGGCGCCCCCGAAACCCCCGAGGCGCCGCCCGGCGCGGTCTCCCTCGCCCCCACCGTGGAGATCGGCGCCGACCTGGCCTGGGACGCCGGCCAGTGGGCGGAGGTGCACACCCGGGCCCAGCGCGCCGGGCGCGCCTACATCTGGCTGAACCTGGTCGAGCAGCGGCTGAGGGCCGTCGTCGCCGGGGTGCTCCGGCCGATCTACGAGCCGGTGCACGGCGAGGAGTGGGTCGTCGCGGCGGCGGGCCCGGCGGGCCAGGAGTGGGTGCAGCGCGCGGTGGCGGTGCGCGAGGTCAGCCGCCGCAAGGGCTACGTCCTGGACCCGGACGACGACAACCTGCTCTCCTTCCTGACGCTGCCCCAGCTCCGCGAGCTGATGGTCCAGCACTGGCCCTGCTACGAGCCGTACCTGGAGGGGCGCCGGGAGCTGGAGCTGGCCCTGGACGAGCTGGAGGTCGCGCGCAGCGCCGTCTCGCGCAACCGGGCGCTGTCGCCGGCCGTGCTGGCCCAGGCCGAGCGCACCGCGCAGCGGCTGCTGTCGATGCTGGGGGCGGGCGCCGGGGACGCCCCGTCCCAGGGGCGGCTGCCGGCCGACGCCCTGGAGGAGCTGATCGGCGACCGGTACGCGGACGTCGTCGGCGTCCACCCCGACCGCGTGCGGCTCCAGCGCCGCCTGCCGGCCGAGGACCTCTTCGGCTCCGCGCGGCGCATCGACGCGATCGGCATAGGGCTGAACCTGCTCGTGCAGAACTACTCCGGACGGCGGTTGATGCGGCTGGCCGACGCCGGCTGCCGCGTCCGGCTGCTGTTCCTCAACCCGGCCAGCAGCGCGGTGCGCCGCCGCGAGCGCGAGCTGGGGCTCAAGCGCGGGGAGCTGAGCCGCGCGGTGGAGACGAACATCCTGCACATGCGCCGGGTGCGCGCGAACGTGCGGGACCCGGCGGCGTTCCGCATCCACGTCTTCGACGAGACGCCGCGCTTCACCGCCTACCTGGTGGACGGCGACGGGCCGGACGGCCTCGCGGTCGTCCAGCCCTACCTGCGCCGCGCGCGCGGCATGGAGTCGCCGGTGCTGGTCCTGCGCGGGGGCGGGCGGAACGTGATCAGCGGCGCGGGCCCCGGCCCGGTGGACGAGGGGCTGCTGGGCACCTACCGGGAGGAGTTCGAGTCGGTGTGGGGTGACGCGCGGCCGGTGTCGTGACGGGCGCCGGGGCGGGCGCCCGGGCGAAACGGGGTTGCACGAGACGTATCGTCTCGCTTAGGGTGCGGGGCATGCCGTCAACACGCCGCGCCCACATCGCCATGTTCAGCATCCCCGCCGCCGGCCACGTCCACCCCAGCCTGGAGGTGATGCGCGAACTCGTCGCCCGTGGCCACCGCGTCACCTACGCCGTCCCGGCGCAGTTCGCCGAAGCGGTCGCCTCCGTCGGGGCCGAGCCGCGGCCCTACACCTCCGTCCTGCCCACCGACGACGACCCCGCCGCCTGGGGCACCGAGCTGATCGACGCCCTGGAGCTCTTCCTCGACGACGCCGTCCAGGCGCTCCCGCAGCTCGCCCGGGCCTACGCCGGCGACGAGCCCGACCTCGTCCTGTACGACATCGCCGCCTACCCCGCCCCCGTCCTGGCCCACCGCTGGGGCGTCCCGGCCGTGCAGCTCTCACCGTGCATGGTGGCCTGGGAGGGCTACGAGGAGGAGGTCGGCGAAGAGCTGTACGCGCCGGTGCGCACCTCGCCGCGCGGCATCGCCTACACCGCCCGCTTCCGCGCCTGGCTCGCGGAGAACGGCCTGCCCGGCACCGACCCCGAGCGGTTCGTCGGCCGACCGCGCCGCAGCCTCGCCCTCATCCCCAGCGCGCTCCAGCCCCAGGCCGACCGCGTGGACCGGTCCGTCTACACCTTCACCGGCGCCTGCCAGGGCGACCGCGGCCACCAGGGCGACTGGACGCGCCCCGCGGACGCCGAACGCGTCGTCCTCGTCTCGCTCGGCTCCACCTTCACCCGGCAGCCCGCCTTCTACCGGGCGTGCCTGGCCGCCTTCGGCGACCTGCCTGGCTGGCACCTGGTGCTGCAGATCGGCAAGCACGTGGCCGAGGCGGAGCTCGGCCCGCTGCCGCCCAACGTGGAGGTGCACCGCTGGGTGCCGCAACTGCGCGTTCTCCAGCAGGCCGACCTGTTCGTCACGCACGCCGGGATGGGCGGCAGCCAGGAGGGGCTGACCTGCGGCGTCCCGATGATCGCCGTCCCGCAGGCGGTGGACCAGTTCACCAACGCCGACCTCCTGGCCGCCCTCGGCGTGGCACGGCGCATCGACACCGAGGACGCCACCCCCGAGGCCCTGCGCGCGGCCGCACTCGCCCTCACCACCGACCCCGCCCTCCCCGCCCGCTTCACCGCCCTGCGCACCCGGCTCGACGACGAACCCGGCACCCCCTACGCCGCCGACCTCATCGAAGCCGAACTCCCGACCTGACCCGACCCGACGCCCGCACCCACCGGCGCGCCGGCGCGGCCCCCGCAGTCGCTCCGGAAGTCCCGGCCGCCCCACCGGCCGGGACTCGCCGCAGGCGCCGCCGCCGCTCCCCTCACCTGCCTGCCACGGTGGCGTGGTGGGCCGCCGAGGGCGGCGACGCCGTCCGGCGCGGTGCGGTCGGCGAGGAGTCGGCGCGTGCCCGGCGGGGCGGGCCGGTCGCCCCGGTCGCGGACGGTGACCTCCCGGCCGCGGGCGACGGCCTCCGTGGGGACGGCCCGCCCGACGAAGCGGGTGCCCCGAGGATCAGCGGCTTCATGCCCCCACCGTGCGGCAGGCGTGGCGCGTCCGGTACCGGGGATCGCCGTGGGCGGAATACGCCCACGGCGGACACCGCCGGGTGAGGGGGCGTCAGCAGCCGCAGTCCGGCCACGTGTCGGGGGACTGGCCGCGGGACGCGCCGCAGGCCCACCCGCGCGGGGTGCCGCTGGCGGATGCCGTGGGCCGTCTCGACGGGGAAGCCCTCGCGGGTCCAGTACTCGATGCCGCCGGTTCGGCCCCCGCCCCCCCGGCCGGTGACGCCGGGCGCTCCGGCAGGCCGCGGCGGCGGCCGACCGGGGTCAGGCGGCGGCCAGGAGGGGGCGGGCGGCCGCCGTCTCGGCGTAGCGGCTCAGCAGCAGGCGCGCGAGCTCGGGGGCGTCGGCCAGCACCGGGGCGAGCAGGTCGGCGCCCGCCTCGCGCGCGCCGGCCGCGATGCGGTCCGGCAGGAACCCGGGGGCGATGACGTAGGGGGCGACCACCACGCGGCGGACGCCGTCGGCGCGCAGGGCGCGGACGGCGTCCGCCGTGCGGGGCGGGGATGCGGAGGCGAACGCAGGACGCACGGCGCACCAACCGGTGGTACGCCGCCACTCCCGCGCGGTTTCTGCGATCACTGCGATCGCCTCCGGGTCTGTGGAGCCGGCCGCGGCGAGGACCACGCCGGTCGCCGGGACGGCACCGCGGTCCAGGCCGGCGTCGGCCAGGCGGCGTTCCAGCGCCCGGTGCAGCAGCGCGTGCGGCCCGAGGACGCCCGCCTGGCGCACGGTGAGCCCGGGCAGGCGCGCGGTCGCCTCGCGCAGCACGGCCGGGATGTCGGTCTTGGCGTGGAAGGCGCGCGTCAGCAGCAGCGGCAGCGCCACGACCTCGCGCTCGCCCGCGGTGTGCAGCCGGGTGAGCACCTGGGGCACGGTGGGGGTGTCGAAGTCCAGGTAGCCCACCTCGACGCGGACGCCGGGGGCCAGCGAGCGGACGCGGGAGCACAGCGCCGCGACGGTGGCGGCGTGCCGGGGGTCGCGGCTGCCGTGGGCGACGACGAGCAGGGTGGGGGAGCGCATCGTGGATCGGTCCGTTCCGTCAGCGGCCGGTGAGGCCGCGGCTGTGCAGGACGCGGCGTTCGAGCGGGGTGAACAGGGCGGACTCGACCAGCACGCCGACGGCGAGGATCAGCGTGACGGCCGCCAGCACCCGGCTCATCGACTCCGCGGCGGTGCCCTCGGCCAGCATGCGGCCGATGCCGGGCAGCGGGGTGGCGGTGATGAGCTCGGCCGTCATCAGCGCGCGCCAGCCGAACGTCCACCCCTGCCGCAGCGCGGAGACCAGACCCGGCAGGGCGGCCGGGAGCAGGACGTGCACCGCGCCGCGCGGTCCGGTGGCGCCCATGGAGCGGCCGGCGCGCAGCAGCAGCGGCGGCACCTGGCTGATGCCGGCCGCGACGCCGACGGCGATGGACGGCACGGCGCCCAGCAGCACGACGGCGTAGACCGCGCCCTCCGACGGGCCGAGCCCGATCACCGCGACCGGGACGAGCGCCGCGGCGGGCAGGGACTGCACCGCCGACAGGATCGGGCCGAGGACGGTGCGCAGCACGGTGACGCGGGTCAGCAGCACGCCCAGGGGCACGCCGATCGCGGCGGAGGCGCCGAAGCCGATCAGGCAGCGCAGCACGCTCTGCCCCAGGGCGGGCAGCAGCGTGCCGTCGGCGAGGGAGTCGCCCAGCGCCCCGGCGACGGCGCCCGGAGCGGGCAGCTCCGCCGACCAGCCGAGCCAGAAGGCGAGTTGCCACAGCACGAGCACGGCGGCCACGGCGAGCAGCGGCGGCGTCGCCTTGGCCAGCGCCCGCCGGGAGGCGTCCCTGCCCGGCGGCTGGCTCTCCAGCGCGTCGAGCCCGGACGTCATCTCGGTGGACGCGTCGCCCGGTGGCTCCGGGGGCCCGCCGCCGTCCGCCGGCACCGTGTCAGTGGCGGGCATGGCGCACGATCTCCTGGTGCAGATGGCCGGTGATCTCGCGGGCGAGCGTGGTGACGCCGTTGTCCTCGATGCGGCGCGGGTAGGGCAGGTCGACCTCCCACTCGTGGGCCACCCGGCCGGGACGGGAGGAGAGCAGCACCACGCGCTGGCCCAGCCGCACGGCCTCGCGCACGTTGTGGGTGACGAACAGGACGGTCAGCTTGCGCTCGAACCAGACCCGGGTCAGCTCCTCGTGCAGCAGGTCGCGGGTGATGGCGTCCAGCGCGGCGAACGGCTCGTCCATCAGCAGCACCTCACTGCCCTGCGCGAGCGCGCGGGCGAGGGCGACGCGCTGGCGCATGCCGCCGGAGAGCTGGTGCACGCGCTTGCCGTAGGCGTCCGGGAGGCGGACCAGGTCCAGCAGCTCCCGGGCCTGGGTGCGCCGCCGCGCCCTGGGCACCCCGGCCAGCCGCAGTGCCAGCTCGACGTTGCGGCCCGCGCTGAGCCAGGGGAACAGGGCGTGGTCCTGGAACATCAGCGCGGGGCGGCCGAAGGGCACGCTGGCGGTGCCCGCCGTCGGCTGGTCGAGCCCGGCGACGAGGTTGAGCAGGGTGGACTTGCCGCAGCCCGAGGCGCCGAGCAGGCACAGGAACTCGCCCGGCGCCGCCTGGAGCTGGATGTCGTCCAGCACCAACTGCTGGGCGCCCGGGGCGCCGAAGGCCTTGGAGACGTGGTCCAGTTTCACCGCGTAGGGCGGGGGCGCGGCCTGTGCGGTGGCGGTGCCGGTCGTGGTCGCCGCTGTCGAGGTGGCGAGTTTCGGGGGCACGGGTGGGTGTCCTCTCGTCGTGCGCCGCCCCGGACGGGCGGCTACGGCAGGTGAGATCGGACGTACGGAGGTGGTGCGGGTGGTGCCGGGCACGGACGCGGCGGGCGCGGGGTCACCGGCGGCATCGCCCGATGCCGCCCTGGCCGCTGCCGAGCGGGCCGCCGCCGACGCGCACGCCCCGCCGGTCGAAGGTCGGATACGCCCCCGCCGCGCCGGGCACCGTCACCGCCGGCATGTCAGAAGTCCCAGCCCTCGTCCTCGGCGACCGCCTTGGTCTCCTCGGCGGCCTCCGCGAAGGCGTCGCCGGCCATGCCGGCGGTCAGGGTGGTGCCGTCGGCCGGGTCGATGAGGAGGAAGGAGCCGGTCCTGCGCGAGTCGGCGTAGGCGTCGACGGGCAGCGGCTCGGCGGTGCGCAGGACGACGCGGCCGATCTCGTTGGCCTCCAGCAGCCCGGGCCGGGGGTGCTGGGAGAGGTCGTCGAGCGTCAGCCGGGAGGGGATCTGCTTGACGATGGCCTTGACGGTGCGCGTGGTGTGCTTGAGCAGCACCCGCTGGTCCACGGTCAGCGGGGTGTCGTGCAGGTGGCACACGGTGGCCGTCAGGTCCTGGCTGGGGGTGACGGTGGCGTCCGCCGGCGCGATGACGTCACCGCGGGAGATGTCCAGGTCGTCGGCGAGGCGCAGGGTGACCGACTGCGGCGCCCAGGCGACGTCCACGGACTGGCCCAGCGCGTCGATGGCCTCGATCGTGGAGGCGCGCCCGGAGGGCAGCACGGTGACGGCCTGCCCGACGCGCAGCACACCGGAGGCGAGCTGGCCGGCGTACCCGCGGTAGTCGGGCAGCTCGGCGGTCTGCGGGCGGATCACGTACTGCACGGGGAAGCGGGCCACGTCGCCGGTGGGGTCGTGGGTGACCGGGACCGTCTCCAGGTGTTCCAGCACGGTCGGGCCGCCGTACCAGTCCATGGTCGCCGAGGCGGTGACGACGTTGTCGCCCCTCAGCGCGGAGATGGGGATCGCGGTGATCTCCGGGACGCCCAGCGAGGCGGCGTAGGCGGTGAACTCCTCGGCGATCGCGGCGAAGACGGGCTCGGCGTAGTCCACCAGGTCCATCTTGTTCACGGCCAGCACCACGTGCGGGACGCGCAGCAGGGCGGCGACGGCGGCGTGCCGCCGGGTCTGCTCGACGACGCCGTTGCGCGCGTCGACCAGCACCACGGCCAGCTCGGCGGTCGAGGCGCCGGTGACCATGTTGCGGGTGTACTGCACGTGGCCGGGGGTGTCGGCGAGGATGAAGCGCCGCCGGGGCGTGGCGAAGTAGCGGTAGGCGACGTCGATGGTGATGCCCTGCTCGCGCTCGGCGCGCAGCCCGTCGGTCAGGAGCGCGAGGTCGGGGGCCTCCTGTCCGCGGTTGCGGGAGGCGTGTTCGACGGCCTCCAACTGGTCGGCCAGGACGGACTTGGAGTCGTGCAGCAGCCGGCCGACGAGGGTGGACTTGCCGTCGTCCACGCTGCCGGCGGTGGCGAACCGCAGCAGCGAGCTCGACGACAGGCCGGCGACGTCGTCGGCGGTGGGGTGGGTGGCCTGGCTCATCAGAAGTATCCCTCGCGCTTGCGGTCCTCCATGGCGGCCTCCGACAGCTTGTCGTCGGCCCGGGTGGCCCCGCGTTCGGTCAGCCGGGACGCGGCGATCTCGGTGATGACCTTCTCGATGGTGTCGGCGCCGGAGTCGACGGCGCCGGTGCAGGACATGTCGCCGACGGTGCGGTAGCGCACGCGGCGGGTCTCCACGCGCTCGCCCTCCTTGGGCCCGCCCCACTCGCCCGGGGCCAGCCACATGCCGTTGCGGGCGAACACCTCGCGCTCGTGGGCGTAGTAGATGGCCGGCAGCTCGATCTTCTCCCGGGCGATGTACTGCCACACGTCCAGCTCGGTCCAGTTGGACAGCGGGAAGACGCGCACGTGCTCACCCGGGGCGTGCCGGCCGTTGTAGAGCTGCCACAGCTCCGGGCGCTGGCGGCGCGGGTCCCAGCCGCCGAACTCGTCGCGCAGCGAGAACACCCGCTCCTTGGCGCGGGCCTTCTCCTCGTCCCGGCGGCCGCCGCCGAAGACGGCGTCGAACCGGTTGGCCTCGATGGCGTGCAGCAGCGGCACCGTCTGCAGCGGGTTGCGGGTGCCGTCGGGGCGCTCGCGCAGCTCGCCGCGGTCGATGAACTCCTGCACCGAGGCGACGTGCAGCCGCAGCCCGTGCTCGGCCACCGTGCGGTCGCGGTAGTGGAGGACCTCGGGGAAGTTGTGCCCGGTGTCCACGTGCAGCAGCGCGAACGGCACCGGCGCGGGCGCGAACGCCTTGAGCGCCAGGTGCAGCATGACGATGGAGTCCTTGCCGCCGGAGAAGAGGATCACCGGGCGTTCGAACTCGCCGGCCACCTCGCGGAAGATGTGGACGGCCTCCGACTCCAGGGTGTCCAGGTGGCTCAGGGCGTACGGGCTGTCGGCCGCCTCGGTGGTGGCTGCCGTGGCCGCGGGCGTCATGCCAGTCCCCTCTCGGTCAGCAGCGCGTGCAGCGCCGCCGCGGACTCCTCGATGCTCTGTTCGTGCGCCGCGATCCGCAGGTCCGGGGCGGCGGGCGCCTCGTAGGGGTCGTCGACGCCGGTGAGGCCGGAGAGCTCCCCGGCCGCCTGCTTGGCGTACAGGCCCTTCACGTCCCGCGTCGAGCACACCTCGACGGGGGTGGCCACGTGCACCTCCAGGTACGGCGTGCCCTCGCGCTCGTGGCGCTTGCGCACCGCCTCGCGGTTGTCGGCGAACGGGGCGATGACCGGCACCAGCACCGTCACGCCGTTGGACGCCAGCAGCTCGGCGACGAAGCCGATGCGCTGCACGTTGGTGTGCCGGTCCTCCCGGGAGAAGCCGAGCCCGGCGGAGAGGAACTCGCGGACCTCGTCGCCGTCGAGCACCTCCACCCGCCGCCCCGTGCCGCCCAGCCGCTCGGCCAGGGCCCGTGCGATCGTCGTCTTGCCCGCGCTGGGCAGCCCGGTCAGCCACACCGTGGCGCCCCGGTCGCTTCCCTCGCCCATCTGCGCTCCTCGCGTCCCGTCGCTCATCAACCGCCCGTCCCTCAGCCGTGCAGTCCGCACTCGGTCTTGCCGCGCCCGGCCCAGCGGCCGGCCCGCGCGTCCTCACCGGCCAGCACCCGGCGGGTGCACGGCGCGCAGCCGACGGAGGCGTAGCCGTCCTCCAGCAGCGGGTTGGTGAGCACGCCGTGCTCGATCACGTAGGCGTCGACGTCGTCCTGCGTCCAGCGCGCGATCGGCGAGACCTTGACCTTCTGCCGCTTCTCGTCCCAGCCCACGACCGGGGTGTTCGCCCGCGTCGGGGACTCGTCGCGGCGCAGCCCGGTGGCCCAGGCGTCGTAGTCGCGCAGGCCCTGCTCCAGCGGCGCCACCTTGCGCAGCGCGCAGCACAGGTCGGGGTCGCGCTCGTGCAGCTTCGGGCCGTACTCGGCGTCCTGCTCGGCGACCGTCTGCCGCGGCGTCAGCGTGATGACGTTGACGTCCAGCACGGCGTCGACGGCGTCGCGGGTGCCGATCGTCTCCGGGAAGTGGTAGCCGGTGTCCAGGAACACCACGTCCACGCCCGGCCGGGCCCGGGAGGCCAGGTGGGCCACGACGGCGTCCTCCATCGAGGAGGTGACGCAGAAGCGGTCGCCGAAGGTGTCGGCGGCCCAGCGCAGGATGTCCAGCGCGTCGGCGTCCTCCAGTTCGCGTCCGGCGCGCTCGGCCAGCGCCCGCAGGTCGGTCGCGGTGGTCATGCCCTTCCCCCTTCGCTGTGGTCGGGACGCCGGGCGTCCCCCGTGCGGTGGAACCCGCGGGCCAGCAGGCCGAGGAAGGAGAGCGTGAACGCCCGGTTGCACGCACCGCACTCCCAGGCGCCGTGCCCCTCCTCGTTCGGCCGCAGGTCCTCGTCCCCGCAGTACGGGCAGTAGAACGGCGCGGCGCGCTCGCTCATCGCAGCGACCCCTCGTCCGCCCGGGCCGCCCACTGGGCGAACCGCTCGCCCTCGGTGCGCTGCGCGGAAAAGTTGCGCAGCAGCCGCTCGACGTAGTCGGGGAGCTGGGCCGCGGTGACCTTCAGGCCGCGCACCTTGCGGCCGAAGCCCGGCTCCAGCCCCAGCGAGCCGCCCAGGTGCACCTGGTAGCCCTCGACCTGGTGGCCGTCGTCGTCCAGCACGAGCTGGCCCTTCAGGCCGATGTCGGCGACCTGGATGCGGGCGCAGGAGTTGGGGCAGCCGTTGATGTTGATGGTGATCGGCTCGGCGAAGTCCGGCAGGCGCCGCTCCAGCTCGTCGATGAGCGACTGGCCGCGGCCCTTGGTCTCGACGATGGCCAGCTTGCAGAACTCGATGCCGGTGCAGGCCATCGTGCCGCGCCGGAAGGGGGAGGGCTCGGTGGTGAGGTCGAGCGCGGCCAGCTCCTCGCGCAGCGGCGCCACCCGCTCCTCGGGCACGTCCAGGATGAGCATCTTCTGCTCGACGGTGGTGCGCACCCGCCGGGAGCCGTGCGCCTCGGCCAGCTCGGCGATCTTCGTCAGCGTCGCGCCGTCCACCCGGCCCACCCGCGGCGCGAAGCCGACGTAGTAGCGGCCGTCCTTCTGCCGGTGCACGCCCACGTGGTCGCGCCACTGCTGGACGGGGGCGGCGGGGGCCGGGCCGTCGGCCAGCTTGCGGCCCAGGTACTCGTCCTCCAGCACCTGGCGGAACTTCTCCGGGCCCCAGTCGGCGACGAGGAACTTGATCCGGGCGCGGGTGCGCAGCCGCCGGTAGCCGTAGTCGCGGAAGATGCTGACGACGCCCTCCAGGACGTCGGCGACCTCCTCCAGCGGGGTCCACGCGCCCAGTCGCACGCCGAACTTGGGGTTGGTCGACAGGCCGCCGCCCACCCACACGTCGAAGCCGGGCCCGTGCTCGGGGTGGTCGACGCCGACGAAGGCGACGTCGTTGATCTCGTGCGCCACGTCCAGCAGCGGCGAGCCGGAGATGGCCGACTTGAACTTGCGCGGCAGGTTGGAGAAGGCGGGGTTGCCGACGACGCGGCGCTGCACCTCCTCGATCGCGGGGGTGCCGTCGATGATCTCGTCGGCCGCGATCCCGGCGACGGGGGAGCCGAGCACCACGCGCGGGGTGTCGCCGCACGCCTCGGTGGTGGACAGCCCCACGGCCTCCAGGCGGCGCCAGATCTCCGGCATGTCCTCGATGCGGATCCAGTGGTACTGGACGTTCTGCCGGTCGGTGATGTCGGCGGTCCCGCGCGCGAACTCCTGGGAGACCTCGCCGATGACGCGGAGCTGCTCGGTGGTCAGCCGCCCGCCGTCGATGCGCACGCGCAGCATGAAGTGCTCGTCGTCCAGCTCCTCCGGCTCCAGGACGGCGGTCTTGCCGCCGTCGATGCCGGGCTTGCGCTGGGTGTAGAGGCCCCACCAGCGCATGCGGCCGCGCAGGTCGGCGCCGTCGATGGAGTCGAAGCCGCGGTGGGCGTAGATCGTCTCAATGCGTGTCCGCACATTGAGACCGTCGTCGTCCTTCTTGGTCTGCTCGTTGGCGTTCAGCGGGGTGAAGTGTCCCTTGGCCCACTGGCCTTCACCGCGGTGGCGGCCGGTCTTGCGGCGCGTCGGGGCGACGGCTTGCTTGGGCTGGTCGGCCATGGTGGCAGGTCCTTAGGGGCTGACGGGCGGACTGGGGTCACCTCCCGTGCGGGAGGCCGCCGGGGCGCCCGCGTGCGGGCGTCCGGGCACGACGGCACACGGCCTCGCGGCCGCGTGGCGGGGGTTCGGGGGGGGGTGCGGCCGCCGCCCGCGTCGGCGGGGGCGGCGTACGTCGGCGTGGCGTTGGTGCTGTGACTGTCAGCCCGCCGGACAGATGGCGCTGGACATGCGACCGAGGTCGACGTGGCGCCGACTCACCAAGGCGTTCCCAGCTCTGGACATGGGCAGAAGCGTGGCACGCGGTGGGAGACTCAGTCCACCGTAATCCAGAGTGCGGACATTCGCGTCCCACTCTACGGACAGGTGTGGCGCGCGTCACACCCGGGTGTCCGGGTGGGGGAGGTTTACCGGCTGCTCAGCGGTCGTGCGGACCGTGGGCCCCCGGCCACGGCCCGGGAGGCGGAACGTGGGGCTCCCTTTCGGTCCTGGTGGCGAAGACGCGGAAGCCGTGCCGCCGGTAGGTGTGCAGGGCGTGCGGACCGTCCTGGGAGCAGGTGTGCAGCCACACCCGCCGGGTCGGCTCCCGGTGCGGCCAGCGAAGGGCCAGGTCCCAGGCGCGGGCGGTGCCCGCGGTCAGCAGCCGCCCGCCGATGCCGCGGCCGCGGAAGGCCGGGAGCAGGCCGAAGTAGCTGATCTCCACGACGCCCTCGGGCTGGGCGTCCAGCTCCATGAAGCCCGCCGGGGTGCCGCGTTCCCACGCCACCCACGTCTCGGTGCCCGGCCGCTCCAGAAACGCCTGCCAGCGGGCGCGGTCCCAGCCGAGCCGGTCCGTCCAGGTGACGTCGCCGCCCACGGCCGTGTAGAGGAACCGGCTGAACTCCGGGCTGGGCACCTCGGCCCGCTCGATCCGCACTCCGGGACGGGTGTCCACTCCGTGGACTGGGGTGAGGTCGTGCGGTGACGTCTGCTCCAGCGACCAGGTGGTGACGCTGACGGTGCCGGGGGCGTCGGTCGCGTCGGTGGGGGCGGTGGGGGCGGCGGTGGCGGCGGGGTCGGGGAAGCCGTGCATGCCGCCATCCCACCACACCCGCCGCGCGCCCCGGCGCGGCCCACCGCACCCCCCGCCGGCCCGTCCGCCGCCCGCCGCGCCCCGCCCGCCGCCGGTCCCGCGCCGCCCGCCCGCGATCCCCACCCCGCCGGGCGCCCGGTCCCGGTGCCGTGCCGGTCCGTCCGGGCGTTCCCGTCCGCGCCGGTGCTCCGTGTGGTGCGATGACTTTCCGGCGGCGCGCACGTCTGTCCCGCCGTAGCCCTTCGGTGAGGAGAGAGGAACGGACCCATGCGCATCGTGATCGTGGACTTCATGAGCCTGGACGGCGTCGTGCAGGCCCCCGGCGGCCCGGAAGAGGACACCGACGGCGGCTTCGCGCACGGTGGCTGGACGGGGCCGTTCTTCGACGACCAGGTCGTCGGCGGCGCCTTCGACGAGACGCTGGGCGACGCCGAGGCCCTGCTGTTCGGCCGGCGCACCTGGGCGACGATGGCCGCGGCCTGGCCGGAGCGGGCCGGCGACCCGTTCGCCGACCGGATGAACGCGCTGCCCAAGTACGTCGTCTCCAGCACTCTGGACGAGGCCGGGCCGACGTGGCGGAACACCACCGTGATCCCCGGGGCCGGGGCCGTCGCCCGGGTGCGGGAGCTGCGCGCCGCCGAGGGCGGGGACCTGGTGGTCATGGGCAGCTCCGCCCTCGCGCGCACGCTGCTCGCCGAGGACCTGGTGGACGAGATGCGGCTGCTGGTCATGCCGGTGCTGCTCGGCGGGGGCAAGCGGATCTTCCCCGAGGACGGGGCCTTGCGCACCCTGGAACTGGTCTCCACCGCCGCCAACGCGGCCGGGACCCTGGTGTGCGTCTACCGCCCGGCCGCCCGGGGGTGAGCCGGCCGGTGAGCGCCGCGCGGGCGCCGGGGCCGCGCGGTCACGCCGGTCGCGGCACCGGCGCGGGCGCTCACCGGTCCACCGCCGCGCGGGCGACGACCGACCGCAGGTCGAGAGCGGCCGGCAGCGTGCCGAACGCCGCCCCCCAGTCGCCGCCCAGCCGGGAGGCGCAGAACGCGTCGGCCACGGCGGGCGGCGCGTGGCGCACCAGCAGCGCGCCCTGGAGGACCAGCGCCAGCCGCTCCACCAGGCGCCGGGCGCGGGCCTGCGCGCCGTCGAGGTCGGCGAGCTCGACGAGCAGCTCCCCCACGGCCGCGTCCAGCCGGCGGTCCGCGCCGCGCGCCGCGCCCACTTCGCCCAGGTACGCGTCCAGCGCCCCGGGCTCGCGCCGCAGCGCCCGCAGCACGTCCAGCGCCTGGACGTTGCCCGACCCCTCCCAGATGGAGTTCAGCGGCGCCTCCCGCAGCAGCCGGGGCATGCCGGACTCCTCCACGTAGCCGTTGCCGCCCAGGCACTCCAGCGCCTCGCCGACCGCCGGGGCGCACCGCTTGGTCACCCAGTACTTCGCCGCGGGCACCGCCAGCCGCAGCAGCAGCCGCTCACCCGGCGCGCCCGCCTCCGCCGCGTCGTAGGCGGCCGCCAGCCGCAGCCCGAGTGCGGTGGCCGCCTCCGACTCCAGCGCCAGGTCCGCCAGCACGGTGCGCATCAGCGGCTGGTCCACCAGCGGCCCGCCGAACGCCGACCGGTGCGTGGTGTGGTGGACGGCCTGCGCCACCGCCTGCCGCATGAGCGCGGCCGAGCCGAGCACGCAGTCCAGCCGGGTCGCGGCGACCATCTCGATGATCGTGGCCACCCCGCGGCCCTCGTCGCCCACGCGCCGGGCGACGGTGGAGCCGTCGAACTCCACCTCGGCCGAGGCGTTGGAGCGGTTGCCCAGCTTGTCCTTCAGCCGCTGGATGAGGAAGGTGTTGCGGGTGCCGTCCGCGAGGACGCGCGGCACCAGGAAGCACGTCGGACCGCCGGGCGCCCGCGCGAGCACCAGGAAGACGTCCGACATGGGCGCCGAGCAGAACCACTTGTGCCCGGTGAGCGCGTAGCAGCCCTCCTCGGCCAGCGGTTCGGCGCGCGTGGTGCCCGCCCGCACGTCCGAGCCGCCCTGCTTCTCGGTCATGCCCATCCCGGCGAGCGCCCCGCCCTTGTCGCCGGCCGGGCGCAGGCCCGGGGCGTAGGCGCGCGAGGTCAGCAGCGGCTCCCACACCGCGGCCACCGCCGGTTCGGCGCGCAGCGCGGGCACCGCCGCGTGCGTCATGGACACCGGGCAGCCGTGCCCGGCCTCCGCCTGGCTCCACACCAGGAAGCCCGCCGCCCGCCGCAGGTGTCCCTCCGGTCGCGACCAGGCGTCGGTGAGCCCGGCCGCCACCGCCTGCCGCAGCAGGTCGTGCCAGGCCGGGTGGAAGTCCACCTCGTCCACCCGGTGCCCGTAGCGGTCGTGCGTGCGCAGCCGAGGCGGGTGCTCGTTGGCCAGCGCGCCCGCCTCGCGGACCGGCGCCGATCCGGCCGCCCGGCCCAGCGCGGCCAGCTCCGCGTGGACCTCGGCCGCCCGCTCGGGCGCGACGTGCCGGGCCACGGCCTCGGTGAGCGCGGCGTCGGTGGTGTAGACGTCGTAGTCCACCAGCGGCGGCGGCTGGTTGGTGACGGCGTGCGTGGCGTGCGGCGTCGGCGAGGGCATGGGCCCACCGTAGGGCCGGGGCCGCCGGGCGTCACCGGTGCGTGGCGCGGGCCCGGGGCCGGATACGTTGGGCGGGTGCGAGCAGTGCGAACGTCCCCCCGCCACCGAGCCGGGCGGCAAAGCAGAATGAGCCGGCTGTACCGGAACGTGCCCAAGAAGCGGCTGGCCTGGCTGCTGCTGAAGGACACGGTCAACTCCTGCATGGAGTACCGAGTCGTGGGGCTCGCGGCCGAGGCGGCGTTCTTCACCCTGCTCTCCCTGCCGCCGCTGCTGCTCGGCCTCATCGGCCTGCTGGGCTACCTGGACGCCTGGATCGGCACCGACACCATCGACTCGGTGCGCGCCAACATCCTCGACGCGACCGCCACCGTCCTGTCCGAGCGCGGCGTCAACGACATCGCCGCGCCGCTCCTGGACGACGTGATCGAGGGCGGGCGGCCCGACATCATCTCCTTCGGTTTCGCCCTCGCGCTGTGGTCCGGCTCGCGCGCCGTCAACGTCTTCATCGACACCATCACCGTGATGTACGGGCTGGACGGGCACCGCGGCATCGTCAAGACCCGGCTGCTGGCCTTCGTGCTGTACGTCGTCGCGCTGCCGCTGGGGGCGGTGGCACTGCCGCTGCTGGTCGTCGGACCGGACACGGTGATCGGCTGGGTGCCGCAGGCCGCGCTGCTGGTGCGCGTCTTCTACTGGCCGACGGTGCTGCTGCTGTCGGTGGCCTTCCTGACGACGCTGTTCCACGTCTCGGTGCCGGTGCGCTCGCCCTGGCGCGAGGACATCCCCGGGGCACTGGTCGCGCTGCTGATGTGGGTGGGCGGGAGCTTCCTGCTGCGCCTGTACCTGGCCAGCCAGGTGGAGGGCCCGACGATCTACGGCTCGCTGGCCGCGCCGGTGGCGGTGCTGCTGTGGATCTTCATCTCCGCGTTCGCCGTCCTGGTGGGGGCCGCCGTCAACGCCGCCGTCGACCGGGTGTGGCCCTCGCTGGCCACCGCCGCCGCCCGCCGGGCCCGCGACCGGCAGCGCGAGGAGGACGCCGCGGCCCTGGTCGCCGCGGCCGAGGCCCGCCGCCGCGCCGGGGGCGACGACGGCGACGAGGGCCTGGAGGACGACGATGACGGCGATGACGACGACGGGCCGGGCCCGCCGGGCCCGGCCGAGTTCCCCGAGCGCTGGGCCCGCTTCCTGCCGCCGGACGACCTGCGCTCCCGCCTGAAGGGCCACCCCAGGAGCTGACCGCCCGGCGCGTGGCCCGGGCGGCCCCCGCCCGCTCGAAGTTCCGGCCGAACAGTGCCACAGTGAAGGGGATCGCCTTCCGGCCGGGGGTGCGGCATGGACACGCAAGGAGCGGCACCCGGGACGCCCGCCGCGCCCCGGGACTGGCCCGCCGACCCCGCCACCACGCTCGCCCTCAACGGCACGGGCACCTTCGACTGGGACCTGGACCGCGGGGTGCTGCACCTGGACGCCCCCGGCCTGGCCGTGTGGGACCTGCGGCCCCAGGAGTACGACGAGCACCCCGGGTCGCTCGGCGTCCGGCTGCCGTCCGAGGAGTCGGTCCGGCTCGACACGCTGGTCTCCCAGGCGATGAAGGACGGCCGTACCACCTTCGGCGTCTACTTCCGCATCCGCCGCCGGGACGGCACGCCGCGCTGGACCCACGCCCAGGGGCACATCCGGCGCGACCCCTCCGGGCGTCCGCACCGGGTCGTCGGCATCGTCCGCGACGCCACCGACGAGCTGCGCCACGTCACCGACCGGCTCGCCTTCGACACCGAGCGCACCCGCGAGGCCGGCGTCGTGGAGGAGACCACGGCCGCCCTCGCCCACGCCCGCACCGTGCGCGACGTGATCGACGTGCTGGAGAGCGCGCGGGGCCTGGGCCGGCTGGGCGCCGTCAGCCTCATGATGGGCCTGGTCGAAGACCACCACATCCGGCAGATGGCCGAGGGCCGCACCGCCAGCCTGGTGCCGGAGCTGGAGTACACCCGGCTGGACGCCGACTTCCCGATGAGCGAGGTCGTGCGCACCATGACCGCGCGCTTCTTCGTCTCCCAGCGCGAGTTCGCCTCCCGGTACCCGCTGCTGTGGCCCTACGTCGCCCCGCTCGGCGCGTCCGCCGCCGCCTACCTGCCGCTGATCGCGCAGGGCCGGGCCCTGGGCGCCCTCGGGCTGCTCTTCCGCGACAAGCACACCTTCCCGCCCAGCGAGCAGACCCTGCTGACGGCCCTGGCCAGCACCATCGCGCAGAGCCTGCAGCGGGCCATGCTCTACGAGCAGGAGCTGGAGCTGGCCGAGAGCCTCCAGCGCTTCATGCTCCCGCACACCATCCCCGCCGTGCCCGGGCTGCGCACCGAGGTCAGCTACCGCCCGGCCCGCCAGGGCCGCGACATCGGCGGCGACTGGTACGACGTCATCCCCCTGCCCGGCGGCCGCGTCGCCGCCGTCATCGGCGACGTGCAGGGCCACGACACGCACGCCGCGGCCGTGATGGGCCAGCTCCGCATCGTGCTGCGCGCCTACGCCGCCGAGGGCCACACCGCCCCCACCGTGCTCGCCCGCGCCTCCACGTTCCTGCACGACCTGGACACCGACCGCTTCGCCACCTGCCTGTACGCCGAGGCCGACCCCGCCAGCGGCTGGCTGCGCCTGGTGCGCGCCGGCCACCTGGACCCGGTGCTGCTGCGCCGCGACGGCACCGCGCGCCCGCTGCCGGTCGCCGGCGCACTCCCGCTCGGGCTGCCCCACCTGGCCGCGCTCGACTTCCCCGTCACCTCCGTCGAACTGGAGGTGGGGGAGACGCTGCTGATGTTCACCGACGGCCTGGTCGAGCGGCCGGGCGCCGACCTGGACGAGGGCGTGCGCGCGCTGCTGCGGGCGGCCGCCCACGGCCCCGGGGAGCTGGGCCCGCTCGCGGACCGGCTGTGCGAGCTGCCCGGCGACCACGCCGGGGCCGACGACATCGCCCTCGTCCTGCTGCGCCGGGACACCGCCCCCGGGCCGCGGCCCGGGCGCCGCCTGCGCCGGCACGTCGCCGCCGGTGACCTGCGCGCGGTCGCGGGCGTGCGGCAGGCGGCCCGCGCGGCGGCGCGCGCCTGGAACGCCGACCGGTGCGCGGACGCGGTGGAGCTGGCCACCCAGGAGCTGACGGTGAACGCCCTGCGGCACACCGACGGCGGCGCCGTGGTCACCTTCCGCCTGCTGGACGGCGCGGACCGGCGGGTGCGCGTGGAGGTCGAGGACACCTCCGCCGACCAGCCCGAGCTGGGCGCCGACGAGGACATCGGGGTCACCGGGCGCGGCATGCTGCTGGTGGACCGCCTGGCCGACGTCTGGGGCGTCGACCCCCGCGGCACCGGCAAGTGCGTGTGGTGCGAGTTCGTCTGCCCGCTGACCTGACCGGGTGCTCGGGCGCGCCGCCCCCGCCGTGCCGCCCGGTCGTGCGCCCGTCGTGCCGCCCGGTCGTGCGCCCGTCGTGCCGCCCGGTCGTGCGCCCGGCCGCGCCGCTTGGCCGTGCGCCTGGCCGTGGCGCCTGGCCGTGGCGCCTGGCCGTGGCGCCCGGCTGTCCGGCCGCGCCGCTTGGCCGGTCGTGCCGCACGGCGCCCGCCGCGCCGGGCCGCCGGGAAAAACCCGTGGCGGGCCGTCCCCGAGCGGGACTACCGTGCCGCACGGCGCGGCCGACGGGGCCGCGCCGGTGACCCGACAGGAGGTGAAGCGCGATGACCGTCGTTTCCCGCTTCCGTACCGCTTCCCCCACTCCTGTTCCCGCGGTCCTCGGCTGACACCGGCGCCCAGCGCCAACGGCCGACGACCCGCCGCCGAAGGGTCACCCACCTTGCACACGCCGCACACCCCCCTGCTCCGCTACGGCTGGGACGAGCACGCCGAGCGCGGCTACGCCCCCCACGCCGCCGCCGGGTTCCGTCCCGCCCGCATCCTGCGCGTCGACCGCGGCGGCCGCTGCCTGGCCGCCACCGGCGACGGCACCGTCCGCGCCGACACCGGCCCGGCCCCCGGCACCGACCCCACCGCCCAGCCCTGCACCGGTGACTGGGCCGTCCTCGCCGACGGGCCCACCGGCCCGCTCGTGCACGCCCTGCTCCCGCGCCGCACGGCGTTCCTGCGCTCCACCTCCTCCAAGCGCTCCGACGGCCAGGTGCTCGCCGCCAACGTCGACGTCGCGATCATCGCCGTCTCGCTCGCCGTCGAGCTGGACCTCGGCAGGCTGGAGCGGTTCGCCGCGCTGGCCTGGGCCAGCGGTGCGCAGCCGCTGCTCGCCCTCACCAAAGCCGACCTGGTGCCCGACGTGACGCACCTGTACGACGACGCCGCGGCCGCCGTACCCGGCGTGGACGTGCTCACGCTCAGCGCCGTGGCCGGCACCGGCACCGCGGAGCTCGCCCAGCGGCTGCGCGGCCGCACCGGCGTCCTGCTCGGCGTCTCGGGGGCCGGCAAGTCCACGCTGGTCAACGCGCTGCTGGGCGAGGAGGCCAGTGCCGTGCGGGCGACCCGGGACCGGGACGGCAAGGGGCGGCACACCACCACGCACCGCGAGCTGTTCCCGCTGCCCGGCGGCGGCGTGCTCATCGACACGCCGGGCCTGCGCGGCGTCGGCCTGTGGGACGCCGACGCGGGCGTGGAGCAGGCGTTCACCGACGTCGAGGCCCTGGTGGCGCGCTGCCGCTTCCCCGACTGCGGCCACCGGTCCGAGCCCGGCTGCGCGGTGCTGGCGGCGCTCGCGGACGGCTCGCTGCCGCACCGCCGCTGGGAGAGCTACGGCAAGCTCCAGCGGGAGAGCGCCCGGCTGGCCGCGCGCACCGACGCCCGCCTGCGCGCCGAGCAGCGCAAGGAGTTCAAGCGGCGCCAGCAGGAGGGCCGCCACGCGATGGAGCGCAAACGCGGCCGGCTGCGCTGACGGCGACCCGGCGCGGGCCACGGCGGCATCCGTCGCGGGCTTCGGCACCGCGAGATCGTCTCGGTGCCGGCCTTCGCCGGGTACGCGCTGGGCTCCACGGCCGCCGGGCCCGGCGCGCTGTCCGCGGCGGCGGTGCCCTGCCTGCTGACGGCCGTGTCCGAATTCCGCCGGTACCGGTCCGGGCGGCGGCGCAGACTGGAGGGGTGATGGACGACGACAGCAGGTACGAGGCGGTCCGCAGCCGGGACGGCCGGTTCGACGGGGTGTTCTTCACCGCCGTCCGGACGACGGGCATCTACTGCCGCCCCAGTTGCCCCGCGCAGACCCCCCTGCGGCGCAACGTCGCCTTCTACGCCTCGGCCGCCGCCGCCCAGGGCGCGGGCTACCGGGCCTGCCGCCGCTGCCGCCCCGACACCGTGCCCGGCTCGGCGGAGTGGGACGCCCGCGCCGACGCGGTCGCCCGCGCCGTGCGCATGATCGGCGACGGCGTCGTGGACCGCGAGGGGGTCGCGGGCCTGGCCGCCCGGCTCGGCTACAGCCCGCGCCAGGTGCAGCGCCAGCTCACGGCCGAGCTCGGCGCGGGCCCCCTGGCCCTGGCCCGCGCCCGGCGCGCCCACACCGCCCGGGTGCTGCTGCAGACCACGGGACTCCCGGTCACCGAGGTCGCCTTCGCCGCCGGGTTCGCCAGCGTCCGCCAGTTCAACGACACCGTGCGCGCGGTGTACGCCGCGAGCCCCTCCGCCCTGCGGGGCGCGTCCCGACTCCCGCACGACGGCGACGGGGTGGCACTCCGGCTCGCCCACCGCGGCCCCTACGACGCGCGCGGCGTCTTCGACTTCCTCGCGCCGCGGGCCGTCCCCGGCGTGGAGGAGGTGACCGGGGAGCCCGGGGAGCGCCGGTACCGCAGGACGCTGGCCCTGCCGCACGCGCACGCCGTCGCCGAGGTGGGCGAGCGCGGCGGGCCCGGCTGGCTCCCGTGCCGCCTGCGCCTGGCCGACCTGCGCGACCTGGCCACCGCCGTGCAGCGGCTGCGGCGCCTGTTCGACCTGGACGCCGACCCCGGCGCCGTCGCCGAGCGGCTGGCCGACGACCCGGTGCTCGGCCCACGCGTCACCGCCCACCCCGGCCTGCGCTCGCCCGGCGCCGCCGACGGGCCGGAGCTGGCCGCCCGCGCGGTGCTCGGCCAGCAGGTCACCATCGGGGCCGCGCGCACCCTGGCCGGGCGCCTGGTGACGGCCTACGGCAAGCCGCTGCCCGCCCCCGACGGCGCCCTCACCCACCTGTTCCCCGACCCCGGCACCCTCGCCGGGGCGAGCCTGGCGGAGCTGGGCATGCCCGGCGCCCGCCGTGCCGCGCTGCGCACGGTGATGGCCGCGCTCGCCGACGGCGCCGTGCGCCTCGACCCGGGCGCCGACCGGGACGCGGCCGAGGCGGAACTGCTCGCGCTGCGCGGGGTGGGCCCGTGGACGGCCGGGTACGTGCGGATGCGGGCGCTGGGCGACCCGGACGTCTTCCTGCTCGGCGACGCGGGCGTCCGGCACGGCCTGGCCGCGCTCGGTGCCCCGGCCGACGGTCCGCGCGCGGGGCGCGAACTCGCCGCCCGGTGGCGGCCATGGCGCTCCTACGCCGTGCACCACCTGTGGCGGGCGGCGGCGGGCTGAGCCGCGCGGCCCGCGCCCCGGCGGCCGGGCGGCAAGCGACGGGCGTGGGGCGGGGCCGGGGGAGGCGCACGCCGTCCCGTCCGACCGGCGGCCGACTCCGCGCCACGGCACCGGTCGACGCGGCCACCGGCGCGGTGGTGCGCCAGTCCGGCCGTCGTGTCAGTGCGGCCGTCGTGTCAGTGCGGCCGTCGTGTCACTGCGGCCGTCGTGTCACTGCGGGCGGCGCGTCAGGCCGGGTGGCGTGTCCGTCGGGCCGTCACGTCAGTCCGGAGCTCACCTCAGTCCGGAGCCCGCCTCGGCCCCGGACGCCGCGTCGGGCCGGGCGGCGCCGGCGCCTGCGCGGGGTGTCCGGCGCCGCGCGTCAGCCGAACTGCTTCTCGATCGCGGCGAGCTTCTCCTCCAGGGTGTCCAGCCGGGGCCGGGCCGTCCCCAGGTCGGCCTGGTCGCCGCCCTCGGAGCGACCGAGCGCGGGCCGGACGCGGACGGGCTTGTCCACCTCCACCGAGACGTCCACGTCCGCCTCGGGGAGCACGGCCGGGGCGGGCGCGGCGCCACCACGGGCGAGCGCCTTCAGCCGGACCCGCTCCAGCTTGCGCTGCTCCCGCTGCCGGGAGCGCTCCTGCTCCCGCCGGCGCCGGTCCTCGCGCACCTCGTCGACGGCCTCGTCCAGCGTGCGCACACCCTCCAGCAGCATCAGCGACCAGGCGCGGAACGTCTCGCGCGGGGCCCGCAGCCAGCGCACCACCCGGATCTGCGGCAACGGGCGCGGCACCAGGCCCTGTTCGCGCAGGGCGGCCTTGCGGGTCTGCTTGAGCGCGCGGTCGAAGAGGATCGCCGCCGAGATCGACATGCCGGCGAAGAAGTGCGGGGCGCCCGCGTGGTCGACGCCCCGGGGCGCGTGCACCCAGTTGAACCAGGCGGCGGCCCCCGCGAAGACCCACACCAGCAGCCGCGAGCCCACCGAGGCGTCACCGTGGCTGGCCTCGCGCACGGCGATGACGGCGGAGAACATCGCGGCGCCGTCCAGGCCGAAGGGCACCAGGTACTCCCAGCCGCCCGAGAGGTTGAGGTTCTGGCGTCCGAAGCCGACGAGCCCGTGGAAGGAGAGTGCGGCGGCGACGCCCGCGCAGCAGAAGAGCAGCAGGTACGAGGCGGTGGCGTAGACGGCCTCCTTGCGCCGCCGCCGCTCCTCCATCCGCTCCCAGGAGTCGGTCGGCGCGGCGTCCTCGGCGGCACCGGACCCGCGGCCCCGCGCCATGAGTACCAGCGCGCCGACGAGTCCGGCGAGCATGACCGCGCCCGCCACCACCCAACTCAGCGATCCGTCCGTCAGTTCCATCCGCTGCCCCTCGTGCCGTGTGCGGCCGTTCGGCCGCTCGCGGAGCATACTGGCCGAACCGCACAGGCGCACGGGCGAGTTCGCATACCGCCCACCGCAACGGGGGCGCCGGGGCCGGTGGACGCCCGGAGGGTCGAACGTGTCAGCGGGGCGCGGTCAGCCGCTCGACCCGCTCGGCGTCGCAGGTGCGCGGGCAGGTGACGCAGGTCTCCCGGGGGCGCAGGGTGTAGAACAGGCAGCAGCTCGCCCGGTCCCGGGTGGGCAGCACCGTGCCGTCGGGGGCCGTCAGCTCGCGGAACCCGGCGCCGCGCGGGTAGGGCGCGGTGGAGCCGGGCAGCAGCAGCTCCGCCTCCTTGATGGCCCGCCGCTCCTCGCCGAGCAGGCCGCCGACGTACCACAGACCCTCGGTGATCTCGTCCGACGCCGCCCCCCACAGCGCGCGCGGGCCGCGCCGCATCCGGGGGCCGAAGCCCTCCAACACCGGCGCCAGGTGCTCGGCGACCGCCGCGCGCACGGCCGCGCGCAGCGCCTCCTCGTGCGGCACCACCTCGGCACCGGGCAAGGACGCGGCGGGGTCGTCGGGCAGGCAGGCGTATCCGGCCGGCCGCACCGCCAGCCGGCCGGTGGCACGGTGGAAGGCCACCGCGTCCACCGGGAAGCGCGGCACCCGGCGCAGCAGGAAGTAGGGGATCGTGATGAGCAGCGTCGCGGGCCAGGCGTAGCGGTGCAGGCCGAAGGAGGCGATGACGTCGGGGCGGGCTTCGGTGCCGTAGTCGCCGCGCACCTGCTCCGCGTCCCAGGTGAGGAAGGCGTCCAGCACGGCGCCGCCCGCCGCGAGCTCGGTGGCGTGCGCCCAGCCCTCGCCCCTGGGCAGCGGGGAGCCGGCGCCGACCTCGCTGATCCGCAACCCCGGGAGCACCTCGCCCAGCCGCGCGTAGGCGGCCGCGAGCGGCGACTCCGCGGTCGGTGGCTGCGGTGCTCGTACCAGGGTGGTGACGGCCATGAGAACGGTTCCCGATTCCACGATCGTTGGCAGGTAAGCCTAACCTTACCCGGTCTTCGGGAGGTTTGATCTCCGGCACTCTCCGCCTATGGTGCTCTTCGGACACCCGGCGCGGACAGGAGCGGGCACATGGCGCGTACCCGATCGGACTCGGAGATAACGGCTTCCGCCCGCCCGCCCGTCCGCACCGCCGCCCCGGGCCTTCCCGGTCAGTCCGGTCAGTCCAGTCGGCCCAGTCGGCCCGGTCAGCCCGGCCGGGCCGGGGCGCCGGACCCGCCCGCCCCGGCAGCCGGACCGGCCCAGGCGGCCCGGGGCGAGCGCGTGCACGGTGAGCCGCCCCGGTCCGGCGCCCGCCGCACGCCCCAGCGCCACTCGGTGCGGGGCCAGGTGCTCAGCGCGCTGCGTGAGAAGCTGCACAGCGGCGAGCTGGCCCCCGGCCAGGTCTACTCCGCCCCGGCCCTCGCCGAGCGCTTCGGCGTCTCGCCCACGCCGGTGCGCGAGGCGATGCAGCAGCTCGCCGGGGAGGGCGCGGTGGAGACCGTGCCCAACCGGGGGTTCCGCGTCGCCGAGCACTCCGTGAGCGACCGCGCGGAACTGGCCGAGGTCCGTGCCCTGCTGGAAGTCCCGCCACTGCTGCGGCTGGCCCGCACGGTGCCGAGAGAGCACTGGCAGGCCCTGCGCCCGCTGGCCGAGGCCACCGTCGCGCACGCCGCGCGCGGGGACCGCGCCGGGTTCGCCGAGGCCGACCGCGCCTTCCACGCGGCGCTGCTGGAACCGGCCGGGAACGGGCAGCTCGTGCGGATCGCCACGGAGCTGCGGCGCCGGGGCGGCGGGGCCCGTCCGCTCGCCGAGCTGCGCACCGCGGCACACGAGCACGTGGCCCTCGTCGACGCGCTGGGCGAGGGCGACGTGGCCGGTGTCGAGCGGCTCCTGCGTCGGCACCTGGCAGGCTGACGCCCGCCCCCGCACCCCGGCCCCGCGCCGGGGCGGCGCGGTTCCGGCGCGCCCCGGCGTGCCGTGTGCGGCCCGCCCCGCGTGCGCCGCGCCCCGGCCCCCGGGGGCGCCGCGGGCGGCCCGGGTGCGCCGTACGGACTCCGCGTGCGGCGGTGGCGGCGGTGGCGCCAGGCCGTCCCGGCGCGGGGCGCCGTGCGCGGGCGGGGGCGGCTTCAGGTGACGTCAGGTGACGTCAGGCTGCCGCCAGGTGGGGTGCCAGCCAGGTGGGGACGCCGCCCAGGAGACGGAAGAGGCGCTGCGCCTCGGCCCGCAGCCGCCCGGCCTCCGGGTCCGGCTGGACGTCGGCCAGGGCGGCCAGCGCCGGTGCCATCCCCACCAGGAAGCCCAGCTCCTCGCGCAGCCGCAGGGACTCGGTGAACCCGTGCCGCGCCTCGGTCAGCTCGCCCGCGCGCAGCGCGAGGCCGGCCAGGTGCCGCCAGGTGAAGGAGCACAGCAGCGCGTCACCGTGCGCCGTGGCCCCGGCGTGCGCCCGCCGGTAGGCGGCCTTGGCGGCCTGCACGGCCTGCGGGGTGTCGGCCAGGTGCTCGGCCAGCAGCCCGCGGCGGAAGTCCAGGACGGCGCGGCCCGGGGAGGCCGGGGGCAGCAGCGCCGCCGCGCGGCCCAGTGCGGAGCGGGCCTCGTCGGCGCGGTCGCGCACGCCCAGCACCGTCGCCGCGTACGCCAGGTGGCCGCGCTCGCACGCGGCGGCCCCGCGCAGCGTGTCGTCCACCGCGAGCGCCTCGGCGGCGCGCAGCGCGTCCTCGGCCTCGGCCCAGCCCGCGGCGGTGAACATGCAGCGCTCCACCAGCAGGCCCGCCCGGCGCACCGCCGCGGCGGCGTCGTCCGCGGCGTGCGGGGCGAGCAGCGCGGCAGCGTCCTCCCAGCAGCCCCGCGAGCGCAGCCGCCACACGGCGTGGTGCAGCGGACCGCCGTCGTCGCCGCCCTCCCCGTGGTCCAGCCGTACCGAACGAGACATGGCGGACTCCGCCACAGTGCCCTCCCCAAGCGCGTCATCGAGCCGGTTGTGCAGGTGAGCCGGAAGAATCCCGGGTGAGCCGGGTGGCATCGATCACAGCACGGAAGGGCGCATCGAGCCAAGAGGGCGGTGTGAAAGCCTTCACAAACCCTCGCCGTCGCCCGTGCGGCCGCACTGGCACCGCATCAACCAGCCGTTAAGCCCGGTACGCGTGTTCCGGTGGTGACCGGATCTAGTGATTCCGTCTCTCCCGTGGCAGGATGCGGGGGACGACGCGCCGAACGCGCCACGTGGCTTAACTGCTCGTGAGGCGGGGCGCACGAGAGGCGGGAAGGGCGGTGGCCATGGCGGCGGGCGAGGACGCGGAGTCCGCGGGCGGGGCCGCCGGCGGGACGCTCGCCCAGCGGCTCGGCTACCTGTTCGCCACCATGCACCCGGCGGGCGCCCCGTACACCAACGCCCACGTCGCCGACGCCATCAGCGGCAGCCCCGGCGAGTACGGCGGCGTACGGCTCACCGAGCAGTACCTGTCCATGCTCCGCAACGGGCGCCGGGCCAACCCCAGTTCGGACGTGCTGCGGGCGCTCGCGCGGTTCTTCGGCGTGCCGGTGGGCTACCTGCTCGGAGACCTGTCGGAGCGTCAGGCCGCCTACGTGGAGGAGGAGGTCCGCTTCCTCGCGGCCATGCGCGACCAGCGGGTGCGCCGGATCGCCCTGCGCTCGGTCGGCCTGCCCCCCGAGGTCCAGGACAGCCTGACCGCGATTATCGGCCAGTTTCGACAGCACATGAATTTGCCCCTGGAACCACCCGAGCCGGGCGGTGACCGCCCGCCAGGGGAGGCGTGACGGCCGGGAGGACGGCCAGTGAACGTCACGCCTCGCGACGAGGTGGCCCTGCACGGGGGTCTGGGCCGCCTGCGACCAGGGCGGCGCCGGGCGGCAGGCCGGTCCGGCGCCGTCCTGCTCCCCGGCGCACGCCCTGCGACCGTTCCGCTTTCCGGGCCGCCCCGCCCCGATGCGTGGCTGGAAATCGCTGATGAGGTGCCGCAATCGGGCCGTTCACGGGGGCGCGGGCTGCGCGAAGCGGGGTCCATGCGGTAGAAATGAGCTGTGCCCGCCCGGTGTGCATCCCCCGTCGCACCGGGCGGGCCTTCGCGTGTCCGGGCCCGTCTCCCGTGCGGGCTCCGGCCGTTCACCGTCCCACGGCGTCCTCGTGGCCGCGGTCCCCGGCGCTGACCATCGCCAGTCGGCCGCCCTCCGGCAGCGGTGTTCTCGTCCGCAACACCGTGCCCGGGCGTCCCGTCCGGGCGTCGACGATCAGCACCTCGCCGTGGCCGCCGCGGCTGACGGCCACCCAGTCGGCCCCCGGTGACGCCGCCACGGCGCGGCGCTGGACGCCGTCCCACGGCGTGCCGCCCCGGCGCGGGGCCCCGCTCATCGGCTCCAGCGGCGTACGGGCGGCCACCCGGGGGCGCGCGGGATCGAGCAGGAGCAGCTCGTCCCCGTCGGGGTGGACGCGGGTGAAGGCCGCCGCGCCGCGGGCGAGTGCCATGCGGAACACCAGCCCGGGGCCGAGGTCGACCAGCGCGGTGCGGCCGGAGTCCAGCCCGTGGCACCAGGCGGTGTTGGTCCACTCCGGCCAGCGCGCCGGGTCGCCCGGGCCGCCGCGCAGGCAGGACCACAGCAGGCGGCGCCCCGGGTCCAGGCGCAGGAAGTAGCCGCGCCCCGCGCCCCGCCAGGGCAGCGGCGGCTCCGGGAGGAGCGCGGTACCGCGGACCCGCGCGCGGTACACGCCCTCGCCCGTCGCGGCGAACACCAGCCCGGTGGCGGGGTCGTGGGCGTCGCCGTGTCCGTCGTCCGGCAGCGGCAGCCGCGCCAGGGGGACGGCGCGCGGGTGGCCGGGGCCGGCGGCCAGCAGTCCGGCGTGCCGGTAGAGGGCCAGCTCGCCCGGTTCGCGCTGCCGCAGCAGCACCAGCGCCGCGGCGCCCGCGCCCACGACCGTCACCCCCGGCTCCCCGGTGCGGGCGCGCACCGCCGTGGCCGCACCGGCCCGCAGGTCGACGGCGGTCACCAGGTCGCTCCAGGGCTCCGCGCGCTCCCCGACGCCGGTGGTGACGGCGATCCGCTCCCCGGTCGCGTCGGCGGCCAGGTGCTCGCCGGGCACCGCGACGGGCGCGGTGGCCGCCACCAGCGGGCCGCCGGCCAGGGCCGCGGACGGGTCCAGGACGAGGAGTTCCCCGGCCGCCTCGTCCACGCAGGCCACCCGGCCGCCGGGCAGCGCCAGGAAGCCGGCGTGCTCGCTGACCCGGGGCCCGGGCAGCCGCGCCACCCGCGTCCCGCCGGGCACGGCGAACACCTCGATCCCGCCCGTCACATGGTCGGCGACGAGCAGCAGCGGCTCAGGGGTCATCGGGTGCCTCCAGGGGCGTGACGGGGTCGGTGGGCTGTGTGGAAAATGATTATCATGTGTAGTCTGCGGTCCGCGTGGGCGCCCGGGGCCGCCCTCCGCGCACCGCATCCACCGCCCCGGCACGTGAAGAACGGAAGGGCGCCGATGACGCGTTCACCGATCCGCACCGCACGCCGGTGGCTCGCCGCGGCGGTCCTGGGGGCCCTGCTGACCGGGTGCGGCGCCACCGCCGACCCCGTGGACGACGCACGGGCCGACGGCGGCCCCGCGGACACCACGGAGGTCACCGTCGAACCGATCGAGCCCGCCCGCGAGATCACCGACGTCCGGGGCGTCACCGTCACCACGCCCGAGGAGCCCCGGCGCGTGGTCTGCCTGGTGGCCCTGTGCGACGACATGCTGATCGAGCTGGGGCTCACCCCCGCCGCCACCAACAGCGCGCTCGCGGCCCATCCCGACTTCCTCGGCCCCGACCGGGCCGCCGGGATACCCGTCGTCCCCGGTGGCTTCCTCGCGCCCGAGGTCGAGTCGGTGCTCGCCCACGAGCCGGACCTGGTCATCGGCCTGGAGGACACCCACGGCAAGCTCGCCCCCGCGCTGGAGGGGGCCACCACCTTCTGGCCCGTCCAGCCGGGCACCTGGCGCGACAGCGTCGCCTACCTGCGCGACCTCGCCGCCCTGACCGGCCGCACCGAGCAGGGCGAGCGGGCCGAGCGCGCCTTCCGCACCGCGCTCGCCGCCGCCGAGCGCACGCCCAGCGACAGGACGGCGCTGATCATCTACGGCAGCGACGAGAACTTCGGCGTCGCCACCCCCGGCACCGACGTGGCGGCCGGGCTCTTCCCGAAGATCGCCGACTACCCCTGGGAGTCGCGCGGGGTGTCGGGCACTTACAGCATGGAGGAGATCCTCGCCAGGGACGTGGACGTGCTCTTCGTGGAGACGCTCTCCTTCGGCGACGACACCGGCGCCCTCTCCGAAACGCTCGCCGCCAACCCGCTGTGGAACCGCATCCCCGCCGTCCGCAACGGCGACGTCCACGAGGTCGACTCCGAGGTGTGGGCCAAGGGCCGCGGCACCCGCTCCCTGTCCCTGGTGCTCGACCAGGCCACGGCAGCCCTGCGGTGAGCCACCGCCGCCACCTGCTCGCGCTGGGCGGCCTGCTCACCGCCGCCGCGCTCGCCACGCTCTGCCTGGGCACCCCCGTGGTCGCGCCCACCGAGCTGCCCGGCGTGCTGCTGGACGGCGGGGACGGGCTCGCCGGTGTCGTCGTCGGCGAACTGCGGCTGCCCCGACTGGTGCTGGCACTGCTCGCCGGGGCCTGCCTGGGCGCCGCCGGGCTGGTGCTCCAGGAAGCCCTGCGCAACGACCTCGCCGTCCCCGAGATGCTGGGCGTCTCCTCCGGCGCCGCGCTCGGCGTCGCCGCCCCGCTGGTGCTCGCGCTCACCCTCCCCGCGGCCGTGGCGCCGCTGCTGGCGCTCGCCGGGGCCGCCGCGGGCGGGGTGCTGACCCTGCTCGCCGCCGGGTTCGGCCGCAGCCCGTCCGCGGTGCTGCTGACCGGCGCCGCCGTCTCCGCGGCGCTCCAGGCGGCGCTGCTGGTGCTCATGGTGCTGGCCGACCAGCTCGACCTCCAGGTCATCTACCGCTACCTGCTGGGCTCGCTCGCCGCGCGCACCTGGTCCGACGTCACCGGACTGGGCCCGTGGCTGGTGGTGGCGCTGCCCGCCCTCGTGCTGTGCGCCCCGGTGCTGTCCGTCCTGCGCCTGGGGGACGACGACGCCGAGGCGCTGGGCGTGCGCACCCGCCGCGCCCGGCTCGCGGCGCTGGCCGTCGCGGTGGTGCTCATCGCCCCCGTCGTCGCCGTCTGCGGCCCCGTGGCCTGGGTCGGCTTCCTCGCGCCCCACCTGGCCCGGCGGCTGCTGCCCGCGGCGGACGCCGTCGGCCGGCTGCCGTGGGCCGCGGGGTGGGGCGCCTGCGTGGTGGCCGTCGCCGACGTACCGGCCCGCCTCGCGCTGGGCCCGGTGGAGACCCCGGTCGGCGCGTGGACCGCGCTGCTGGGCGTCCCGGCGGGTGTGGCGCTGCTCAGGGCCCGGCGCGGCCCGCACACCCCGCGCCGCGCCGGGCGTCGCCGTCCCCCGGACGGCGCGGCGGCACCCGGGACCGGGGACCCGGCGCCCCGGGACGGCGCCGCGGCCGCGGGGCACGGCGCGGCGACGGGGCACGGTGCGGCGGCTCCGGAGGTGGCGTCGTGAGCGGGCGGCTCCTCGTGCTCGCCGCGGTCGTCGTGCTCGCGGCCGCCGCGGACCTGGTCGCGGGCCGGGCGCTGGCGCCGGGCACCGTGCTGGAGGTGCTGACCGGCGGGGGAGGGGAGACCGCGCGGCACGTCGTGCTGCACCTGCGCGTGCCGCGGCTGCTGGTCGCCCTCGTCGCGGGCGCGGCCCTCGGGGTGGCCGGGCTGGTGCTCCAGTCGGCGCTGCGCAACCCGCTGTCCGGGCCCGAGGTCACCGGCGTCACCCCGGGCGCGGTGCTGGGCGCGGTGAGCGCGACCGGACTCGGCCTGGCGAGCTGGCAGTCACCGGCCGCCGTCGTCGTGGCGGCCTGCGCCGGCGGGTTCGCCGGGGCCGGGCTGCTGTGGCTGCTCGCGGGCCGTGAGCGCGGCGACCCGGCCGGGACGGCCGTCCACGGCGTCCTGGTCAGCGCCGTGCTCGGCGGTCTGACGGCCATGGTGCTGCTCGTCGCCCCGGGGGAGCTGGGCAGCGTCGTGCAGTGGCTCATCGGCAGCACCGAGGGCCGGGTGTGGGCCCACTGGCACCTGCTGTGGCCGTGGGCGCTGCTGTGGGGGGTGGCCGCCTGGCTGCTGTCCGGCCCGCTGACCCTCCTGCGGCTCGGGGACGGACCGGCCGCCGCCGCGGGGCTGGCCCCCCGGCGCGCCCGCGCGCTGGCGCTGCTGTGCGCGGTGGCCCTGACGGCCGGCGCGGTCTCGGCCGTGGGCGCGCTCGGCTTCGTCGGCCTGCTCGTGCCGCACCTGGCCGTCGCCCTGTTCGGCGCCGACCTGCGGCGCGCCCTGCCCGGCGCGGCGCTGTGCGGCGCGGCCGTGGTGTGCGGGGCCGACGCGGCCGCGCAGGGGCTGTCGCGGTGGCTCTCGCTCGTGCTGGACGCCGCGCGCCTGACGCTGCCGGTCGGCGCGCTCACCACCTGCCTGGGCGCCGTCCTGCTGCTCGTCGTGGTGCGCCGCACCCCGGCCCGATCGTTTTGAGACCACAGGCCCACGGAGAACCAGTGGGACCAGTGGTGACCAAGGGGAACCAGAGGAAGGTGTCACGAGGGTGACGACGCAACCCACCGATCCGCCCGGCCTGCACGTGGCGGACGTCCACTTCGGGTACCCGGGGCGGCCGGTGCTCCACGGCGTCGACCTCGGCGTCGGCCCCGGGGAGCTGACCGCGCTCATCGGCCTCAACGGCTGCGGCAAGTCGACCCTGCTGCGGCTGCTCGCCGGGGTGATCCGGCCCGACCGGGGCCGGGTGCTGCTGGGGGGCGCCGACCTGGCGCGCATGGGACGCCGCGCCGCCGCGCGCCGGGTCGCGCTGCTGCACCAGTCGGCGCCCCCGGTCCCGGGCATGACGGTGCGCCAGCTCGTGCGGCAGGGCCGCTACGCCCAGCGCGGGCCGCTGGGCATGCTGCGCGACGGCGACGACGCGGCCGTGCGGCGCGCCCTGTGCGACACCGGGGTCGAGGACTGGACCGACCGGCCGGTGGACGCGCTCTCGGGGGGCGAGCGGCAGCGGGTGCGGCTGGCCATGGCGCTGGCCCAGGACACCCGCGTCCTGCTGCTGGACGAGCCGACGACGTACCTCGACCTGCACCACCAGCTCGAGGTGTTGCAGACGGTCGTGCGGCTGCGGGCCGAGCGCGGGCTGACGGTGGTGATGGTGCTGCACGACCTCGGGCACGCCGCCCGGTTCGCCGAGCGGATCGTCGCGCTGCGCGCCGGGCGGGTGGTGGCGGACGGCGCGCCGAAGGACGTCGTCACGCCCGAACTGCTGGCCGGGGTGCTGGACGTGGCCGGGCGCGTGGGCCGGGACCCCGAGGGCGGCTGGCCGGTGTGTTACCCGGATCACCCTCTGCCGACTAGCACATGACAATCATTTCCAACTAGTGTCGGTGTGCGGCACCCGAACGGATGTCGCATCAGTTACCCGTCTCTCAGGAGGAATTGCCATGGAGCAGGAGAAGGTCTTCACGCCGATCGCGGACCCCGGCCAGCTCGCCCACGCCTCGGCGTCCCACTCCAACGCGCTCGTCGAGAACCCCTTCGACGACACCGAGGAGTAAGTCCCCGCAGGGCCCGGCCGGTCGCGGCAGCGCCGGCCGGGCCCCCGCCCGCCCCCCTCCGCCACGTCCCACCGCCCACCCGCGCCCCTTCGAAGGAGACACCGTCATGACGCGCAGCACGCTGGCACCCGGCGTGGAGGTCGTCGCCGTGCCCGGCGGGCAGCTCGCGCTGCGCACCGCCGACGGCGACTTCCTCCGGATCGACACCGGCGCGGCGGACGTCCCCGACCTGCTCGCCCGCCTCGCCGGCACTCCGCCCGGCACCCCGGCCGAGCCCGCCGTCGCCCACCTGCTCGCGGCCTTCGAGGCCGCCGGCCACCTGGTCCCCGCGCCCGCGCCCGCCTCCGGCCCCGACTGGCCGGCGGACCGCCGCCCCGTGCTGCTGCTCGGCGACCCCGCGCTGACCGAGCCCCTGGCCGCCTGCCTGACCGCGGCCGGCGCCGCGCCCCGCCCCGGGACGCCGGCGGACGTGGCCACCACCCGGGCCGCCGCCGTCGTGTGGTGCCTGGCGGACCCCGTGCCCGACGGGCTGTGGGACGAGGCCGACGCCCTGCCCGATCGTGGCGTCGCCTGGCTGCGCTGCCACCGCGAGGGCCACCAGCTCTGGTTGGAGCCCCCGGCCGCCGCACCGGGCGACGTGACCGCCGCGCACGTGCGCGCCCGGCGTCTGGCCGCGACCGCCGCCCACCGCGAACTGGCCGCCTACTGGAGCGGTCACCGCACCACGGGAGCCCCCGTCCCGCTCACCGCGCCGGCCGCCGCCTGCGCCGCCGCGCTGCTCGCCGCCGACCTCGCCGCCTGGGCCACCGGCCACCTCGGTCCGCTCCCCGGCACCCTGCCCGCCGCCCGCCGGCTGCGCCGCCTGGACCTGCGCACCCTCTCCGTCAGCGAGCACCCCGTCCTGCCGGTGCCGCCCGTGGCCCCGCCGCTCCCCGCCCGCCCGGTGACCCGCGCATGACCGGCCCCGGCCCCGCGAGGGCACCCGTGCACACCGTCAGCGTCCCCGCCCCGGACGGCACCCCGCTGGCCACCGACGTGTGCCTGCCCGCCACCGCGGGCCCGCACCCCGCCGTGCTCGTGCGCACCCCCTACGACCGCCGGGCCCACCACGCCGAACTGCGCGGCTGGGCGCGCCGGGGCTTCGCCGCGCTGGCCCAGGACGTCCGCGGCCGGCACGGCTCGCCCGGCGCCTGGCGGCCCTACCACGGCGAGGCCGCCGACGGCGCGAGCGCCGTCCGCTGGGTGCGCGCGCAGCCCTGGAGCGACGGCCGCCTGGTCGCGGCGGGCGCCTCCTACGCCGCCCACTGCGCCCTCGCCCCGGCCCTGGCGGCCGCCCCGGGCGGCGCCCCCGGTGACGCGGACGGTGCCCCCGGTGGCGCGGACGGTGCCCCCGGTGGCGCGGGCGGCGAGGACGGCGTCCCCGACGCCGTGCTGGCCGCCGTGCCCGCGCTCGGCGCCGCCGAGACCGCGCGCGAGCCCTCCGGCCCGGAGCGGCTGTGGGCGCGCGCGGGCTGGTGGGCCGCCCACGGCGACCGGCCGGACAGCGACCCCGGCGCCCTCGAACGCGCCCTGGCCGCCGACCCCCGGCTGCTGCACCACCTGCCCCTGTCCGCCCTCCCTGCGCGCCTGGGCCGCGCGCTGCCGTCCTGGCCCGCCCTGTGGGCGCGGCCGCCGCGCGGCCGCCTGACCGACCGGGCCCCCGCCGCCCGGGTGCCGCTGCTGGCCGTCGGCGGCGCCCACGACCCGTTCCTGGCCGACACCCTGGCGCTGTGGCGGCGCTGGACCGGCGCCCCGGCCCGGCTGCTCCTGGGCCCCTGGGGCCACGGCCTGACCGCCGATCCGGCCGCCGACGCGGCGCCGTCCCACCGGCTGCCCCTGGGTGAGCTGTACGCGCGGTGGGCCCGCGCCGCGCTCACCGGGAACCTGGGCGCCGCGCCCCGCGCCGCCCTCGCGCTCGCCGGCAGCCCGCTGTGGCTCCCGGCCACCGCGCTCGCGCCGGAGCGCGCGCCCACCGCCTACCGCTTCGCCCGCCCCGGCGGCCTGCGGCTGCTGACCGGCCGCCACTTCACCGCCGACCCACGCCGCCCGGTGCGCTCCGACGACCTGGCCGTGCCCGCCCCGCCCGCGCCCGCCGACCGCTGCCTGCTGGTCAGCGCGCCCCTGCCGCGCCCGGTGGACCTGCTCGGCAGCGCCGCCGTCCGGCTCCGGGCGACCGCCGACACCCCGTGCGCCGACTGGGTCGCCCGGCTCGTCGCCCTCACCCCGGAGGGCGTCGCGCGGCCCCTGGCCACCGGCGTCGTCCGCCGCCACGACACGCCGGCCCGCCCGGCCGACGTCACCGTGCCCCTCGGGCTCCTCGCCCGGCGGCTGCCCACGGGCACCCGGCTGCGCCTGGAGATCGCGGGCCACCACTTCCCCGCCCACGCCCGCAACCCGCACACCGGCGAGGACCCCGTCACCGCCCCCGTCCTGCACCCCTCCCGGCGCGCCGTCCACCCCGCGCACGGCGCGCTGCTGCTGCCCGTCGTCCCCGCGTGCCGCCCCACCGCCGCCATCGACCCCGTGAAGGAGACCAGCCGATGAGGATGGCCCCGCCGCCCGAACTGCCGCTGGACGCCCTCGTCGACCCGGTGTGCGGCCTGGTCCGCGCCGTCGCCCCGGTCGACCACCCCACCGGCACGCCGCCCCGCTACACCGCCGTGACCGCGGAGGTCGCCGACGCGCGACGGCTGGGCGCCTGGCCCGCCGACCGGGTGTCGCTGGGCACCACCTTCGGGGACCCCGAAGGCGCCCGGATCGCCGCCGTGGCCGAGGCCGTGGAGCGCTACTGCGGCAACCGGGTGCCGCCCCCCGGGCACCGCGACGCGCCGCTGGCCGCCACCGCCGCCGAACTGGCCGACCGGGGCCTGCGCCGCTACGGGCCCGCCGACCTGCCCCGGTACGCCCCCTGGCAGTACGCCCGCCCCGGCTTCCCCTACCGCCCGCTGACCGAGCACACCCCCGCGCTGTGGGCGCGCGGCACCGAGCACCTGCCCGACGGCGCCACCGCCGAGTGCTGGGCTCCCGTGGCGCTCACCCACCTCAACTGGCGCCAGGGGGACCTGCGCGCCTACCCGCGCACCCACCACCTCAACTACGCGGGCATCGCCACCGGCCAGGGCCTGGACGACGCCGTGGAGCGCGGCCTGCTGGAGACCGTCGAGCGCGACGCGCTGGAACTGTGGTGGCACCTGGACGGCCCCGCGCGCGGCGTCGACCCCGGCAGCGTGCCCGGGCTGCGCGAGGACCTCGCGGGGTGCGGCCTGCGGGTGTGGCTGGTGGAGCTGCCCTCGGAGTTCGCCCCCTGCCTCGCCGCCCTCGTCCACGACCCCGAACGCGGGCTGTACGCCGCCGGGTTCGCCTGCCGCTTCGACCCCGCCGAGGCGGCCCGCAAGGCCGTGCTGGAAGCCGTCCACACCTGGGTCTTCACCCAGGGGCTCACCGACCCCGACGGCTGGGTGTTCCAGGCGGTCGAGGCCGGCCTGCTCGCCCGCGGCCTCTACCTCGACCACCGCGCGGACGCCCGCTACCTGGACGCCTGCGGCCCGGAGTTCGCCGCCGTCCGCGACCTGGGCGCGCACGTGCAGGTGTGGCTCGACCCGCGCATGGCCGCCCAGGCGCGCCGCTTCACCGAGCCCGCGCTGGGCACCGTGCCCGTCGACGCGCTCCAGCCCGGTTCCCGGGAGCGGCTGGAGCACCGGCTGCGCGCGGGCGGCCACCGCGTCGTCAGCGTGGACGTCACCACCGAGGACGTCGCGCAGACACCGCTGCGGGTGGCCCGCGTCCTGGTCTCCGGGCTCATACCCAACGCGCCCGCCGCCTTCGCCTACCTGGGCTGCCCGCGCTTCGCCGACGCCGCGCTGGCCCGCGGCTGGCGCACCACCCCGCCGCGCGCCCCGGCGGACTTCACCCTGGCCCCGCCGCCGCACATGTGAGGCGGGCACCATGACGACCGACGCCGCACCCCCGGGCCCCGACCGGCGCCCGCCCGCCCGCCCGGGCCCGCCCGCCTCCGGGCCCCTGCCCGCGCCCGCCCTCCCGCGCGCCCCCACCGGCTCGCCCGCCGACGCGTTGCCGCCCGCCGACGCGGAAGCGGCCGCCGACGCGGAAGCGGCCGCCGTGCCGGCGCCCGCCGACGCGGAGGTGGCCGCCGTGCTGGCACGCGCCCGGAGCGCCGAACGGCCGGGGCCGGACACCGCGCCGGGGCCGCGGGTGCCCGCCTGGCCCGGGCCCGCGCGCCGCCTGCCCGCGGCCCGCCCCGGCGAGGTGGACCTGTGCGGCCACCTGCGCCTGTCCCTGGCCGCCCAGGACCCCGCCGGCCGGCTGCGTCCCGTGCCCTCGGCCGGCGCCTGCCACCCCGTGGACGCCCGCCTCACCGTGGGTCCCGGCGCCCCGCTGCCCCCGGGCCGCTACGGGTACGACCCCCTGCGGCACCGCGTGCACCGGCTGGGCCCGCCGCCCGCCGACACCGCGCCAGGGGTCCGCGTGGAGCTGACGGTCACCGCGCGCCGCACCGCCGCGCACTACGGCCACCGCGCCTGGCCCCTGCTGCTGCTCGACACCGGGCACGCCGCCGCCGGGCTGCGGCTGGCCGCACGGGCGCTGGGCGCGCCGGAGCCCGCCGTCACGCTCGACGGCGCCCACGCCGCGGTGCCGACCACCGTCCACCTGCCGCCGCCCCGCGAGGCGGCCCACCGCCCGGACGGCCCCCCGGCGCCCGGGCACCGCCCCGAGCGCGGGGAGCCGCGCCGACCCGCCGACCCCGGGCCGCCGTCCGGCGCCGCCCGGCTGCTCGCCCGCCGCAGCGCGCCGCCGCCGCTCACCGGCACGCCCGCGCCCGCCGCGCTCGCCGCCGTGCTGACCCGCGCGCAGGACGCGGCCCGCGACGCGCTCCAGTGGTGCGCGGCCGTCGGCGGTGCCCACCCCGGCCTCGTCACCGCCGCACCGGGCGGCCGCCTGCGCCGCCTGGCCCGCGGGGACGCCAGGCCCACGCTCGCCGCCTGGGCCGCCGGGCAGGGCTGGCTGGCCGACGCCGGAGCCGTCGTCCTGGCCGCGGGCTGCCCGGACGGCGCCGACGCCGCCCACCTGCGCCACGCCCACCTCGCCGCCGGACACGCCGTCGGACTGGCCCTGGCCACCGCCGCCGCCCACGGGCTGCACACCCGCCCGGTCGGCTCCTGGCAGCACGCCGACCTCGGCGCGGCGCTCGGCGACCCGCCCGGCCGCCGCTGGGTCGTGCACGGCCTCGCCCTGGGCACCCACGCGCCGCCCACACCACTCCCGCAGGAGCCACCCGCATGCTGATCCACCCCGAACTGCGGGCCGCCGCCCGCACCGCGCCCGGCCCACTGCTGGCGGCCACCGCCCTGCTGGGCGCCGTCGCACTGACCCACCTCGCCCAAGCGGTCCTGCTCGCCCTGGCCCTCGCCGCCGTCGCCCGCGGCGCCACCGGTGACCTCGCGCCCCTGCTGGGCGGGGTGCTCGCGCTCGTCCTGCTGCGCGCCGCGCTCACCTGGAGCCAGCGGCGCACCGCCGCGCGGGCCGGGGCGCGGGTCCGGGTCCGGCTGCGGGACGCGCTGGTCGCCCGGCTCGGCGCGCTCGGCCCCGCCCACCTCACCGCCGCCCGGGCGGGCGCCGTGCGCACCACACTGGTGGACGGCGTCGAAGGGGTGGACGCCTACGTCTCCCGCTACCTGCCGCAGCTCGCGATCACCTGCCTCACCCCGCCGCTGCTGCTCGCCGCCGTCGCCCTGGTGCACCCGGCGGTCCTGCTCGCCCTGGTGCCCGCCCTGCTGGTGGCCCTGCTCGCCCCGCGTGCCTGGGACCGGCTGCTCGCCCGCCGCGGCGCCGAGCACTGGGACACCTACGAGGCGCTGGGCGCCGACTACCTGGAGGCGCTGCAGGGCATGCCCGCCCTGCGCGCCGCCGGCGCCGTCGGCCGGGTGCGCGCCCGCCTGGAGCACCGCTCGGCGCACCTGCACCGCGCCACCGTCGCCAAGCTGCGGGTGTCCCTGGTGGACACCGCGCTCACCGACCTCGCCGTGCAGGGCGGCACGGTGGCCGCCGCGCTGCTCGCCTGCTGGTCCGCCGTCACCGGCGCCACCGCGGCCACCGGCACCTACCTGCTGCTGCTCCTCACCTCCGAGTGCTTCCGCCCGGTGCGCGACCTCGCCCGGGCCTGGCACGCCGGGTACCTCGGCACGTCCGCGGCCGACGGGCTCGCCGCGCTGCGCACCGCGCGTCCGGCCGTGCCCGACACCGGCACCGCCGACGCCCGGTGGACGCACCCGCCCGCCGTGGTCTTCGACGGCGTGCGGCTCACCTACCCCGGCGCCGCGCGCCCCGCGCTGGACGGCGTCACCTTCACCGCGCCGGCCGGCCGCACCACCGCCATCGTCGGCCCCTCCGGCGCGGGCAAGTCCAGCCTGCTCGCGCTCCTGCTGCGCCGCCGCGCCCCGCAGGCGGGCCGCGTCCTGCTGGACGGGCGGGACGTGGCCGACTACGAGCTGGGCGCCCTGCGGCGCGGCATCGCCGTCGTCTCCCAGGACGCCTACCTCTTCCACGGCACCGTCGCCGACAACCTGCGCCTGGCCGCCCCCGACGCCGACGACGCGGCGCTCCGGCGAGCGGCGCGCACCGCCGGGGTCCACGACGAGATAGCCGCCCTGCCCGACGGCTACGCCACCGTGCTCGGCGAGCGCGGCGCCACGCTCTCCGGCGGCCAGCGCCAGCGGCTCGCGCTGGCCCGCGCGCTGCTGGCCGACGCCCCGGTGCTCGTGCTGGACGAGGCCACCAGCGCCGTCGACGAGCGCCGCGAGGCCCGCATCACGCGGGACCTGCTGGGCGCCGCACGAGGGCGCACGTGCCTGATCGTCGCCCACCGGCTGGCCGCCGTCCGGCACGCCGACCGCATCGTCGTGCTGGACGCCGGACGGGTCGAGGCCACCGGGGACCACGCGGGGCTGCTGACCGGGTCGGCGACGTACGCCGGGCTCGTCAGCGCGGGCCGGGTGCGGGGGCTGGCCGCGTGAGCACCGCACCCGCCACCGAGTCCGGGCCCGCCGCCCCGCCCGCGTCCACCCCGTCCGCGTCCGACGCCCCGCCGCCGCGCGGGGCCCTGCGCGCGCTGCTGCCCGCGCTCGCCGCCCACCGCGCCACCGCGCTGCGCACCGCGCTGGCCGCGCTCGTCGAGCACGCCGCGCTGGCCGCCCTGGTGACGCTCGCCGCCCACACCGTCGGGGCCGCACTGCTGGAGGGCACCCCGCCGGCTCCCGGCACCGTCGCCGCCCTGGTCCTCCTCGTCGCCGTGCGCGCGCTGGCCACCTGGCGGGAGATGGACCTCTCCCACGACCTCGCCTACCGGGTCCTGGCCGTGCTGCGCGTCCGCGTCTTCGACGGCCTGGCCCGCTCCGCGCCCGCCCGGGTGGGCGGGCGGCGCAGCGGCGACCTGGCGGCCACCGCCATGGCCGACGTCGAGGCACTGGAGTTCTTCTACGCCCACACCACCGCGCAACTCCTGGCCTGCGGCACGGTGTTCGCCGGCGGCTCCGCCGTGCTCGCCGCCGTCGAGCCGTGGCTGCTGGCCGCCGTGGCCCCCGCGGCCGCGCTGCTGCTGGGCATGGCGCTGCTGGACGGCCGCGCCCGCGCGGTGCGGGGCGCGCGCACCCGGGCCGCCGCCGCGCGGCTGTCGGCCGACACCGTGGACACCGTCGACGGGCTGGGCGAACTGCTCGCCTTCGGCGCGCTGCCCCGGCGCCGGGCGGCCCTGGCCGCGCGCGGGCGCGAACTGGGCCGGGCCCAGCGCGCGGAGGCCGGCTGGGAGGCGGGCGCCGCGGCCGCGGGGGAGGCGGTCGTGGTGGGCGCGGTGCTCGCCGTCGTCGCGCTGACCGCGCAGGCCGTCGCCGCCGGCCGGCTGCCCGGGCCCTGGGCGCCCGCCGCGCTCGCCCTGGCGCTGGCGGTGCTCGCCCCGGTGGCCGACGCGGCGCAGTCGCTGGCCCAGGCGGCCGGCCTGCGCGCGGCGGCGGCCCGGGTGCGCGCGGCCGTCCGCGCCCCCTCCCCGGCGCCACCGCCCGCGCGCCCCGTGCCGCTGCCGGACGGGCCGCTGGCCCTGCGGCTGCGCGACGTGCACGCGGACTACGGCGGCGGCCCCGTCCTGCGCGGCCTGGACCTCACCGTCCCGCCCGGCCGGACGCTCGCCCTGGTCGGCGCCTCCGGCGCGGGCAAGTCCACCTGCGCCCACCTCGTCGCGCGGCTGTGGGACCCGCTCTCCGGCGCGGTGGAGCTGCTGCCCCGCGACGGCGCGCCCGTCGACCTCCGGCGGCTGGCCGACGCCGAGCTGCGCCGCGCCGTCGCCGTGGTGGGCCAGGACGCGCCGCTCTTCCACGGGACGCTGGCGGACAACCTGCGCCTGGCCGCGCCCGGCGCCACCGACGCCGAGGTGGCCGAGGTGGCCCGCCGCACCGGGGTCGACCGCATCGCCGCCGCGCTACCCCGGGGGCTGGCCGCCACGGTGGGGGAGCGGGGCGCGACGCTCTCCGGGGGGCAGCGGGCCCGGGTGGCGCTGGCCCGGGCGCTGTTGTGCGGCCCGCGCGTGCTCGTGCTCGACGAGTCGCTGGCCCACCTCGACACGGCCGCGGAGGCGGAGCTGGCCGCCGCGCTCGCCGTCGACGCGCACACCCGCGCCACCCTGCTGATCGCCCACCGGCCCGCGACCATCCACCGCGCCGACCGGATCGCCGTCCTCGCGGGCGGCCGGATCGCCGAGGAGGGCACCTGGGCGGAGCTGACGGCCCGGGACGGGGAGTTGCGCCGACTGCTGGACCGCGGGAGCGGCGGCCGCTGACCGGCTCGCCCGGGGCCGACCTGCCCGGGGCCGGCCGCTGCGGGCCTGCCTGCACGGGGTTGGCCTGCCCCGGGGGTCGGCCCGCTCCGGCCCCGCCTGCCCCGGCCCGGGGCAGGCCGCTAGCTGATCCGCAGGGCCAGGAAGAAGTCGAGCTTGTCCTCCAGCCGGGACAGGTCGCGGCCGGTGAGCTGCTCGATGCGCCCCACGCGGTAGCGCAGGGTGTTGACGTGCAGGTGCAGCCGGGCGGCGCAGCGCGTCCAGGAGCCGTCGGAGTCGAGGAACGCCTCCAGCGTGGCGACGAGTTCGGCGCGGTGGCGGCGGTCGTAGTCGCGCAGCGGGTCCAGCAGGCGCGCGGTGAAGGCGCGGCGGACGTCGTCGGGGACGAACGGCAGCAGCAGGACGTGGGAGGCCAGCTCCTCGTGCCCGGCGGCGCACACCAGGCCGGTGCGCGCGGCCGCCACCCGGCGCGCGTGCCGGGCCTCCTCCAGCGCGCCGCGCAGCCCCTCGGCGGAGGTGACGGAGGCGCTGACGCCCAGGGTGAGGCGGCCGTCGTCGGCGAGGCCGCGCTCCAGGGGCTCGCGGATGCCCGCGAGGAGGGACGCGGCGTGCAGTCCGGCCGCCTGGGTGCCGGGGGCCCCGGCCAGGCCCGTCGGCTCGCCGTCGGCCAGGGGCAGCGGGACGAGCGCGACCGCCTCCGCGCCCGTGTGGGCGACGGCGATCCGGTCCAGCGGGTCGGGCCCGGCCAGGCCCGGGTCGACGAGCGCTTCCTCCAGGAGCGCCTGGGCGACGGCGCCACCCGGGCCCTCGTCCCCGGCCCACTCCACCGCGGCCACCACGACCTGCCAGTGCGGGGCGGCGCCCACCCCGGGCAGCAGCACCGGCGCGGCCACCCGCAGGCGGGCGGCGACCTCGGCGGGCGCGGCGCCGGTCTGCACCAGCTCCAGCACCTCCTGCGCGAGCCGTCGCCGCACGGTGCGCGCCGCGTCGCGCCGGTCGCGCTCGACGGCGATCAACTGGGTGACGCCGTGCAGCAGGTCCAGGCGCTCGTCCGGCCAGTCGCCGGCGTCGGCCTCCACCGCCAGCAGCCAGTCTGAGAGCACCGTGGCGCGCACGTCGCGGGCCTCGCCGGGCACCGGGAAGAGCGAGTAGGTGACCTGGCCGACGGTGGCCCGGTAGGGGCTGCCCCCGAGCTGCCCGCCGCCGCGCACCGCGGCCAGGTGCTCGCCGGCGAGGCGGGAGCGCACGGCGGCGGGCAGCTCGGGGGTGGCCGAGTCCGGCCCCGCCCCCGCGATCTGCCGCCCCGTGGGGGTGAGTACCCAGGCCCGCAGGTCCAGGTCGGAGCCGAGCAGGTCCAAGACCACGTCCGGTCCGCCGCCGGCCGGGCCGGGCGTCATCAGGCGCCGGTGGCGTTCGACGACGGCGGCCAGGTCACCGGCCCGCTCGCCGGAGACCTGGCGGACGACGTGCTCGGTGATCGTCGCGAAGGCGACGTCCTCGTCGACGGCGAACAGCGGCAGCCGGTGCCGGGCGCAGGCGGCCACCAGGTCGTCGGGGACGGCGCCCATCTCCGCCTCACCGGCGGCCAGGCCCGCCACGCCCGCGGCGGCCAGGATGCGCACGAACGGGTCGGAGTCCGCCGGGCTGTGGTGCCACGCCAGCCCCGTGAGCACCAGCTCCCCGCCGGAGAGGTAGCGGCTGGGGTCGCGCAGGTCGGTCGTCATGACCCCCCGCACGGCGCGGTCGAGCTCCTGCTCGCCGCCCAGCAGGCGCAGCCCGAGCGAAGCCGTCTCCAGCAGGGCGCGCAGCCGCATTCGTCGCTCACCGTTCCGTCGTGTGTCGCTGCTGTCATCGTGCGAGGTTGGCGTTCCCCGCTCTTCGTTCGAATCTACAAGACCGGGCGGGTGACCAGCCAACCGCTTCATGTCTTCCGTGACTGCACCGGGCGATTCACGGGACTGTCTACTGAGTCACACCTGATGAACGGCAGATGAACAGGCACGTGACAAGAGCGCCCCGCACGCCGGGGGCGACTCGTATTCCGCGCATCGTGAGAAGAGACATTCATGGACTTCCTGCGCCCCGCAAGCTGGGAGGAGGCGCTCGCCGCGAAGGCGGAGCACCCCACGGCTGTGCCCATCGCGGGTGGCACCGACGTCATGGTGGAGATCAACTTCGATCACCGCCGGCCCGCTTACCTGCTGGACCTGAACCGGGTCGCCGAGCTGCACGCGTACGAGGTCGGTGAGGAGAACGTGCGGCTGGGCGCCTCGGTTCCCTACACGCGCATCATCGAGGACCTGCGCACCGAGCTGCCGGGCCTGGCGCTCGCCGGGCACACCGTGGGCTCGCCGCAGATCCGCAACCGGGGCAGCGTCGGCGGCAACCTGGGCGCCGCCTCCCCGGCCGGGGACTCGCACCCGGCGCTGCTGGCGGCCGGCACCGAGATCGAGGTGGCGTCCGTGCGCGGCACCCGCTTCATCCCGGTCGAGGAGTTCTACACCGGCGTCAAGCGCAACGCGCTGGAGCCCGACGAGCTGATCAAGACCGTCCACATCAAGAAGGCGTCGGGGCCGCAGCAGTTCTCCAAGGTCGGCACCCGCAACGCCATGGTCATCGCCGTGTGCGCCTTCGGCATCGCCCTGCACCCGGAGACGCGCACCGTGCGCACCGGCATCGGCTCCGCCGCCCCGACCCCGCTGCGCGCCACGGCCGCCGAGGAGTTCCTGGACGCGGCGCTGGCCGAGGGCGGCTTCTGGGAGAGCGGCAAGACGATCACCCCCTCGATCGCCCGCCAGTTCGCGGAGCTGGTCTCCGGCGCCTGCAACCCCATCGACGACGTCCGCGGCAGCGCCAGGTACCGGCGGCACGCCGTGGGCATCATGGCCCGCCGCACGCTGGGCTGGACCTGGGACGAGTACCGCAGCGGGGGCCGTGGCGCCCGCTCCACCGAAGGAGGCGCACAGTGCGCGTGAACTTCCGCGTCAACGGACGCCCGCACGAGGCCGACGACGTCTGGGAGGGCGAGAGCCTCCTGTACGTGCTGCGCGAGCGCATGGGCCTGCCGGGTTCGAAGAACGCCTGCGAGCAGGGCGAGTGCGGCTCGTGCACCGTCCGGCTCGACGGCGTGCCGGTGTGCGCGTGCCTGGTGGCCGCCGGCCAGTGCGAGGGCCGCGAGGTCGTCACGGTCGAGGGCCTGGCCGACTACGCCAGGGACCGCGCGGCGGGCTGCGCCGCCGGCGCGTGCGGCGGCACAAACCCGGACGCCGCGCAGCGGTGGCGGGCCGACCCCGGCAAGGCCGCCCAGGGCGCCGCCGACTCCCCGGCCGGCGAGCACGCCGGGCTCTCCACCATCCAGCAGGCGTTCATCGACGCCGGCGCCGTGCAGTGCGGCTTTTGCACCCCGGGCCTGCTGGTGGCCGCCGACGAGCTGATCGAGCGCGTCCCGCAGCCCAGCGACGCCGACATCCGCGAGGCCCTGTCGGGCAACCTGTGCCGCTGCACCGGCTACGAGAAGATCCTCGACGCGGTCCGCCTCGCCGCGGCCCGCGAGGAGTCCCAGACCGCAGGAACGGGAGCCTGACCATGGCCGGAGTGACCCGCACCCCGACGACGCTCACCCAGGACAGCGCCGCCACCGAGGGCGGCATCGGCGAGTCCACGCTGCGCCCGGACGGCACCCTGAAGGTGACCGGCGAGTTCGCCTACTCCTCGGACATGTGGCACGAGGACATGCTGTGGGGCTTCACGCTGCGCAGCCCGCACGCGCACGCCGAGATCAACGGCATCGACACCGCCGAGGCGCTCGCCCAGGCCGGGGTCCACGCCGTCCTCACCTACGACGACCTGCCCACCGCGACCAAGCGCTACGGCCTGGAGTTCGCCGACACCCCGGTCCTCGCGCACGGCCGGGTGCGCCACCACGGCGAGCCGGTGGCCATCGTCGCCGCCGACCACCCGGAGACCGCGCGCCGCGCGGCGGCCAGGATCAGGGTCGACTACACGCCGCTGCCCGTCGTGCACGACGAGGCCAGCGCGCTGGCGCCGGACGCGCCCCTGGTCCACGACGACCGCGACGACCACCACGCCGAGCACGTGCCGCACCCCAACATCGTCCACCGCCAGCCCATCGTGCGCGGCGACGTGGCGGCGGCCCGGGCGCGGGCCGACGTGATCGTGACCGGCGAGTACGAGATCGGCATGCAGGACCAGGCGTTCCTCGGCCCGGAGTCCGGCCTCGCGGTCCCGGCCGAGGACGGCGGCGTCGACCTGTACGTGGCCACCCAGTGGCTCCACTCCGACCTGCGCCAGATCGCCCCCGTCCTCGGTCTTCCCGAGGAGAAGGTGCGCATGACGCTCTCCGGCGTCGGCGGTGCCTTCGGCGGCCGCGAGGACCTGTCGATGCAGATCCACGGCTGCCTGCTGGCGCTGCGCACCGGTAAGCCCGTCAAGATCGTCTACAACCGGTTCGAGTCGTTCTTCGGCCACGTCCACCGGCACCCGGCGAAGCTGTGGTACGAGCACGGGGCCACCCGCGACGGCAAGCTGACCCACATGAAGTGCCGCATCGTGCTGGACGGCGGCGCCTACGCCTCGGCCTCCCCGGCCGTCGTCGGCAACGCCTCCTCGCTGGCGGTGGGCCCGTACGTGGTCGACGACGTCGACATCGAGGCCGTCGCGCTCTACACCAACAACCCGCCCTGCGGCGCCATGCGCGGCTTCGGCGCGGTGCAGGCGTGCTTCGCCTACGAGTCGCAGATGGACAAGCTCGCCGCCGAGCTGGGCCTGGACGCCGTGGAGTTCCGCCGGCTCAACGCCATGAGCCAGGGCACGGTCATGCCCACCGGGCAGGAGGTCGACTCCCCGGCCCCGGTGGCCGAGCTGCTGCGCCGGGTGAAGGCGATGCCGCTGCCGCCGGGCAAGCAGTGGGAGTCCGGCGACGCGGCCGGTACCAGCGTGGACGTGCGGGCCCTGCCCGGCGGCCTGTCCAACACCACCCACGGCGAGGGCGTCGTGCGGGGCGTGGGCTACGCGGTGGGCATCAAGAACGTCGGCTTCTCCGAGGGCTTCGACGACTACTCCACCGCCCGGGTGCGCCTGTCGGTCGTGGGCGGCGAACCGGTCGCCGTGGTGCACACCGCGATGGCCGAGGTCGGCCAGGGCGGCGTCACCGTGCACGCCCAGATCGCCCGCACCGAACTCGGCGTCACCCACGTGACGATCAACCCGGCCGACACCCAGGTCGGCTCCGCCGGCTCCACCTCGGCCTCCCGGCAGACCTACGTCACGGGCGGTGCGGTGAAGCACGCCTGCGAGGCCGTGCGCGAGCAGGTGCTCGAACTGGGCCGCGCCAAGCTGGGCACCTACCACCCGGCGTGGGCCACGGCCGAGCTGGTGCTGGAGGGCGGCAAGGTCGTCACCGACGGCGGCGAGGTGCTGGCCGGCATCGCCGAGGTGCTGGAGGACGAGGTCGTCGACATCGAGCTGGAGTGGCGCCACCGGCCCACCGAGGCGTTCGACCTGACGACCGGCCAGGGGCGGGGCCACGTCCAGTACTCCTTCGCCGCGCACCGCGCCGTGGTGGAGGTCGACACCGAGCTGGGTCTGGTGAAGGTGATCGAGCTGGCCTGCGCGCAGGACGTCGGCAAGGCGCTCAACCCGCAGTCGGTGGTCGGCCAGATCCAGGGCGGCACCACGCAGGGCCTGGGCCTGGCCGTCATGGAGGAGATCGTGGTGGACCCGACGGGCAAGGTCCGCAACCCCTCCTTCACCGACTACCTCATCCCCACCATCCTGGACACGCCCACCATTCCGGTGGACGTCCTGGAGCTGGCCGACCCGCACGCGCCCTACGGGCTGCGCGGCATGGGCGAGGCGCCCACGCTGTCGTCCACCCCCGCGGTGGTCTCGGCGATCCGCGCGGCCACCGGCCTGGCGCTGCGGCGGGTACCCGTCCGCCCCGAGCACCTGACCGGCACCTGAGTCCCACCCGGCCGATCGGCCCGGCAGCGCCGAAGCCGCCCCGCCCGGGGCCGCGACCGGCCCCGGACGCGATCGGCCGGGCCGCCCGGAACCCGGCGGCCGGACGACCGCGCCCCGCGCGGACCGTCCGCCCGCCGCCCGCTCAACCCCCCACCGGCAGTACCCACGTTCGTCTCGGGCCGTTCCCCCGCGTCGTGCATCCCAAATCCCGGTCGGCGGCAAGGACCGACGGGTGCCCCTTTGAACCTTGGGAGTTGGCACACCATGGCACAGTCGCACGTAGAGCCGAAGACCGCGTCCGAGGACGCGGGAACCGGCTCGCGGCCCCCCGCGGGCAGAGGCTGGCTCGACCGCTATTTCCACATCACCGCGCGCGGCTCCTCCGTGGGCCGGGAGGTGCGCGGCGGCATCACCACCTTCATGGCGATGGCGTACATCCTCCTGCTGAACCCGCTGCTGCTGAGCGTCGAGGACGTCAACGGCGACACGTTGAACCCGGGCGCCGTCGTCACCGCGACCGCGTTCGCCGCCGCGCTGTCCACGCTGCTCATGGGCATCATCGGCAAGGTGCCCCTCGCGCTGGCCGCGGGCCTGAGCGTCTCGGGGGTCCTGGCCACCCAGGTGGTGCCCGGCATGACCTGGCCGCAGGCCATGGGCATGTGCGTCATCTACGGCGTCGTGATCATGCTGCTCGTCCTCACCGGGCTGCGTGAGAAGATCATGAACGCCATCCCGATGGGACTCAAGCACGCCATCACCATCGGCATCGGCATGTTCGTGGCCATCATCGGCCTGGAGAAGTCCGGCTTCGTCGGACCCGGCGAGTCCACGCCCATCACCCTCGGTGTCGACGGGGCGCTGACCGGGTGGCCCGTGGCGGCCTTCTGCCTGACGCTGCTGGCGATCTTCATGCTGCTGGCCCGCAACGTCCCCGGCGCCATCCTCATCGGCATCGGCGTGGGCACCGCCTTCTCCCTCGTGGTCACCGCGGTCGCCGACCTGGACGAGACCGTCTGGGGCCTGGCCGTCCCCGCGCTGCCCGACGCGCTGGTCTCCTCGCCGGACTTCGGCCTCTTCGGCCAGGTCGAGTTCGGCGGCTTCGCGCAGCTCGGCGCGGCGACGGTGGCGACGGTCGTCTTCACCCTGGTGCTGGCCGCCTTCTTCGACGCCATGGCCACCATCATCGCCGTCGGCCAGGAGGCCCGGCTGGCCGACGAGAAGGGGCGCATGCCCGGGCTGAACAAGGCCCTGCTCGTGGACGGGGCCGGCGGCGCCATCGGCGGCGCGGTCAGCGCCTCGGGCCAGACGGTGTTCATCGAGTCCGCGTCCGGCGTCGGCGAGGGAGCGCGCACGGGGCTGTCCGCCACCGTCACCGGCCTCGTCTTCGGCGCGATGCTGCTGTTCACCCCGCTGGCCGGGCTGGTGCCCGGCCAGGTCGCCGCCGCGGCGCTCGTCGTGATCGGCGCGATGATGATGCAGAACGCGCGCCACGTGGACTGGAAGGACCGTTCGGTCGCCATCCCGGTCTTCCTGACCGTCGTGCTGATGCCCTTCACCTTCTCGATCGTCAACGGGGTGGGCGCCGGGGTGATCGCCTACACCGCGATCAAGCTCGCCCAGGGCAAGTGGCGGGAGCCGGGTCTGTTCATGTGGCTCCTGACCGCGGTGTTCCTCTACAACTTCGCGTTCGTGGGGCACTGACGCGCCCGCCGAGGGCCGCGTACGGCCGCGCCCGCCGCGCACCCGAGACCGACAAGGAGACGCCATGCTGGACCTCGCCACGGAGCTGAGCCGGTGGTGCGAGCAGGGACGTGACTTCGCCGTCGCCACGGTGGTGGCCACGCACGGCAGCGCACCGCGCCGGCCGGGCGCGGCCCTCGCCGTGGACGCGGACGGCACGGCCCTCGGCTCCGTGTCGGGGGGCTGTGTGGAGGGCGCGGTCTACGAGCTGTGCCGGCAGTCCCTGCGCACGGGCGAGCCGGTGCTCGAGCGCTTCGGCTACAGCGACGAGGACGCCTTCGCGGTGGGCCTGACCTGCGGCGGGGTCATCGACATCCTCGTCACCCCGGTACGGGCGGCCCCGGCCGGCGCGGACGGGGCCGCGGGCGGGCCGTCCGTCCGTCCGGCCGTCGCCGCCGCGCTCGCGGCCGCCGCGCGGGGGGACGCGGCGGCCGCCGTCCACCTGGTCGCCGGCCCCGCGCCGCTGCTCGGACGCGTCCTGCACGTGCGCCCCGACGGCACCCTGGACGGCACCCTGGACGGCGACGGGGCGCCCACCGCCCTGGAGCGCACCGCGGCCGCCGAGGCCGCCGCCCTGCTGGCGGCGGGCCGCACGGCCACCGTCGAGATCGGCGCGGACGGCAGCCGCTGCGGCGAGCCGGTGACGCTGCTGGTGGAGTCCAGCGTGCCGCCGCCGCGCATGCTGGTGTTCGGCGCGATCGACTTCACCGCGGCCCTGGTGCGCGTCGGCAAGTTCCTCGGCTACCACGTCACCGTGTGCGACGCCCGGCCGGTCTTCGCCACGGCCGCGCGCTTCCCCGAGGCCGACGAGGTCGTCGTCGACTGGCCGCACCGCTACCTGGACTCCCAGCGCCTGGACGCCCGCGCGGTGCTCTGCGTCCTCACGCACGACGCCAAGTTCGACGTGCCGCTGCTCCAGCGGGCGCTGCGCCTGCCCGTCGCCTACGTCGGCGCCATGGGCTCGCGCCGCACGCACGCGGACCGGCTCGCCCGGCTGCGGGAGGTCGGCGTCGGCGAGCGGGAACTGGGCCGCCTGCGCTCGCCGATCGGCCTGGACCTCGGCGCGCGGACCCCGCAGGAGACGGCGGTGTCCATCGCCGCCGAGATCGTCGCCCACCAGCACGGCGGCTCCGGCGCCCCGCTGACCGGTGGCGCGACGCCGATCCACCACGACGCCCGCTCCCGCGTCCCCGCCTGACAGTGAGGATGTACGTGAGCGTTCCCCGGCGGGGTCTGACCCAACGCCTGACTGACTCAGGGTCCTCAACGGGATGTGTCGACCTTGCCCGGGGGACGCTCGCGTGCATCCGCCGGACCGGCCGTCGTCGCCCGGCGGTCGCGGGGAGGAGCGCGCCCCCACCCGCCCGCCGTGCGCGGAAGGTCTAGACATGTCCATGGCGCCCCGCTAGCTTCAGCAGTGGTCTGGACCAACGCTCACAGAACACCCCCACGTTCTTCAGGCAGGAGCGCGATCGACCATGCGCAGACTCACCTCCATCGCGGCGGCGTTGGGCATCGCCGCCGCAACCGTCCTCACGACCGCGGGCAGCGCCTCCGCCCACGGTTACTCCACCTCCCCCGCCAGCCGGCAGATGCACTGTGCCCAGGGCACGGTCAGCGGCTGCGGGCAGATCCGGTGGGAGCCGCAGAGTGTGGAAGGCCCCAAGGGCTTCCCCGCGCGCGGCCCCGCCGACGGCACCATCTGCGCGGGCGGCAACGCCCGGTTCGGCGAACTGGACGACCCGCGGGGCGGCAACTGGCCGACCACCCAGCTCCGCAGCGGCCAGCAGACCACCTTCACCTGGCGCAACACCGCGCGGCACAGCACCAGCACGTACGACTACTACATCACCCGGGACGGCTGGAACCCCAACCGGCCGCTCACCCGGGCCGACCTGGAGCGCGCGCCGTTCCTCAGCGTGAACCTCGGCGGCCGCCAGCCCGGCGCCACCGAGAGCCACACCGGGCGGCTGCCCGGCGGCAAGACCGGGCGCCACCTGATCCTGGCGGTCTGGAACGTCGCCGACACGGGCAACGCGTTCTACGCCTGCTCCGACGTCCGCTTCTGAGCGGAGCGCCGAGCACGGGGCTCCCTTTGGCCAGGCGCCGGGGGAGCCCCACGGGCGCTGAGGTGCCCGGTGGCCCCGGGCGCCTCAGCGCGCCGCCGCGCGGTCCCCGGTGTCCACGGCCGACGTCGCCGTGGCACCGGCCTCCACCGCGTCGCCGACCTGGTCGGCGGTGAGGGCGTAACCGGTGTCCGGGTCGCTGACCGAGCGGGCGAAGACGACGCCGTAGACCTCGCCGTCCGGGGTGAGCAGCGGCCCACCGGAGTTGCCGGGGCGCACGGTGCCCCGCACCGGGTGGATCTCGCGGGTCACCATGGAGGAGCCGTAGATGTCCTGGCCGCGCGCGGTGACCTCGCCGCCCAGGGTGGCCGCCCGCAGGTCCAGCCCGCCGTTCTCCGGGTAGCCGGCGATGACGGCCTGGTCGCCGCGCGAGCCGTCGGCCGCGAAGTCCAGCACGGGCGCGCTCAGCTCCGGGACGTGCAGCACCGCGACGTCGATGTCCGGGTCGAAGTACACCACGGTGCCCGTCAGCGCCGGGCCGGTGCCCGCGACGCGCACGGTGGGCCGGTCCACGCCCGCGACGACGTGGGCGTTGGTCATCACCCGCTGCGGGGCGAACGCGAAGCCGCTGCCCTCCTGGCCCTGGCGGCGCCCGTCGACCACCGCCACGCCCTCCACCTTCACCGAGCTGCGCTGCGCGGCCGTCGTGGCCGCCTGCGTCACCGCGTCCCCGGTGGGCTCGGGCACGCCGGTGATCGGCTCGCTCTCGAAGGGGTTGAACACCTGCGGGAAGCCCGCCGTCCTCAGCGCGCCCGTGGCCCGGTTGAACCAGGTCGGCGCCTGCTCCGGCATGCGCTCGTGCACCGCGCCGAGCACGGTGGAGCCCCGGATGGCCTGGCCCACCTCCGGCGAGGGCGAGCCGACCAGCGCGCTGGCCGCGACCCAGGCCACCACCAGCGCGGCGACCGCGTTGGCCACCGCGCCCCCGGCGCCGTCCAGCCAGCGCACCGGCGTCCAGCGCACGGCGTCGCGCACCGCCCAGCCCAGCCGGGAGCCCAGCGCGTGCCCCACCCCGGCCGGCAGCAGCACCGTGAGGACGGCGACGACCGTGGCCGCCGCGCCGCCCCGCTCGACCAGGTCGAGCGTGAACGGCAGCAGCCACACGCCGATCACCGCGCCGCCCAGGAACCCGGCGAAGGCGGCCACCGCCGCCACCAGTCCGCGCTGCCAGCCGGCCACCGCGAAGGCGAGCACCGCCAGTACCAGCACCGCGTCGAGCAGGTTCACGACCGTCCCCTTCCCTCGCTCGGCCCCCGGGCCGTCCGCGCGCGGCCCTCCCCACCCAGAACGTCGCGGGCCGCCCGGCTGGTTCCCGGCGCGGCCCGCCGTGCGCCGCCGGTCAACGGAGCTGGAGGTCGGTGAGCAGGGCCCGGTGGTCGGTGCCGGGCAGGTCGACGAAGCTCGCGTCGACGGGGACGACGCCCTCGCTCACCAGCACGTGGTCGATCTGCGCGCCCAGCCACGGTGCGGTGACCGACGGCCAGGTCGGCGTGCGGGAGTGGCCGAGCAGGCGGGCCGCGTCGCGCAGCCCGGTGTCCAGGACGGCGCGGAAGGCGGCGTGGTCCTGGGAGGCGTTGAAGTCGCCCGCGACGACCGTGCGGGTCTGCCCGCGCCGCGCGGCGGCCCGCCGCACGTTCTCCAGCTCCCGCGCCCAGGCGTCCATCGAGCCCAGGCGCGGCGGCATGGGGTGCACCACCTGCACCCGCAGGGGCACGCCGTCGACGTCGGCCACCGCGCCCGGCATCGACAGGGTCCCCGGCACCCGGCTCTCCTCACCGAGCGGGTAGACGCTCAGCAGCGCCGAGCCCTCCGCCGGTCCGCTGCCCACGACGACCCGGTGCGGGTACGCCTCGCGCCACCGCGGGGCGCCGAGCGCGGCGGCGCAGCGCCGGTCGCACTCCTGGAGCGCGACCAGGTGGGGGCGTTCGCGGCGCAGCGCCGCCAGCAGGCCCTCGGTGGCGTTCCCGAACTCCAGGTTGGCCGTCAGCACCCGGACCTGGGTCAGCGGCGGCGCGCTCGGCACGCGCTGCGCGGAGCCGTAGGGCTGGAGGAACCACACCGTCGTCCCCAGCACGGCCAGCGACCAGCCGACGAGCACCGGGCGGCGGGCCAGCACGCCCCCGGCCAGCGCCAGCCAGCCCGGCACCAGGAACCAGGGGAGGAAGGCCAGGAGCTGGGGGAGTGGCAGGGGCCCGTCCGCGTCCAGCGCCCGTGCCGTGAGCGCGGCGCTCGGCGGGAGGAGCAGGGCGGCGGCGGACGCGGTCAGCCAGCGGCGCCGGGGCCGGGGCCGGGAGGGCACCGGCGCGGCCACCCGCTCCGGCACGGGCGTCGGCGCGACGGTGACGTTCGTCGGCTGGTCGTACTCTTGAGTCCGCACACCCCGATCGTGCACCATCGGCGCCGCCCAGCCGTGGAACTCACCCGTCCGTCATGTCCCGCACGGTGTCCGGGCCGGTGTCCGGGCCGGCGTGGGGGGGAGGCGCCAGGCCCCGCGTCCTTCAGCATGTCGCCCCAGCCCTGCTGGATCATCGTCTGGAAGGCCCACCGCCCGTTCGACCGGACCAGGACGTCGGCGTAGACCAGCTCCCGGCTCTCGCCGCCCGCGGTCATCGTCGACCGGCTGAAGACGACGGCGAGGGCGGGGCCGAGGAACACCGGCGTGCGCTCCGAGGCGAACGACATCTCCCCGGGTTCCCCGCCCGCGTCGCCCATGACGCCCGTCATCGTGTCGGTGAACTCCGCGCGGTCCCACCGACCGCACCAGGCGTCCCCGGCCGAGTCGTCGGTGACCAGGTTGAGCGGGAAGCGGGCCGCGTCCGCGAGCGCCGCCACGTCGCCCCGCGCGCTGTCCGCGTCGTAGCGGGCGAACCACTCCTCCAGGCTGCGCCGGTCCTCCTCGGTGGGCGTGTAGTCGGTCAGCCGGGCGGCGGTCTCGTAGTGGAACGTCATGGGCACTCCTCGCGGCCGGGAACGGGCGTCGTCACCTGGGGCGACGCGCTTCACGGTAGGACGCCGCCCGCAACTAGTCAAATTTGATGAGTTGGTCGGACGCCCGTGCCGCGCACCGCCGGCGCGGTGCCGCGCACGCACCGGCGGTGCGCGGCACAGGCCGAGGGCCCGGGCGGTGCCCGGGCCCTCGGCCTGCTGTCCCCGGCCTGTCGGGCGAGGGGTGCGGGGGCGGGCCGGCCGGCCCGCCCGGTCGGTCACATCGGCGCGATCGCCGTGGGCGCGTGGCCCGCCTCGGTGGCCAGCTCCTCGAACTCGTTGACCTTGTCGATGTCGGCCGCCCCCATGGAGATGTTGGTGATCCGCTCCAGGATGGCCTCGACGACCACCGGCACCCGGTGCTCGGCGGCCAGCTTCTTCGCCTGTTCGAAGGCGGCCCCCAGCTCGGCCGGGTCGGTGACGCGGATGGCCTTGCAGCCCAGGCCCTCGGCGACCTTCACGTGGTCGACGCCGTAGACGCCGAGCTCGGGGGAGTTGATGTTCTCGAACTCCAGGTTCACCTGGAAGTCGATCTCGAACATGCGCTGTGCCTGCCGGATCAGGCCCAGGTAGGAGTTGTTCACCAGCACGTGGACGTAGGGGATGCGGTGCTGGGCGCCGACGGCCAGCTCCTCGATCATGAACTGGAAGTCGTAGTCGCCGGAGAGCGCGACGACCGGCGCCCCGGGGTCGGCGGTGGCCACGCCGAGCGCGGCCGGGACCGTCCAGCCCAGCGGCCCGGCCTGGCCGCAGTTGATCCAGTGCCGCGGCTTGTAGACGTGCAGCATCTGCGCGCCGGCGATCTGCGACAGGCCGATCGTGGTGACGTAGCGGGTGTCCGGGCCGAACGCCCGGTTCATCTCCTCGTAGACGCGCTGCGGCTTCATCGGGATGTCGTCGAAGTGCGTGCGGCGCAGCAGCGAGGTCTTGCGCTCGCGCGCGGAGGCCGCCCAGGCGCCGCGCTCGGGCAGCTCGCCCGCGTCCTTCAGCTCGCGCGCGACCTGGACGAACAGCTCCAGCGCGGCCTTCGCGTCGGAGACGATGCCGTAGTCGGGTGCGAAGACGCGGCCGATCTGCGTCGGCTCGATGTCGACGTGGACGAAGGTGCGGCCCTCGGTGTAGACGTCCAGGCCCCCGGTGTGGCGGTTGGCCCAGCGGTTGCCGACGCCCAGGACGAAGTCGGACTCCAGGAACGTGGCGTTGCCGTAGCGGTGCGAGGTCTGCAGGCCGACCATGCCCGCGTTCAGCTCGTGGTCGTCGGCGATGGTGCCCCAGCCCATGAGGGTGGGCACGACCGGGACGCCGGTCAGCTCGGCGAACTCCACCAGCAGCGCGGAGGCGTCGGCGTTGACGATGCCGCCGCCCGCGACGATCAGCGGCCGCTCGGCCCGGTTGAGCATGCCGATGGCCTTCTCGACCTGCCTGCGCGTCGCGGCGGGCTTGTGCACCGGCAGCGGCTCGTAGGTCTCCGGGTCGAATTCGATCTCGGCGAGCTGGACGTCCAGCGGCAGGTCGATCAGGACCGGCCCGGGCCGCCCGGAGCGCATCAGGTGGAAGGCCTGCTGGAAGGCGCCGGGCACCTGTGCCGGCTCCAGCACCGTCATGGCCATCTTGGTGACCGGCTTGGCGATCGACTGGATGTCGACGGCCTGGAAGTCCTCCTTGTGCAGCCGGGCGGTGGGGGCCTGCCCGGTGATGCACAGGATCGGGATGGAGTCGCCGCTCGCGGAGTACAGCCCCGTGATCATGTCCGTGCCGGCTGGCCCGGAGGTGCCGATGCACACGCCGATGTTGCCGGGGTGGGCCCGGGTGTAGCCCTCGGCCATGTGGGACGCGCCCTCCACGTGCCGGGCGAGCGTGTGCTCGACGCCGCCGCTGGCGCGCAGGGCGGCGTAGAAGGGGTTGATCGCCGCGCCCGGCACACCGAACGCGGTGTCGATGCCTTCACGCTTGAGGATCTCAACGGCCGCGCGGGCGGCGGTCATACGAGGCATGGAGTGCTCCTGGGTTGACCGTGCGTGGCTTTCCGCTCGACTTCCACATGGCGGAATTCACGTTCTACGATATGAAATGAGAGTACGGAGCCGGAGCGGGTGGCGTCAAGCTTTATGTCGCAATGCGAATAAGCAATTCCGCTGTGCGGAATAATGGCGCGGGTGGGGCGCGGCCTCCGGCGCCGCGCCGGTCCGGGCCCAGGCCGCTTGCCGCCGAGGCGCCGTGCCGCGCACGGCACGGCGGTACCCGGGCGCGCCCCGGGCCCGGCCCCGGGTCAGCCCGCCAGGCGCTCCGCGGCCTGGTTCACCGGCTGCGGCGTCCCGGTGAGGTCCAGCACGAACAGCGGGACGTCCAGCAGTTCGCCGCGCGCCCGAGCCTCGGGCGCGTAGCCGGCGAGGGCGAAGCAGGCGGTGGCCACCGAGGCGTGCAGCCCGGTGAGCCACAGCGTCTCCACGGCCCGGGCGCCGACCGCCGTCGTGGACGGGTCGACGCGGGCCACGACGCCCGGTCCGCGCAGGTCGATGCCGGACGCGGGCGAGCCGTGCACCGCCCGGACGCCGTGGAAGCCCAGCCAGTGGAGGTAGTGCGCGGCGGCCAGCACGGCGTCGCGTCCGGTACGGATCGTCGTGGGGGAGAAGGCGGGCCGCTCAGGCGGACGCGCGCCGGTGCTCTCGACCACCCCGGAGGCGGCCCCCGACGCCGCCTGAGGGGTGCCCGCCGCCGCGCGGTCCACCGGCAGGGCCAGCAGCGTGCCGCAGGCGCAGCCCAGTTCGGGCTGCGGCCAGTCGCCCTCCCGGCCGCAGGAGCCGCAGCGGACGGCGACCCAGGACGCGTCCCAGGTGCGGTGGCGCACCCGGACCGGCGCCGCCCCCGGCACCAGCGGCAGGGCGACCGGCGCACCGCACGGGCACGGGTAGGCGGGTGGTGTGTAGACGTGCTCGCGCCGGCACACCGGGCAGCGCACCGGCTCGTAGCGGGGTTCGGGCCGCGTCGTCTCCGCCATGGGGCCATCGTCCCCGAAACGGCGCGGTCCCGCGGGCGAACCGCGGGACCGGGGCGGGGTGGTGGTGCGCCCGGCGGGGCGAGGCTGGACGCGACAGGACGTTCGCGCCGCCGGGCGGGTCTGCCGACGGCCCCCTCCCGCGGCGCCCGCGCAGGCGTGCCGCCGGGGCGTGCGCCGGAGGAGTGCGGGAAGGAGTGCCGAAGGGGGTGCCTGAAGCGGGTCACCGTGGTGTCCCGCACCGCCGGCCACCCCTCGTCCACGGGCCGGCGGTGCGGGACGCGCTCGGGCCGACCTCCCAATCGGCCCTCGCGCGGCTCCTCCGCGCGCGGGCGGGCTCAGCCCTCGCGCAGCTCGCGCACGGCCTCCTCGACGCGCCGGCCGTACTCGGGGTCGGCGGCGTGGAAGTGGGCGAGGTTCCGGTCCACGACGTCGTCGCGGGTCACCTGGGACAGCCCGCCGGCGATGTTCGCGACCAGGCGCTGGCGCTCCTCCGGCGACATCAGCCGGTAGAGCTCGCCGGCCTGGAAGAAGTCGTCGTCCTTGGCGTGCCGCGGCGTCTGGTGTGTGCCGGTGTGCCCGGAGACGGCGAACGGCGCGGCCAGCGCCTGGCCGGTCTCCACCGGGCCGCCGTAGGAGTTGGGCTCGTAGTTCTTGGCCCCGCGGCCCTGCGGGTTGGTGGCCATGAGGCCGTCCCGGCCGTAGTTGTCGGCCGTCGTCGCCTTCGGCGCGTTCACCGGGAGCTGGGTGTGGTTGACGCCCAGGCGGTAGCGGTGCGCGTCCGCGTAGGCGAACAGGCGGCCCTGGAGCATCTTGTCCGGGGACGGGCCGATGCCGGGGACGAAGTTGTTCGGCGAGAACGCGGCCTGCTCCACCTCGGCGAACACGTTGTCCGGGTTGCGGTCCAGCACCAGGCGGCCCACCCGGCGCAGCGGGTAGTCGGCGTGCGGCCACACCTTGGTGAGATCGAACGGGTTGAACGTGTAGCCGGCGGCCTCTGCGGCGGGCATGACCTGCACGTACAGCGTCCAGGACGGGTGCACGCCGCGCTCGATGGCCTGGAGCAGATCCGTCTGGTGGCTGTTGGCGTCCCGGCCGGCGAGCTCGGCGCCCTGCTCGCTGCTCAGGCAGCGGATGCCCTGGTTGGTCTTGAAGTGGTACTTGACGAAGAACGCCTCGCCCTCGGCGTTGGTCCACTGGTAGGTGTGGGAGCCGTAGCCGTTCATGTGCCGGTACGAGGCGGGGATGCCGCGGTCGCCCATGAGCCAGGTGACCTGGTGCGTGGCCTCGGGGGCGTGGGCCCAGAAGTCCCAGACGTTGTCCGGCTCCTGGCGGCCCGTGAAGGGGTCGCGCTTCTGGGAGTGGATGAAGTCGGGGAACTTCAGCGGGTCCTTGATGAAGAAGACCGGGGTGTTGTTGCCGACGAGGTCGTAGTTGCCCTCCTCGGTGTAGAACTTCACCGCGAAGCCGCGCGGGTCGCGCACCGCGTCGGCGCCGCCGAGGTTGTCGGCCACGGTGGAGAAGCGGACGAAGACCTCGGTGCGCCGGCCGACGGTGCCCAGGAAGGCCGCCCGGGTGAGGCCGGAGACGTCGTCGGTCACCTCGAAGTGGCCGTAGGCGCCGGAGCCCCGGGCGTGCACGACCCGCTCCGGGATGCGCTCGCGGTTGAACCGGGCCAGCTTCTCCAGCAGGTGCTGGTCCTGGATCAGCAGCGGACCGCCGACGCCTGCGGCGGCGGAGTTCTGGTTGTCGGCGACCGGGGCGCCGGACTCGGTCGTCAGCGTGGGCTTCGACATGGTGACCTTCCGTACGGGAGCGCGGAAGACCCCTTCCGCGGAGATGGAGCGTAAGGACGGCTACAGCAGCACGTCAACAGTTTGTTGAATTACCGGGCGGCGGCGCCTGGGCGCGACAGGACAGGTTGTCAGCGCCGCCGCCCGGAGTCCGGGGTGGATCAGGCCGTCCGCTCGCCCGAGAGGCGCTCGACGGCGCGCAGCAGGGCCGAGTGGTCCAGGCCGCCGTCGCCCTGGGCGCGCAGGGAGGCGACGAGTTGGGCCACGACCGCGCCGACCGGCAGGGCGGCGCCGACGCTGCGGGCGGCGTCGGTGACGATGCCCATGTCCTTGTGGTGCAGGTCGATGCGGAAGCCCGGGGCGAAGTCGCGGTTCTTGAAGTTGTCCTTCTTGCGGGCCAGCACGGTCGAGCCGGCCAGGCCGCCGCCGAGGACCTCCAGCGCGGCGTCCAGGCTCACGCCGGACTTCTCCAGGAAGACCACGGCCTCCGCGCACGCCTGGATGTTCACGGCCACGATGAGCTGGTTGGCCGCCTTGACCGTCTGGCCGGAGCCGTGCGGGCCGCACAGGACGACGGTCTTGCCCAGCGTGTCCAGGATCGGCCTGGCCTCGTCGAAGACGGACTGCTCGCCGCCGACCATGATGGACAGCACCGCCTCGACGGCGCCCGCCTCGCCGCCGGAGACCGGGGCGTCCAGGACCTTCAGGTCCTTGCCGGCCGCGGCGGCGGCCTCGGCGACCGCGATGGAGGTCTGCGGGGTGATGGAGGACATGTCGATGATCGTGGCGCCCGGCTTGGCGTGGGCGAGCACGCCGTCGTCACCGAGGATGACGGCCTTCACCTGGGGGTCGGCCGGCACCATCGTGATGACCACGTCGGCGTCGGCGACGGCCTGGGCGACCGAGGCCGCGGCCGTGCCGCCGTTCGCCGCGAGCCGGTCGAGCTTCTCCCGCTCCAGGGTGAAGCCGGTGACGGGGTAGCCCGCTTTGATCAGGTTCTCGGCCATGGGGGAGCCCATGATGCCCAGGCCGATCCAGGCGATCTTCGGAAGTGCGTTGCTCATGACGTCAGGTGCCTTTCGGTGCCGTGCGTACAGCGGGGTTCGGTGGGGCGGCCGCGCGGGTGCCGCGCGTCAGCCCGCGGCGGGCGCGGGGCGCAGCGGCGCGGGCAGCCACGCGAAGGCGCCGGCGCTGGGCGCGTCGCCCGGCTTGTACTCCAGGCCGACCCAGCCGTCGTACCCCGCCTTCCGCAGCCGGTCGAGCAGGTCGGGGAAGTCCAGGTCGCCGGTGCCGGGCGCGCCGCGGCCGGGGTTGTCGGCGATCTGCACGTGGCCGGTGACGGCCGCGTACTCCTCGATGACCGCGCCCAGGTCCTCCCCGTTCATGGACAGGTGGTAGAGGTCCATCAGGAACGCGGCGTTCGACAGGCCGGTGGCGGCGTTGACCCGCCGCACGACCTCGACGGCGGCCGGGGCGCTCACCAGCGGGTACTTCGGCGACTCCGGCCGGTTCAGCGCCTCGATCAGCAGCACGGCGCCGACGCGGTCGGCGGCCCGCGCGGCCAGGGTGAGGTTCTCCAGCGCCAGCTCGTCCTGGACGGCCGGGTCCACGCCGTCCACGCGGTTGCCATAGAGGGCGTTGAGCGCCGTGCAGCCCACCGAGGCGGCGAAGTCGGCGGCCACGTCCACGTTGGCCCGGAAGCGCTCCGACTCCTCGCCGGGCACCGACAGGGCGCCGCGGTCGGGGCCGGGGAGCCGGCCCGCGTAGAAGTTCAGCCCCGTCAACCGGACCCCCGCGTCGGTGAGCGCGCCGCGCAGGGCGTCCAGCTCCGCCTGGTCCGGGGTGGGGGTGTCGACCCACGGCCACCACAGCTCCACCGCGGTGAAGCCCGCGGCCGCGGCGGCGGCGGGCCGCTCCAGCAGCGGGAGCTCCGTGAAGAGGATCGAGAGGTTCACAGTGAAGCGCGTGTCCGTGTAGCCCATGAGGGGTGACCCGCTCCTTCCGTATTGCGGAAGTTAGTTTCTATCTGATGGAAGACTGCCGCTTGGCTCAACACATTGTCAAGGGGGGAGTCCCGATCGGGTCGCGCGAGTCCGGGACGGGCGGCCCCGAGGGGGTGGGGGCGGGGGCGGCGCGGGGTACGTTGAGCCCGTGCGATTGAAAGTGGAGTTCACGACCGAGCCGTTCGACCTGGACGAAGCCCCGCCGCACGCGGTGGTGGCGCGCGAGATCGTGCAGCGCGGGGGCCTGGACGCCGTCGACGTGGGGCCCTTCGGCAACACGGCCGAGGGGGCGGCGGACGAGGTGCTCGCCGTGGTGGACGAGATGCTACGCCGGACCCTGACCGCCGGGGCGACGCGCGTGTCCCTGCAGGTCAACGTGGTCGGTTCCGACGACCAGGGGCCCGGTGACGCATGAGTAGCGTGGGTGAACACCCGTTCACCTCGGCGGTCAAGCCGCTGGTGGACGCGATGGGTGGCGAGATCGTCGCCGTGGAGCGGGCGGGCGAGGGCGACGTGGTGCTCGCCTGGGAGGGCGAGGACGTCCTCGCCGTCCGGCTGCCCCACCTCTCGGAGTCCCTGGACCACATCCTGGCCGGCCTGGAGCGGACCGAGGGCCGCCCGCTGAGCGAGCTGGACCGCAAGTCGAAGCAGCGCGTGGTGCGCCTGCTGGAGTCGCGGGGCGCGTTCTCCGTCCGGCACGGCGTCGAGACGGTCGCCACCGCGCTCGGCGTCAGCCGCTTCACGGTCTACAACTACCTCAACCGCCAGTAGCTCCCCGGCGCCCCGGCCGCCGCCACCCGCACCCGGAGCGCCGGCGGCCGGGTCGTGCCGTGCTCCCGCGCCGGTTCGGAGCCCTTTCCCGGGTGCGCGCTGGCCTCTGCCGCCCGGCCCCGCGTGCCACGGGTCGTCGTCCCGGCCCGGAGGAGCCTGGCGGGGTCACGGCGCCCGGCTCCGTCGGGCCGTCGCGGCGGGGGTGCTCGCCGTGCTCTCCGGCCGGGCGGCGGCGACCCCGCACGCTCTTCTCCGCTCTGCCGCGCAGCGCCGGCGCGGGCGGGCGCGGGCCCGGGGGCGGCCCCTCGGGCGGGGCGGAACCAGGGCGCGCCCCAGGCGCGGCGACGCCCGCGCCTGGGGCGGCGGGTCGGGTGCTGGGCCGCCCCGGGGCCGCCCCGCGCCCCCGCCGCAACAATGTTCAACAAAGTGTTGACGGGGCGTTCCCCGGGGGCTTAGCTATTGCGCAGCACAGCCCGCACCACGGCCAGAGAGGCTCCCGTGACTTCGAGTACGGCACCGGGGCTGACCCGGTTCAACACCGCTGACGAGGGCGAGGCCCGCGCCGCGCTCCACGAGGTCTGCGCCTCGTCGACGTGGGTGAGCAAGCTGCTGGCCCAGCGTCCGTACGCCGACGCCGCGGCCCTGTTCACCGCGAGCGACGCCGCGATGGCCGAGCTGAGCGACGCCGATCTCGCCGAGGCGATGGCCGGACACCCGCCCATCGGCCGCCCCAAGCCGGGGGACCCGGCCTCCTCGCGCGAGCAGCGGGGGATGGCCGGTGCCTCCGCGGAGCTCCAGGCCGAGATGCTCGAACTCAACCTGGCCTACCAGGAGGCGTTCGGGCACGTCTTCCTCATCTGCGCCACCGGCCTGACCGGCGAGCAGATGCGCGACGCGATCCGCGCCCGGATGCGGAACACGCCGGAGCGGGAGCGGGAGAACGTCCGCACCGAACTGGTGAAGATCAACCGCATCCGGCTGACCCGCCTCGCCCAAGGAGCCTGAACCAGATGAGCACCCCGACGACCGCCTCGGTGTCCACCCACATCCTGGACACCAGCATCGGACGCCCGGCGGGCGGCGTGGCCGTCCGGCTGTCGGCCCGCGCCGGGAGCGCCGGCGCGTGGACCGCGCACGGCGCCTCGCGGACCGACGGCGACGGGCGCTGCAAGGACCTTCCGGCGCTGCCGGAGGGCACCACCCACGTGCGGCTGGACTTCGAGGTCGAGCCGTACTTCTCCACCCAGCAAGCCGAGGAACAGCAGGACGCCCCCCGCGCAAGGGACAGCGGTGTCTTCTTCCCCGAGGTGGCGATCGTCTTCGCCGTCAACCCGGGCGAGCACTACCACGTACCGCTGCTGCTCAACCCGTTCGGCTACTCCGTGTACCGAGGGAGCTGACACCTGACATGCCCACGATTCTCGGCCAGAACCAGTACGGCAAAGCGGAGAACCGCGTCGTCAAGATCACCCGCGAGGGCGACACCCACCACATCAAGGACCTGAACGTCTCGGTCGCCCTCTCGGGCGACATGGACGAGGTCCACTACTCCGGCTCCAACGCCCACGTGCTGCCCACGGACACCACCAAGAACACGGTGTTCGCCTTCGCCAAGGGGCACGGGATCGAGTCCGCCGAGCAGTTCGGCATCCACCTGGCCCGGCACTTCGTCGAGTCCCAGGAGCCGATCAAGCGGGCGCGCATCCGCGTCGAGGAGTACGCCTGGGACCGGATCGCCACCTCCGACTCCGGCGGCCGCTTCATCGGCGCCGACGAGGTGCGGCACTCCTTCGTCCGCAACGGCCAGGAGACGCGCACCGCGCAGGTCACCTACGACGGCGAGAGCTTCCAGGTCTTCTCCGGCCTGAAGGACCTCACCGTCATGAACTCCACCAACTCGGAGTTCTGGGGGTACGTCAAGGACCGGTACACCACCTTGAAGGAGGCCTACGACCGCATCCTGGCGACCGAGGTCACCGGCTGGTGGCGGCACAACTGGACGAGCGACGAGCAGCGCATGCCCCAGTGGGAGCGCAGCTACGCCCGCACCAAGCAGCACCTGCTGGACGCGTTCGTGGAGACGTACTCCCTCTCGCTCCAGCAGACGCTCTACCAGATGGGCGCGCGGGTCATCAACAGCCGCAGCGAGATAGACGAGATCCGCTTCTCGCTGCCGAACAAGCACCACTTCCTGGTGGACCTCGAACCGTTCGGGCTGACCAACGACAGCGCCGACGGGGCGGTGTACTTCGCGGCCGACCGCCCCTACGGGCTCATCGAGGCCACCATCCTGCGGGACGGCTGCGAGCCGCAGATCCCGGTCGACATGACGAACCTGTAGGACCGCGGCACACCCGGCGGGCGGCCCGTCCACCCGGACGAGCCGCCCACCGGACCCCTGACGCGCGCGCCGGCGTCACGCATCTCCGGGGGTGAGCGGGGGCATCTGCGCAGCACACACCGGGCCCGGTCGGCACCCCGCCCGACCTCAAGGGCCCGCAACCGACGGTTGGGAAGCACGAGGTAATCCCATGGCTGCTACAGCACCTGAGCGCATCGTCGTCGAGAACTGCGCCATCGCCACCGTGGACGCGGACGACACCGAGTACGCCGCCGGACACGTCGTCGTCGCGGACAACGTGATCGAGGCGGTCGGCGCGGGCGCGGCCCCCCGGGGCCTGGAGAACGTCGTCCGGCGGATCGACGGCACCGGCCACCTGGCCACCCCCGGCCTGGTCAACACCCACCACCACTTCTACCAGTGGATCACCCGCGGTCTCGCCCAGGACTGCAACCTGTTCGACTGGCTCGTCACGCTCTACCCGGTCTGGGCGCGCATCGACGAGGAGATGGTCCACGCGGCGGCCCAGGGCTCGCTGGGCATGATGGCCCGCGGCGGTGTCACCACCGCCATGGACCACCACTACGTCTTCCCGCGCGGCGCCGGTGACCTGCTGGGCGCCGAGATCCGCGCGGCCCGCGAGATGGGCGTGCGCTTCACCGCCGCGCGCGGCTCGATGGACCGCGGCGAGTCGGACGGCGGCCTGCCGCCGGACTTCGCCGTCGAGAGCCTGGACGTCGCGCTCGCGGAGACCGAGGCGGCCATCGACCGGTACCACGACGCCTCCTTCGGCTCCATGCTGCACATCGCCGCCGCGCCGTGCTCGCCCTTCTCCGTCTCCACCGACCTGCTGCGCGAGGCGGCCGTGCTGGCCCGGCGCAAGGGCGTGCGGCTGCACACGCACGGTTCGGAGACCGTGGAGGAGGAGAAGTTCTGCCACGAGCGGTTCGGCATGGGGCCCACCGACTACTTCGAGTCCACCGGCTGTCTGGGCGAGGACGTGTGGATGGCGCACTGCGTCCACATGAACGACGCCGACATCACCGCGTTCGCCCGCACCGGCACGGGCGTGGCCCACTGCCCGTCGTCCAACGCCCGGCTGGCCGCCGGCATCGCCCGGGTGCCCGACATGCTCGCCGCGGGCGTCCCCGTCGGGCTGGGCGTGGACGGCACCGCATCCAACGAGTCCGGCGAGCTGCACACCGAACTGCGCAACGCCCTGCTCATCAACCGGCTCGGCGGTCACCGGGAGCACGCGCTCAACGCCCGGCAGGCCCTGCGCCTGGGCACCTTCGGCGGCGCCCAGGTCCTCGGCCGCGCGGCCGAGATCGGCTCCCTGGAGGCCGGCAAGCTGGCCGACCTGGTGCTGTGGAAGCTCGACGGCATCGGCCACGCCTCCATCGCCGACCCGGTCGCCGCGCTGGTCTTCGGCGCGGCCGCGCCCGTGACGCTGTCCCTGGTCAACGGCCGGCCCGTCGTCGAGGCGGGCCGCCTCACCACGGTGGACGAGGACGCCGTCGCGCGCGACACCCGGGAGCAGGCCCAGCGCCTCGCCCGGATCGCGGCCGACGCGTCCTGACGGTCCGCCCCACCAAGACTCCGGCCGGGAGGGACGGCTCCCGGTCGGTGGTTCAGGGCCCGAGCGGGGCCCTGAACGAACGGCCGGGGCGGGGGCGCGCCCTACGGTACGCGCCCCCGCCCCGGTACCCCCTCCGCCTCCGCTCCGCTCCCCCCACTCCAGGCACCACACCGCACAACCTCCCTGAAACCCTCGCCGCGTCCCCGGCGGCGCAGTAACCGACAGGAGGACCGAGTGTCCGCTAGGCCCGGAACCGGGAACACCAGCAGCACCGGCACCGACAGCGCGCGAGCAGAGGCGTCACGGCACCCCGTGGACGAAGTCCTGCCCCCACTGAAAATGATCACCAGCGGGCTCCAGCACGTGGCCGCCATGTACGCCGGGGTGGTCGCCGTCCCCCTGGTCATCGGCGCCGCGGCCCAGCTCGGCCCGGCCGACACGACGCTGCTGATGGCCGCGAGCCTGTTCACCGCGGGCATAGCCACCCTGCTCCAGACCCTCGGCGTCTGGCGGATCGGCGCCCGCCTGCCCTTCGTCAACGGCGTCTCCTTCGGCGGCGTCGCGGCCATGACCGCCATCATCGCGGCCGAGGGCGGCCGCTCGGGCCTGCCCGTCATCTTCGGCGCCGTCATCGTCGCCGGGCTCCTGGCCTTCGCCCTCAGTAGCTGGTTCTGCAAGCTCGTCCGCTTCTTCCCGCCCGTCGTCACCGGCAGCGTCATCACCCTCATCGGGCTCTCGCTGCTGCCCGTCGCGTTCGGCTGGATCGTCGACGGGGCCGGGGAGGGGGGTGCGGCGCCGATGGGGAACATCGGCCTCGCCGCGGTCGCCCTCGTCATCACCCTGGCCGTCCGCCGCTACGCCCGCGGCTTCCTGCAGTCGGTCGCCATCCTCGTCGGCCTGGTCGCGGGCACGGTCATCGCGGTCCCGCTGGGCATGGCCGACTTCTCCGGGCTGGGGGAGGCCGGGCTCCTCGGCTTCCCCACCCCCTTCCACTTCGGGCCGCCGCAGTTCTCCATCCCGGCGATCCTCTCCATGTGCATCGTGATGCTGGTGATCATGACCGAGTCGACGGCCGACATGATCGCGCTGGGCCGGATCGTGGACAAGCCGGTGGACGAGCGGACCATCGCCGCCGGCCTGCGCGCCGACGCCCTGGGCAGCGCCGTCGCGCCCGTCTTCAACGGCTTCGCGGCCAGCGCCTTCGCGCAGAACGTCGGCCTGGTGGCGATGTCGAAGGTGCGCAGCCGCTTCGTCGTCGCGGTCGGCGGGGCCATCCTCATCGTGCTGGGCCTGTGCCCGCTGGCCGCCGCGCTCGTCTCGGCCGTGCCCCTGCCGGTGCTCGGCGGCGTCGGAGTCGTCCTCTTCGGCACCATCGCGGTGAGCGGCATCCAGACGCTGGTCCAGGCCGGGTTGGACCAGGGGGAGAACGCCCTCATCGTCGCGGTCACCCTCGGCGTCGGGCTGGCCCCGGAGATGGCCCACGGCTTCTACGAGCGCTTCCCGGACAGCGCCACGATCATCCTGGACTCCGGCATCAGCACCGGCTGCATCCTGGCGGTCCTGCTCAACCTGCTCTTCAACCACCTGCGGGCACGCAAAGGGGACCCGCGGGCCCCGCTGGGTGCCCCCACGGAACCGAAGGTCACCCCGCAGGCGGCCGCCCACCTGCACTGACCCCGCGCGTCCGGCGTCCTCCGCGAGCCCCGTCCCGTGCCGTTCCCCACGCCCGGGCCGGGGCCGCGGCGTTCCGGGGCACTCGCCGCGGCTTCGGCCCGGGCGTGGGCGTCGCCGAGACGTGGCCCGGACGGGTACGGGCTGAGCGGCGCAGTACCGGTTGCGCACCGGCGGCGCGAACGGCGCGCGACGACGACCGTTCGCGTGCCGCGTACGCACCCGGGCGTAGCGCCCTCACGGCCCGTGCCCGACTGTCCGCGGCGGCACGACCCGCTCCTGTGCCCGAGCGGGTGCCCGCCGCGTGGGCTCAGGTCCTCCGCCCTTCGTTGGCCGGTCCCGCCGGTAGCGCGGGGAACGAGCGGGGGCCTGCGGTTCCGGAGGCGGGCGCAGAAGCCAGCGGAAGCTCCCCGAGAGGCGTGCGGGTCGTTGCCCTCTCCGCCCCGAGGTCTCTCCACGTCGCACACCGCCCTCCGCCCGACCACCCGTCCGCCGGGCGGGGCCGTGGCAAGCCCGCCCACCGGCCGAGGGCGACGTGTTCGCGCCATGTGGGCTGTTCGGCTGGGCTGGTCGCCGGACGGCCTGCGGCTTGTTCGCACCCCTCGTGTGGCAGGAGCGTACGGCGCACCGCCGCACACGCGCGTGATCGGCGGCGACGTGAGGGCGCTCTCTTCTCACGACCGCGGCTTTCACAGTTGGACGTGGTGCGTGTGTGGTCGAGGTTCATCATGTGTAGCCGGAAGTTCCATGCTGCTGGGCTGAGAAGCAGGAGAATGGGGCTCGGGGATATGCCACATGAAATTGAGGGGTAAGACTTCCGGACAGTCCGAAACTACGGCTCCCGCGTGCATTACTGGACAGTACGGTGATGTGCGTGGTCAGAAATTGAGGAGGACCGGTGGTTTCAGAGATAACAACGGAGCGGCGTGTCACGGTCCAGGGTGTTTCCACCATGTACTACGAGGCGGGACAAGGGCCGGCGGTCGTGCTCTTACACGGAAACGCCACCAGTCCACGCGACTGGTGGCGGATTATGGAGGACCTGAGGGGCACTCAACGGGTTATCGCCCCGGCTTTGCCGGGTTTCGGCTACACCAGCCCGCTGGACAGCCTCGAGCCCGAACGTCTCGCCTCGTTCATCGCTGCCTTCCTGGACGAGGTGAAGGTGGACAAGGCGGTACTGGTGGGCCACTCGACAGGCGGGGCGCTGGCACTCGCCTTCACGCTTGCGCACCCCGACCGGGTCACGCGCTTGGCGTTGGCGGATTCAGCCGGTCTGGGCCGGTCGGTGAACCCCCTGCTGATAGCCGAGGCGCTTGTTCCGTTGCCCCTGGCGAAGGCTGCGATCGCAGTGCTGCTGCTGCCCGGGTTCGATGTGGGCAGGGTGGCTGCCGGCGCGGTGCAACTACGTCAGCCCTGGAGGGTTCCGTGGTATGTGTGGGCCACGCAGATCCGGCTCTCCCATTCGCCGACGTTTCTCCTCCAGTCGTTCAGGACAGTGCGTGAAGGAGTCGGCCTGCTGGGCCAGCGCCACGTGTACAAGGACCGGCTGCGCGAGATCCGTGTGCCGACTCTCGTCATCTGGGGGCTCACCGACCTCCTGTTTCCCGTGCGCCATGCCGTTTCGTCGGCGCGTAGGCTGCCGAGCGGAAGCCTGGCGATCATCCCTACCACCGGACACGGCTCCTACCTGGAGTGCCACGAGGAGTTCATCGACGCTCTGGGGCCGTTCGTCCGTGACGATCTGCGGGAGGTGCGTGCGAAGGACTCTGGTGACGCGAAGGGCGCGAAAGGTAGCCACGGATGAGGGGCGCGGAGGAGCCCGGGAAGGGCGCGCACGCCAAAGACGGCCCGAGAAGGCCGGAGCAGTGGAGCTTGCTGCTGCGGGCACTGTATGAGAGCGTCCGGGCGGAGCAACGGTACGCGACGGAACTAGCGAAGACGGCTTGGGCCACGTGGAACGAGGGTCCGTCTCACACTGCGGCGAACCCGGTGCAGCCGGCTCCCAAGGACTGGCGCTTCACACACCCGGTCTGGTCAGCCAATCCGTACTTCCATCTGCTCCAGCAGAACCATTTGTTGGCGCAGAGGTGCGTGTCGGAGATCGTGGAAGCCCTCCCGTTGGGGGCCCGCGAGCGCGGTGTGGCGCAGGGGGTCGCTCAGTTCGTGGCCGATGCCCTGGCCCCCACCAACTTCCCGGCAGGAAACCCCGCGGCCCTGCGGACAGCGCTGGATACCGGCGGCCGGAGTCTGTTGGCTGGCGCACGGAACTTCCTCTCCGATATCACAGCGGTACGCAGACTGCCGCCGCTCACGGATCTGGGGAAGTTCGTGAAGGGCCGGGACGTGGCCGCGACGGAGGGTTCCGTCGTCTACCGGAACCGCATCATGGAGGTCATCCAGTACAAGGCGAAGACAGGAAGCGTGTTCTCCACGCCGATCCTGGTCAGTCCGCCGTGGGTCAACCGCTACTACATTGCGGATATCGCGCCTGGGCAGAGCATCGTCGAGTCGCTTCTCGACAGAGGGCACACCATCTTCACGATGAGCTACCGGAATCCGGACGCCTCGCTGCGCGATGTCGGTTTCGACACGTACATGCGGGAGGCTCTGATACCCGCGCTCGATGTCATCGAGGACGTGACGGGGGCCGGGTCCGTCAACCTCGTCGGCGCCTGCGTCGGGGGCGTGCTGGCTCTCATGATGGCGGCGTGGGAGGCGGATGAGAAGAGGAAACGGATCTCGACCGTCACCCTGATAAATTCGCTGATCGATTTTTCTGACTTCACGGAAACCCTGGATGCCGGGTACAGAAGGGAGTTGGTGGAATCTCTCTTCCTGGTGGCGGACAGGCTGATGGAAGCGAAGGGTTATGTCGAGGGTAAGAACATCGACAACTTCTTCCGGTTTCTGCGCCCCAACGAACTGGTGTGGCCCCAGGTCGTCACGAGCTGGCTGTTGGGGCGAGAGTCTCCCGAACACGCCGTACTTGCCTGGAGTAGCGACTCCATCAATGTCGCCTACCGTGCCCAGCGGTACCTGCTCCGTGACCTTGTGATGAGGAACGCGCTCGCCCGGGGGGAGGCGGTCTTCGAAGGGAAGAGGCTGCGACTGGACCGCGTACGTCAGGACGTCTTCATCAGCGCCGCACGTGAGGACCATATCATTCCATGGAAATCTGCCTACCGTACCGCTGCGCTGCTGCCTGGAGACGTGCGATTCCACCTCGTTTCGGGTGGTCATATTCTGGGGAGCGCAACGCCCCCCAGGCCGAGGACCGCGAGATACTGGACGGCTGATCACCGGATGCGTCCAGACCCGGTCGGCTGGTTCGCCGACGCCGTCGAACACCGCTCCTCATGGTGGTCAGCCTGGGGGGAATGGCTGGATCAGCGCGCCGGAGCGCGCCGCAGTCCGCCGCGGACGGGCAGCTCCCGGTATCCGGAACTGGAGAAGGCGCCCGGAAGCTACGTGCACACGTGACACTGAGACGCACCTCGATCCGTGCGCCTTCAGGGCAAGGCAGTCGATGTGTTCTAGGGGAATGCGATGGCGGATAAGGCAAGCCGAGCGGAGAATGCGGCGAGCGGGCGACGCACCGTGCGGCCGCCCGGGGAGGAGAGCCGTGCGGTAGTGATCGTGGGGGCCGGACTGGCGGGCAGTATCGCCGCCTACCGGTTGGCGCAAGCCGGGATCGAGAGCACGGTCCTGGAGCGGGGGCAGCGCTGGCCGATCACCGGATCAGGCGACACCTTCCCGCGCTTCCCCTCCTGTGACAAGCGGCTGATCTGGCGTGACGGAACAGTGGGAGACGGCGTTCTGCCTCGCGTGCCGTGGCTGCCGGACAAGGCACGGGAAGCACTGTGGCCACGGTCCACGGGGTTGTTGGACATAGCGTGGCATGGGAACCTCACCACCGTGTGCGGAGCCGGGGTCGGTGGCGGAACGCTGGTGTACGGAGGAATGCTACCCCAGCCGGACGCTGAGCAGTTCGGTGAGGTGTTCCCGGATGTTCCGTATGAGGAGATGCGCGAGGACTACTATCCTCGTGCGCGCAGGAGATTGCGTGCACAAGTATTCCCGGACGATGTCCTGAAAAGTCGGCGGTATCGTTCGAACCGGCTGTGGAAGACTCTCCTGGAGAGATCTGGAATGGCGCCTGAAAGGGTGTACTCCACTTTTGACTTCGACGTCATACGGGCCGAGCTCAGTGGGGAGGCGAAGCCGTCAGCGACGGTGGGCCAGTATCTCTTCACGGGCTGCAACAGTGGCGCCAAGATGAGCGTCGACCGTACCTACCTCGCACGGGCCGAGGCAACGGGGAAAACCTCCGTACGTCCCCTGCACAACGTGACCCGTATAGCGCACCGTTCGGGCAGGTACCGCGTCACCGTGGAGCGGCTCGACCGGAACGGAACCGTAGCGGGCGTGAGCACCGTCGTCTGTGACCGCCTCATTCTGGCGGCCGGCGGCGTCCACACGCCGCGCTTGCTGGTCACCGCACGGGACACGGGGGCGTTACCCGATCTCAACGAGCATGTCGGGGCGGGGTGGGGAACCAACGGTGATCAGGCACCTCTGATCAAGACGTTCACCACGCCTACGGGCGCCCCGCAAGGCGGCCCTCCCGCCTTCCTTGCCCGGAGCAGGGGCGGTTCCGTCATGGTGTCGCACGGCGGCTATCCGCTGCCCTTCGAAACCGGACTGATGCAGTGTACGGGGCTTGGCGTTCCCGACGGATACGGACAGTGGACCTACGACGCGGCCAGGGAGCGGGCGGTGCTGGACTGGCCGTCGCAAGGCGACAGGTCCGTGCGACGCAAGGTCGCGAGCGTGATGCACGAGATCACTGACCAGTTCCGGCACGGGGCCATCGTCTTCGACCCGTTCAAGAGGAACCCCCTGGTGCTTCATCCGCTGGGCGGTGTGGCCGTCGGCAGGGCGACGGACTCCTACGGGCGACTCCACGGGTATCGGGGACTGTACTGCCTGGACTCCGCGTTGATGCCCGGGTCCACGGCAGCGGTGAACCCGGCGCTGACCATTGCGGCGATGGCCGAACGCTGCCTGGACCACATCATCGCGGACTTCGGCTGACGACGGAGCGCGGCCGGGGCCGCGGAAGAGGAGCGAAATGCTGTTCGGCGAAGACACCGACGGAACAGGGGAGCGTGAGCTCCAGGGGCACGTGGAACCCGAACTGTGGCGAGAGTTGCTGCGGCGGCACGAAGAGCTCCTGGAGAGCCTTGTGCTGTGGGTGCCGGACGTGGCGAGCGCCGTCACCGGCCAGCACGGCGTCGACGCCCGCTCGGGACCCCCCGCGCGGTGAGGACCGGGCCCCTTCGGAACCGGCCAACAGGGGTGCGAAAGCGGCGTCAAGGGTCGTCTTCTGTGGTGTCCGGCGGCGGAGGGGCGGCGGCGCCGGCCTCGAAGGCACCGGAACCGGGCCCCGTCTCCCCGTCGGGCTGCGGGCGCACGACTGCCTGCGCGTCGCGGGGACGTCCGCGACGGGACGCCCCCGCGACCGGGTGGCCGGGCGCGGCGCGGCTCAGGGCAGCAGCTCGTAGGCCGGGAGAGTGAGGAACTCCGCGTAGTCGGCGTCGAGCGAGACGCGCAGCAGCAGGTCGTGCGCCTGCTGCCACTGCCCGGCGGCGAACGCCTGCTCACCCAGCTCGGCGCGCAGGGCCGCCAGCTCGGCCGCCGCGATCTCGCGCACCAGCTCGGGCGTGGCCCGGCGCCCGCCTTCGAAGACGACCCCGGCGTCGACCCACTGCCAGATCTGCGAGCGGGAGATCTCCGCCGTCGCGGCGTCCTCCATCAGCCCGAAGATGGCCACGGCGCCCAGGCCGCGCAGCCACGCCTCGATGTAGCGCATGCCGACCCGCACGGCGTCCACCAGTCCCTGGTAGGTCGGGCGGGCGTCGAGCGAGTCGACGGCGATGAGGTCGGCGGCGGCCACCCGGACGTCCTCGCGCAGCCGGTCCTTCTGGTGCGGCCGCTCGCCGAGCACCGCGTCGAAGGAGGCGCGCGCCACCGGCACCAGGTCGGGGTGGGCGACCCAGGAGCCGTCGAAGCCGTCGGCGGCCTCCCGGTCCTTGTCCGCCCTGACCTTCGCCAGCGCCTGCTCGTTGGCCTCCGGGTCGCGGCGGTTGGGGATGAACGCGGCCATGCCGCCGATGGCGTGCGCGCCGCGCTTGTGGCAGGTGCGCACCAGCAGTTCGGTGTAGGCGCGCATGAACGGCGCCGTCATCGTGACCGCGTTGCGGTCCGGCAGCACGAACCGCTCACCGCCGTCGCGGAAGTTCTTGACGATGGAGAACAGGTAGTCCCAGCGGCCCGCGTTGAGCCCGGAGGCGTGTTCGCGCAGCTCGTAGAGGATCTCCTCCATCTCGTAGGCGGCCGTGATGGTCTCGATGAGCACGGTCGCGCGCACGGTGCCGCGCGGGATGCCGAGGTAGTCCTGGGCGAAGACGAAGACGTCGTTCCACAGCCGCGCCTCCAGGTGCGACTCCGTCTTGGGCAGGTAGAAGTACGGCCCCTTGCCCGCGTCCAGCAGCCGCCGGGCGTTGTGGAAGAAGTAGAGCCCGAAGTCCACCAGGGCGCCGGGGACGGCCCGGTCGCCCGCCCGCAGGTGGCGTTCCTGGAGGTGCCAGCCGCGCGGCCGCATGACGACCGTCGCCAGCTCCGCGTCGGGGCGCAGGGCGTAGGACTTGCCGCGCGCGTCGGTGAAGTCGATGCGCCGCTGGTAGGCGGCGCTCAGGTTGGCCTGGCCGTCGATGACGTTCTCCCAGGTGGGAGCGGAGGCGTCCTCGAAGTCGGCGAGCCAGACGCGGGCACCGGAGTTGAGCGCGTTGATGGTCATCTTCCGGTCGGTCGGACCGGTGATCTCGACCCTGCGGTCCTCCAGGGCGGGCGGCGCGGGGGCCACCTGCCAGTCGCCGTCGCGGATGTGCGCGGTCTCGGGGAGGAAGTCCAGGGTGCTGGTGCGGGCGATCCGCGCGCGGCGCTCGGCGCGGCGCGCCAGGAGCTCGTCGCGGCGGGGCGTGAACCGCTCGTGGAGCGCGGCGACGAACTCCAGCGCCGCCGGGGTCAGCACCTCGTCCTGCCGGGCGGGCGCCCGGCCGGGGTCGACATCGACGATGGCCAGCGGTGACGGCGCTGGTGCGGACATGGGCTGTCACTCCTCTTGGGTTCCGGGCCGGCCCCGGCCACGCCCCCCGGACGGTGAGGGCCGGTGCGCCGGGCCACCCGGACTTCCGTGCTCGTGGTACGCGCATGCGACACGCGGTGCCACACGCCTTCGGAAATGGAGAGTAGTTTCCTCATGGTGGAATTTCAAGGGTTTGTTGATGTCGAGATGGATGACGTCGAGAAAGACGACGTCGAGAGATGTGGCGGGCGTCACCCGTGCCGCGCGAGGTCCTCCGGGGTGTCGATATCGTCCGGATCGGCCACGTCCGCGCACTCCACCAGCCGCAGGTCGGCCGCGTGCCGCCGCAGGTAGTCCCGGGCGCCGCGGTCACCCGTCGCCGCCTGCGCGACGCCGTCCCAGTGCGCGGCGCCCAGCAGCACCGGGTGCCCGCGCTCCCCGCCGTAGGCCGCGGCGGCCAGCACGCGCGGGCCCGTGGCCGCCGCGACGAGCCGGGCGACGGCCGCCGCACCGATTCCGGGCTGGTCCACCAGGCCCACCAGCGCCGCGTCGGCGGCGGCCGGAACCCCGTCCGCCGTCAGCCGCCGCAGCCCCGCGCGCAGCGACGACCCCATGCCCCGCGCCCAGTCCGGGTTGTCCACCAACGTGCACCCCGGCAGTTCCGCCTCGGCGCGCGCCCGCTCCCGGGCCGCGCCCAGCACCACGTACACCGGTGCGCAGCCGCCCGCGCGCAGGGCGCGCACCGCATGCTCCACCAGCGGCCGCCCCCGGTAGGGCAGCAGCGCCTTCGGCCGGCCCCCCAGCCGCCGTCCGCCGCCGGCCGCCAGCAGCAGCCCCGCCACCCGATTCCCGCGCTCGCGCTCGTCCATGCCCCTGACCCTACGGAGCGCCTCGCCCCGCGACCGGCCCGCACGCCGCCACCATGCCCCCATGACCAGCGCCACCCACCGCGTACCCGACGCGCTCGCCAACCCGGCCGACCCCCGCTTCTGGCACCAGCCCAGGGCCCGCCGGCACGCCGCCTTCGCCGCCCTGCGCCGGCTGGACGCGCCCGCCCGCCTCACCGACCCCGCCACCGGCCGCCCCTTCTACGCCCTCGTGCGCCACGCCCACGTGGTCGAGGCGAGCCGGACCCCGCGCGTCTTCGTCAGCGCGCCCGGCGCCACCACGCCCGAGCCCGCCCGCTGGGTGCGCGCCCTCTTCGGCGACTCCATGGTCAACCTCGACGACCCCGAGCACGCCCGCCTGCGCCGCACCGTCTCCCGCGCCTTCTCGCCGCGCGTCCTCGCCGACGCCGAGCGCGGCATCGAGGCCGTCTGCGCCCGCGTCGTCGACGACATGATCGCCCGGCGGCCCACGGACTTCGTCGCCGCCGTGGCCTCGCGCGTGCCCTTCGAGGTCATCTGCGACCTGATGGGCATCCCCGGCCGCCACCGGCCCGAGATCGCGGCCCGTGTCGACCACGCCGCGCGGAACACCGGTGTGGCCCGCCCCCGGCTGCGCGTCCCCGGGCAGGGGCTGCGCGCGCTGGCCCGCATGCACCGCGTGGTGGGCGGGCTCGCGCGCGAGCGCCGCCGTCACCCCACCGGCGACCTCGTCTCCGCCCTCGTCCACGCCGACCTCGGCGGCCAGGCCCTCACCGCCCGCCAACTCGGCGCCTTCTTCTCCCTCCTGCTGGTCGCCGGCGTCGAGACGACCCGGAACGCGATCGCCCACGGGCTGGCCCTGCTCACCGACCACCCCGAGCAACGCGCCCTGCTCACCGCCGACTTCGACCGCCATGCCCCGGGCGCCGTCGACGAGATCGTCCGCCACGCCACGCCGATCATCCAGTTCCGCCGCACCGTCGCGGCCGAGTACGAGCTCGGCGGCCGCCTGCTGCGCCCCGGCGACAAGGTGGTCCTCTACTACGCCTCCGCCAACCGCGACGAGGCGGTCTTCCCCGACCCGGACGCCTTCGACCTCACCCGCGACCCCAACCCGCACCTCGGGTACGGCGGCGGCGGTCCCCACTACTGCCTCGGCGCCCACCTCGCCCAGCGGGAGATGACCACCCTCTTCCGCCACCTGCTCACCCGCACCCCCGACATCCGCGCCACCGCGCCCCCCGCCCTCGTCCCGTCCACCTTCGACCACCGCGTCCGCGCCCTCCCCTTCGCCTTCACCCCGCCGGCGTAGCCGTGGCACGGGCGCGCGGAGGCGGTCCCGTCGGCGCGGGCGTGCGCCGGGGCGGGCGCTACTCGCGGGGGTCACCGGTCCAGGTGAACGCGGCCAGGCCCCGGGGCGCGTCGTCGTCGGCGGTGCCGGTCGCGTCCTCCCCGCACCACCGGCGCCGCAGCAGCCGTGCCGCCGCATAGCCGAGGCCGGCCAGCAGGGTCAGCAGGCACCCGTAGACCGCCACGGTGATCAGCAGGCCCAGCATCCCCCAGGCGCCGGCGATGAGGGCGAGGCCCAGGGGATCGACGATCATGGCGCCCACCGTGCCGCGCGCCGCCCCCGCCCGCCAGGGCCGGGAGCGCGGCGAGTCCCCTTCGTTGCCGGACCAGTGCGCGCCCGTGACCCGGGACGCCGTCCGCGCGGAGAGCGGAGAGCGGAGCCCGGTGCGCCGGGAAGCGGAACCCGGGGTTTTCGGACGTGTGCGCGAGCGGGCGCGCGACCGGGTGCCCGCGGGGCCCCGCCGGGTACCGGGGCGCCGACCTGGGAAGGCTCACCGAGCGCCCGCTCGGGGCCACGGCTTGTTTTGGCTTTCCGTGTGGACGTATGCGCGGAGCGTGCCGTTTACTGTGCACCCCCGGGGCCTCCGGCGGCTGACCACCGCCGGATGCGGCGGGAGTGTTGAGCATGCGCGATTCGAGCCGGCTTCCGGGTGGGGACTGACGTTGCGAGGCGATCGGATGGAACCGACAGCGGTACGGCACCAGCGTGCGTGGCGGGCGGAGACGGTCCGCGCCGAAGCCGATCCGCGCACGGCCGGGCTGCGCGCGGCGGCCTTGCGGATGCGGCGCGAACTGGCCGTGCACCCCGGCGCACTGGCCGACCGGGAGGTCGCCGAGGAGCAGTTGGCGGCGATCGAGGCCATGACGGCGGGCACGGTCGAGCTGGCCGAGCTGCGACGGGCGCTGCTGCTCACGGTGAGCGCGCTGGGCTCGGTCAGCGCGCTCACCGAGCCGTTGGACGAACTGCGCGCGGCCATAGCCCTGTTCGGCGCGCTTCCGCCCCGGAGCTGAGGCGCGCCCGGGACCGCGTACGCGGAGGCGTCCACGGCTCTCCGGTGGGCCGGGGTGCGGCGCGGGCCGTCAGAAGCGGAAGACCGGGCCGGTGGCGGCGTGCAGGAAGCAGGAGTTCGGGTAGCTGCCGCGCCACTCGACGGGCCGCTCGCGGTACGTGCCCGACGCGGCGGCGTGCACCGGGTCAGGCACGCGCGAGCACTCGGGCGCGGCGGCGCCGGGCAGGGCGTCGAGGTCACCGTCGGCGGCGGCGAGCGCGGCGCACGCCGCCGCCGCGTGCGGGTGGTGACCCGCGGCGGGGCCGCACCGCAGCTCCACGCCGCGCACCCAGGTGTCGTCGGCGCCGCTGACGGTCAGGAACAGCCGCCCGGAGCCCGTCGGCCCCGCCCCGGCGCCCGCGCCGTCCGCCGAGTCGGCGGCCCCGTCCGGCCCGGCCGCTCGGGGCGCGGCGGCCCCGCCCGGAGCGGCGGCGTCGGCGGCCGTGGTCCCCGGCCCGCCGGGCGCGGGGGCCGGGCCGGTGAGGCCGCCGCACAGCAGGGCGGCGGCCAGCACGGCGGTGGTCCTGGTGATCGTGGTCCTGGCTCGCATGTCCGGGCCAACGAGCCCGCCGCCGCCCGGTTCCGCCGCCGACCGGGTGGCGCGCTCAGCCGCCGTTCACGCCGTTCGCCGTGTTCGCTGGACTCGTCCCGCTCGTCCCGCTCGTCCCGTTCACCCCGTTCAGCGGTGCCGAGGTGTTCGCCAGGGCGGTCGACAGCTCGCGCGCGACCTGCTGGAGCAGCGGGACGATCCGGTCCGTCGCGATGTCGGTGACGCGTCCGGCGGGGCCCGAGATGGAGATGGCCGCGGCGGTGGGGGCGTCGGGCACGGGCACGGCGATGCAGCGCACGCCGATCTCCTGCTCGTTGTCGTCGAGGGCGTAGCCGCGCTCCCGGGTCAGCTCCAGCGCCTCCAGGAAGCCCTCGGGCGTGACGATGGTGCGCTCGGTCGCGGCGGGCATGCCGGTGCGGGCGAGCAGCGAGCGCACCTCCTCCGGGTCGTGCCCGGCCAGCAGCGCCTTGCCCACGCCCGTGGAGTGGGGCAGCACCCGGCGTCCGACCTCGGTGAACATGCGCATCGAGTGCCGCGAGGGCACCTGCGCGACGTAGACGGCCTCGTCGCCGTCGAGCAGGGCCATGTTGGCGGTCTCGCCGGTCTCCTCCACCAAGCGGGCGAGGTAGGGGCGCGCCCAGGTGCCCAGCAGCCGGGACGCGCTCTCTCCCAGGCGGATGAGCCGCGGGCCGAGCGCGTAGCGCCGGTTCGCCTGCTGCCGGACGTAGCCGCAGGCGACGAGCGTGCGCATGAGGCGGTGGATGGTGGGCAGCGGCAGCCCGCTGGAGCCGGACAGTTCGCTCAGGCCCACCTCGCCGCCCGCGTCGGCCATCCGCTCCAGCAGGTCGAAGGCTCGTTCCAGGGACTGCACGCCCCCGGTCGCCGCGGGGGCGGAAGGGGTCTTGCGCTCGGACGGCGGCACGTCGCGTTTCCTTTCGGCCGGATGGGGCGCATGCTACCGGCCCGGGCGTCGCCGGGGTGGGCCGGTCGCGACGCCCGCCACAGCCTGCCACGTGGGGGTCTCGCCCTTCGGTGCGGGTTTGTCCGGCTCTCCGGCGGCCGGGGGTGCGACGAGCCCTGGGGATACCTACGTTCCATGATGCGAAACTCGCAATCCGTTTTGTGGAAACATCCAAGGTGTCCGCGTGGGGCCGCCCGGTGGCCTGGTGACCCTTGACGCGCCCGTTCCGGAAGTGAACACTCTTTCAACAGAACGTTGAAAAATACGAAGGAGGGCCGGTTGACCGCCACCCCGTCCAGACCCGATCTCGTCCTGCGCTCGACGCGCGTCGTGACGCCGGAGTCCCTCCGGGCCGCCTCCGTCCTCGTCGGCGACGGGCGGATCACCGAGGTCCTGCCCCACGAGGCCGCCCTGCCGGACGGCGCCGGCCGCGTGGTGGACGTCGGCGACGACGTGCTGCTGCCCGGCCTGGTGGACACCCACGTGCACGTCAACGACCCCGGGCGCACCGAGTGGGAGGGCTTCTGGACGGCGACCCAGGCCGCGGCCGCCGGCGGCATCACCACCCTCCTGGACATGCCGCTCAACAGCCTGCCGCCCACCACCACCGCCGCCCACCTCGCCGTCAAGCGCGACGTGGCGCGCGGCAAGGCGCACGTGGACACCGGCTTCTGGGGCGGCGCCGTCCCGGGCAACGTCGCGGACCTGCGCCCGCTGCACGAGGCCGGGGTCTTCGGCTTCAAGTGCTTCCTGTCCCCCTCCGGCGTGGAGGAGTTCCCCGAGCTGGACCGCGCCGGGCTGCGGGCCGCCCTCACCGAGATCGCCGCCTTCGACGGCCTGCTCATCGTGCACGCCGAGGACCCGGCCCACCTCGGCGCCGCCCCGCAGCCGCACGGCCCCCGCTACGCCGACTTCCTCGCCTCCCGGCCCCGCGCCGCCGAGAACGACGCCATCGCCGCCCTCATCGAGCTGGCCCGCGAGCTGGACGCCCGCGTCCACGTGCTGCACCTGTCGTCCTCCGACGCGCTGCCGATGATCGCCCGGGCCAAGCGCGACGGCGTCCGGATCACCGTCGAGACCTGCCCGCACTTCCTCACCCTCACCGCCGAGGAGGTGCCCGACGGCGCCACCGAGTTCAAGTGCTGCCCGCCCATCCGCGAGAAGCACAACCAGGACGCGCTGTGGAACGGGCTGGCCGACGGCACGATCGACTGCGTCGTCTCCGACCACTCGCCCTGCACCGCGGGCCTGAAGGTCCCCGACTTCGGCCAGGCGTGGGGCGGCATCTCCTCGATCCAGCTCGGCCTGCCCGCCGTGTGGACCGAGGCCCGCCGCCGGGGCCACTCGCCGGCCGACGTGGCGCGCTGGATGTCCGCCGCCCCGGCCCGCCTCGCCGGGCTGCACGGCCGCAAGGGCGGCATCGCGCCCGGCCACGACGCCGACTTCGCCGTCTTCGCCCCGGACCAGACCTTCACCGTCGACCCCGCCGAGCTGCACCACCGCAACCAGGTCACCGCCTACGCGGGCAGGACGCTGCACGGCGTCGTCCGGTCGAGCTGGCTGCGCGGCGAGCAGATCACCGACCACGGCCGCACCCTCACCCGGGCCGGCCGGCTCATCGAGAGGAACTCCGCATGACCGCCCTGCCCCGCTTCACCGGTGACGCCAGCCCCTACGGCGGCGGCGACCCGTACGCGGACTACCGGACCGCGGACTTCCCCTTCACCCACCTCGCCGACCTGGCCGACCGTCGCCTGGGCGCCGGTGTCGTCGCCGCCAACGACGAGTTCTTCGCCGAGCGCGAGAACCTGCTCGTCCCCGAGCGCGCCGAGTTCGACCCCGAGCACTTCGGCCACAAGGGCAAGGTGATGGACGGCTGGGAGACGCGCCGCCGCCGCGGCTCGATCGCCGACGTCCCGCACCCGGCCGAGGACGACCACGACTGGGCCCTGGTGCGCCTGGGCGCCCCCGGCGTGATCCGCGGCATCGTCGTGGACACCGCCCACTTCCGCGGCAACTACCCGCAGTCGGTGTCCGTCGAGGCGACGACCGCGCCGGTCTCGGCCTCCCCCGAAGACCTGCTCGCCGACGACGTGACGTGGACGACGCTCGTCCCGCGCACCGCGATCGGCGGCCACGCGGCCAACGGCTTCGCCGTCGACGCCGAGCGGCGCTTCACCCACCTGCGCGTCAACCAGCACCCCGACGGGGGCATCGCCCGGCTGCGGGTCCACGGCGAGGTCGTCCCCGACCCCGCGTGGCTGGCGGCCCTGGGCACCTTCGACGTCGTCGCGCTGGAGAACGGCGGCGCCGTCGAGGACGCCTCCGACCGCTTCTACTCCCCGGCCACCAACACCATCCAGCCCGGCCGCTCCCGGAAGATGGACGACGGCTGGGAGACCCGCCGCCGCCGCGACCAGGGCCACGACTGGATCGCCTACGCGCTGACGGGCCAGTCCCAGATCCGCGCGGTGGAGATCGACACCGCCTACCTCAAGGGCAACGCGGCCGGGTGGGCGGCGCTCGTCGGCAAGGACGGCGCGGACGGCGACTGGGTGGAGCTGCTGCCCCGCACCCGGCTCCAGCCCGACACCGTGCACCGCTTCCTGCTGCGCGAGGCCCCCGCCGTCACCCACGTCCGGCTGGACATCTTCCCCGACGGCGGCATCTCCCGCCTGCGCCTCTTCGGCTCCCTGACGGCGGCCGGCGCCGACGCCCTCGCCACCCGCCACCGCGCACTGGGCGGCTGACCCACCCGTCGCGTGCCGGGCGGGCCGCCCCTTCCCGACGCCCGCCCGGCGCGCCGACGCGCTCCCGGCGCCGGCCGCCGACCGGCCCCGACGCCGCATCGCCCGCGGCAGGCCGGCAGGGTCGGGCGCTCCCGCCGGCCTGCCGCGCCCCGCGCCCCGGGTCGCCCCGGCGGCGGGGACCGCGCCCCGCGGTGGCCGCTAGCGCTTCCGGTACGCGGTCAGGCGGCACGTGCCGGAGGCGCACGCCCCGGCCGCGTCGGGCGCGTCGGGCGCGTCGGCCGTGTTCGTCGCCCCCTTCCGCTTCTCGCCCGGCGCTCCGTCACCGCCTCCGGTGCGGGGGCGGCCCACCGGTGGGTGCCGCGCCGCCTCCGCGCGTCACCGCCGGGAAGCGCACGCCACCGCCCTCTCCCGCGTCGCCCCCGCGCACCCGCCCGGTCGGGTCCGGGGAGGTTGTCCGATACTTGTGCGGTTGGAAACGGGACGCGAACGAAGGACTGACCGCGAGTGACCACCCGCGCACGCAGCAGACGCCGAGCACGCCGGACGACCGCCGTGCTGGCAGCACTCGTCGCGACCGCCCTCGCGGCGGCGGGATGCAGCAGCACCGGAGGCAAACGCGCCGAGGAGGAGCGCGAGCGGCGGGCCGCCGGCGGGCGCGCCGTCGTCGACACCCCCCGGTGGACGTTCGCGATGGTGACGCACTCCGGCGCCGGGGACACCTTCTGGGACATCGTCCGCTCCGGGGCGGAGCAGGCCGCGGCCAAGGACAACATCGAGTTCCTCTACTCCGCCGACCCCGAGGCCGGTCAGCAGGCCGAGCTGGTGCGGACCCGCATCGACCAGGGCGTCGACGGCCTGATCGTGAGCCTGGCCAAGCCCGAGGCGATGGAGGACGTCGTCCGCGAGGCCGTGGCGGCGGGCATCCCCGTGATCAGCGTCAACTCCGGCCAGGACGCCTCGGCCGCCTTCGGCGCGCTCGCGCACATCGGCCAGGACGAGGTCACCGCCGGGCGGGCCGTCGGCACGGAGCTGACCGAACGCGGCCGGCGCAAGGCGGTCTGCGTCCTGCACGAGCAGGGCAACGTCGGCCACGAGGAGCGCTGCGCGGGCGTGCGCGAGACCTTCGAGGGCACCGTGGAGAACCTCTACGTCGACGGCACCAACATGCCCTCGGTGCAGTCCTCGCTGGAGGCCGAGCTCCAGTCCGACCCGGAGGTGGACGCCGTGGTCACCCTCGGCGCGCCGTTCGCCGCGACCGCCGTGCGGGCCGCCGACCAGGCCGGCAGCGACGCCCAGGTCGCCACCTTCGACCTCAACCCGGCCGTCGTCACCGGGCTGCGGGAGGGCACCGTCGCCTTCGCCGTCGACCAGCAGCCCTACCTCCAGGGCTACCAGGCCGTGGACCTGCTGTGGCTGTACCGCCACAACTCCACCATGCTCGGCGGCGGTGAGCCGGTGCGGACCGGCCCGCAGATCCTCACCCGCGAGGACGCCGAGGCCCTGGCCGAGTACACCGCCCGGGGAACCCGGTGACGGCCGGCACCGCCGCCCCGCCCGCCCCGGAAACCGGCCGCCCGTCCGGGCCGGCCCCGCAGCGGCGCGCCCCGGCCCGCGTCCTGCTGGCCCGCCCGGAGCTGGGCGCCGTCGTCGGCGCGGTGGCCGTCTTCGCCTTCTTCGCCCTCGTCGCCGACAGCTTCCTGCGCCCCGGGAGCCTGTCCACCGTCCTGTACGCGGCTTCCACCATCGGGATCATGGCGGTACCGGTGGCGCTGCTGATGATCGGCGGCGAGTTCGACCTGTCCACCGGCGTCATGGTGACCAGCTCGGCGCTCGTCTCCTCGATGGCCAGCTACCAGATGACGGCCAACGTCTGGGTCGGCGTCGGGGTGTCCCTGCTGGTCACCCTCGCGTTCGGGCTGTTCAACGGCTGGCTGCTGGTGCGCACCCGGCTCCCGAGCTTCATCATCACCCTGGGCACGTTCCTGATGCTCACCGGGCTGAACCTCGGCGCCACCAAGCTGATCTCCGGCGGCGTCGCCACCCGGAGCATCTCGGACATGGAGGGCTTCCCCAGCGCCAGCGCCGTCTTCGCCTCCCAGCTCACCCTCGGTGACGACGTGCGCGTGCGCGTCACGGTGCTGTGGTGGCTCGGCCTGACGGCCCTGGCCACCTGGGTGCTGCTGCGCACCCGCGCGGGCAACTGGATCTTCGCCGTCGGCGGCAACGGCGCGGCGGCCCGCGCGGTCGGCGTCCCGGTGGCCCGCACCAAGATCGGGCTCTACCTGGGCGTCGCGCTGTGCGCCTGGGTCTCCGGGCAGCACCTGCTGTTCACCTACGGCGTCGTGCAGTCCGGCGAGGGCGTGGGCAACGAGCTGATCTACATCGCCGCGGCCGTCATCGGCGGCTGCCTGCTCACCGGCGGCTACGGCTCGGCCGTCGGCTCGGCCGTCGGCGCGCTGATCTTCGGCATGACGGAGAAGGGCATCGTGTACGCCCAGTGGGACCACGACTGGTTCAAGTTCTTCCTCGGCGCCATGCTGCTCCTGGCCACGCTGCTGAACGCCTGGATCCGGCGCCGCGCGGAGGCCACCCGATGACCGCCGCGCCCGAGCCGGTACTCGCCCTCGACGGCGTCGGCAAGTCCTACGGCACCGTGCGCGCGCTGCACGGCGTGTCGCTGACCGTGACCGCGGGCGAGGTCACCTGCGTCCTGGGCGACAACGGCGCGGGCAAGTCCACGCTGATCAAGATCATCTCCGGGCTGCACCAGCACGACGGCGGCACCTACCGCATCGACGGCGAGCCGGTGCGCCTGCCCTCCCCGCGCGCGGCGCTGGACCGCGGCATCGCCACGGTCTACCAGGACCTCGCCGTGGTGCCGCTGATGCCGGTGTGGCGCAACTTCTTCCTCGGCTCCGAACTCCACACCGGGCGCGGACCGCTGCGCCGCCTGGACGCGGCCCGGATGCGCGCCACCACCCGCGAGGCCCTGGCCCGCATGGGCATCGACCTGCGCGACGTCGACCAGCCCATCGGCACCCTCTCCGGCGGCGAGCGGCAGTGCGTGGCCATCGCCCGCGCCGTCCACTTCGGCGCCCGCGTGCTGGTCCTGGACGAGCCGACGGCGGCGCTGGGCGTCAAGCAGGCCGGCACGGTGCTCCGCTACGTCGCGGCGGCCCGGGACGAGGGCCTGGGCGTCGTCCTGATCACCCACAACCCGCACCACGCCCACCTCGTCGGGGACCGGTTCGTGCTGCTCAAGCGCGGGGCGATGGCCGGCAGCCACGCCCGCGCCGACATCACGCTGGACGAGCTGACCCGCCAGATGGCCGGCGGCGGCGAACTGGACCAGCTCCGCCACGAGCTGCGCGGTGAGGCACAATCGAGCTGATGAGTACGTACCGTGACCGCGCCGCGCACGGCTCCAGCCGGGCCACCGTGCTGCGCACCGTCGCCACCCGGGGCACCGTCGCCACCCGGGAGCGGCGCTCCCACCTCTCCGCGCCGCGCGTGCCCACCGTCGGGATCGACATCGGCGGCACCAAGGTCATGGCCGGCGTGGTCGACGCGGACGGCGTCGTTCTGGAGAAGGTGCGCGCGGAGACCCCGGACAAGTCCAAGAGCCCCAAGGTCGTCGAGGACGTCATCACCGAGCTGGTCCTCGACCTCTCCGACCGGCACGACGTGCACGCCGTCGGCATCGGCGCGGCCGGGTGGGTGGACGCCGACCGCTCGCGGGTGCTGTTCGCCCCCCACCTGGCCTGGCGCGACGAGCCGCTGCGCGCGGCGCTCCAGGAGCGGCTGGCGGTCCCGGTGATGGTCGACAACGACGCCAACACCGCGGCCTGGGGCGAGTGGCGCTTCGGCGCGGGGCGCGGCGAGGACCACCTCGTCATGATCACCCTCGGCACCGGCATCGGCGGCGCGATACTGGAGGACGGCCGGGTCAAGCGCGGCAGGTACGGGGTGGCCGGGGAGTTCGGCCACATGCAGGTCGTCCCCGCCGGGCACCGCTGCCCGTGCGGCAACCGGGGCTGCTGGGAGCAGTACAGCTCCGGCAACGCGCTGGTCCGCGAGGCGCGGGAGCTGGCGGCGACCGACTCCCCGGTGGCGTACCACCTCATCGACCGCGTCGGCGGCGAGATCGGCGAGGTCACCGGGCCGCTCATCACCGACCTGGCCCGCGAGGGCGACGCCATGTGTATCGAGCTGCTGGGGGAGATCGGCGGCTGGCTCGGCCTCGGGATCGCCAACCTGGCCGCCGCGCTCGACCCGTCCTGCTTCGTCATCGGCGGCGGGGTCAGCGAGGCCGACGAGCTGCTGATCGACCCGGCCCGCGAGTCCTTCCGGCGGCACCTGACCGGACGCGGCTACCGCCCCGAGGCGCGCATCGTGCGCGCCGAGCTCGGCCCCGAGGCCGGCATGGTCGGCGCCGCCGACCTCGCCCGCCTCGTCGCCCGCCGCTTCCGCCGGGCCACCCGGCGCCGTCTGGAGCGCTACGAACGCTACGAGCGGGCCGCCGCGCAGCTCGGCCTCGCCCCCCGCCCCGGCCGGGAGCTGAGCCGGTGACGGCGCTCGCGCCCGGTGCGCCCCGCCGGCCCCGCCGCCGCTGGCCGACGGCCGTCGTGGTCGTCCTGCTCATCGCGCTCCCGGCCGGCTACCTGGTGCTCTCGGCCCACCAGAGCCGCGACAGCGGCAAGGACAAGCAGGCCATCGCCGCCGCCACCGGCCTGGTGTGGGAGTGGCCGCGCAAGGTCACCCGCCGGGTGTACGAGGTGCCCGTCCCCCGCGGGTCCACCTACGTCGGCTACTACGAGACGAACTCCTGGGAGACCAGCTCCCTGTACGTGCAGTTCCGCACCTCACCGGAGGGCCTGGAGGCGTTCCTGCGCCGCCTGGGCACGAGCGCCGCCGCGCTCTCCCCCCGGGCGGCGGGCGTCAGCGCGCGCCAGGCCGACACCGTGGGGTGGGACGTCGACCGCCCCGGCCGGGCCTACGGGCACACCACGGTCGACCTTCCCGGGCCGCGCCCCGAGGTCGCCGTCACCGTCGACCGCACCAAGCCCGAACGCCCCCAGGTCCACGTCGTCTCCACCGTCACCTTCTGACCCCGCGCGGCGGGTGCGTCGTGCGCGGGGGACGGGGCGGGGCGGCGCGGCGCGGAAGCGGCCTGGCGAACGCCGACCCCGCACGCCGTGCCGGCGCCCGGCGGGCAGCACGGGCCACGCGCCCAACCGCCGCACGCCGCGCCGCCGCACCGGCCGCTCCCGGCCCTCGCCCGGCGTGTCGCGGGTGGGCGGGGCGGGCCGGGTGGGGAGCACAATGCCCGGCATGGACACGCTACTGACGAAGAAGGGCCACGCCTGCGTCCGGCTGGAGCGGAACGGGCGCACGCTCGTCATCGACCCGGGGAACTTCAGCGAGCCGGACGCGGCCGTGGGCGCCGAGGCCGTCCTCGTCACCCACGAGCACCCCGACCACTTCGACGAGGGCCGCCTGCGCACCGCGCTGGAGGCCGACCCGGCCACGGAGATCTGGACGCTGCGCAGCGTCGCCGAACAGCTCGCCGCCGCCTTCCCGGGGCGGGTGCACACCGTGGGGCACGGTGACGCCTTCCAGGCCGCCGGTTTCGAGATCGAGGCCCACGGGGAGCTGCACGCCGTCATCCACCCGGACCTGCCGCGCGTCACCAACGTCGGCTACCTGGTGGACGGGGCGGTCTTCCACCCCGGCGACGCGCTCACCGTGCCCGGGCGCCCGGTGGAGACGCTGCTGCTGCCCGTGCACGCGCCGTGGAGCAAGCTGTCGGAGGTCGTCGACTACGTGCGCGAGGTGCGGCCCCGCCGCGCCTACGACGTGCACGACGGGCTGCTGTCGGACAACGGCCTCGGCATCTACGGGCGCATGCTCGGCCCCGCCGGGCCGGGCGTGGGGGACGCCGAGCACCTGCGCCTGGCGCCGGGCGAGTCGGCCGAGGTCTGAGCCACCCGCCGCAGCCCCCGCCGGGGCGCCGTGGCGCCGGGTCGCCAGGGCGCTGGAGTCCCGCGCGGCCGGGGCGCCGTGCCGCCGTATCGCCGGGTCGCCGTGCCGTCGGCGCCCGGCTGTCGGTGGCCCCCGGTAGGTTGGGGCCCATGGTCACGCGCATCGCCACCTGGAACGTCAACGGCGTCAACCCCCGCATCGAACGGCTGCTGGCCTGGCTGGAGGCCGCCGCACCGGACGTGCTGTGCCTGCAGGAGCTCAAGTGCACCGAGGAGCAGTTCCCGGCCGCCGCGCTGCGGGAGGCCGGGTACGAGGCCGCGGTGCAGGCGGACGGGCGCTGGAACGGCGTGGCGATCCTCTCCCGCGTCGGCCTCCACGAGCCGGTCACCGGCCTCGTCGGCGGTCCGGAGTTCGAGGGCCGGCACGAGCCGCGGGCGGTGAGCGCGGTGTGCGCGGGTGTGCGCGTGTGGTCGGTGTACGTGCCCAACGGGCGCGAGGTCGGCCACCCGCACTACGAGTACAAGCTGCGGTGGCTCGACGCGCTGCGCTCGATCGCGGAGCAGGAGGCCGGCGGTGAGCGCCCGTTCGCCATACTGGGCGACTTCAACATCGCCCCCACCGACGAGGACGTGCACGACATCACCCAGTTCGAGGGCGCCACGCACGTCACGCCGGCCGAGCGCGACAAGCTCGCCGCGCTGCGCGAGACGGGGCTGGACGACGTCCGGCCGCGTCCGCTGAAGTACGACGTGCCGTTCACCTACTGGGACTACCGGCAGTTGTGCTTCCCCAAGAACCGCGGCATGCGCATCGACCTCGTCTACGGCAACGCGCCGTTCCGCGCCGCCGTCACCGACGCCTACGTCGACCGGGAGGCGCGCAAGGGCAAGAGCCCCTCCGACCACGCCCCCGTCGTCGTCGACCTCGATCTGTGACCGCCGCGCCCGTCGTCCGGCCGCACCCGGCCGGCCCCTGGGCCCCGCCTGACCGTTCCCGCCGCCGCGACGCCCGGCACGGCGCCTCGCGGCGTTGCCGAATCGACCGAGTAGGCCCCCTACGCCCACTACGCCGCCGATCCGGCGCCTTGCGATGCACCGCACCGGACGCCGCTCCTTGACGGGCAAACCCTGACTGACACGGCAC
>NZ_JAPKFL010000060.1 GCF_026262575.1 Streptomyces marinisediminis
GATGCGGCACGGCGTGCTGCCGCGCACCCTGCACGCCCAGGAGCCCACCCCCCACGTCGACTGGGACGGCTCCGCCCTGGCCCTGCTCACCGAGGCCCGCGACTGGCCCGAGACCACCCACCCCCGCCGCGCCGCCGTCTCCTCCTTCGGGATCAGCGGCACCAACGCCCACGTCGTCATCGAACAGGCGCCCGCCGCACCCCCCGCGGAACGGGACGAGCCGCGCCCGGAGCCGGGCCTTGCGCTGCCGTGGGTGCTCTCCGCCAAGACGGACGCCGCCCTGCGGGCCCAGGCCGAACGGCTGCGGCGGCACGTCGGGGAGCGCCCCGAGCTGGCCCCGCTCGACGTCGGCCTCTCCCTCGCCACCGGACGCGCCCGGCACGAGCACCGGGCCGCCGTGCTCGGCCACGACCGGGACGAACTGCTGGACGCCCTGGACGCGCTGGCCCGGGGCGAGGACGCCCCCGGGGTCGTGCGCGCCCAGAGCGGCCCGCGCACCGGCACCGCGTTCCTGTTCACGGGGCAGGGCAGCCAGCGGCCGGGCATGGGCCGCGAGCTGCACGCGGCCTCGCCGGTCTTCGCCGCCGCCTTCGACGAGGTCTGCGCCCACTTCGAACCCGGGCTGGCGAAGCTGGTGTTCGACGGCGGGGACGAGCTGAACCGCACCGCGTACGCGCAACCCGCCCTGTTCGCGCTGGAGGTGGCACTGTTCCGGCTCGCGGAGTCCTGGGGCGTCACCCCGGACTACCTGCTGGGCCACTCCGTCGGCGAGTTCGCCGCCGCCCACGTCGCCGGCGTCCTCTCGCTCGCCGACGCCTGCACCCTGGTGGCGGCCCGGGGCCGGCTGATGGAGGCGCTGCCCCCCGGCGGCGCGATGCTCGCGGTGGAGGCCGAGGAGGCCGAGGTCACCCTGCCCGACGGGGTGAGCCTGGCGGCGGTCAACGGCCCCCGCTCCGTCGTCGTCTCCGGTGACGAGGAGGCGGTCGCCGCGCTGGAGGAGCGGTGGCGGGCCGAGGGCCGCAAGGTCAAGCGGCTCGTCGTCTCGCACGCGTTCCACTCCCACCGCATGGACGGCATGCTCGACGCCTTCGCGCGGGTGGCCGAGCAGGTCGCCTTCCACCCGCCCGCGCTGCCGATCGTGTCCACCGTCACCGGAGACCTGGTGGACGCCGCGACACTGTGCACCCCGCGCTACTGGGTGGACCAGGTCAGGCAGGCGGTGCGCTTCGCCGACGGGGTGCGCCGCCTGGCGGCCGAGGGCGTCACCGACTACCTGGAACTGGGGCCCGACGGGGTGCTCTCGGCGCTGGTGCAGCCCTGCCTGACGGCACCGCCCGCCTCGGCGGCCCCGCTGCTGCGCGCCCAGCGGCCCGAGACGCTGACCGCCGCCTCCGCCCTGACCCGCTGCGGCCTGCGCGGCACCGGCCTCGACTGGGACGCCGTCCTCCCCGGCGGCCGCCGCGTGCCGCTGCCCGGCTACCCCTTCCAGCGGCAGCGCTACTGGCTGACGGCGGCGGACACCGTCGGCGACGCCGCCGACCTCGGCCTCGACGCGGCCGGCCACCCGCTCCTCGGTGCGGCGGTGGACCTGGCGGGCAGCGACCTCACCGTCCTCACCGGACGCGTGGGGCTGCGCGGCGACCCGTGGCTGGCCGACCACACCGTGCTGGGCACCGTGCTGCTGCCCGGGGCCGCCTTCGTGGACCTCGCGCTGCACGCCGCCCGGCAGGTCGGCTGCGCGCTGGTCGACGAGCTCACCCTGACCGCGCCGCTGGTGCTCGGGGAGCACGACGACGTCCAGCTCCAGGTCACCGTCGGCGCCCCCGACGACACGGGGCGGCGTCCGCTGACCGTCCACTCCCGGGCGGCCGGCGCCCAGGACGGCGCGGACCGGCCGTGGACCCGGCACGCCGAGGGCGCGGTGAGCCCCGGCCCGGCCGCCGCGCCGCCCGCCGACACGCGGCCGCCGACCGGGGCCCTGGAGATCGACCTCGACGACGTCTACGCCCGGCTCGCCGACGAGCACGACTACCGGTACGGGCCGCTGTTCCAGAACCTGCACGCGGTCGCGCGGCACCAGGACGACCTCTACGCCCGCGTCGCCCTGTCCGACGAGCACCCCGCCACCGCGGGGCACGCGCTGCACCCGGCGCTGCTCGACGCGGTGCTGCACCCGCTGCTGCCCGGGGTGGCGGACGTGGCGACGCGTCCCATGGTGCCGTTCTCCTGGTCCGGCGTCAGCCTCTCCGCCCCCGGCGCGGACGCGGTCCGGGCCCGGCTCACGCTGCGGAAGTCCGACGACACCACCGTCGCGGTCGGGCTCACCCTCACCGACGACGCGGGGCAGCCCGTGGCCGCGGTGGAGGAGCTGCTGCTGCGCCCGCTGTCCCCCGGCGACCTGCCGGCGGCGACCGCGCGGCCCTCCCGGGCGCTGTTCGACCTGCGCTGGGACCCCGTGCCGCTCGACACCGCCTCCGCCGCCCCGGAGTGGACCGTCCTCGGCCCGGACCGCGGCCTGCCCGGCGACCGCACCCACGCCGACCTCGCCGCGCTGCGCCGGGCGGTCGACGACGGCGCGCCCGCCCCCGCGACGGTCCTGCTCCCGCTGGACCCGCCGCGAACCGGGGGCGCGGACGGCGTCCCCGCCGCGACCCGCGCCGCCCTGGCCGACCTGCTGGGCACCGTGCGGGACTGGCTGACCGACGAGCACTTCGCCGCCACGCACCTGGTCGTGCTCACCAGCGGAGCCGTCCCCCGCGACGGCGAGGACCTCACCGACCTGGCGTCGGCCGGCGGCTGGGGCCTGCTCCGCTCGGCCCAGGCCGAACAGCCCGGCCGCATCACCCTCGTCGACGCCGACGACCACGCCGGGACCCGCCAGGCCCTCGGCGCGGCGCTGGCCACCGGCGAACCACAGCTCCTCCTGCGGGCCGGGCAGGCGTTCGTCCCCCGGCTCGCGCCCGCCGACCCCGGCACCCTCGCGCCGCCGGCCCTGGCCGGCGCGGACGGCCGGGACGGCACGGTGCTGATCACCGGTGGCACCGGGGCGCTGGGGGCGATTCTGGCGCGGCATCTGGTGGCTGTGCACGGGGTGCGGCGTCTGCTGCTGCTGAGTCGGCGGGGTCTGGACAGTCCGGGTGCGGGGGAGTTGGTGCGGGAGCTGGGTGAGCTGGGGGCGCGGGTGCGGGTGGTGGCGGCCGACGCGGCCGACCGGGAGGCGTTGGCGGCGGTGCTCGCCGACGTGCCGGAGGAGCACCCGCTGACCGCCGTCGTCCACACCGCGGGCACGACGGACGACGCGACGATCGCCTCCCTGTCGGCGGAGCAGCTCGCGGGTGTGCTGCGTCCGAAGGTGGACGGGGCGTGGAACCTGCACGAGCTGACGCGGGACCGCGAGCTGTCGGCGTTCGTGCTGTACTCCTCGGTGGCGGGTCTGCTGGGCACTCCGGGGCAGGCCAACTACGCGGCGGCCAACACCTTCCTGGACGCCCTGGCCCACCACCGGCACGCGGCCGGGCTCCCCGCCCACTCGCTGGCCTGGGGCCTGTGGGACGACACCAGCGCCCTGAGCGCCCACCTGTCGGACGCCGACCTGCAACGCCTGTCCCGGCTCGGGCTCAGGCCCCTCACCGCGCCCGAGGCCACGGCGCTGTTCGACACCGCCCTCACCCTCGACCGCCCCGTCCAGGCCCTCACGCACCTGGACACCCCGGCGCTGCGCGCCGCGACGCAGCTCCCCGCCGTCCTGCGCGGGCTGGCACCCCGGCCCGCCGCCGCGCCCCGGCAGCAGGCGTCGCTGCCCGAGCGCCTCGCCCCGCTGCCGCCGGCCGAACAGGAGCGGGTGCTCACCGACCTGGTCCGGGCCAAGACGGCCGCCGTCCTGGGCCACTCCGACCCCGCGGCGATCGACGCGGCCCGCGCCTTCAGCGAGGTCGGGTTCGACTCCCTCACCGCGATCGAGCTGCGCAACCAGCTGGGCGGCGCCACGGGGCTGCGGCTGCCCACCACGGTCGTCTTCGACCACCCCAACCCCGGCGCCCTGGCCCGCTACCTGCGCGCGGAGCTGAGCGTCGAGACCACGGCCCCGTCCCCGGCCGAACCTCTGCTGGCCGACCTCGACCGGCTGCGGGGCCTGCTGCCGGAGGCGCTGACCGACGCCTCGGCACAGGAGCGCGTCGTCGCCCGGCTCAGGGAACTGCTGGAGCTGGCCGACGGCACCGCCCCGTCCGACGAGGACGGCGACGACCTGGAGACCGCGACCGACGAGGACCTGTTCGCCCTCGTCGACGAGTTCGACTGACCCGGCCGCACCCACCGTCCCCCTTCCACACTCGACCATGGAGCTGAGACGAACGTGAGTGACGAGAACCAACTCCGCCAGTACCTCAAGCGTGCGGTGGCCGACGCTCGTGCCACCCGCAAGCGTCTGCGCGAGGTGGAGGAGAAGGACCAGGAGCCGATCGCGATCGTCGGCATGGCCTGCCGCTACCCCGGCGGGGTGCGGTCGCCCGAGGACCTGTGGCGGGTGGTCGCCGACGGCGTCGACGCGGTGTCGCCCTTCCCCGAGCACCGCGGGTGGCCCGAGGACCTCTACGACGCCGACCCCGAGGCGGTCGGCCACTCCTCCACCCGGCACGGCGGGTTCCTGCACGACGCGGACGAGTTCGACCCCGAGTTCTTCGGGATGTCCCCGCGCGAGGCGCTGGCCACCGACCCGCAGCAGCGGCTGCTGCTGGAGACCGCCTGGGAGACCTTCGAGCGGGCGCGGATCGTGCCGGACTCGGTGCGCGGCAGCCGCACGGGCGTGTTCGTCGGCGCCATGTACAACGACTACGGCTCCCGCCCCCACCTGCCGCCGCAGGAGTTCGAGGGCTACCTCTACAGCGGCAGCGCCGGCAGCGTCGCGTCGGGCCGGCTGGCCTACACCTTCGGGCTGGAGGGCCCGGCGGTCACGGTCGACACCGCGTGCTCGTCCTCGCTGGTCGCCCTGCACCTGGCGGCGGGCGCGCTGCGCCGCGGCGAGTGCGGACTCGCGCTGGCCGGCGGCGTGACGGTGCTGGCCACGCCCATGCCCTTCGTCGAGTTCTCCCGGCTGCGCGGCCTGTCGCCCGACGGCCGGTGCAAGTCGTTCTCGGCGGGGGCGGACGGGACGGGGTGGGCCGAGGGGGTGGGTCTGCTGTTGT
>NZ_JAPKFL010000061.1 GCF_026262575.1 Streptomyces marinisediminis
GCTGTGCACCGGTCGGGGTTATTCCTCCCGGCGTGGTGCCGCTCTCGTGAGTGGTTGAAAGCATTCACGGAGAGTTTGATCCTGGCTCAGGACGAACGCTGGCGGCGTGCTTAACACATGCAAGTCGAACGATGAAGCCGCTTCGGTGGTGGAAGAGTGGCGAACGGGTGAGTAACACGTGGGCAATCTGCCCTGCACTCTGGGACAAGCCCTGGAAACGGGGTCTAATACCGGATACGACTGCCGGCCGCATGGTCTGGTGGTGGAAAGCTCCGGCGGTGCAGGATGAGCCCGCGGCCTATCAGCTTGTTGGTGGGGTGATGGCCTACCAAGGCGACGACGGGTAGCCGGCCTGAGAGGGCGACCGGCCACACTGGGACTGAGACACGGCCCAGACTCCTACGGGAGGCAGCAGTGGGGAATATTGCACAATGGGCGCAAGCCTGATGCAGCGACGCCGCGTGAGGGATGACGGCCTTCGGGTTGTAAACCTCTTTCAGCAGGGAAGAAGCGCAAGTGACGGTACCTGCAGAAGAAGCACCGGCTAACTACGTGCCAGCAGCCGCGGTAATACGTAGGGTGCGAGCGTTGTCCGGAATTATTGGGCGTAAAGAGCTCGTAGGCGGCTTGTCGCGTCGGATGTGAAAGCCCGGGGCTTAACCCCGGGTCTGCATTCGATACGGGCAGGCTAGAGTTCGGTAGGGGAGATCGGAATTCCTGGTGTAGCGGTGAAATGCGCAGATATCAGGAGGAACACCGGTGGCGAAGGCGGATCTCTGGGCCGATACTGACGCTGAGGAGCGAAAGCGTGGGGAGCGAACAGGATTAGATACCCTGGTAGTCCACGCCGTAAACGTTGGGAACTAGGTGTGGGCGACATTCCACGTCGTCCGTGCCGCAGCTAACGCATTAAGTTCCCCGCCTGGGGAGTACGGCCGCAAGGCTAAAACTCAAAGGAATTGACGGGGGCCCGCACAAGCGGCGGAGCATGTGGCTTAATTCGACGCAACGCGAAGAACCTTACCAAGGCTTGACATACACCGGAAAACCGTGGAGACACGGTCCCCCTTGTGGTCGGTGTACAGGTGGTGCATGGCTGTCGTCAGCTCGTGTCGTGAGATGTTGGGTTAAGTCCCGCAACGAGCGCAACCCTTATTCTGTGTTGCCAGCACGCCCTTCGGGGTGGTGGGGACTCACAGGAGACTGCCGGGGTCAACTCGGAGGAAGGTGGGGACGACGTCAAGTCATCATGCCCCTTATGTCTTGGGCTGCACACGTGCTACAATGGCCGGTACAATGAGCTGCGATGCCGTGAGGTGGAGCGAATCTCAAAAAGCCGGTCTCAGTTCGGATTGGGGTCTGCAACTCGACCCCATGAAGTCGGAGTCGCTAGTAATCGCAGATCAGCATTGCTGCGGTGAATACGTTCCCGGGCCTTGTACACACCGCCCGTCACGTCACGAAAGTCGGTAACACCCGAAGCCGGTGGCCTAACCCCCTTGTGGGGAGGGAATCGTCGAAGGTGGGACTGGCGATTGGGACGAAGTCGTAACAAGGTAGCCGTACCGGAAGGTGCGGCTGGATCACCTCCTTTCTAAGGAGCGTCTTCTGGTCAGTTTCGGCTGGCTGGCAGAGGCCAGTACATCGGCGCGTGTCCGATGCTGGTTGCTCATGGGTGGAACGTTGACTATTCGGTCTGTTTGGTGGGTTCGTTGGTTAGTACTGCCTCTGTGGGGGTGTGGAACGCGGACGGGTCTGCTGGGTGGGCCGGGTGCGCTGTTGGGTGTCTGAGGGCACGGCCGTGGTGGCTGTGGTCCTTTGGTGCCGGTCCCGGTGTAGCACTCCTGTGTGGGTGTGTGACGGGTGGCTGGTTGTTGTTTGAGAACTGCACAGTGGACGCGAGCATCTGTGGCCAAGTTTTTAAGGGCGCACGGTGGATGCCTTGGCACCAGGAACCGATGAAGGACGTGGGAGGCCGCGATAGGCCCCGGGGAGCTGTCAACCGAGCTGTGATCCGGGGGTGTCCGAATGGGGAAACCCGGCAGTCGTCATGGGCTGTCACCCGCTGCTGAACGCATAGGCAGTGTGGAGGGAACGCGGGGAAGTGAAACATCTCAGTACCCGTAGGAAGAGAAAACAACCGTGATTCCGGGAGTAGTGGCGAGCGAAACCGGATGAGGCTAAACCGCGGGCGTGTGATACCCGGCAGGGGTTGCGTGTGCGGGGTTGTGGGAGTTCTCTTGATCGGTCTGCCGGCCGGTCGGCGAGTCAAAAATTGTTGATGTAGGCGAAGGGCATGCGAAAGGCCCGGCGTAGAGGGTAAGACCCCCGTAGCTGAAACGTCAGCAACTTGCTTGAGGATCACCCAAGTAGCATGGGGCCCGAGAAATCCTGTGTGAATCTGGCGGGACCACCCGTTAAGCCTAAATATTCCCTGGTGACCGATAGTGGATAGTACCGTGAGGGAATGGTGAAAAGTACCGCGGGAGCGGAGTGAAATAGTACCTGAAACCGTGTGCCTACAAGCCGTGGGAGCGTCGCCGTGTGTGCTTGTCATGCGCGGTCGTGACTGCGTGCCTTTTGAAGAATGAGCCTGCGAGTTTGCGGTATGTTGCGAGGTTAACCCGTGTGGGGGAGCCGTAGCGAAAGCGAGTCCTAAGAGGGCGTTGAGTAGCGTGCCCTAGACCCGAAGCGGAGTGATCTAGCCATGGGCAGGGTGAAGCGGCTGTAAGAGGTCGTGGAGGCCCGAACCCACCAGGGTTGAAAACCTGGGGGATGACCTGTGGTTAGGGGTGAAAGGCCAATCAAACTCCGTGATAGCTGGTTCTCCCCGAAATGCATTTAGGTGCAGCGTCGTGTGTTTCTTGCCGGAGGTAGAGCACTGGATAGGCGATGGGCCTTACCGGGTTACTGACCTTAGCCAAACTCCGAATGCCGGTAAGTGAGAGCGCGGCAGTGAGACTGTGGGGGATAAGCTCCATGGTCGAGAGGGAAACAGCCCAGAGCATCGACTAAGGCCCCTAAGCGTGTGCTAAGTGGGAAAGGATGTGGAGTCGCAGAGACAACCAGGAGGTTGGCTTAGAAGCAGCCATCCTTGAAAGAGTGCGTAATAGCTCACTGGTCAAGTGATTCCGCGCCGATAATGTAGCGGGGCTCAAGTACACCGCCGAAGTCGTGTCACTCACACAGGTAGCCTTAACGGGTGTGTGGGTGGGTAGGGGAGCGTCGTGTGCCGGGTGAAGCAGCACCGTAAGGTAGTTGTGGATGGTTCACGAGTGAGAATGCAGGCATGAGTAGCGATACAAGAGTGGGAAACTCTTGCGCCGATTGACTAAGGGTTCCTGGGTCAAGCTGATCTGCCCAGGGTAAGTCGGGGCCTAAGGCGAGGCCGACAGGCGTAGTCGATGGATAACCGGTTGATATTCCGGTACCCGCTGTATGGCGTCCAACATCGAATCCTCTGATGCTAAGGCCGTGAAGCCCCCCGTGCTGCTCTTTGAGTGGTGTGGGTGTGGTGGAGCCGCTGATCCGAGGGGGTAGTAGGTGAGTGATGGGGTGACGCAGGAAGGTAGTCCAGCCCGGGCGGTGGTTGTCCCGGGGTAAGGGTGTAGGGCGTTGTGCAGGTAAATCCGTGCAACATGTGTCTGAGACCTGATGCCGAGCCGTTGTGGTGAAGTGGATGATCCTATGCTGTCGAGAAAAGCCTCTAGCGAGTTGTATGGCGGCCCGTACCCTAAACCGACTCAGGTGGTCAGGTAGAGAATACCGAGGCGTTCGGGTGAACTATGGTTAAGGAACTCGGCAAAATGCCCCCGTAACTTCGGGAGAAGGGGGGCCTCTTCTGGTGATCCCATGTGCTGGGTGAGCTGGGGGTGGCCGCAGAGACCAGCGAGAAGCGACTGTTTACTAAAAACACAGGTCCGTGCGAAGCCGTAAGGCGATGTATACGGACTGACGCCTGCCCGGTGCTGGAACGTTAAGGGGACCGGTTAGCTCTGCTTTTGGTGGGGCGAAGCTGAGAACTTAAGCGCCAGTAAACGGCGGTGGTAACTATAACCATCCTAAGGTAGCGAAATTCCTTGTCGGGTAAGTTCCGACCTGCACGAATGGCGTAACGACTTCTTGACTGTCTCAACCATAGGCCCGGTGAAATTGCAGTACGAGTAAAGATGCTCGTTTCGCGCAGCAGGACGGAAAGACCCCGGGACCTTTACTATAGCTTGATATTGGTGTTCGGTTCGGCTTGTGTAGGATAGGTGGGAGACTGTGAAGTCATCACGCTAGTGGTGGTGGAGTCGTTGTTGAAATACCACTCTGGTCGTGCTGGATGTCTAACCTGGGTCCGTGATCCGGATCAGGGACAGTGTCTGGTGGGTAGTTTAACTGGGGCGGTTGCCTCCTAAAGAGTAACGGAGGCGCCCAAAGGTTCCCTCAGCCTGGTTGGTCATCAGGTGGTGAGTGTAAGTGCACAAGGGAGCTTGACTGTGAGACTGACGGGTCGAGCAGGGACGAAAGTCGGGACTAGTGATCCGGCGGTGGCTTGTGGAAGCGCCGTCGCTCAACGGATAAAAGGTACCCCGGGGATAACAGGCTGATCTTCCCCAAGAGTCCATATCGACGGGATGGTTTGGCACCTCGATGTCGGCTCGTCGCATCCTGGGGCTGGAGTCGGTCCCAAGGGTTGGGCTGTTCGCCCATTAAAGCGGTACGCGAGCTGGGTTTAGAACGTCGTGAGACAGTTCGGTCCCTATCCGCTGTGCGCGTAGGAGTCTTGAGAAGGGCTGTCCCTAGTACGAGAGGACCGGGACGGACGGACCTCTGGTGTGCCAGTTGTTCTGCCAAGGGCATGGCTGGTTGGCTACGTTCGGAAAGGATAACCGCTGAAAGCATCTAAGCGGGAAGCCTGCTTCGAGATGAGGGCTCCCACCTCTTTAAGGGGGTAAGGCTCCCGGTAGACGACCGGGTTGATAGGCCGGATATGGAAGCTCAGTAATGGGTGGAGTTGACCGGTACTAATAGGCCGAGGGCTTGTCCATAGTTGCTTGCGTCCACTGTGTAG
>NZ_JAPKFL010000062.1 GCF_026262575.1 Streptomyces marinisediminis
CGCCCTGGCCGTGGCCTCCTTGCGGGAGGCGCCGCGGTGGACGTGGAACATCTCGGCGAGCTGGTAGCCGACGCTGAGCACGGGGTTGAGCGAGGAGAGGGCGTCCTGGAAGATCATCGCCATCCGGGCCCCGCGCACCCGGCGCCGGGCCTCGGCGGGCAGGGTCAGCAGGTCCTCGCCCTGGAAGACGATCCGGCCGTGCGCGATGCGGCCGGGAGGCGTGTCCAGGATGCCCATGATCGCCTGCGCGGTCACCGACTTGCCCGAACCGGACTCCCCCAGCACCGCCAGCGTCTCGCCCGCCTCCACCGTGTAGCTCACCCCGTTGACGGCCTTGACCACGCCGTCGCGGGTGCGGAACTCCACGTACAGGTCGCGCACGTCCAGCAGGGTGGCGGCCATGGGCGTCAACTCCTCAGCGCAGCTTGGGGTCGAGGGCGTCGCGCACCGCGTCGCCGAGCATGATGAAGGCCAGGACGGTCACGCTGAGCGCGGCGGCGGGGTAGAGCAGGATGTGCGGGGCGTTGCGGAACTGCATGCCCTCGGAGGCGTTGGAGATGTCCACCCCCCAGGAGACGGTCGGCGGTCGCAGCCCGACGCCGAGGAAGCTGAGCGTCGCCTCCAGGGCGATGTAGGTGCCCAGCGCGATGGTGGCGACGACGATGACCGGCGCCACCGCGTTGGGCAGGATGTGCCGCAGCATCAGCCGGGTGTGCCCGGCGCCGAGCGCCTGCGCGGCGTGCACGTAGTCGTGCTGCTTGGCGGTGATGACGGCGCCGCGGGCGATGCGCGCGATCTGCGGCCAGGCCAGCACCGCGATGACGCCGACGACGGGCCAGATGCCCTTGACCTCGATCATCGCCAGGAACACCAGGGCGCCCAGGATGATCGGGATGCCGAAGAAGACGTCGGTGACGCGGGAGAGCAGCGCGTCGGCGGCGCCGCCGAAGTAGCCGGCCAGCCCGCCGAAGAGCGCCCCGAGCAGGGTGACCCCGAGGGTGGCGCAGATGCCGACGGTCACCGAGGCGCGGGCCCCGTAGACGGTGCGGGTGTAGACGTCGCAGCCCTGGGTGTCGAAACCGAACCAGTGCCCGGGGCGCGCGCCGCCCAGCGAGCGGCTGATCCGGCACTCCAGCGGGTCGCCGGTGGCGATCAGGCCCGGCCACACCGAGATGGTGACGAGGAAGAGGATGAGCAGCGCGGACACCAGGAACACCGGCCGGCGCCGCAGGTCGTGCCAGGCGTCCGACCACAGGCTGCGGGCCGCCTCCTGCTCGCCCGGGCCCGGCTCCTCGCGGTCGTACTCCAGCGCCTCGCCCTCGGCGTGGGGCAGGTCGACGTTGCTGCCCGCGCCGCCGATGGCCTGCGAGGTGTCGGGGCCGCCCGGGGGGTCGTGGGGACGCTGCTCAGGCATAGCGGATCCTCGGGTCGAGCACGGCGTACAGGAGGTCGACGAGCAGGTTGGCGACGAGGAAGATCAGCACGAGGATCGTCACGAACCCGACGACGGTGGGCGAGTTCTGCCGCAGCACCCCCTGGTAGAGCTGGTAGCCGACGCCCTGGATGTTGAAGATGCGCTCGGTGACCAGCGCCCCGGCCATCAGGGCGCCGATGTCCGTGCCGAGGTAGGTGACGACCGGGATCAGCGAGTTGCGCAGCAGGTGCCGGGTGACGATGCGCCGGCGGCGCAGCCCCTTGGCGACGGCGGTGCGCACGTAGTCGGCGCGGGCGTTCTCGGCCACCGAGGTGCGGGTGAGGCGGGTGACGTAGGCCAGCGACACCAGCGCCAGGATCAGCCCCGGCAGCAGCAGTTCGCCGTACGGCGCCTCGGGGCTGACGGCGGGCGCCGTCCAGCCGAGCCGCACGCCGAAGAGGAACTGGAAGAGCACGCCGGTGACGAACGTGGGGATGGCGATGACCACGAGCGTCAGCAGCAGCACCGAGGAGTCGACGCCGCCGCCGCGGCGCAGCCCGGAGACCACGCCCAGGGCGAGGCCGATGACGATCTCGAAGACGACGGCCACCACCATGAGCCGGAAGGAGATGGGGAACGCGGTGGCCAGCAGGTCGATCACCGGGCGGCCGTTGAAGGCGGTGCCGAAGTCCCCGGTGAAGATGTTGCGCATGTAGAGCAGGTACTGCTGCCACAGCGGCTTGTCGAGGTTGAACTCGGCGCGCAGCCGGGCGGCGGTGGCCGGGTCGGGGGTGCGGTCCCCGAAGAGCGCGGCGACCGGGTCGCCGAGCGCGTGCACCATGACGAAGATCAGGAAGGTGGTCCCGATGAACACCGGGACCATCTGGAGCAGGCGCCGGATGACGTAGTGCCCCACTGCGGTCCTCCTCGGCTGCGGGGCCGGGCCCGCCCCCGGCCGGAAGCGGCGGGGCGGGCCCGGAAGCGGGTCAGTTGACCGTGATCTCGCTGTAGACGGGGACGGAGAACGGGTTCAGCCGGACGTTGTCCACCCGCTCGGAGTAGCCCGCGCTGCCGTTCTGGTACCACAGCGGGAGGGCGGGCAGGTCCTGGGCGAGCACCCGCTCGGCCTCCTTGAACTTCTCCACCGCCTCCTGCTCGTCGGCCGTGGCGTTGGCCTCGTCGATGAGCCGGTCGAACTCGGCGTCGCTGTAGCCGGCGTCGTTGGAGGAGGCGTCGGTGTAGTACAGCGGCTGGAGGAAGTTCTGGATGAGCGGGTAGTCCATCTGCCAGCCGGCCCGGAACATGCCGGTCATGCGGTCGGCCGAGATCTGCTCGCGGAACTCGGCGAACGTGGCGACCGGGTTGACGCGGCAGGCGTTGTTGTCGTCCAGCACGTTGTTGATGCTGTTGCAGGCGGCGTCCATCCACTGGCGGTGGGAGCCGGTGTCCACGTTGGAGGTCAGGGTGACGCTGCCGCCGGGCAGGCCGCCGCCCTCCTCGACGAGCTGCCTGGCCCGCTCCGGGTCGTACCGGCACGGCTCACCGCACAGGCCCTCCTCGTAGCCGCCCTCCTCGCCGAGCACCGGCGAGGTCCAGTCGGTGGCGGGGGTGCGGGTGTCGCCGTAGATCTGCGCGGTGATCTCCTCGCGGTTGATCGCCATGGACAGCCCGCGCCGCACCTTCGCCGCGTCCTCGCCCTGCCACTCCTCCTGGTAGAGCGGGAAGGTGACGGTCTGGATGATGCCGGCGGGCTGGTTGATGTACCGGCCCCCCAGGTCGCTCTCCGCGTTGCGCACCTGGGAGGCGGGGATGTCGTCGATGACGTCGAGGTTGCCGGCCTGCAGGTCGGTGTAGGCGGTGTTGTTGGAGGTGTAGACGCGCAGCTCCACGCCCTCGTTGCGCGCCTCGTCCTCGCCCGGGTACTCCTCGTTGCGCGACAGCCGCATGGACGAGCCGGGGTTGTAGGAGTCGACCTGGTACGGGCCGTTGCCGACGGGCTGCTCCAGCCACGCGTCGCGGTCGGTGAAGAAGGCTTCCGGCAGCGGGGCGTAGGCGGTGTAGCCCAGCGTCTCGGGCCACAGCGAGAACGGCTCGGAGAGGGTGACGCGGAAGGTGCGGTCGTCGACGACCTCCAGGCCGGAGAGCTCGTCGGCGGTGGGCTCGGCGCCCTCGTCGGCCGGGTGGACCGCGTCGTAGCCCTCGATGAACTGGAAGAAGTAGGCGTTGACCTGGTTGTTCTCCAGGTTGGCGCCGTAGTTCCAGGCGTCCACGAAGGAGGCGGCGGTCACCGGGGTGCCGTCGGTGAACTCCCACCCCTCCTTGAGGGTGACGGTGAAGGTGCGCTGGTCGTCGGTCTCGATGGACTCGGCCATCGCGTCCCGCGCCTCGCCCGTCTCCGGGTCGTACTCCTTGAGGCCGGTGAAGATCATGTCCAGGACCTTGCCGCCCTGCACCTCGTTGGTGTTGGCCGGCTCCAGCGGGTTCTGCGGGTCGCCCCAGGAGGCGCGGACGACGCCTTCGCCGGCCCCGCCGCCGTCCCCGCCCCCGCAGCCGGCCGCGGCCAGGGCGATGACCGTCACCGACGCGACGGCCCTGCCGACCCGTCTGGCTCCGCGCATGAGGTGCCTCCCTCGGTCGATACGTCCACAACCCGCCCATACCATCGCTTTATGGGCGGACGTGCACGCCTGCGCGCGGTGCTCAGCCCCGGAACCGCCCGTATGCAGGACGCCGGGCGCTGTGGTGCCGGTCTCGCGCCCGCGGCCGGGCCCGCGCACACCACAGCGCCCACCCGGCGGACCGGGTGGGCGCTGTGGGCTCGGGGCTCGCCGCGTGCGGCGGCGTCGGGTGCGGGGCGTCAGGCGGCGCGCAGGACGTCCCGCTCCTCGGCGAAGTGGCACGCCGAATCGTGGTGGGCGCCGCCTTCGGTGTCCGCGAAGTGCTGCGGGACGGCCAGCAGCGGCACCTCCTGCGCGCACTTGTCGACCGCCTTCCAGCACCGGGTGCGGAACCGGCAGCCCGAGGGCGGGTCGGCGGGCGAGGGCACGTCACCGGTGAGGATGATGCGCTCCCGCTGCTCGCGTCCCTCCGGGTCCGGCTGGGGGACGGCGGAGAGCAGCGCCTGGGTGTACGGGTGGGTCGGGTGGTCGTAGATCTCGGCGTCGGTGCCGATCTCGGCCATCTTGCCCAGGTACATCACGCCGACGCGGTCGGAGATGTGCCGCACGATGGACAGGTCGTGGGCGATGAAGATGTAGGACAGGTTGAAGTCGCTCTGCAGCTTCTCCATCAGGTTGATCACCTGGGCCTGGACGGAGACGTCCAGCGCCGAGACCGGCTCGTCGCAGAT
>NZ_JAPKFL010000063.1 GCF_026262575.1 Streptomyces marinisediminis
TCGGTCTCCTTCGGCCGCCCCGAGGGCGACGCGGTCGGCGGGGCCGGGGCCGGGGCGGTGGACGCGGCGTTCTGGGAGGCCGTCGGGCAGGCGGACCTCGCGGGGCTCAGCGAGACGCTCGACCTGGCCGGGGACGACGCGCGGGTGGCCGCGCTCGGCGACGTCCTGCCGCACCTGTCGGCCTGGCACCGGGAGCGCGGCGAGCGGTCGGCCGCCGACGCGTGGCGCTACCGGGTGGTGTGGCGCCCGCTGGCGGAGGCCACCGTGCCGGCGCTGACCGGCACCTGGCTCGTAGTCGTCCCGGCCGAGGGCGCCGACGAGTCGCTGGTGGGCGACGTCACCGCGGCCCTCGGCGCCCACGGCGCCACGGCGGAGCGGCTGGTGCTCACCGACGACGCGGCCACCGACCGCCCCGAGCTGGCCGGAGTGCTGCGGGACGCCGTGCGGCGCGCGGCGGACGCCGAGCGCCCGGTGGGCGGCGTGCTGTCCCTGGTGGCGCTGGACGAGCGCCCGCACGCGGCGCACGCCACCGTGCCCACCGGGCTCGTCGACGCGCTCGCGCTGGTGAAGGCGGTCGCGGGGCTGGCGGACGGGGTACCGCTGTGGTCGCTGACCCGGGGCGCGGTCGGCGTCGGCGGCGCGGAGGCGCCCGTCCGCCCGGTGCAGGCGCAGGCGTGGGGCCTGGGCAGGGTCGCCGCCCTGGAGCACCCCCGGCACTGGGGCGGCCTGGTGGACCTGCCCGAGCGGCCGGACGACAAGGCCCTGGCCCGCCTGGTCGGCGTCCTCGCCCAGCGCAACCCCGGCGCGCAGCCGCCCCGGGACGGGGTCGAGGACCAGGTCGCGGTGCGTGCGTCCGGCGTGTTCACCCGGCGCCTGGTGCCCGCGGCCACCGGCGGCGCGCGCCCGGCCCGCTCGTGGCGGCCCGGTGGGACCGCGATCGTCACCGGTGGCACCGGCGCCGTCGGCCGGCAGGTGGCCCGCTGGCTCGCGCGCAACGGCGCCGACCACCTGGTGCTCACCAGCCGGGCCGGCGAGCGCGCGGAGGGCGCAGCCGACCTGCGGGCGGAGCTGGCGGCGCTGGGCGCGCGGGTGACGCTCGCGGCCTGCGACGTCGCCGACCGCGACGCCGTGCGGGCGCTGCTGGACGGGCTGGCCGCCGACGGCGACACCGTGCGCGCCGTGCTGCACGCGGCCGGCGTCGGCCTGCTCGCCCCGCTGAGCGAGTGCGGCGCCGAGGCGGCGGCCTACGTGGCGGGCGGCAAGGTGCACGGAGCACACCACTTCGAGGAGCTGCTCGACCCGGCCGACCTGGACGCGGTCGTCTACTTCACCTCCGTCGCGGGGGTGTGGGGCGTCGGTGACCACGGTGTCTACGCCGCCGCCAACGCCCACCTCGACGCGCTCGCCCAGCGCGGCCGGGCGCGCGGCGTGCCCGCCGTCGCGCTCTCCTGGGGCCCGTGGGCCGAGGCGGGCATGGCCGCGGGCGCCGGGGAGGCGCAGGCCCCGCTGACGCGGCACGGCGTGCTGCCGCTGGACCCGGAACCGGCGCTGGTCGCGCTCCAGCAGGCCGTGGACCACGGGGACGCCCACGTCGTCCTCGCCGACATGGACTGGGAGCGGTTCGCCACCGTCTTCACCCTCTCCGCCGACCGGCCGCTGCTCCGCGAGATCCCGGGCGCGCGGCCCGCGCACGCCCCGGCGGAGGCGGACGCGTCCACCGCCGCCGACACCGCCGCGGAGCTGCGCGCCCGGCTGGCCGAACTCTCCGCGACCGAGCAGGAACAGCACCTGCTCGACCTCGTGCGGGACCACACCGCGGGTGTGCTCGGCCACGCCGCCCCGCAGGCCGTCGAGGCCCGCCGCGCCTTCAGCGACCTCGGCTTCGACTCGCTGACCGCGGTCGAGCTGCGCAACCGGCTCGGTGGCACGACGGGGCTGCGGCTCCCGGCCACCCTGGTCTTCGACCACCCCACGCCGGCGGCGCTCGCCGCCCTGCTGCGGGCCGAGATCCTGCCCGCCGACGCCGGGCACACGCTGCCCTCGGCCGCCGACCTGGACCGGCTGGAGGAGGCGCTGGCGCTGCGCGCCGGGGACGACATCGCCCGCACCCGCGTCGTCATGCGCCTGGAGTCGCTGCTCGCGAAGCTCCACCGCGGTGACGAACCCGGGAGCGGGGAGCCCGCGGAGCGGGACGGCGCTGTGGCGGGACTCGAATCCGCCACTAACGACGAGCTGTTCGATCTCATCGACAGGGACCTCGGGCTCTCCTGACCCTGCCCTCACGAGTTTCGGCAGCACACGCAGGCCCTTGTTACGAGTTGGAACCCGACGGGAGCGACGTTCGATGGCGGATGAAGAGAAGCTGCGGGAGTACCTGACCCGGGTGGTCGCGGAGTTGCAGCAGACCCGCCAGCAGCTACGCACCGCCGAGTCGCGGGCGCAGGAGGCGGAGCCGGTCGCGATCGTCGCCATGAGCTGCCGCTTCCCCGGCGACGTCAGCACCCCGGAGCAGCTCTGGCGGCTGCTGGCCGACGGCGGCGACGCCATCACCGGCCTGCCCGCCGACCGGGGGTGGAACGTCGACGAGCTCTACGACCCGGACCCGTCGGCCAGCGGCAAGCTCTACGCCCTCGAAGGCGGCTTCCTGCACGACGCGGGCGAGTTCGACCCGGCGTTCTTCGGCATCTCCCCGCGCGAGGCGCTGGCCATGGACCCGCAGCAGCGGCTCCTGCTGGAGACCTCCTGGGAGGCCCTGGAGCGCGCCGGCATCGACCCCACGGGCCTCGCCGGCAGCTCCACCGGCGTGTTCGTCGGGGCGGCCGGCCAGGGCTACGGGGGCGACCTCAGCGGCTCCGCCGGGTCCGAGGGGTACATCCTCACCGGCACCGTCACCTCCGTCCTGTCCGGCCGCGTGTCCTACACGCTCGGCCTCGAAGGCCCGGCCGTGACCCTGGACACCGCCTGCTCCTCCTCGCTCGTGGCCCTCCACCTGGCCGCGCAGGCCCTGCGCAACGGCGAGTGCTCCCTCGCCCTGGCCGGGGGCGCCTCGATCATGCCCAACCCCAGCGGACTGCTGGAGTTCAGCAGGCAGCAGGGGCTCGCCAAGGACGGCCGCTGCAAGGCGTTCGCTGACTCCGCCGACGGCATGGGCATGGCCGAGGGCGTGGGGGTGCTGCTGCTGGAGCGGTTGTCGGACGCGCGGCGCAACGGGCACGACGTGCTGGCCGTCATCCGGGGCTCGGCCGTCAACCAGGACGGCGCCTCCAACGGGCTCACCGCGCCCAACGGGCCGTCCCAGCAGCGCGTCATCCGCCAGGCCCTCGCGGGCGCCCGGCTCTCCGCCGACCAGGTCGACGTGGTCGAGGCGCACGGCACCGGCACCCGGCTCGGCGACCCGATCGAGGCGCAGGCCCTGCTCGCCACCTACGGCCGGGAGCGCCCCGAGGGGCGGCCGCTGCTGCTGGGCTCGGTGAAGTCCAACATCGGCCACACCCAGGCCGCCGCCGGGGTCGCGGGCGTGATGAAGATGGTGCTGGCGATGCGGCACGGGGTGCTGCCGAAGACGCTGCACGTGGACGCCCCCTCCACCCACGTCGACTGGTCGGCCGGCGCGGTCGAGCTGGTCACCGAGCAGCGCGCCTGGCCGGAGACGGGGGCACCGCGCCGCGCGGGCGTCTCCTCCTTCGGTATCAGCGGCACCAACGCCCACCTCATCGTGGAGCAGGCCGAGGAGGTGCGGGAGGCGGCCGAGGAGCCGTCGCGCGAGCTGCCCGTGGTGCCGTGGGTGCTGTCGGGCAAGTCCGCGGGGGCTGTGGCGGGTCAGGCGGCGCGGCTTGCGGAGTGGGTCCGCGAGCGCCCGGACGCCGGGCTTGTGGACGTGGGCTGGTCGTTGGCGTTGACGCGGTCGGCGTTCGAGCACCGGGCGGCGGTGGTGGCCGGTGACCGTGCGGAGTTCGTGGCGGCGCTGGAGGCGTTGGCGGCGGGTGCGCCGTGTGGCGATGTGGTGTCCGGTGTGGCCGGGAGCGCCGCCCGGCCGGTGTTCGTCTTCCCCGGTCAGGGTGCGCAGTGGGCGGGGATGGCCGTCGAGCTGCTGGGGTCTTCGCCGGTGTTCGCGGCGCGGATGGCGGAGTGCGCCGCCGCGCTGGCGCCGCACGTGGAGTGGTCGCTGCTGGACGTGGTCCGCGGGGTGGAGGGCGCGCCCGGGCTGGACCGGGTGGATGTGGTGCAGCCGGTGTTGTGGGCGGTGATGGTGTCGCTGGCCGAGGTGTGGCGTGCCCACGGTGTGGAGCCGGCCGCCGTGCTCGGCCACTCGCAGGGTGAGATCGCGGCT
>NZ_JAPKFL010000064.1 GCF_026262575.1 Streptomyces marinisediminis
GACTCCGCGTGCGGTCAGCTCCCGGGCCACGCGGGTGGCGCGGCCGACCAGTTCGGCGTAGGTGAGGGTCTGGTCCTCGAAGGTGACGGCCGGGGCGTGTGGCGTCTCCCGTGCCCGGCGCACCACACGCTCGTGGATGAGGGAGACCGGCAGCGTCGCACCTTCACCGCTCCACCGGCGGAGCAGCGCGCGCTCGGTCTCCCCGAGCAGGCTGACCTGCCCGTAGTCGGCCGAGGGGTCGGCGACCATCGCCTCCAGCGCCCGCACGTGGTAGTCCCGCAGCAACGCCACCTGTCCGACCGTCAGCTCCCGGGCGTCGTACTCCAGCTCCAGGCGCAGGCCGTCGTCGCCCGGCTCCCGGCTCACCGCGACCAGCAGCGGGAAGTGGGTGCGCCCCGCGCCCGCGACCGGCTCGCCGTCGGCGCTCCCGTCGCCCTGTGCGCCCAGCTCGTCCACCTGCCGGAAGTGGTGGTAGACGAAGCCGGTCTCGAAGAGCGGGCCACCGCCCAGCTCCCGTTGCAGGGCGCCCAGCGGGTACCTGCGGTGGGGCAGCATCTCCTGTTCGGCGTCGAAGACGGCGCGGACCAGCTCCTCCCAGCTCCCGCCGGACAGGTCGAGCCGGAAGGGCAGGGTGTTGAGGAACAGCCCGCGCACCTCCGTCGCCCCGGCCTCCTCCAACCGCCCGTTCGACGACAGCCCGGTGATGACGTCGACGTCCCCGGTGGCCACGCTCAGCACCCGCAGGTGGGCCGCGAGCAGTACCGACTTCAGCGGCACCCCGCAGCGCCGGCCCAGCGCCTCCAGCCGTTCGCGCAGCGCGGGTGGCAGCGCCGCCGCCACCGGGGCCCGCGGATCGCTCGCCTCCGCCGGGGGCGCGAGGTGGTCGACGGGCAGCCGGGGCGCGCGCCCGTCGGGGCGCTCAACCAGCAGGTCCCGCCAGAAGGCGGCGCTGTCGGGGGAGGCCAGCGCGGCGCGTTCGGCGGCCACGTAGTCGCGGAAGCGGGAGCCGACCGGCGCGGGGTCGGGCGTCCGGCCCGCGAGCAGCTCCCGGTAGTACCCGACGACCTCGGTGAGCGTGGCGGCCAGGCTCCACCCGTCGAGGATGGCGTGGTGGTCGGTCACCGTCCACTGGAAGGCGTCGTCGGCCAGCAGGTGGACGGCCATCCGCCACAGCGGGAGCGCCCGCGGCCCGAAGGGCGCGGCCTGTTCGGCGCGGACGTGCTCCGACAGGGCGGCGCGGCGGGCGTCGGCGTCGGTGCCGCGCAGGTCGGCGACGGTCAGCGCCGGCTCGGCGTGCGCGTGCACGAGTTGCAGCGGCTCGCCGTACCCGCTGGGGTCGAAGGAGGTGCGCAGCACCTCGTGGCGGGCGACGGCCAGCGCCACCGCCGCGCGGAAGGCGGGCTCCTCGAACCGCTCGCCGATCCGCACCGTGGTCACGTTGTGGTACGGGTTGCGCTCCGGGTCCCGCTCCCCCTCGTAGACCATGCCGATCTGGAGCTCGGCCATCGGGTAGGCGTCGGCCAGCCCCTCCGGCAGCCGGGCCCGGTCCGCGGCCGTGAGCAGGGCGAACGGCTCGCTCGGCGGCGCGGCGTCCGCCGCGTCGGCGGGGGTGGCCGCCGCGGCGAGCCCGGCCAGGGTGGGCGTGCGGAACAGGTCCTGGAGCCCGAAGCGGACGCCCTCCTCCCGGGCGCGTCCGATGGCCTGGATGCTGCGGATGGAGTCACCGCCCAGCTCGAAGAAGTCGTCCAGCCGGCCGACCCGGTCCACTCCGAGCACCCGCGCCCACACCTGCGCGAGTACCGACTCGGCGCCCGGCAGCGGCGGTTCGTAGGCGGCCGACAGCTCGGGACGCTCCCCGCTGGGCGCGGGCAGCGCGCGCCGGTCGACCTTGCCCTGCGGGGTGAGCGGCAGCGCGTCGAGGAAGACGAAGGCGCGCGGCACCATGTAGTCGGGCAGCCGCTCGCGCAGTGCGGCGCGCAGCGCGCCGGCCGAGGGCGCCGGGTCCTCGCACACCGCGTACGCCACCAGGTCGGCGCGGCCCGCGGCGTCCCGGGGCGCGGTCACCACGCACTGCCGCACGCCGGGGTGGGCGCCGAGCACCGCGCTCACCTCCCCGGGCTCGACGCGGTAGCCGCGGATCTTGACCATGTGGTCGACGCGGCCCAGGAACTCGACCTGGCCGTCGGCGGCCCAGCGCCCCCGGTCGCCGGTGCGGTACAGCCGCACCCCCGGCGCGTGCGGGTGCGGCGCGAACCGCTCGGCCGTCAGCTCCGGGGCGCCGAGGTAGCCGCGGGCCAGGCACGGTCCGGCCACGCACAGCTCCCCGGGGGTGCCGACGGGGGCGGGGCGCCCGGCGTCGTCCAGCACCCACACCTCGGTGTTGGCCAGCGGTGTGCCCAGCGGCAGCGGCCCCGCGGGCAGGCCGGAGCCGGTGAACGTGGCGCACACGGAGAACGTGGTGGTCTCCGTCGGGCCCCAGCAGTTGACCACCTCCAGGCCCGGGTGGCGTTCGAGCAGCCGGGCCGTGTGGTCCGGTGACACCGTCTCGCTGCCGGTCAGCACCCGGCGCAGGCCCGGGAACGCGCGCGGCTCCTGGTCCACCAGCAGGGCGAACAGCGAGGCCGTCGCGTGCAGCACGGTCACCCGGTCCCGCTCCACCCAGTCGGCCACGTCGCCGGGGGTGTACGGGCCCGCGGGGGCCAGCACGAGGCGGGCCCCGGCCGCCAGCGGCGCCCAGATCTCGTAGGTGGAGACGTCGAAGGCGACCGTGGCGATCTGGAGCAGCGTGTCGTCCTCCCGCAGCGCCATCGGGGCCCCGCCGTGCAGCAGCTCCGTGACGTTGCGGTGCCGGGTCACCACGCCCTTGGGGCGTCCGGTGGAGCCGGAGGTGAAGATGACGTAGCAGGCGTGGTCCGGGCCGGACGCGGGGCGGGCGGGCCCCGCGGCGCCCGCGGCGGCGTCGGCCGCCCCGGCCAGGGCGGCGGCGTCCACGGTGCGCCAGGGCCCGGCCGGCACGCGCCCGGCGGTGCCCGCACCGGTCAGCACCACCTCGGCGTGCGCCTGCCGGAGCATGTCCGCGGCCCGGGCGGCCGGGAAGGCGGGGTCCAGCGGCACGTAGGCGCCGCCGGCCTTGAGCACCGCCAGCAGGGCGACCACCAGCTCGGGCGAGCGCTCCAGGCACACGCCCACGAACGTCTCGGGACCGACGCCCAGGCCGCGCAGTGCCCCGGCCAGCCGCTCGGCGCGGCCGTCCAGCTCGGCGTAGGTCAGGGCGCGTTCCCCGGCCACCACGGCGATCCGCTCGGGCGTGGCCGCGGCCCTGGCCTCGACGAGAGCGTGCACGGTGGTGGACGGCGTCGGGGCGGCGGTGTCGTTCCAGCGGGCGAGCAGCGCCCGCTCGCCCGCGCCCAGCAGGGCGGCGTCGCGGTGACCGGCCTCCGGGTCGGCGGCGAACGCCCGCAGGGCGCGCAGGTGGTAGTCGCGGAAGAGCCGGATCTGCTCGGCCGGGAAGAGCCGGGCGTCGTACTCCAGCTCCAGCCGCATCCCGGCCGGCCCCGGCTCGCGGCTGACCGCGACGTGCACCGGGAAGCTCGTGCGGGCGACCCCCGTCCCGCCGTCCTCGTGCGGTCCGGACACCGCGGCCGTGCCGCCCGCGGCCATCTCCGCCACGTGCCGGAAGTGGTTGTAGACGAAGCCGGTCTCGAACAGCGGCGTGCCGCCCAGCTCCCGCTGGAGCGCGGCCATCGGGTACCGGCGGTGCGGCAGCGCCGCGCGCTCGGCACGGAACACCCCGCGGGCGAGGTCGGCCCAGCTCCCTGCGGGGAGCGTGAGGCGGAAGGGGAGGGTGTTGAGGAAGAGTCCGCGCACCTCGGTGCCGTCGCTCTCCTCCAGCCGCCCGTTCGACGACAGGCCCGTCACCACGTCCGCCGTGCCCGTGACCAGGCTCAGCGCCCGCAGGTGGGCGGCGAGCAGCACGCTCTTGACCGGCACGCCGACCCGGGACGCGGCGGCCTCCAGCGCGTCGAACAGCTCCTCGGGCAGCACCGTGACCAGCGCTCCGTAGCCGCTGTCCGCGTCGTGTTCGGCCGTCTCCCCGGGGACGCGCTCGCCCACGGGGACCTGCGGACGGTCCGCCGCCCAC
>NZ_JAPKFL010000065.1 GCF_026262575.1 Streptomyces marinisediminis
CGGCTTCGGCTCCGGTGGTGGTGCCGTGGGTGTTGTCGGCGAGGTCCGCGCAGGCGTTGGCCGGGCAGGCGGGGCGGTTGCTGGAGCGGGTGGACTCACTCGGGTCGCCGGTGGATGTGGGGTGGTCGCTTGCGGTGTCGCGGTCGGTGTTCGAGCACCGTGCGGTGGTGGTCGGTGCCGACCGGGCCGGGCTGCTGACGGCGCTCGTCGAGGGCCGGGACGCCGCCGGCGTGATCACCGGCCGCGCGACGGGCGGCCGCTCGGCGTTCCTGTTCTCCGGTCAGGGTTCGCAGCGGGCCGGGATGGGACGCGAACTGTACGACGCCTACCCGGTGTTCGCGGACGCCTTCGACGCGGTGTGCGCGGAGCTGGACCGCCACCTGGACGCCTCCGTCCGCGAGGTGGTCTTCGACGGCTCGGAGCTGCTGGACCAGACCCAGTACACGCAGGCCGGGCTGTTCGCGCTGGAGGCGGCGCTGTTCCGGCTGCTGGAGCACTGGGGCGTCACCCCCGACTACCTGCTCGGCCACTCCATCGGTGAGGTGGCCGCCGCGCACGTGGCGGGGGTGTGGTCGCTGGAGGACGCCGCCCGGCTGGTCGCCGCACGCGGCCGGCTCATGCAGGCCCTGCCGTCCGGCGGGGCGATGATCGCCGTGCAGGCCACCGAAGACGAGATCACCCCGCACCTGACCGACGCCGTGTCCGTCGCCGCCGTCAACGGACCCACCTCCGTCGTCATCTCCGGTGACGAGGACGCCGTGGTGAAGATCGCCGCACGGTTCGGGAAGTCCAAGCGGCTCAACGTCAGCCACGCCTTCCACTCCCCGCGCATGGACCCCATGCTTCAGGAGTTCCGCACCGTCGCCGAGAGCCTGACCTACCACGCCCCGCGCATCCCGGTCGTCTCCAACCTCACCGGCGACCTCGCCGGGGACGAGCTGACCACCGCCGACTACTGGGTGCGCCACGTCCGCCAGGCGGTGCGCTTCCACGACGGCATGCGCCACCTGGACGGCCTGGACGTGAGCACGTACGTCGAGGTGGGACCGGGCGGCACCCTGACCGCCATGGCCCAGCAAGCCACCAGCCCCAACTCCGAACCCGGGTCCGACGGTGCGGCAGCCGCCGCGTTCGTGCCCGCCCTGCGCAAGAGCCGTCCCGAGCCCGAGTCCTTGGTCACCGCGCTCGCCGAACTCCACGTACGCGGCACCGCCGTCGACTGGCAGGCGTACTACGCCGGAACCGGCGCCCGCCGCGTCGACCTGCCCACCTACGCCTTCCAGCACCAGCGCTACTGGCCGGAGGCTCCGGCGCCGCGCGGGGCCGGAGCGGGCGTTGCGGCCGGGGCGGACGACGCCGGGTTCTGGGCCGCCGTCGAGCGGGAGGACGTCGCGGAGCTGGTGGGCACGCTGGACGTGGCGGAGGACGCGGAGGCCCGGGAGTCCCTGGCCCGCGTGCTGCCCCTGCTCTCGGGGTGGCGACGCGACCAGCGCGGCAACGCCACGCTCGACGACTGGCGTTACCGGGTCGCGTGGCACCCGCTGCCGAGTGCGACGGGCAGCGCGTCGACGGCGGTGCGGTGCTCCGGGCGCTGGCTGCTGGTCGTGCCGGAGGCGCGGGCGGACGACGCGGCCGTGGCGGCGCTCGACGGTGCCCTGGCCGAGCACGGTGCCGAGCCGGTGCGGCTGGCCGTCCCCGGCACGGACGCCACCCGGGACGGTCTCGCCGAGCGGCTGCGCGCGTGCGCGGCGGAACCCGGCGGTGTCTCCGGCGTGGTCTCCTTCCTCGGGCTCACCGAAGGTCCCGTGCCGCACGGCCTGTTCGCCACCGTGGCGCTGTACCAGGCTCTGGGCGACGCCGACGTGCGGGCCCCGCTGTGGTGCCTGACGCGGGGCGCGGTCTCCGTCGGCGCCTCGGACCCGGTCACGCACCCGGCGCAGGCGGGGGTGTGGGGCCTGGGCCGCGTCGCCGGGCTGGAGGCGCCGCAGCGCTGGGGCGGCCTGCTGGACCTGCCCGCCGTGCTGGACGCGCGGGCCACCGCCCGGGTGTGTGCGGCGCTGGCGCGAAGCGGCCCGGAGGACGCGCCGGAGGACCAGCTCGCGGTGCGTCCTTCCGGGGTCTTCGCGCGCCGCCTGCTGCGGGCCCGGTTCGACGCCGCGACGCCGGCCTGGGCGCCGCGCGGCACGGTGGTGGTCACGGGTGGCACCGGGGCGCTGGGCGGGCGCGTGGCCCGCTGGCTGGCCGGGCACGGGGCCGAGCACCTGGTGCTCACCAGCCGCAGCGGTGCGCGCGCCGCCGGGGCCGCCGCGCTGCGGGAGGAGCTGGCGGCCACCGGGGTCCGGGTCACCGTCGCCTCCTGCGACGTCTCCGACCGGGAGGCGCTCTACGGGCTGCTGGACGGGTTGTACGCGGCCGGCGAGCCGGTGAGCGCGGTGCTGCACACGGCGGGCATCGGCCCCGTCCGACCGCTCGCGGACCTGGCGGACGCCGAACTGGCCGCCGTGCTCGACGCGAAGGTGCGCGGCGCGCGCCACCTGGACGCCTACTTCGGTGCGGAGGGCCCCGAGCTCGACGCGTTCGTGCTGTTCTCGTCCAGCGCTGGCGTGTGGGGCGGGGCGGGGCAGGGTGCGTACGCGGCCGCCAACGCCCAGCTCGACGCCCTCGCCGCGCACCGGCACGCCCGGGGCCTGGCGGCGACCTCGGTGGCCTGGGGCGGCTGGGACGGCGGTGGCATGGCCGACGGCGAGGCCGGCGAGCTGATGCGCGCCCGGGGTCTGCCGCTGCTGGACCCGGAGCTCGCGGTGCTGGCCCTCGCCCGCGCGGTGACGGCCGACGAGCCGGTGCTGTGCGTGGCCGACGTCGACTGGGAGCGCTTCGCGCCCCGCTTCACGGCCGCCCGTCCGCAGCCGCTGATCTCCCGGATTCCCGAGGTGCGGCGGCTGGCGGCGCGCACGGACGGACCGGTGGACGGCCTTCGAGGCGCGGACGGCTCGCGGTTCGTGGCCGAGCTGCGGGCGCTCCCGTCGGCCGAGCAGCGGCGGCAGGCGCTGCTGAAGCTGGTCCGCCGGGAGACGGCGGCCGTGCTCGGGCACCCGTCGGTGGAGGCCGTGGAACCCGGCCGCGCCTTCCAGGAGCTCGGCTTCGACTCGCTGACCGTGGTGGAGCTGCGCAACCGGCTGACGACCGCGACCGGCCTGCCGCTGTCCGCCACGCTGGCCTTCGACCACCCCACGCCCGCGGCGCTCGCCGACCACCTGCGGACGGGCCTGCTGGTCGGCCCGGAGGCCGGGGCCGCGATGGTCGAGGCGCCGGCGGGCTCCCGAGCGGGTTCCGGTGCGGGTTCCGACCCCGACGACGACCTGATCGCGATCGTCGGCATGGCGTGCCGTTTCCCCGGCGGGGTGAGCACGCCCGAGGAGCTGTGGGACCTGCTGGCCTCGGGCGGGGACGCCGTGGGCGGCTTCCCCACCGACCGGGGCTGGGACCTGGAGCGCCTGTACGACCCGGAGCGCACGGCGCCCGACACCTCCGCGACCGACCAGGGCGGCTTCCTCTACGACGCCGGGTACTTCGACCCGGCGCTCTTCGGCATCTCCCCGCGCGAGGCGCTGGG
>NZ_JAPKFL010000066.1 GCF_026262575.1 Streptomyces marinisediminis
CACCGCACCCCCACCCGGAAGGTGCGCGCGCCAGGTGGGGGTGCCGGTGCACCCCCACCCGCCCGGTGCTGCGCGCGGTGCCGTGCTCCGCTGTCCGGTGCGCGCACCGGCGGTGCGGGAAGAACCGGCACCCAGCGCACCGGTCCGCCACGTGGGGACGGTGTGCGGTGCGACGGGGCAGGGAGATCCTCCCTTCCCGGCGGCGACGCGTCGCCAGGCTCTCCCGTCAGCCCCGTCCCGCTACGGCTTGCTCTTCCCTGCGCTCCTGCGCGGGCTGCTCCCGGACCTCGGTGGTCTGCTCCTGCGGTGCCGGCCTGGGGAGCCAGCGCAGGGCGACCGTTCCGAGGGCGGCGTGCAGAAGGCTCGCCGCGACCACGACGACGTGCAGCCCGGTGACGAACGCGGACTTCGCGTCCTGGATCACGGACGGCAGCAGGGAGGGCAACTGGAGGGTCTCGTCGAGGGTGGGGGCGAGGTCCGGGCCCTGGAGGCGGAAGAGCAGCGCGGCGAGCGAGCCGAGGACCGCGATGCCGAGGGCGTTGCCGATCTCGTTGCTGGTCTCGGCGATCGCGCCGGCCGAGCCCGCCCGCTCCGCGGGGACCGCGCCGACCGCGGTGTCCGCGACGACGGCGAAGGAGATGCCGTATCCGAGTCCGGCGGTCACGGTCGAGGCGATGTACCAGCCGACCCCGCCGGTGACCGTGGTGGGGAGCAGCAGCAACAGGCCGCCCGCGATGGAGAAGTGGCAGACGAGGAGCGCGGTCCGCTTGCCGACGCGTTCGACGACGGCCGGGGTGACGATGCAGGAGATGGTGAGGGCCGCCGCGCCCGGGAGGGCCAGGAGTGCCGCGTGCAGGACGCTCAGGTCCAGTACGGACTGGAGGTAGGTGGCGGAGAGGAACGCCGCCGCCGACCACGCGGCCAGGGGCAGCAGCCCCGTGATGACGGCGATGGTGAAGACGCGGTCGTGGAAGAGGGAGAAGTCGATGAGCGGGCTGTCCAGGTGCCGCTGGCGCACGACGAAGTAGGCCAGTACGGCGATGCCGACGATCAGCGTGGTGATCGGAAGGGCCGAGATGCCGTCGGCGGCCAGGTGCTTGATCGCGTAGATCGTGAGCAGCAGGCCCCCGGCGGAGGCCAGGACGCTGAGCGGGTCGACGCGGCCCGTCCCGCCCGGCCGGACCTCGCGGAGAAGGACCGGTGCGAACACCAGGAACCCGATGATGACGGGGAGGTTGACCAGGAAGACCGAACCCCACCAGAACTGGCCCAGGAGGACGCCGCCGACGACCGGGCCGATGGCGAAACCGGTCGCGAAAGCAGCGGCGAAGATGCCGATGGCCTGGGCCCGGCGCCGGGAGTCGGGGAACAGCTCGCTCAGTACGGCCAGCGCCGAGGGCAGCAGGGTCGCGCCCGCCACGCCCATGAGCGCCCGGCAGGCGATGAGGAGTTCGGGGGTCGGCGCGAACGCGGCCCCGGCCGAGCCGAGTCCGAACACGGTCGCGCCGATCATCAAGAGCCGCAGCCGGCCGTAGCGGTCGCCGATGCTGCCGAAGGCGACCAGCAGGGAGCCGACGGCGAAGCCGTAGACGTCCAGGATCCACAGTGCCTGGTCGGCGGTGGGCGAGAGGACCTGGCTGATCCGGGGCATCGCCAGGAACAGGATCGATCCGTCCATGGAGACGAGGAGGACCGGGCCGAGGACCACCGCGAGCCCGAGCCAGGCCCGCAGCCGGGGTGCGGTGTGCGCGTGCTGTCGAGTCATGGTGCCGACACTCGGGCACGGCGTGGCCGGCAGCCATGCCCCTGGCGTGGGTACACCCGACAGGTACACCCACGGAGCGGGCGGGCCCCGTACGCTCGCATACATGGAGAGCCTCGGGACGTTCCTCAAGAGCCGTCGTGACCGGGTCACTCCGGCTGAGATCGGTCTGCTGACCTACGGCACCTCCCGCCGGGTCTCCGGCCTCAGACGGGAAGAGCTCGCCCAGCTCGCGGGGGTGAGCGCGGGGTACTACACGCGTCTGGAGCAGGGGCAGGCCGAGACCGCCTCCGAGCAGGTGCTCGACGCGCTCGCCCGGGTGCTCCGGCTCGACCAGGTGGAGACCGTCCACCTGCACAACCTCGCCCGGCAGTCGGTGAAGCCCGGTCTGGGCGAACCGCCCCGCGAGGAGCCCCACCCGCGGGTGCTGACCCTCCTGGAGTCACTGGGCGAGGCCACGCCCGCGGTGGTGCTCGGCAGGCGCGGCGACGTCCTCGCGTGGAACCGCACCGGGCACGCGCTGGTCGCCGAGCACATCCCCTTCGAGGCGCCCCGAGATCCAAAGGGGCGGCCGTCGATCCCGAGGATGTTCTTCCTCGACCCGCACACCCGCGAGATGTACCGCAACTGGCCGGATCTCGCCAAGGTCCACGTCGCCTATCTGCGCCTCACCGCGGGCCGCTACCCCACGGACGCCCGGCTCGCCGGGCTGATCGGCGAACTCACCATGCACAGCGCGGACTTCGGCGCGATGTGGGCGACGGGCGACGTCTCCGACTGCACGACGGGGGCCATGCACCTGCAGCACCCCACCGTCGGGGCGGTGAGCGTGGACTACCAGGTGTGGCTCCAGCCCGACAGCCCCGACCACCGCGTCGAGCTCTACACCCCCAACGACGCGACCTCCGCGGACGCGTTGCGCGTGCTGAACCAGCACAGCGGCCGGGGTGACGAGCCGGAGTCGACGACCGCGCGGGCCGAGCAGCGCTGAAGCCACCCGCGCTCCTCCCGGGGGCGCCCGCGAACGAGGTGGGGGCTTCCTGGACGGAAGGAGCGGGTCGACCGTACGCGCAGACGTGCCCCGCGTGCTCAGGCATGCCGGGTCCCGCGTGCTTCGGGGCGTGCGGGGCGCTCAGTTTTCGAACGTCTCACCGACCTTGGTGCGCTCAGCGCGCCGCATCCGCCCCTGCCCCGCTCCGTGTGCGTGTCCCGGTGTCGGTGCGCCCGATGGCGCGCGCCGGCGCGGCAGCCCGCAGGGCAGGGCGTCACGGGCCGCCGCGCGGTGCGGTGCGGTGAGCGCGCTGCGTCGCCGGTGCGGTGGTAGGTGTCGGGGGTGCGCTCCCGGGAAGGGGGCGGGGCCGGGCTGCTGGTGCTGGTCGTGCTGCCGGCGGCAGGCAGGGGCCAGGCCCGTTGGACCATGCACCGGAGACAGCCCTCAGCGCCGTCGGCGTCTTCTTCGACGGCCGCCTTCCGCCGCACGTCAGTAGCCCCCGGGCCAGTTCGTGCGTACCGATCGTTCGGCGAAGCTCGGACCAGCGAGACACTCCGGGCCGGCCTACCGCCACTGGCGTCCGGCCACTGACGGCGACCCGGCACACCGCAGGTGGTCGTCCCGGCCGCCCCGTCGACGACCGCGGGGCTCCGGCAGGCGTCGACAGGGCGGGGGGGCGGGCGGTGGCTCGTTGGGTTCCAGGGGCTCTCGTGG
>NZ_JAPKFL010000067.1 GCF_026262575.1 Streptomyces marinisediminis
AGTAGTGGGACCGGGCCTGCGTTCCTGCCCATCGCGTGCTCAGCTCAAGGAGGACCACACGTGCATGAGTCGGCATGCGAGTGATCAAGTACGCAGCAGTGATCGCTCGGGCCTCAAGGTGGGAGCGAGCTCGGCCGAGGAACACCCGGTGCTGTACTCCGACGCGGTGGACGGTGGCCGGAGGTGTGAAGGCGGGATGACGGGGCAGCCGGTGTGGCGGAGGGAGTTCCCGTTCTTCCCGGTTTTGACCCACATTTGACTCAGAAGAGGTGCACATGGCCGGCACGACCTCACGTTCGACGGGCAACGGCATGGCGATCGCGAGCCTTGTCGTCGGCGTCATCTCGCTCTTCGTCTTCAGCATCGTCCTCGGGCCGATCGCCGTCATCCTCGGTGTGGTGGCGCACCAGCGGGCGGCGTCCGGCATGGCGAAGGCGGGCATCGTCCTCGGCGTCATCGCCACAGTGCTGGGGATCATCTTCATCGCCAGCGGTGGATTCAACTGGTACGTGGGCGGCTGATCCAGCCCGCGCCGACGACCCCCGCGACGTGCGCGGGCCGGGGCCGCGTGGCCGTGCGCCGCGCGGCCACGGCATGTCCCCGGGGCGGCGCTCGGCCCGGGGACACGGCCCGGCGCGGGAAGACGACCTGGCCGGGCCGTGGCCCCGCTCGGTCGGGTCGCGTCCGCCCCGGGCGCTAGGAACGCTCCGGGTCGATGAGGGCGAGGCCGATCTCGGGGCGGTGGGTCTTGCGCAGGGTGGCCGGACTGGCGCGTACGACGATCTCCAGGGTGGGCCACACGTCGCCTTCCAGGAGGTGGCCGCCCCGCGTCGTCCCGTCGGCCAGGCCCAGGACGGCGTGCAGGTGGGGTACCGGGCCGTCCTCGCCCACCGCGACGTCGCCCACCAGGGACAGCACCTCGCACTGTTCGTCGACCCGGATGGGCTGGTAGTCCTTGCGCTCCCGGTCGAACCAGCCCACGACCGCCGAGCGGAACGCGCCCACGGCCGTGACCTGCGCCGCGCCCAGGTTCCGGGCCCGCGCGAAGTCCGTCAGCCGCTGCGCCGCGTCCTCCCCCGGGTCGAGGACGACGACGTAGGCCGGTGTCGGTTCGTCTTCCACTTGCTGCCACTTCATGGCACCGGGGTACCCCCGCGCACGGGGTTCCCTAACGCCGGGACGCGGACGGACCCGGGCGCCCCGGCACGGCTCGGGGCCCGGCCCGGCGTGTTCCGGCGGCCTACCGCCACTCCGGTGCGCGAGCCGGGTCCCCGGCCGGTTCGGCGGTGAGGACGTACCGCACCGTGTCGTCCGCCGCGCTGACCTGGACCGGGAGCCCGGTGCGCAGGCGAGCCAGCGCGTCTTCACGCAGCGGCTCGTCCCGCAGCCAGGCCCGCATGACCGCGCCGGGGTTCGGACCGTGGCCGTGGACTTCGCGAAGGCACTGGGGCGGAAGCGGGCCCGGCGCCCCGGGCAGGGGGTCCAGCGCGTGGGCGATGAGCAGCGCCCGGTCCCGCAGCCACCGCACGGCCAGCCTGGGCGTGGTCGTGTGCGTCCCGCCGAGGTCCCACCGACCGGCGGGATCGGCGAGTGAACGGGCGACGGCGGTGCAGCGGTACCGTCGGACGCGCGGCCCGGCGGACGAGGAGTGAGCGGCGGCGATCACGAGCGATCGGTCCTCTCGCACAGCGCGCACCCCCGCACGCACGGCGGCCTCGGAGCACCGCGCGGGACGTAGAGCACGCCGCTCGCCGCGACGGGGACGGCGCCCGCCAGCGGGTGGCCCTCCCCCGTGCGGCGGTCGGACGCCCCGTCGTCGTCCACGGCTGCCCGGGGCGGGTTCTCCGAGCCGCCCATCACGTGCGCTCCTCGCGGGCGGCCCACGCCCGTGCGACCTCGGCGGCGGTCGGCCGCCGTGCGTCCGCGTCGCTCACCGGCCACTCACGGCCTCCGCCGAGGGGACGCAGCCACAGCCTGCCGACGAACGTCTCGCGGTACTCACCCACGCGGCCCGTCGTCTTGTCGTACAGGTAGTCACCGGGCGCAATGGCCGACTTCCTCTTCACCCTGAGCATCTCCCTCAACTCCCCCACGTGTCGGTCAACTTGAACGACCAGCACAGACCCTCACCACCTGCACGAAGGAACCGTCCGTGCTGGATCAGTCACAGCGTGGAGGGTGGGCGGGCTAGGTTGGAAGCCGGCTCGGCCCCACAGAACTTTCGTCAAGGGAGGTCATTCGCTTGGCGCGTCCACGTGATCCACGGCCGGACGCGAAACCACCCGGCGAGGCGTACGGCGAAGAGCTGCGCATCCGCCGGAAGGCCGCCGACATGACGCAGGAGGAACTGGGTGAAGTGGTGCGCTGCCATGCTTCACTCATCGCGCACTGGGAAGTGGGACGCCGCAAGCCCACCCTGGACGACGCGAAACTGCTGAACAGAGCGCTGGGACCCGACGGCTTCTTCACCCGCTTCCTGGGAACACTGGAGACGAGCAAGTACCCCGACTACTTCGCCGCTGCCGCTGAGGCGGAGCAGCAGGCGACTTCTATCGAGGAGTACGCACTCGCACTGGTTCCGGGCGTGCTCCAGACCGAGGGCTACGCTCGCGCAGTATTCGAGGCCATGGGGAAGAACCACACGCAGCAAATGCTTGACGACGAGGTTGTCAAACGCATAGAGCGAACGCGGCTGCTGAACGACCCGACGCGCCCGACCTGCTGGTTCGTCCTGAACGAAACCGTCCTTCGCACAGTCGTGGGAGGACGGAGTGTCATGGCCGGCCAACTGCGGCACATCGCGGCTCTGGCCCGGGCTGGGCGTATCCGCGCGCAAGTTCTCCCGCATGCCGAGGGAGCACATGCCACGATGGAGTCGATGCTGTCACTCATGCGCTTCGCCGACTCTCCCGAGCTGGCCTACGTCGAGGGTCTGCACAGCGGTGTACTCATGGACGATCCGCTGAAGGTGCGGAAGTGCCGGGACGCTTACGATCTGGCCAGGGGTGCCGCACTGTCACCGGCAGTATCCCTGAAGATCATCGACCAGGTGGCGGAGGAGTACGAACAACCATGAATCGTGAGTCACTTGAGCTGCCCGCCGCCACCTGGCGCAAGTCCAGCTACAGCGGCGGCAGCGGCGGCTCGTGCGTCGAGGTTGCCGACGGCTTCGTCGGCGTCATGCCCGTCCGCGACAGCAAGGACACGGCAAAGCCCGCCATCGTCCACAGCACCGCAGCCTGGCAGGCCTTCGTGACGGGAGTCGCCTCGGGCGCCCTCTGACAGTGATCATGTGAGTGGTGGTTCTGCTGATGAGCCTGACTCGCCCT
>NZ_JAPKFL010000068.1 GCF_026262575.1 Streptomyces marinisediminis
GTACGCGCCCGCGTCGAGCGGGCGGCCGACGAGGCTCGGTCGCCGCAGCAGGGCGCACCCGAGCACACGGCGCTGCGCGACCGCCTCGCCGGGCTGGCGCCCGGCGACGCACAGGGCGCCCTCCTCGAACTCGTCCGGAGCCACGCGGCCACCGTGCTGGACCACCGCGACGCGTCCGCCATCCCCGCGGCCTCGGCCTTCCGCGATCTCGGCTTCGACTCGCTCACCGCCGTCGAGCTCCGCGACCGACTGGCCCGGGCGACCGGCCTGCGGCTCCCCGCCACTCTCGCGTTCGACTACCCGGACGCCGGGGCGCTCGCCCGCCACCTGGCGGACGAGATCCTCGGCCGCACTCCCGCGTCGGTGACGGCTGCCACCGACCCGGCCCCCGTGGAGGCGGACGACCCCGTCGCCATCGTCGGCATGGCCTGCCGGCTGCCCGGGAGCGTGCACTCCCCGGAGGAGCTGTGGGAGCTCGTCCGGTCGGATGGCGAGGGCATCACCGGGTTCCCCGCAGACCGGGGCTGGGAGGACGCGCCGTCCCGGGACACCACCGCGTTCGCCCAGGTGGGCGGTTTCCTGCACGATGCGGGCGAGTTCGACCCGGAGTTCTTCGGTATCTCCCCGCGCGAGGCCCTCGCGATGGACCCGCAGCAGCGGCTGCTGCTGGAGACCACGTGGGAGGCCGTGGAGCGGGCGGGCATCGACCCGCTGTCGCTGCGCGCCTCGCGCACCGGCGTCTTCGCCGGAGGGTGCGCCCAGGGGTACGCGGCCGGCGCGCTGGCCCACGCCGAGGAGGGCGTGAGCGGACAGTTGCTGACCGGCACGGCCACCAGCGTCCTGTCCGGCCGGGTGTCCTACGCGCTGGGGCTGGAGGGTCCGGCGGTGACGGTGGACACGGCGTGCTCCTCCTCCCTGGTCGCCCTGCACCTGGCCGCGCGCTCGCTGCGGTCGGGGGAGTGCGACGCCGCGCTGGTCGGCGGCGTCACGGTGATGGCCGGTCCGGGCGGCTTCGTGGAGTTCTCCCGGCAGGGCGGCCTGGCCTCCGACGGGCGGTGCAAGTCCTTCTCCGACGCGGCCGACGGGACGGGTTGGTCCGAGGGTGTGGGCGTGCTGGTGGTGGAGCGGCTGTCGGACGCGCGGCGCAACGGGCACCGGGTGCTGGCGGTGGTGCGCGGTTCGGCCGTGAACCAGGACGGTGCCTCCAACGGGCTCACCGCGCCGAACGGGCCGTCGCAGCAGCGGGTGATCCGGGAGGCGCTGGCCAGTGCCGGGTTGTCGGCGTCCGAGGTGGACGCGGTGGAGGCGCACGGTACGGGGACGACGCTGGGTGACCCGATCGAGGCGCAGGCGGTCTTGGCGACCTACGGCCAGGGCCGTGGGTCGGGTGAGCCGTTGTGGTTGGGGTCGGTGAAGTCCAATCTCGGTCACACGCAGGCTGCGGCTGGTGTGGCGGGTGTGATCAAGATGGTGCTGTCGATGCGGCACGGGACGCTGCCGCGCACGCTGCACGTGGACGAGCCGTCGTCGAAGGTGGACTGGGCTGCGGGTGCGGTGGAGCTGCTGACCCGGGCGCGGGAGTGGCCGGCGGGTGAGCGCCCCCGTCGGGCGGGCGTGTCCTCGTTCGGGATCAGCGGGACCAACGCGCACGTGATCGTGGAGGAAGGGGACGCCGAGAACGCTGAGGCGGTGGCGTCCCCGACCCCGGCTTCTGCTTCGGTGGCGGTGCCGGTGGTGCCGTGGGTGCTGTCGGCGAAGTCGGCGCAGGCGTTGGCTGGGCAGGCCGGGCGGCTGCTGGAGCGGGTGGGCTCGCTGGGGTCGCCGGTGGATGTGGGGTGGTCGCTGGCGGTGTCGCGGTCGGTGTTCGAGCACCGTGCGGTGGTGGTCGGTGCCGACCGGGCCGGGCTGCTGGCCGCGGTGGCACAGGGGCAGGCTCCGACGGGTGTGGTGACCGGGCAGGCGAGCGGCGGTCGTGCCGCGTTCCTCTTCTCGGGCCAGGGTTCGCAGCGGGCCGGTATGGGCCGGGAGCTGTATGACGCCTTCCCGGTGTTCGCGGATGCCTTCGACGCGGTGTGCGCGGAGCTGGACCGCCACCTGGACGCCTCCGTGCGGGAGGTGGTCTTCGACGGCTCGGAGCTGCTGGACCAGACCCAGTACACGCAGGCGGGGCTGTTCGCATTGGAAGTGGCGCTGTTCCGGCTGCTGGAGCACTGGGGCGTCACCCCCGACTACCTGCTCGGCCACTCCATCGGTGAGGTGGCCGCCGCTCACGTGGCGGGGGTGTGGTCGCTGGAGGACGCGGCCCGGCTGGTCGCCGCACGCGGCAGGTTGATGCAGGCGCTCCCGTCCGGCGGCGCGATGATCGCCGTGCAGGCCACCGAAGGCGAGGTGGAACCGCTTCTGACCGACGGCGTGTCGATCGCCGCCGTCAACGGACCCACCTCCGTCGTCATCTCCGGTGATGAGGACGCCGTGGCGGAGATCGCTGCACGGTTCGACAAGAGCAAGCGGCTCAACGTCAGCCACGCCTTCCACTCCCCGCGCATGGACCCCATGCTTCAGGAGTTCCGCGCCATCGCCGAGAGCCTGACCTACCAGGCCCCGCGCATCCCGGTCGTCTCCAACCTCACCGGTGACGTGGCCGGGGAGGAGCTGGCCACCGCCGAGTACTGGGTGCGCCACGTCCGCCAGGCGGTGCGCTTCCACGACGGCATGCGGCACCTGGCGGGTCTGGACGTGAGCACCTACGTCGAGGTGGGACCGGGCGGCACCCTGACCGCCATGGCGCGGCAAGCCACCAGCCCCGACCCCGAACCCGGGCCCGACGGCGCGGCAGTCGCCGCGTTCGTGCCCGCTCTGCGCAAGAACCGTCCCGAGCCCGAGGCCCTGGTCACCGCGCTCGCCGAACTCCACGTGCGCGGCACCACCGTCGACTGGCAGGCGTACTACGCCGGGTCCGGCGCCCGA
>NZ_JAPKFL010000069.1 GCF_026262575.1 Streptomyces marinisediminis
TCCTGACCGGCCTCCACCTCCCCGCCACCCTCGTCTTCGACTACCCCACCACCACCCAACTCGCCCACCACCTCCACCAACAACTCCACCCCGACACCACCACCCCACCCACCAACACCACCACCACCGCGCCCACCGCGCCCACCGACGACGAACCCATCGCCATCATCGGCATGGCCTGCCGCTACCCCGGCGGCATCACCAACCCCGACGACCTCTGGCACCTCATCACCAACGGCAACGACGCCATCACCCCCTTCCCCACCGACCGCGGATGGGACCTCAGCGGGCTGCTGGACACCGAAGCCGGTCAGCGGGACCTCTCGCTGGTGGGCGGCTTCCTGCACGACGCGGGCGAGTTCGACCCGGCGTTCTTCGGCATCTCCCCGCGCGAGGCCCTCGCCATGGACCCGCAGCAGCGACTCCTGCTGGAGAGCTCCTGGGAGGCGATCGAGCACGCGGGCATCGACCCCACCACGCTCAAGGGCTCGCGCACCGGCGTCTACGCCGGGCTCATGTACCACGACTACGCCACGGCCACCCCGGGGATACCCGACGGCGTGGAGGCGTTCCTCGGCCTCGGCAACACCGGCAGCGTGGTCACCGGCCGCATCGCGTACACCCTGGGTCTTGAGGGCCCGGCGGTCACCGTCGACACCGCCTGTTCGTCCTCGCTCGTCGCCCTGCACATGGCCGCGCAGGCGCTGCGCGGCGGCGAGTGCACGATGGCGCTGGCTGGCGGCGTGACCGTCATGGCCACCCCCACGGCGTTCCTGGACTTCCAGCGGCAGGGCGGGCTCTCCTCCGACGGGCGGTGCAAGTCCTTCTCCGACGACGCCGACGGCACCGGCTGGTCCGAAGGCGTCGGCATGCTGCTCGTCGAGCGGCTGTCCGACGCCCGCGCGAACGGGCACCCCGTGCTGGCCGTCGTCTCCGGCACGGCCGTCAACCAGGACGGCGCCTCCAACGGGCTCACCGCGCCCAACGGCCCCTCCCAGCGCCGCGTGATCCACCAGGCGCTGGCCACCGCCGGGCTCGCACCGGGTGACGTCGACGCCGTCGAGGCACACGGCACGGGCACGACGCTGGGCGACCCGATCGAGGCCCACGCCCTGCTCGCCACCTACGGTCAGGACCGGCCCGCCGACCGGCCGCTGTGGCTCGGCTCGCTGAAGTCCAACCTCGGCCACACCCAGGCCGCCGCCGGGGTGGCGGGCATCATCAAGATGGTGCAGGCCATGCGCCACCGCGTCCTGCCGCGCACGCTGCATGTGCGGGAGCCCTCGTCCAAGGTGGACTGGTCGGCGGGCGCGGTGGAGCTGCTGACCGAGGCCCGCGACTGGCCCTCCGTCGACGGCCGCCCGCGCCGCGCCGCCGTCTCCTCCTTCGGCGTCAGCGGCACCAACGCCCACGTCGTGCTCACCCAACCCGAGGACGCGCCGGCCGGGGAGCCGGAGCCCGGGACGGTGCCGCCGGTGGTGCCGTGGGTGCTGTCGGCCAAGTCCCCGCAGGCGCTGACCGGGCAGGCCGAGCGGTTGCTCGCCCGGCTCCGCGAGGGCGACGCCGCCGCTTCGGGCGCGCCGGTGGACGTGGCCTGGTCGCTGGTGAGCGGCCGCGCCCGCTTCGAGCACGGCGCCGCCGTGGTCGCCGCCGACTCCGCGGGGTTCCGCCGGGGCCTGGAGGTCCTCGCCTCCGGCGGCTCGGCTCCCGGCGTGGTGCGCGGCACGCCCCTGGACGGCCGTGCGGCGTTCCTGTTCTCCGGCCAGGGCTCCCAGCGCCCCGGGATGGGCCGCGAACTGTACGACGCCTACCCGGTGTTCGCGGACGCCTTCGACGCGGTGTGCGCGGAGCTGGACCGCCACCTGGACACCTCCGTGCGCGAGGTCGTCTTCGACGGCACGGAGCCGCTGGACCAGACCGTCTTCACCCAGGCCGGACTGTTCGCGCTCGAAGTGGCGCTGTTCCGGCTGCTGGAGCACTGGGGCGTCACCCCCGACTACCTGCTCGGCCACTCCATCGGCGAACTCGCCGCCGCCCACGTGGCCGGGGTGTGGACGCTGGAGGACGCCGCCCGGCTCGTCGCCGCCCGGGGCAGGTTGATGCAAGCCCTCCCCGCCGGCGGCGCGATGATCGCCGTGCAGGCCACCGAAGACGAGATCACCCCGCACCTGACCGACGGCGTGTCCCTCGCCGCCGTCAACGGACCCACCTCCGTCGTCATCTCCGGCGACGAGGAGACCGTCACCGCCATCGCCGCACGGTTCGACAAGACCAAACGGCTCAACGTCAGCCACGCCTTCCACTCCCCCCACATGGACCCCATGCTGGAGGAGTTCCGTGCGGTCGCCGAAAGCCTGACCTACCAGGCCCCGCGCATCCCGGTCGTCTCCAACCTCACCGGCACCCTCGCCGGAGACGAGCTGACCGCCGCCGAGTACTGGGTGCGCCACGTCCGCCAGGCGGTGCGCTTCCACGACGGCGCCCGGTACCTGGCCGGGCAGCAGGTCGCCACCTACCTCGAACTGGGCCCCGGCGGCACCCTGACCGCCATGGCCCAGCAAGCCACCGACTCCGAGTCCGAGGGTGCGGCGGGCGCCGCGTTCGTACCCGTCCTGCGCGGGGACCGCCCCGAGCCGGAGGCGCTCACCACCGCACTCGCGCGACTGCACCTCGGCGGGGTGAGCGTCGGCTGGGCGGCGTACTACGCCGACGCGCGGCCGACCCGCGTCGACCTGCCGACGTACGCCTTCGACCACACGCGGTTCTGGCTGGAGTCCGCCCCGGCCGCCGGGGACCCGTCCGCCTTCGGGCTGGGCGCCGCCGAACACCCGCTGCTCAGCGCCGAAGTGCGGCTGCCGGACGGCGACGGGCTCGTCCTGACGGGCAGGCTGTCGCTGGAGTCGCACCCGTGGCTGGCCGAGCACGCGGTGCTGGGCG
>NZ_JAPKFL010000007.1 GCF_026262575.1 Streptomyces marinisediminis
CGCCCGGGGACGGGTGGCCGTCTCCCTCGCCTGGGGCCCGTGGGCCGACGGGGACACGCCGCACGACGCGGCCCCCACTCCGGCGGCGCCCGCGGGCCCGGGCGCCGCGGACGAGGAGGCCGGGCTGCGCCGTCGCGGCCTGACGCCGATGGCGGCGCAGCCGGCGCTGGACTGCCTCGCGCGGGCGGTCGCGGGCGACGCGGCGACGCTGACGGTCTGCGCCGTGGACTGGGACCGGTTCGCGACCGCGTTCACCGCGCTGCGGCCCAGCCCGCTGCTGGCGGACGTGCCGGAGGTGGCGCGCCGCGCGGCACGGGCCCAGGCGGAACAGGCCGAGGACGCGGACGCCTCGACGGCGCTGCGGGAGCGGCTGGGTGCGCTGGGCGAGGCCGGGCGGGAGGCCGGGCTGGTGGCGTTGGTGCGCGAGCAGGCGGCGGCCGTGCTGGGCCTCGCGTCGGCCGAGGACGTCGAGCGCGAACAGGCGTTCCGCGAGCTGGGCTTCGACTCGCTGATGGCGGTGGAGCTGCGGAACCGGCTGACCCGGCACACCGGGCTGCCGCTGCCGGCCGGGTTCGTCTTCGACTACCCGAACGCGGTGGCCGCGGCCGGACTGCTGCGCCGACGGCTGTTCCAGGACGCGGCGGCCAGCGGCGAGGGGCTGCTCAGGGAGCTGGACCGCCTGGAGGCGTCGCTCGGCACCGCGGAGCCGGACGCGCTGACGCGGACCCGGGTGGCCGTCCGGCTCCAGGCGTTCCTGACGAAGTGGCAGGGCGAGGAGCAGGAGCGCGCCGCGGACGACGGCGGGGTCCTCGGGACGCTGGGCTCCGCCTCGGACGACGAGCTGCTCAGCTTCATCGACCGCGAGATGGGCCGCTAGCCGTACGACGGCCCCCGGCCCCGGCGCGCACGGCTGTGCGTCGGGGCCCGGCGCCCGTGCCCGCGGCGCGGCGGACGCGGCCGGTCCCGGGGCCGGGTCCGGCCGCTTCCGTCGCCGCTCCAGCCGCCCTGTAGGCGGGGTCACGAGCCTGTAGGTGGCCAGGAGTATTCCCGTCGGCGAAGAGGTCAGGGGGCGTGGTGGAACGCGACTGCCGTGAGGGGTTGGACGGTCTGGTGGCGCAGCTCGCCGCCTGCGCGGACGGGGTCGGCCAGCTCGCGCTGGTCTCGGGCGGGCTGGCGAGCGGCAAGACGCACCTGCTGCACGCGTTCGCCCGGCGGGTGAAGGACAGCGGCGCGCTGCACCTGTCGGCGACCGGCACGCGGGACGCGGCGGACTTCCCCGCCGGGTGCGCGGTGCTCGATCAGCTCTTCCGCAACCCGGACCTGCCGCCCGGGGTGGCCGAGCGCGTCGGCGCGCTGCTGGCGGACGCCCCGGCCGACCCCGAGCACGCCGACGCCTCGCGGGTGGTGCACGCGCTGTGCGTGGAACTGCTGGAGCTGGCCAGGGCGCGGCCGCTGGTGGTGAGCGTGGACGACGTGCAGTTCGTGGACCCGCTGTCGCTGCGGCTGCTGCTGCGCCTGCGTCGGCGGATCGCGTCGGCGCGGGTGATGGTCGTGCTGACCGAGTGGAGCTGGCCGCACCCGGCGATGACCCGCTTCCACGCCGAGATCACCCAGCACCCGCACCGGCGGCTGCGGTTGGCGCCGCTGACGGAGGCGGCCGTCGCGGAGCTCGCCGCCGCCCACGCCGCGACCGCCCCCGGCGACCCCGGAGCGGCACCCGGTCCCGGCGCGGCGCCGAAGGCGGCGGACGGGGTCGCCGGCGAGGCCCCGGGCGCGGCGCGGCACGCCGCGCTCGTGCGGCTGGGCGGCGGCAACCCGCTGCTCGTGCACGGGCTGCTGGAGGACAGCCGCACGCTCCCGCCCGGCGCGCCCCTGCCCGGGCCCGCCTACGGGCAGGCGGTGCTGAACTGCCTCTACCGCTGGGACGCCGCGCTGCTGACGGTGGCCCAGGGGCTCGCGGTGCTCGGTGGCGACGCGGCCTCCCCCGGCGTCGTCGGCGCGCTGGTGTCGCTGCCCGAGGACGCGGTGCGGCGCGTGGTGGACGCCCTGGCGGCCGCCGGGGTGCTGGACGGCGCCCGGTTCCGGCACCCGCTGGCGGAGCGGGCCGTGCTGGGCACCCTGGCGCCCGGGGCGCGGGCCCGGCTGCACGCGGCGGCGGCGGAGCTGCTGCACCAGCGCGGCTGCGCCCCGGAGGCCGTGGCGCGCCAGCTCGTCGCGGGCCGGGACGCGGGCCCGGCCGGGGCGTGGGTCACCGGGGTGCTGCGGGCGGCCGCCGCCCGCGCCGCCGCGCAGGACGACACCGCCGCCGTGACGGAGTGTCTGGAGACCGCGCTGGACGCCTGCGCGGACCCCGCCGAGGCCGACGCCGTGCGCCGCGAGCTGGCGCGCGCGGTGTGGCGGGCGGACCCGGCCAGGGCCGACCGCCTGCTGGCGCCCGACCGAGCGGAGCTGGCCACCGGCGCCCCGCCCCCCGCCACCGGCCCCACCCGGCACACCGGCCCCACCGCTGCCTCGCCCGCCCGCGCCCCCGAGGCCGCGCGCACCGCGCTGGCGCTGCTCAGGCAGGCGCTGTGGCAGGGCGACGAGGACACCGCCCACCGCGCCCGCGCCCGGTACGCGGAGCTGGCCGCCGTCGACGAGGCGTGCCGCGACCGGTACGCGGAGGCCGAACTGCTGCTCGCCGAGCGCTGGTTCCACGGCGGCGCCGGGTCACCGCGCGACACGCGCCCCCCGGGCGGCGCGGACCCGGACCGGGAGGACCCCTGGGTCCGGGCGGTGCGCACGGTGGCCGAGAGCAGCGCCGGGGCCAACGCCAAACTGGCGGTGCCCAGCGCCGAGCACATCGTGGAGAGCTGCCGGCTGGAGGACACGCTGCTGGAGGTGGTGCTGGCGGCGCTGCTCACCCTCGTCCGCGGCAACCAGGCGCAGCGGGCGCGGGAGCGCGCGGAGCGGCTGTACCGGGAGGCGGTCCGGCGGCGCGCCCCGGTGTGGCAGGCCGTGCTGGGGGCGGTGCGGGCGGACGTCGCGCTGCGCCACGGCGAGCTGGGCGCGGCGGCGGACGGGGCGCGGTCCGCGCTGGCGCTGCTGCCGCCCGGCGGGTGGGGGGTGCTGCGCTGGTACCCGCTGGGCACGCTGGCCTCGGCGCTGACGGCCGCCGGGGACCTGACCGGCGCCGAGGAGGCGCTGCGCCCGCTGGCCTCGGGCCGCGAGCCGGGCCTGTCCACGGCCTGGGGCCTGCGCTGCCTGTACGCCCGCGGCCAGTTCCAGCTCGCCTCCGACCGGGTGCTGGCGGCCGTCAGGGACTTCCAGACCTGCGGGCGGCTGGCCGAGGAGGCCCGGCTGGACAGCGCCGAGTTCGTGCCGTGGCGCAACGGGCTGGCCGAGGCCGACCTGCGGCTGGGCCGCACGGTGCTGGTGCGCGACCTGGTGCGCCAGCAGCTCGCCCAGGCCCGGGGCGTCAGCCTGCGCACCCAGGGCGTGTCGCTGCGGCTGCTGGCGGCGGTGAGCGACCTGACGCAGCGGCCCGGGCTGCTGCGCAAGTCGGTGAGCGCGCTGGAGGCCGCCGGGGACCGGCTGGAGCTGTCGCGCTCGCTCACCGACCTGAGCGTGGCCTGCCGGGGCGTGGGCGAGCTGGAGGAGGCGCGCGCGGTGGCCTGGCGCGCGACGCAGGAGCGCAAGCTGTGCCGGTTGGTGCCCGCCCCGGTGGCCCCGGGGGCGGCGCGCGGACCGGTCAGGGCCGAGCCGCCCGCCCCGGTCCCGGCCGCGGCCGGGCGGACGGCCGCGCACGGCTCCGGCCCGGACGCCGACGTCGGCACCGGCACCGGTGCCGGGACCGGCCCCGCCCTCGGCGCCGGCACCGGCACGGGCGTCGGCTCCCACGCGGGCGCCGGTGCCGGCACCGGCTTCGGCACGGCGCCGCTCGCGGTCTCGGCCGAGCCCGCGGGGGGCGCGCTCGCCGAGGTGCCGGGGCAGGGGGCCGAGCGGGGGGCCGGGCAGCCGCTGCTCAGCGACGCCGAGAGCCGGGTGGCGCTGCTGGCCGCCCGGGGCTACAGCAACCGCGACATCAGCCGGCAGCTCTTCATCACCGTGAGCACCGTCGAGCAGCACCTCACCCGGGTCTACCGCAAGCTGGGCGTCAGCACCCGGCGGGCCCTGCCGACCCGGCTGCTGGCCCCGTGACCGGGCACCGGGCGGCGTCGCCGGGGCCGCTTGAGAAACGCCGGTACGGCCGCTCGAAGCGGGCTCATGGATCAGGCCCGCGTCCGGCACCGGCCGTTAGCGTCGCAGGAGTGAGGGCGCCGCGAGGCGTCACCTGGTCCCGGCCGAAGGGGAGTCGCCATGGAACCGTGCCCGGCACCGCCCGTCACCCCGGACCCGGCGTCCGGTCCGGACGCCGCGCCGGGCGGGCCGCTGCGCCTGTTCGTCTTCCCGCACGCGGGCGGCTCCCGGCTGACGTTCAAGGAGTGGCCGGCCCGCTTCCCCGCGCGGTGGCGGGTGCGGCCGGTCGACTACCCCGGGCACGGCCTGCTGGCGGGTGAGCCGCCCGCCTCGGACGCGGCGGTGGTCGTCGACCGCCTGCTGCGCGACCTGCCGCTGGGCCCGCGGGAGCCGCCGTTCGCGTTCTTCGGCCACAGCATGGGCTCGCTCATCGCCTTCGAGTTCACCCGGCGCCTGGTGGCCGAGGGCCGCAGGCCGCCGGTGTGGCTGGGGCTCTCCGGCTGCGGCGCCCCGCGGCGCGGCGGCCCCGGCGAGCCGTCCGGCGGCGAGCCGTCCGACAGCGAGCCGTCCGACAGCGAGCTGCGCCGCCGCCTGGCCGAGCTGGGCGGCACCCCGGCGAAGATCCTGGACGACCCGGAGCTGTGGCGCGTCTTCGCCCCGGTCATCCGCGCGGACGTCGCCCTGGTGCGGCGGTGGCGGCCGCCCGCGCGGCCCACGGCCCTGCCGGTGCCGCTGTCGGTCTTCCACGGGGAGGAGGACACCACCGTGCCCGCCGGGCCGCTGGAGCGCTGGGCCGACTCCAGCGAGCGGTTCCTCGGCGTGCGGCGGTTCCCCGGCGGTCACTTCTTCTTCCTGGCCGATCCGGCCCCGCTGACCGCGCACATCGTCGCCGACGTGCGCGCGGCGCTGCACCGCCCCGGCGAGCGGGCGGGCGTCCGGTGACCCAGTTCCGCATCCTGGGCCCGGTGGAGGTGTACGACGCGGGGACGGGCCGCCGCGTCACCCCGCCGGGCGTCAAGCAGCGCACGCTGCTCGCGGTGCTCGCGGCGGAGGCGGGCCGGCCGGTGACGGTGGACCGGCTCGCGGACGAGCTGTGGGGCGAGGACCAGCCGCTGCGGTCGGCGAACGCCGTCCAGGCCCACGTGGCGCGGCTGCGCCGCCTGCTGGACGGCCTCGACCGCGCGGGCGGGCCCGGCTGGATCGGCACCGAGCCGCTGGGCTACGTCCTGCGCCTGGGCTCGGCGAGCACCGACGCGCGGACCTTCCAGCGCCTGTCCGACGAGGGCCGGGCCGCGGCCGCCGCCGACCCGGAGCGGGCCGTGCGGCTGCTGCGCCGGGCCCTGGCGCTGTGGCGCGGACCGGCGCTCCAGGACTGCCGGTGCGGGCCGCTGGGCGAGGCGGAGGCGGAACGGCTGGAGGAGCGCCGGCTCACCGCCCTGGAGTCGCTCTACGCGGCGCTGCTGCGCTCGGGGCGGCCCGAGGCGGTGGCGGCGGAGCTGGAGCGGCTCACCGACGAGCACCCGCTGCGGGAGAGCTTCTACGCGCTGCTGATCCGCGCGCTGGACGGCGCCGGGCGGCCGGCCGAGGCGCTCAGCGTCTACGAGCGGGCCCGGCGTCGGATGGCGCACCAGCTCGGCACGGAGCCGGGCCGGGAGCTGCGCGCGCGGCGGGACGGCCTCCTGCGCCGCCTGCCCTCCCGCTCCCCGCCGCCGCTGCTCCCGCCGCCGCCCCCGCCCCGCGCGTCCGCGCCGCCGCCCGACGGGTTCTCCGGCGCGGCCCTGCTCGACCTGGGCAGCGAACTCGTCCGGCTGCGGCAGCGGGTGGAGGAGCTCACGCGCGAGCAGGCCAGGCTGCGCCGGCGGTGCGACGAACTGGCCGCCGCGGCCCGCGCCCGTGCGGTGGCCCCGGCCCGCCCGATGGCCTGATCACCTGCCTGCCCGCCCACTCGACGGACGCGGGCGGGCGGGCAGGCGGGCGAGAACAGGCAGAGGCAGGCAGGTGCACGCGGGCACCGGCGGGCGCGGACCGGCGCGCGCGGCGTCAGCGGGCCCAGGCGCCCGGCGGGGTGAACGCCGCCGGGGCCGGGTGGCGCACCGGGCGCGGCCGGGGGGCCGGAGGGCGTGCGCCGGGTGCGGCGGCCGCGCCCAGCCCGCACAGCAGCGCCGCGAGGGCGGCCACCTCCTCGGCCGTGGGGTTGCCGCGCGTGACCCGGATCGAGGCGGCCGCCAGCGCCTCCCGCCCGCTCACAGCGGCAGGTTCCCGTGCTTGCGGCTGGGGCGCGCCGCGTGTTTGGCGCGCAGCATCTCCAGCGTGGCGGCGAGGCGGGCGCGCGTCTCGGCCGGGTCGATGACGTCGTCGACCAGGCCGCGCTCGGCCGCGTAGTAGGGGTGCATCAGCTCGGCCCGGTACTCCTTGATCTTCTGCGCGCGGGTCTCCTCGGGCTGGTCGGAGGCGGCGATCTCGCGCCGGAAGATGACGTTCGCCGCACCCTCCGCACCCATCACCGCGATCTCGTTGGACGGCCAGGCCAGCGCGACGTCGGCGCCGATCGAGCGGGAGTCCATCACGATGTAGGCGCCGCCGTAGGCCTTGCGCAGCACGAGCGAGACGCGCGGCACCGTGGCGTTGCAGTAGGCGTACAGCAGCTTCGCGCCGTGCCGGATGACGCCGTGGTGCTCCTGGCCGACGCCGGGCAGGAAGCCGGGCACGTCGACGAGCGTGACCAGCGGGATGCTGAAGGCGTCGCAGAACTGCACGAACCGCGCGGCCTTCTGCGACGCCTGGATGTCCAGCACGCCGGCCAGGTGCGCGGGCTGGTTGGCGACCAGGCCGACGACGTGCCCGCCCAGCCGGGCCAACGCGCACACCACGTTGGGCGCCCACCGCTCGTGCACCTCGAAGAAGTCGCCGTGGTCGACGATCTCCTCGATGACCTCGCGCACGTCGTAGGAGCGGTGGGGCTCGCCCGGCACCAGGTCCAGCAGCGCCTCGCAGCGCCGGTCGACCGGGTCCGTGAGGTCGCCGGCCGGGGCCAGTTCGCGGTTGTTGGCGGGCAGCAGCGACAGCAGGTGCCGCACGTCCTCCAGGCAGGCGGCCTCGTCGTCGTAGGCGAAGGCGGCCACCCCGGAGGCGGCGGCGTGGCTGTCGGCGCCGCCGAGGTGCTCCATGCTGACGGCCTCGCCGGTGACGGCCTGCACGACGTCGGGACCGGTGACGAACATCTGGGAGGTGCCGCGCACCATGAACACGAAGTCGGTGAGCGCGGGCGAGTAGGCGGCGCCGCCCGCGCACGGCCCCAGGACGACGGAGATCTGCGGGATGACCCCGGAGTTGCGCACGTTGCGCTGGAAGATGCCGCCGTACCCGGCCAGCGCCGTGACGCCCTCCTGGATGCGCGCGCCCGCCCCGTCGCACAGGCCGACGAGCGGTGCCCCGGCGGACTCGGCGAGGTCCATCAGCTTGTGGATCTTCTCGGCGTGGGCCTCGCCGAGCGCGCCGCCGAAGATGCGGAAGTCGTGCGCGTAGGCGAAGACCGTCCGGCCGTGCACGCGGCCCCAGCCGGTGACGACGCCGTCGGTGTGCGGGCGCCTGGCCTCCAGCCCGAAGCCGGTGGCCCGGTGCCGCCGCAGGCCCTCCACCTCCTGGAAGGTGCCGTCGTCGAAGAGCAGGTCCAGGCGTTCGCGGGCGGTGAGCTTGCCCTTGGCGTGCTGCGCCTCGGTGGCGCGGGCGCCGGGTCCCTCGGCCGCCCGGGCGCGCAGGGCGGCCAGCTCGGCGGTCCGCTCGCGCAGGGTCCCGGCGGGCGCGGGCTTCCCGGCGGGCGCGGGGGCCGCCCCGGAGCCGCCGTCGCCGGGCGGGGCGCCGGGGCCCTCCGTGGCGGGGGTCCGCCCGGGGCGCGCCGCGGGGCCGCTCTCCAGCGGTCTGTCCTCAACGATGCTCATCTCGTCCCCTTCGAGCCGAAGGCACCGGACGCGGCCGGTGTCGCGGCGTCCCAGCTTCGGCCGGGCGGCTCAAGCCGCGCTCGGACCGGGCACGGGAGCGGCTACGGAGCCGCTGGGGCCACCACCCGCACCGCCGTGCGGGCCGCGCCGCGCCCCGCACGGCGGTGCGGCGCGCCTCCGGTGCTCAAGGGCCGCTCAAGACCGGGTGGAGATCCGCTCGCGTCCCGGTGGAGTCCGACGGGCGCCGACGGGGCCGGGCGGGGCCCGCCGCCGCCCTGGTGCGATGGCGCGGGGAAGGCCCCAGGGGCGTCCCCGGGCGCTTTCGGCGGCGGTGCGGGGAAAGCGCGGGACCTTCCGCCACCCGCCGTTTTCCGGCCGCGTCGGCGGAATTCGGCCAGGGCCCCGCCGATTTCCCCACGGCGAAAACCGCACGGGGTGCCTGTTTTCCGTTCCGCCCGGCCGCGGGCCGCCGCGCCAAGGGCTCCCCGCCCCATTCCCCGCACCACTCCGGTCCGTCCGGCTTCCCTGAGCCGGAACCCGCCCGGAACCGCCGGTTCCACCGAATACCGCGCGCCCCGCCGAGCGCGCCGCCGCCGTCCGGTAACCGCCCCGGGCACCCGGCGGCATTTCCGTTCCCGGCCCGCCCGGCCGCCGCACGCGAGCCCCTATCCCCCGTCCGCCACCCGCGATTCCCGCCCACCGCGCCCGCGCTGACTAGGGGTTCCGCGGCCGGCAACCCCTCAGTTCCCCCGACGCCGTGGATTTCCCGCGCATTCCGGCCTAGCGTCGGCATTCCTCGACCGGTTCGCGCGAGGCGACGCTGACGAAAGTGTCTCCGGCCAGGCGGCACTGGAGGTGTCTGTGCGGGTCCAACCGATGCCCGGTGTGTGCGTCGCTTCCGTCGACGCCGACGGCTGCCTGGAACTCCTGGCGGAGTCGGCCGCCTTTCCCGGATTCTCCGGCCGCTACTGGTGCGGCCCCGTGGGCACGGCCATGTGGATCGCGCTGCTGCGGCACGACGGCGACGCGGAGGCGGCGGCGTCCTCGCTCGCGGAAATCTGGCGGACCGCGCCGGAGAACGCGCGCGCCGACCTGGAGATCTGGATCGAGGAGATGCGCGACGCCGGCCTGATGTGCGCCCGCCCCGCCCCCTGAGACGGCCGCCGCCCGCACCCGGCCCCCGGCCGGCTTCCGCCCCGGCTCGACCGCTTGTGTAGGGGTGAGGCGTCACCCTGGTCGCGGGAAACAGGGGTGGCCTACGACCACGGGGGCGAGTATGGGAACCACACGGACCGGTCGGGCGGCGGCCGCGCACGCCGTCGACACGGCGCTGGCGCGCTGCCTGGCGGGCGGCTCCGGCGTCCTGCTGGTGGAGGGCGCCACCGGCTCCGGGCGCAGCACGCTGCTGGACGCCGTGGCCGAGCGCGCCGCCGCGGCCGGTGCCACCGTGCGCACCGCGGTCGCCACACCGGCCGAGCGCCACCGTCCGCTGGGCGTCCTGCGCCAGCTCACGCACGCCCTGCCGGACGCCGCGCCCGCGCTCGCGCCCCCGGCGGGCCCTCCGGCGCCGCCCGGACCGGCCGCGGACCTGGCCGCCCTGGGCGCGTGGCTGCACGCGGGCGGCGCCGGGCGTCCCGTCGTGTGGTGCGCGGACGACCTGGAGCACGCCGACGCCGAGTCGCTGCACGCCCTGTGCCACCTGGCCCGGCACGCCCGCACGGCCCCGCTCCTGCTCGTCCTCTCCGCGCCGCCACCCGGCCACCGCCTGGAGCCGGGGACGCGCGGCGACCTGGCCCACGTCGCCGAACTGGCCCGCCGTCCGCACTTCCGCCGCGTGCGCCTCGCCCCGCTCACCCCGGCCGAGACGGCCGCCGCGCTCGCGGACCCGGAGGGCGCGCTCGCCGACCCGGACGGCCCGGCGGTCCCCGCCCCCGCGGACACCGCCGCGCTGCACCGGCTCAGCGGCGGCAGCCCCCTGCTGCTGCGGGCGCTCGCCGAGGAACGGCGGCTGGGCCTCGGCCCGGCCGCCGAAGAGGCCGACCCCGACGGCCCGTTCGCCCAGGCCGTGGCCGCCTGCCTGCGCCGCGCGGGCGCGCCCGCCCGGGCGGTGGCCCGGGCCGTCGCCGTCCTGGGCGCGCCCGGCACGGACCCGCGCGTCACCGCCCGCCTCGGCGTGGACGCCGCCACCACCGCCCGGGCCCTGACCGCGCTGACCGACGCCGGCGTGCTGGCGGGCGCCGCCTTCCGCCACCCGGCCGCGCGCGCCGCCGTGCTGCGCGACACCGGCGCGGACGTGCGCGCCCTGCTGCACCGCCAGGCCGCCCGCACCCTGCTCGCCGACGGCGCGCCCGCCGCCGACGCCGCCGCCCACCTGCTCGCCGCCCCGGCCGGACCCGCCGCCGGGGCCGACCCCGCCGCTGACCCCGCCGACGCCGCCGCAGCGGCCGCCGACGCCGAGGTGCTGTACGACGCCGCCGAAGCCCTGCTCGGCCGGGGCGAGCCGGGCCCGGCCCGCGAGCTCCTGGCCCGCGCCGGGGCCGCAGCGGGTGGTGACGCCCACGCCGCGCTGGCCCTGCGCGGGGCGGCCCTCGCCACCCGCTGCGACCCCGCCGCCGCCGACCGCCGGCTCGACGCCCTGTGCCGCGCGGCCCGCGCCGGGCGGGTCCCGGCGGGGCAGCGCACGCCGCTGGCGGCGCTGCTGCTCGCCCACGGCCGCGTCCCGGACGCCGTCGAGGTCACCGCGCCCGCCGCGCCGCCCGCGTCCGGCGACGCCGTCCACCCGGACCCGTCCGCCGCCCTCGACCCGCTCCTCGACACCGACCCGGAGGCCGCCGAGCGCCTGCTGGACTCCACCGCGCTGACCGACGCCACCCTGGCGCCGCTGGCCCAGGCCGTGCGCGGGCTGACCGGCTCCGGGTGCCCGGACCGCGCCGTGCCGTGGAGCCGCCACCTGCGCGACGAGGCCGACCGGGCGCACGCCCCGGGGTGGAGCGCGCTGTTCGGGACGCTGCACGCCGAGGCGCTGCTGCGGCTCGGCGACCCGCGCGGCGCCCACGAACAGGCCACGGCCGCCCTCGCCGCCCTGCCCGCCCCACCGGAGGGGACGGGCGCGCCGGACGGGCTGCGCTGCGCCGCGACGGCCGCCCTGGTCCACGCCTGCGCGGACCTCGGCCGGTACGCCGAGGCCGCCGCCCTGGCCGCCCGGCCGGTGCGCCGCCTGCCGCCCGGCCTGCCCGCGCTCGCGTACCTGCGCGCCCGCGGACTCCACCACCTGGCGCTCCACCAGCCCCGGTCGGCACTCGCGGACTTCACCGAGGCCGGCCGGCTCATGGCCGAGTGGGGCGTGGACCGGCCGGCGTACCTGCCCTGGCGCACGGACGCCGCGGAGGCGCTGCTGCGGCTGGGCGAGCGGCGGCAGGCCGCGCACCTGGCCGCACGGCAACTGGACCTGCCCGACGGACGGCGCCCGTGGGCGCGCGGCCAGGCGCTGCGCGTGCGGGCGCTGGCCGGCGACGCGCGGCAGCGCACCGCCACGCTGCACCAGGCCGTGGACGCGCTGCACCGCTCCGGCGACCGGGTGGCCGCCGCCCGCGCCATGGCCGACCTCGGCCGGGCGCTCCAGGCGGACGGCGCCGCCGCCAAGGGCGGCGCGATGGTGCGCACGGCGTGGAACCTGGCCCGGGACGCCGGGGCGAGCGCGCTGTGCCGCGAGATCCTGCCCGCCGCCCCGCTCACCGCCCCCCGCACCGCCGCCCCCCGCACCGCCGCGCCCCGCACCGCCGCTCCCCCGCACCCCGCGCCCCGCACCGCGCCCACTCCGTGCACCGCCCCCGACGCCACCCGGACGGCCCCGGGCGGCGCTCCGGGCGCCCTTGCGGGCGGCACCCCGGCGGCCCGGACGGCCCCGGACGGCGCCCGCCCGGCCCGCGGCACCGCCCCGGCGACCACTCAACCCGCCGGGCCCGCTGAACCCGCCGGGCCCGCGACCACCGACACCGCGCGGTCAGCACCGGCACCGGGTCCGAAGCTGAGCACGTCCGAGCAGCGCGTGGCCACGCTCGCGGCGCAGGGACTGACCAACCGGGAGATCTCCGCGAAGCTGTTCCTCACCGTGAGCACCGTCGAGCAGCACCTGACCCGGGTCTACCGCAAGCTGCGCATCAGCCGCCGCGGCGACCTGCCGCTGGACCTGCGCCAGCCGCACCGCACCCCCACCTGACCGGGCGCCGGGACGCGGCCCGGCGCCCGCGGGTCACTCCGCCCGGCGGTCGGCGTCCCGCAGCGCCCGGGCCAGGGCGCGGGCCGAGGCGTCCGTGCCGTCGGCCGCGCCGCCCAGCGCGACCGGGGGCGGACGCCAGCCGTGCGCGGCGACGCGCTGGGCCGCCGCGTAGGCGACGGCGCCGCCGCCGGAGTGGCACCCCAGCAGCAGCGGCTCCCCCGCGGCCAGCGCGGGCCGCAGCACGGCCAGGCAGGCGGCGACGTCCGCCGGGGCGGGCACGGCCAGCAGCGCCCGCGGCCCGGGGTACGCGGCGGCCAGCGGGGCGTAGCAGGCGGGGTCGGCGTCCGGCGGCGGCACGAGCACGACCGTCCCCGCACCGGGCCGCGCCGCCGCCCGCAGGACGACCGGTGCCCGGCGCTCCGGCCGGTGCGCCCGCGGCACGGCCGACTCGCCCAGCAGCTCCAGGGCCTGGGCGACGGTCGTCGACTCGCCCACCACCAGCGGCAGTTCCCGCAGCAGCAGGGTGGTCAGGGCGACCGCCCTGGCGGCGTCCCGCTCGGCGAAGCGGGACCGGTCGTACACGCCGGTCAGCACCAGCCCGCCGCCCTCGTCGTGCCGGGCGGTCAGGGACAGCGGCAGCGCGGTGGCGGCGTCGACGGTCTCCGGCCAGGTCACCCGCACGCCCTGCTCGGCCAGTTCCTCGTACAGCGGGTCCAGGCCGGGCGAGGCGGCGTGCCGCGGTGACGCGAAGGCCAGCACGCTCTGCACGGCCGGCGGCCCGGCGGGCGGCACACCGGGCGGCCCGGCCGGCCCCTCCGGCGGCCCGGGCGGGGCGGCGCTCCAGGCGTGCGCCTGCCCGGCGGACACCCACTCGTAGCCGCTCACCTCCAGGTCGCGCGCGCCGAGGTCGGCCAGCAGGCGCGCGACGGGCGCGGCCGGGTCCACCGCGACGTGCAGGGGGAGCGCGTCGCCCAGCGGGCCGGGCAGCAGGGCCGCGCCCTCCAGCAGCACGCCGCGGCCCGAGGTGGCCCGGGCGAACGCCACCGTCCGGACGGCTCCGGAGCGGTCTCCGCCTCCGGAGGGGGCCGGGTTCCCGGCGGCCCGGTAGAGCAGCAGGGCCCAGGCCGCGTGCAGCGCGGTGCTCTCGGAGATGCCGCGCCGGGCCGCCCAGTTCCGCAGCCGCGCGGCCTCGTACCGGGTCAGCGCCCGGCTGGTGCGCCCGTGCCCCGGCGGACCCGGGCGGCCACCGGGTGCGGCGGGCAGCGTGAGCGCGTCGGCGGGCGGCGCCGCCGTGGTCCACAGCGCCCGCGCGGCGGCCGGGTCCTGCCCGGCCAGCCAGTCGAGGTGGTCGCGCACGTCGGGGCGGCGCTCCCCGCCGGGCAGCGTGCCCCCGGCCGCGTAGGCGCGGTAGAAGGCGCGCTGGAGCAGGCGCACGCTGACGGCGTCCAGCAGGGCGTGGTGGTAGGTGAGGACGACGCGGGTCGCCGCCGGGGCGCCGCCGGTGCCGTCGGCCTCGGTGACGAGGGCCACCCGCAGCGGCCCGGGGCGCAGCGGCTCGAAGGGGCGCAGCCGCTCCCGGGCCAGCGCGGCGTCCGGTGCGGCGGTGTCGCCGCGCCGGTGCGCGACCTCCACCGCCGCCTCGGCGTGGACGCGCACCAGCGGCCCCGCGCCGGGTGTCGCCGGGGGCGCGAACGCGGCGCGCAGCACGGCCTCGCGGCGGGCGACGGCCTGCCAGGCCGCGCGGAACCGCGCCACGTCCAGCGGCCCGTGCCAGAGCCAGTGGAGCTGGCCCACGTGCGGGTCCGTGCCGGGCGGGGCGGTCAGGGCGTCGAGCAGCACCTCGCGCTGGTGAGCGGAGGCGGGCGGGGCGGGCGCCGGTGCGGCGGGGGGACCGGGGACATCGCTGGCGGGCAGTGCGGCCTCCTCGGCGGTCGGTGCCGTCCCCGGCCCCGACCGGGAGCCGGCGGCGGGCGGGTGACCTCCGCTGCGGGCGGCCCGCCCAGGGGACCCGGTGAGCAGGTCCGCGAGGGCCCCGGCCCGGGGCGAGTGCGGGGTCAGCCGCAGCGTGTGGCGCGTCGGCGAGTGGCGCAGCAGGTCCGGCTCGCCGGGGCCCGCTCCCGCCGCCCCGTGCGCCCAGGCGGCCAGGGCGGCGGCGAGGGACCGCCGGTCCAGCGACCCGCGCAGGTCGAGTTCGGGCCGCGCTCCGGGCGCGATGACCACCGTCATCCTGCCGGGCATGCGCTCCCCCCATTCTCAGCGCTCGGTGGCACGGAGGACGAGTGTGCACCGGGGGGCCACGCGGCGTTGACACACCGCTGACGCGCTCACCCGGACCGGTGAGCGGAGCGGGCGCGCGTCCCGGCGGCGTCGAGCACGGCCAGCGCCCGGCGGCGCAGCGTGTCGCGGACGTGCTCGCGCGCCCCGCCGAGGTCGCCCCCGCCGAGGTCGCCCCCGCCGCTCAGGAGCACCCGGTGCCGGCCCACGACGGTGACCGCCCCGCCGTCGGGCACGACGGTCCACTCCCCGGTGTGCGCGGCGACGGGCCCGCCGGCCAGGGTGTGCTTCCACACCAGGCGGCCCGCGTGCGGGAAGCACACCTGGGCGCCCTCGGCGGTGTGCCGGGAGCCGTCGGCCGCCAGGAACCCGGCGCGCAGCACCTGCACGCCGGGGCGCCGCTCGGTGACGTCGATCCGCGCGACGTCCGGCAGCAGGGCGGGCCAGTCGGAGAGGCGGTAGAGGACGTCGTAGACGGCCTCGGGCGGGCCCGGGAAGCGCGCGGTGTCCTCGAAGCTGAGCAGCAGGTCGTCCAGCCGGGGCCAGCGCTCGGCGGCGTCCCGCACGCCCGCCAGCACCTCCCGCGCGTGCGCGCCGGTGGCCCGCCGGACCCGGGCGGTGTCGGCCGCGTGGCCGTCGGCCACCGTGAAGTCGCAGGTCAGCGTGGCGCGGCTGTGCCCGGGGCCGAGCGGTTCGACGGTCCAGGTGCCGCGCAGGACGCCGACGGGCCCCTCGGACGGCTCGTGGCGGAAGTCGACGCGCAGGCCCGCCGCGTCCAGCCTGCGGTGCGCGACCCAGGAGGTGAGGGCCCCGTCGACCAGGACCCACACCAGCGAGCGCTCGGTGGCCCCGTCGAACTCCAACCGCTCGGTGTGCACCGCCGAGGGCACGAACAGCGGCCACTGCGGGGTGTCCGCGAGCACCGCGAAGACCACCCCGGCGGGAGCGGCCACGTCCACCGCGTTCCCCGTGCTGTGCAACCGGCCCACCGTCACCGCCACCCACACCCTTTCTTTCCCTCCCCGTCCGGATTCTGTAAGGCGCCGCTTGAGAACCGCTCAAGAGCGCCCGCCCGGGCGGGCGTCGGCGGGGTGCGGCGGGCACGCGCCGTGGGCGGCGGAACGGCCGGCCGGCGCGCGCCCGCCGGTGTCCACGTGCCGCGCGGGCGCGCACCGGCGCGCGCCCGCGGCACCGGCCCGCCCCGCGGACGCGCCCCCGGGCGTCAGCGGCGGACGTCCGCGCCCGGCGCGGCTCACCCCTCGGCGTCGGGCTTCCGCGCGGCCCGGCGGATGGCGGCCTCCCGGGCGCGGACGTACCACACCCCGACGAGACCCAGGCCGCCCCCGGCCAGGCACGTCCAGATCCACCACGCGTGACCCCGGTCGGCGTACCAGGAGTAGAAGGGCACCTGGGCGACGAAGAGGGCGAACCACACCGCCGTGCCGACGACGACCGTCCGCACCACGTTCCCCTCCAGCGGCTCCGGCGCCTCGTGCCGCCCGTCCAACCACCGACCCAACCGCATCGCCCACCGCGTCCTTCCGTACCGCCCGCAGCTCTCGCCCCAGCCTATCCGCGCCCCGGCCCGGGGCTCCGGGCCCGTCCGTCCAACGGCCGCGAGAGGCCACCCGCCCCGGTGGCGTGGGAGCCCGGCCGTGCCCGCACGGGCGGGCACGACCGGGACGGGCGGGCCCAGCCGGGACGGGAGGGCCCAGCCGGGACGGGAGGGCCCAGCCGGGACGGGCGGGCACACCCCCGGCCTGTCGGTGCGGGCCGGAGCGAGGGCGCCGCCACCCCGCGCCCAGCCCCGGGTGCCGTCCCCGCGGCGCCCAACCGGGGCCGTGACGAACGCCACGGCCGCGGCTGGCCGATCGGTCAGAACTGGCCGATCGGTCAGTTACCGTGGAGGGCATGGCACGTTCCGGTTCCACCCTGCGGGGCAACCTGCTCGACGCCGCGCTGCGCCTGTTCGCCGTGCACGGCTTCCGGGGGACGTCGTTGCACGACATCGCCTCCGAGGTCGGCTGCTCGAAGGCCTCGCTGCTCTACCACTTCCGCAGCAAGGAGGCGATCCTCGCCGAGCTGATGGCCCCGGCCGGGGCCGCGCTGGCCGAGCTGACCGCGCGGCTGGAGGAGCTGCCGACCGCGCGGGTGGCCGAGGCCGCCGTCACCGGGTTCGTCGACCTCGCGCTGCGGTTCCGGTTCGAGATGAAGATCCTCTTCGGCGACATCGCCGAGATCACCAGCCACCCGGCCCTCGCCGACACCCCGGACCAGGCCCAGCGGCTGGTCCACGCGCTGACCGGGCGCGTGGACGACCCGGCCGCCGAGGTGGCCGCGTGGATGGTCATCGGCGGCGTCTTCGTCACCGGCGTCAGCGACGTCGGGGTACCCGAGGCGGAGCTGCGTGCCCGCATGGTCGAGGCCGCGTCGCGGACGCTCGGCCGGTCCTGATCCCTCCAGGAGAAAGTCACTGATCGCCATGGCGACCTTCCTGTACCGGCTCGGCCGGTTCTCCTTCCGCCGACGCGGACGGGTGGCCGTTGTCTGGCTGCTGCTGCTCGCGCTGCTGGGCGGAGCCGCCGCCCTCTTCAGCGGCCCCACGTCCGACAAGTTCACCATGCCCGGCACCGAGTCGCAGCAGGCCCTGGACGCGCTCGACCGGGAGTTCCCGCAGGCCAGCGGCGCGGCCGGGCAGATCGTCATAGCCGCGCCCGAGGGCGGGCGGCTGACCCCGGAGCAGATACGGCCCATCGTCGCCGAGGCGGCCGAGGTGCCCGGCGCGGTCGCCGCCACGGACCCGTTCCAGTCCGGCGCCCTCACCCCCGACGGCCGCTACGCGCTCGTCCAGGTGCAGTTCGCCGACGACGCGCAGGAGATCACCGACGAGCAGCGCGCCGCGTTCGCGGAGGCCGGGGCCGACGCCGAGGGCGTGCGCGTCGAGCACGGCGGCGAGGTGATGTCCGCCACCGCCGTGGAGGTGGGCTCCACCGAGGTGCTCGGCGTGCTCGTCGCCGCGCTGGTGCTCGTCATCACCTTCGGCTCGCTGGTCGCCGCGGGGATGACGCTGCTCAACGCGCTCATCGGCGTCGGCGCCGGCATGGCGGGGCTGTACGCGCTCAGCGGTGCGGTGGAGCTGACGTCCACCGCGCCGATCCTGGCGCTGATGCTGGGCCTGGCCGTCGGCATCGACTACTCGCTGTTCATCACCTCCCGCTACCGCCACCTGCTGACCGAGGGCGTGCGCGCGGAGGAGGCGGCCGGGCGCGCGGTGGGCACCGCCGGGTCGGCCGTCGTCTTCGCCGGGGCCACCGTGGTCATCGCGCTCTCCGGGCTGGCGGTGGCGGGCATCCCGTTCCTGACCGTGATGGGTCTGGCCGCCGCCGCGACGGTCGCCGTGGCCGTGCTCGTGGCGCTGACGCTGCTGCCCGCCGTCCTCGGGTTCGCCGGGGCGCGCGTCCTGCCGCGCAAGCTGCGCGGCGCCGCCGCCCCCGCCACCGCCCCCGCCTCCGGGCGCGAGGGGTTCGGCTTCACCTGGGGCCGGCTGGTGAGCAGGCTGCGCGTGCCGGTGCTGCTCGTCGGCGTGCTGGGGCTGGGCGCGCTGGCGCTGCCCACGCAGGACATGCGGCTCGCCCTGCCCGACGCGAGCACCCAGGCCGAGGGCTCCCCGGCGCGGGAGGCCTACGACCTGGTCAGCGAGGGCTTCGGGCCCGGCTTCAACGGGCGCCTGCTCGCCGTCGTCTCCGGTGAGACCCCGCAGGAGACGACCGCCGCCGCGCAGGAGGCCGCCGGGATCATCCAGCGCACCGACGGCGTGCTCGCCGTCACCCCGCCCCAGCCCAACGAGGCGGGCACCACCGCGCTGCTGAGCGTCATCCCCACCACCGGGCCCACCGACGCCGCCACCGAGGACACCGTGCACGCCGTGCGCGACAACATCGAGGGCGTCGAGGGCGTCGAGGGCGCCGAGGGTGTCGAGGGCGCCGACGTGGCGCTGACCGGCGCCACCGCGCTGGGCATCGACGTCTCCGAGCAGCTCGCCGACGCGCTCCCGCCGTACCTGCTGCTCGTGGTGGGCCTGTCGGTGCTGCTGCTGATGCTCGTGTTCCGCTCGGTGCTGGTGCCGCTCAAGGCCGCGCTGGGCTTCCTGCTCACCGTGGGCGCCACCTTCGGCATCACCGTCGCCGTCTTCCAGCAGGGCACGCTGGCCGGCCTCGTCGGCGTCGACAGCCCCGGGCCGCTGATCAGCTTCCTGCCGATCCTGCTCATCGGCATCCTGTTCGGCCTGGCGATGGACTACGAGGTGTTCCTCGTCTCCCGGATGCGCGAGGACTTCGTCCACGGGGACACCGCGCGGCAGGCCACGGTCAACGGCATGGGCCACAACGCCCGCGTCGTCACCGCCGCCGCGCTGATCATGACGGCCGTGTTCGGCGGGTTCGTGTTCATGGACGACCCGATCATCAAGTCCATCGGCTTCGCCCTGGCCGTCGGCGTGGTGATCGACGCCTTCATCGTGCGCATGGCGATCGTGCCCGCCGTGATGGCGCTGCTCGGCCGGGCCGCGTGGTGGCTGCCGCGTCCGCTGGAGCGCGCGCTGCCCAACCTCGACGTCGAGGGCGAGGGGCTGCGCAGGACGCTGGAGGAGGCGCCCGAGCCGGAGCGGGCCGCATCCCGGGGGTGACCGCACGCGTGAGGCCCCCGCTCCGCCGGGCGGAGCGGGGGCCTCACGCGTACCGGGAGCCTCGCATGCCCCGGATGCCTCACGCCGCGCCGGACGCCTCGCGTGCGCCGACGCCTCGCAGGTACCGGGCGCCTCACGCGTACCGGGCGCGGGCGGCGCGGGTCACGCCAGGCCCAGCACCTGCTCGATCGGGCCGAGCAGGAAGTACACCAGGAAGCAGGCGCCCACGGCGTTCAGCAGCCAGGGCACGTCCCGCAGGCGGCCGGTGGCCGCGCGCAGCACGAGGTAGGACAGCACGCCGATGCCGATGCCGTTGGTGATGCTGTAGGTGAACGGCATGGCGATCATCGTCAGGAACGCGGGGACGGCGATCGTCAGGTCGCCCCAGTCGATGTCCCGGACGTTCGCGGCCATGATCAGCAGGCCGACGACGACGAGCGCCGGAGTCGCGGCCTGCGAGGGCACGACGGTGGCCAGCGGCGTGAAGACCAGCGCGAGCAGGAACAGCCCGCCGGTGACCAGGTTGGCCAGGCCGGTGCGCGCGCCCTCGCCCACGCCCGCCGTCGACTCCACGAAGCAGGTGTTCGCCGAGCAGGAGCCGAAACCACCGCCCGCGACGGCCAGGCCGTCGGTCATCAGGATGCGGCCCATGCCGGGAAGCTGGCCGTCGGCGTCCGTCAGCCGGGCCTCCTCGCCGACGCCGATGATGGTGCCCATCGCGTCGAAGAAGCCGGACAGCAGCACGGTGAAGACGAACAGGCACCCCGTGACGAGCCCGACCTCGGCGAAGCCGCCGAACAGACTGACCTCGCCCACCAGCGAGAAGTCCGGGACGCTCACGACCTGGTCGGGGAGGGCGGGCACGGCCAGGCCCCACGCCTCGTCGGGCACGTCCGCGACGGTGTTGACGACGACGGCCAGCACCGTCATCGCCACGATGCTCACCAGGATCGCGCCGCGCGCCTTGCGCACGACGAGCGTGAACATCAGCGCCAGTCCGAGGACGAAGACGAGCACCGGCCAGCCCTGGAGCTGCCCGCCCTGCCCGAGTCCGAGCGGCACGGTGGTGTTCGCCGCGTCGGGGTTGCGGCTGACGAACCCGGAGTCGACCAGGCCGATGAGCGTGATGAATAGCCCGATGCCGATCGCGATCGCCCGGCGCAGCCCGCCGGGGATGGCGTCCATCACCCGCTGCCGCAAACCGGAGGCCACCAGGACCATCAGCACCAGGCCGGCGAGCACCACCATGCCCATGGCGTCCGGCCAGCTCATCTGGGGCGCGAGCTGGAGCGAGACGACGGCGTTGATGCCGAGTCCGGCCGCGAGCGCGATGGGCACGTTGCCGATCACGCCCATCAGGACGGTGGTGAGCCCGGCCATCAGCGCGGTGGCCGTGACGAGCTGGGCGTTGTCGAGCTGCTGCCCGTACTTGTCGGTGCCCGAGCCGAGGATGATCGGGTTGAGCACGATGATGTAGGCCATCGCGAAGAAGGTGGCCAGCCCGCCGCGCAGTTCGCGCCCGACGGTGGAGCCGCGCTCATGGACGCGGAAGTACCGGTCGAGCACGCCGGAGGGCCGGCTCCGGTCGGACGGGGGCGGCGGTGCGCCTTCGGCTGTGGCGGCGGCAGCCGGAGAGGACATGCGGAACCTCTTGGAGAAAGCGACAACGAAGGTCGGCCGAACGGGGGTAGTTGCAGTATGAACAGACAAACTCCCGGGCGACGAGTCTCCGCGCGTAGAAAGCGGCGGGCATCACAGCGCGACCGCACCCCGCCGCCGCGGCGCCACCCCGCGTGCCCACCCGGCCCCGCCCCGACGGACGGGAACGGAAACCCCCGGCGGGCACCGTTCACCCGAACGCGTGATGCGGAACACCACCGAGCGGTTAGTCGTTAGACGAGGTAATGAGTTACGCTAAGCACCATGCCGGATCTGTCCCGCGGTGAGGACGCCGCAGCCGTGAACGCCCTGCGTACCGCGGTCATGCGGCTCTCCCGCCGCCTGAAGTCCCAGCGGGCCGACGAGTCGCTCAGCCCCACCGAGATGTCCGTGCTCGGCACCCTCGCCCGGTGCGGTTCGGCCTCCCCCGGCGAGCTGGCGCGCCGCGAGCACGTGCAGCCGCCGTCGATGACGCGCATCGTGGCCATGCTGGAGGCCAAGGGACTCGTCCGGCTCGACCCGCACCCCGAGGACCGCCGGCAGAAGGTCGTGACGCAGACCGAGCGCGCGGAGTCCGTGCTCGCCGTCGCCCGCGACAAGCGCAACCACTGGCTCGCCGAACTGGCCGGCGGACTCGACGAGGAGGAATGGGCGAGGCTGCGCGAGGCCGCGCCCGTACTGGAGAAGCTCGCGCACCTGTAGGAGACCACCGAGGACGAGGAGGCGACGCCACTTGAGTCCGGGACCCGGAGCACACTCCGCACCCGCACCGAGCGCACCCGCACCGAACGCACCCCACCGCACCACCGGCGACGCGCACCGCAAGGCGACGATGTTCGCCTCCCTGCGCGTACGCAACTACCGGCTCTTCGCCACCGGCCAGCTCGTGTCCAACACGGGCACCTGGATGCAGCGCATCGCGCAGGACTGGCTCGTCCACAGCCTCACCGGCTCGGCCACCGCCGTCGGCCTCACCGTCGCCCTGCAGTTCCTGCCCATGCTGCTGTTCGGCCTGTACGGCGGCGTGGTCGCCGACCGCTACGGCAAGCGGCGGCTGCTGCTGATCACCCAGTCGGCGATGGGCCTCACCGGCCTCGCGCTGGCCGCGCTGACGCTCTCCGGCTCCGTGCAGGTCGGGCACGTCTACGCGCTCGCCTTCGTGCTCGGCCTGGTCACCGTCGTGGACAACCCCGCGCGGCAGACCTTCGTCGCGGAGATGGTCGGCCCCGAGCAGCTCCGCAACGCCGTCTCGCTGAACTCCGCGAACTTCCAGTCGGCGCGCCTGATCGGCCCGGCCGTCGCCGGTGTGCTGATCACCGCGGCGGGCAGCGGATGGGCGTTCCTCATCAACGGCCTGTCCTTCCTCGCGCCCCTGACCGGCCTGCTCCTCATGCGCACCGCCGAGCTCACGCCCGCCGCACCCGCCGGGCGCGGCAAGGGCCAGCTCCGCGAGGGCCTGCGGTACGTGCGCAGCCGCCCGGAGCTGATCTGGCCGATCGTGCTCGTCGGCTTCATCGGCACGTTCGGGTTCAACTTCCCGATCTGGCTCACGGCGTTCACCGAGGAGGTCTTCGCCCAGGGCGCCGCCACCTACGGCCTGCTCAACGTGCTGATGGCCCTCGGCTCGCTCACCGGCGCCCTGCTCGCGGCCCGCCGCGCCACCTCGCGCATGCGGCTGCTGATCGGCGCCGCCGGGCTGTTCGGCGTGCTGCTGTCCGCCGCCGCCCTGACGCCGTGGTTCTTCGCCTTCGCGGCCCTGATGGTGCCGGTCGGCATGATCGGCATGACGTTCAACGTCACCGCCAACAGCAGCGTCCAGCTCGCCACGGAACCGGCCATGCGCGGCCGCGTCATGAGCCTGTACATGATGGTCTTCATGGGCGGGACGCCGATCGGCGGGCCGGTCATGGGCTGGATCACCGACGCCTACGGCCCGCGCGTCGGGCTGCTCGCCGGCGGCCTGATCGCCCTGCTGGCCGCCGTGGCGGTGGGCCTGCTGCTCGCCCGCACGGCGGGCCTGCGGCTGCGGGTGGACGTGCGCCGGGGACGTCGGGTGCTGGCCTTCGTGCCGCGCGAGCCCCTGCCGGTCTCCCCGGTCGCGGCGCCCACGAGCCCGGCGTCGGCGGCCCGCCCGGCGCCCGCGGAAACCGTGACCGCCGGGGCGGGCGGGAGCGCCCGGTGAGGCTGTTCGCGGCGCTGCTGCCGCCACACGACGTCGCCGACGCGCTGACCGCCGAGGTGGCCGCCCTGCGCGCGCTGCCCGGTGGCGACCGGCTCCGCTGGACGGACCCCGCGGGCTGGCACGTCACCCTCGCCTTCTACGGCGAGGTGGCCGACGACGCCTCGGCGGAGCTGCGCACCCGCCTGGCGCGGACGGCCGGACGCGGCCACCCGCTCGCGCTGCGCCTGCGCGGCGGCGGCCGGTTCGGCGACAGGGCGCTGTGGGCCGGGGTCGAAGGGGCCGCCGCCGAGGGCGCCGGGCGCGAGCCGAGCCGGGACGCCGCCCGTTCCGACCTCGCCCACCTGGCCGCCGCCGCCCGCGCGGCCGGACGCCGGGTGGGCGCCGGCCCCTCCGACGACGGCGCCTACACCCCGCACCTGACGCTCGCCCGCGCCAAGGCCGGGCCCGGCCTCGCGCCGTTCGCCCGGGCGCTGGCCGACTTCGCCTCGCCGCCCTGGCACGCCGACACCCTCGCCCTCGTCCGCAGCCACCTGCCGCGCTCCGGCGTCCCCGGCACGTCACCGCGCTACGAGACGGTGTCGACCTGGCCGCTGGACCGCTGACCCGACCGGCTACCGTGGACCGCGTGAACGCCAAGGCCCGCAAGCTCATCGTGAGCGGCACGCTGCTGCTCGTCCTGGCGGTCGTCGCCGTCGTCGCGGCCGTCGGCGGGTAGCGCGGCACGCCACCCGGACGGGCCCCGGGGCGCCGCGCGCGGCGCCGCCCGGCGCCGCCCCAGCGCCCCGAAGCCTCACCACGGCGCCTTCGGCTACCAGGCGAACGCCTCCGGCGACGGGCCCGGGCCGGGGAAGATCTCCTCCAGCCCGCTGAGCACGTCCTCGCTCAGCTCCAGCTCCACCGCGCGCAACGCCGACTCGAGCTGCTCCCCGGTGCGCGGCCCGACGATCGGCCCCGTCACCCCCGGCCGGGTCAGCAGCCACGCCAGCGCGGCCTCGCCCGGCTCCAGGCCGTGCTGGTCCAGCAGGTTCTCGTACGCCTGCACCTGCTCGCGGAACGCGGTGTTCTGCAACGCGTCCGCCGAGCGGCCCGTGGCCGAGCGCGCCGCGCCGCCCGCCTTCTCCTTGCGGATCGCCCCGCCCAGCAGCCCGCCGTGCAGCGGCGACCACGGGATGACGCCGAGCCCGTAGGCCCGCGCGGCCGGGATGACCTCCATCTCGGCCCGCCGCTCGGCCAGGTTGTACAGGCACTGCTCGCTCACCAGGCCCAGGCTGCCGCGCCGCGCGGCCGTCTCGTTGGCCTGCGCGATGTGCCACCCGGCGTGGTTGGAGGACCCGGCGTAGAGGATCTTCCCCTGCTGCACGAGCACGTCGATCGCCTGCCAGATCTCCTCCCACGGCGTGCGCCGGTCGACGTGGTGGAACTGGTAGACGTCGATGTGGTCGGTGCGCAGCCGCCGCAGGCTGGCGTCCACGGCCCGGCGGATGTTGACCGCCGACAGCCGGTCGTGGTTGGGCCAGCTCTGCCCGTCCACGCTCATGTTCCCGTACACCTTGGTCGCGAGGACGACCTTGTCACGCCGGTCCATCCCCCCGGCGAACCAGGAGCCGAGGATCTCCTCGGTCCTGCCCTTGTTCTCACCCCACCCGTAGACGTTGGCGGTGTCGACGAAGTTGACGCCGGCCTCCAGGGCGGCGTCCATGATCGCGTGTGAGGCCGCCTCGTCCGTCTGCGGCCCGAAGTTCATCGTGCCCAGCACCAGCCGGCTGACCTTGAGCCCGGTGCGGCCCAGTTGTGTGTACTTCATGTCCCCACCCAACGCCCTGCCCCGAACCCCACGCAACCACCGGCCCGACGCCGAACGACCGGTGTCGTCCCCCGCCCCGGGGCGCGCGGGCCGCCTCCCGGGGCCGGGCGCGGCCGCCCTCCGCGTCGTGCGGATCGCGACAGGGAACCGGCGGACTCCACACGCCCCGCGTCGGGTCGGTCACCGGCGGCGGTGCCGCCCGGTGACCGCGGAGGGCGGGCCGGGGCGGGGTGGGTCGGGTCACGCCCAGGCCGGGGTGGCGGCGTAGGGCGCGCCGAGGGACCAGGCGGTGTGGAGGGCGTCGGCGAAGGCGGCGGCGAGGCGGTGCTCGCCGGGGGCGGCGGGGTGGGTGCCGTCGTAGGTGTCGCGGGCCAGGTCCCAGTCGGCGGGCGGTGCCGCGAGCACCAGGGGCGAGGCGGGGGTCGTCAGCTCCGCGACGGCGCCCGCCAGCAGCGCGTTGAAGTGGGCGACCTGCGCGGCGAAGGGGGCGTCGGTGACGGCGCGCACGTTGGGTATGACGGGCAGCAGCACGGCCCGCACGGACGGGCGCGCGGCGCGGGCTCCGGCGAGGAAGCGGTGCACGTTGGCGAGCGTCTGCCCGGGGTCGGTGTAGAAGCCCAGGTCGATCAGGCCGAGGGAGACGAGCAGCACGTCGGGGCGGTGGCGGCGCACCGCGTCGCCGATCAGCGGGGCGTGGTGCAGCCAGCCCTCGCCCCACCCGGCCAGGTGGCGCCGGGCGGCGGGCGGGAAGGCCGGGTCGCCGTAGTCGGTCGAGCCCTCGTGCAGCGCGGAGCGGGGGCCGGTGAAGCGCACCGGGCCGACCGCGCTCAGGTGTCGCCAGAGGCGGTAGCGCCAGGTGAAGTCACCGGCGGCACCGATGGTCATCGAGTCCCCGACCGTCATGAAGCGCACCGGCACATTCTGCCGCGCGACCGCTCCGACCTGCGCCGTGACGCCCCTCACGCCCATCATGGACGAAGGAGGGCGTGTGCGCTCGCGCCGCACGGGTATTCGAAGCCCACGACCGAGCGGTAACGGAAAGATAACGCTCGCCGAAGGAGGCACCGTGTCCCAGCAGCCCACCCCGTCCAGGCGCCCCGTCCGACCCGCCGAGCCCGGGCAGCCGAAGAACGTCTTCGTCATCGGCCTGGACGACGAGAACACCGAGACACTGCGGGACGTGCCCCACGCCGAGGAGTACACCTTCCACCCGCTCCTGGGCCACGACGAGCTCCAGCACGGCGCGGTCGACTTCGAGGAGCTGCTCGACCGGGCGCAGCGGCGCCTGGACGCCTTCGACGGCAGCATCGACGCCATCGTCGGCTACTGGGACTTCCCCGCCTCCGTGCTCGTGCCGCTCCTGAGCGCCCGCTACGGCACGCGCAGTACCAGCCTGGAGTCGGTCGTCCGGTGCGAGCACAAGTACTGGAGCCGGCTGGAGCAGCGGAAGGTGACCGACGCGGTGCCCCACTTCGGCCTGGTGGACCTGGACGCCGACGACCCGCGTCCGCCCGAGGGCGTCCGCTACCCCATGTGGCTCAAGCCGGTGAAGTCCTTCTCCTCGGAGCTGGCCTTCGGGGTGAAGGACGACGAGGAGTTCCGCGCGGCCGTCGCCGAGATCCGCGAGGGCATCTCGCGCATCGGCGGGCCGTTCGACACGCTGATGCGGCGCATGGAGCTGCCGCCGGAGATCGCCGAGGTGGGCGGCGCCGCCTGTCTGGCCGAGGAGGCGCTCAGCGGCGAGCAGTACGCCGTCGAGGGGTACGTGCACAACGGCGAGGTCACCGTCTACGGGGCGCTGGACTCGATCGACTACGCCGACAGCCCCTGCTTCCTGCGCCACCAGTACCCCTCCGCGCTCCCGGAGTCCGTCACCGCCCGGATGGCGGACGTCTCCGAGCGGGTCATGCGCCAGCTCGGCATGGACGACGCCACGTTCTCCATCGAGTTCTTCTACGACGCGCGGACCGACGAGCTGGGCGTGCTGGAGGTCAACCCGCGGCACTCGCAGTCCCACGCGGAGCTGTTCGAGTACGTCGACGGGGTGTCCAACCACCACTGCATGGTCAGCCTGGCGCTGGGCCGGGACCCGCGCATGCCGGACCACAAGGGCGAGTACGAGGTGGCCGCCAAGTGGTACCACCGCCGCTTCGCCGACGGAGTGGTGCGCCGCGCCCCCGACCGCGCCGACGTGGAGCGCGTGGAGCGGGACGTCCCCGGGGTGAAGGTCGAGGTGAAGGTGTCGGAGGGGCAGCGCCTGTCGGAGCTGCCGGAGCAGGACAGCTACAGCTTCGAACTCGCGCACGTCTTCGTCGCGGCCCAGAGTGAGACGGAGCTGCTGGAGAAGTACGACCGCGTCATCGCGGCGCTGCCGTTCGCGTTCGACGACGTGGCCGCCGAAGCCGCCTGACCCGGACCGCCACCGCCCGGCGGCCACCCCACCGCGGCCCCGGCCGACCGCCCCGCACCGTCCGACAACCGCACCACGGCCGCCCGACACCGCACCCCGGCCGCCGACAACCGCACCGCGACCGCTCCACGACCGCACGACGCCGCACGACACCGACCGCTGGAAGGAGGCCACCCGCCCATGCGTGAGGTGACCAGCCTGCCCTACGACGTCAGGGAGGAGGAGCACGTCTGGATCCCCGTCTCCGACGGCACCCGCCTGGCCGCCCGCATCTGGCGCCCGGTGTCCTCGGACGGCGACCCGGTGCCCGGTGTGCTGGAGTACATCCCCTACCGCCAGCGCGACCTGACCTCCGTGCGCGACTCCATCCACCACCCCTACATCGCCGGCCACGGCTACGCCTGCGTCCGCGTCGACCTGCGCGGCACGGGCGACAGCGAGGGCGTCCTGACCGACGAGTACCTGGAGCAGGAGCAGCGCGACGCCGAGGACGTGCTGGCCTGGCTGGCCGAGCAGCCCTGGTGCGACGGGCGCAACGGCATGATGGGCATCTCCTGGGGCGCGTTCGCGGCGCTGCAGGTCGCCGCCCGGCGCCCGGCGAGCCTGCGGGCGGTCGTGCTGTCGTCGTTCACCGACGACCGCTACTCCGACGACATGCACTACATGGGCGGCTGCCTGCTCTCGGACAGTCTGGCCGAGGCGGGGACGATGTTCGCCCACGCCACCTGCCCACCCGACCCGGCCGTGGTGGGCGAGCGGTGGCGCGAGATGTGGCTGGAGCGGCTGGAGGCGAACGGGCCGTGGGTCGCGGAGTGGCTGCGCCACCAGCGCCGGGACGACTACTGGAAGCACGCCTCGGTGTGCGACGACTACGACGCCGTGCGGGTGCCGGTGCTGGCGTCCAGCGGCTGGGCCGACGGCTACTCCAACGCCGTGACCCGGCTGCTGTCGCGCCTGGACGTGCCCCGGCGCGGGCTGATCGGGCCGTGGTCGCACAAGTTCCCCCACCTGGGCGAGCCGGGCCCGGCGATCGGCTATCTCCAGGAGGTCGTGCGCTGGTGGGACCACTGGCTGAAGGACGCCGACAACGGGGCGATGGACGGGCCGATGCTGCGGGCCTGGATGCAGGAGAGCGTGCCGCCGTCCACGTCGTACCAGGAGCGGCCCGGGCGCTGGGTGGCCGAGCCGGTATGGCCCTCGCCGCGCGTGGAGCGCAGGGCGTACCCGTTGAGCGCGCACCACATCGAGGCGCCCGGCACCGAGGTGCCCGACCACCGGCTGCCGGTGCAGTCGCCGCTGTCGGTGGGGCAGTTCGCGGGCAAGTGGGCCTCCTACAACGCCCCGCCCGACCTCCCCTACGACCAGCGCGAGGAGGACGGCGGCTCCCTGGTCTTCGACAGCGCGCCGCTGACCGAGCGCCTGGAGATCCTGGGCGCGCCGACCGTGGAGCTGGAGCTGTCGGTCAGCGAGCCGGTGGCCATGGTCGCCGCCCGCCTCTCCGACATCGCCCCCGACGGCAAGGCCACCCGCGTCACCTACGGCCTGCTGAACCTGACCCGGGCCGACGGCGGCGAGGCGCCCGCCCCGCTCGTGCCGGGCGAGCGCTACCGGGCCACCGTCGAGCTCAACGGAGTCGCCCAGGCGTTCCCGCCGGGTCACCGGCTGCGCCTGTCGCTGTCCACCTCGTACTGGCCGCTGGCGTGGCCGCCGCCGAAGCCGGTGATGCTGGACGTGCACACCGGGTCCAGCACGCTGACCCTCCCGGTGCGCCCGGCCTCCGGGGACGAGCGGCCCACGGAGCCGTTCGGTGAGCCGGAGGGCTCCCCGCGCCGGACCACCACCCAGATCCGCACCGGCGAGCACCGCTGGAACGTGATGCGCGACCTGGTGACGTACAACCAGGCGCTGGAGATCGTCAAGGACAGCGGCATCGTGCGCTACGACGCCATCGACCTCGACGTCGGCCGCCGCGCCTACGAGCGCTACGACTCGGTCGCCGAGGACTGGGAGTCGGTGCGGGGCGAGTCGGCCTGGACGATGACCTTCAGCCGCGACGACTGGCACGTGCGCACGGTGACGCGCACGGTGCTGCGCTCCACCGAGAGCGACTTCCTCCTCCACGCCACCCTGGACGGCTACGAGGCGGGCCAGCGGGTCTTCACCCGCGTCTGGAACGAGAAGATCCCCCGCGACCTGCTCTGACCCGCCCGCCCGCACACCCGCCCGCACACCAGCCGCGCACCCGCCCGGCCCGTGGCCGCCGTCACCCCGCGCCCTCGCGCCGGGGGCGCGGTGACCGGTGCAGCGCGCGGGCGGCGGCCGTGAGCGCGGCGCCCTCGGGGCGACCGACCTCGACGTACCAGTCGCCGAGCTGGGCCAGGTACGCCAGGTCCGGCCCCGAAAGCGTGGCGCGCAGCCCGCCGTCCCGCTCGGCGCACCGCAGCAGGTTGACCTGCCAGTGGACGGCCAGGCGGCCCAGCAGGTCGCTGACCTCCGCCGGGGTGGCGGCGCAGGGCAGGCCGAGGTCGGAGCGGACGATCAGGCGCGCGGCACGAGCCCAGGGCGGCGAGCCCCCGGGGGCGTCCCAGCCGTCCTCCGGCGGGCGCAGGCCTAGGCATCCGGTGACCCAGTTGACGACCTCCGGGCGGCGGCACTCCTTGGTGAGATGCGCCAGGACGGCCGTGTGGTCGACGCCCTTCCCCTCGCCCAGCGTGCGGGTGATCCGGGCCAGCCAGCCCAGGTGGCGCCAGTGTGCCTCGGGGTCGGGCAGGAAGCGCAGGGCCGACTTGGCCGCGAGGACGTCGGCGGCGGCCCGCGCGTGCTCCCGCGCCCGTTCCGGGTCGGTCTCCGCGAGGGTGCGCAGCAGCTCCACGCCCCCACGCAGGTCAACGTGGCGCACCGCGTCCACGGGCAGTTCGGCGGCAACCCGCGCCGCGCTGCCCGGCGGCCCCCACAGGGCGAGGGCCCGCACCAGCCGGGGCGCCGCGGCCAGGTCGCCGGGCAGTCCCCGGGCGAGGCGGCGCGCGATCTGGTCGGTGTTCAAACTGGCCGCCCACTCTCGGGCGAGCTCCACCCCGGCCGGGCCGCAGGCGGCGAAGCCGCACATCAGGCTCTGGGCCACGGCGGGCGAGCGGTAGGCGTACGCCTGGGCCTTCCAGGTCCGCCCGAGCCGGTCCAGCACCTCCCCGGGCAGCTCCAGGTGCGCCTCGGCCATCATCCGCAGCAGGTTGCCGAGGTGGACGGGAGCGTCGGTGTCCACCAGGTCCAGGACCCGCTTCTCCCAGTGGTCGCTGGCCGCCAGCGCGGCGCCGATCGCGGTGCCGCCCTCCTCGTCCACCCTGCGCACGGCGTGCACGAGCTCCACCGCCTGGTCGGCGTGGACGAACTGCCGCTGCACGTAGCGCAGGAGACCGCCCAGCTCCCGCCGGTCCGCGCGCGCCCGGGCGCTGCGGCGCCGGTGCAGGTCGGCGACGCGCCGGGGGCTCGGCCCGGCCGGCAGCGGCGCGGCGCCGACCGGGGCGGGCGCCAGGACCCGGAAGCGTTCCGCCGGCCGGTGCAGCGCGTCCAGCTCGCGCAGGCACTCCACCGCGAAGCCCGGCGCGAGGCCGCGCAGCAGGTGCAGCGCCTCGCCGAGCAGCCCGGGGTGGTGGATGCCGTACAGGCGGCGGGCCCAGGCCGCGGGGTCGTCGTCCACCTCGCGCACGAGCTGTTCGGGACTGTGTGTCAGCGGCGCGTCCCGCAGGGCCAGGTCGTAGGCCCGCAGCGCCTTGAGCGCCGGGAGGGCGCCGCCGTCCCTGAGGTCCTCCAGCCAGTCGTGCCCGGCGAGCTGGTGGATGAACTCCACGTCCCGGGTGCGCCGCAGGGCGCGGGCCAGCTCCAGGTAGTAGGCACGGGCCTCGACGGACTGGCAGTGCTTCGCGCGGTGCAGCAGCAGCCCGTCCTCCAGGCGGGGGGCCAGCGTCTCCAGGAACCGGGGTCCGACGGCCTCGTGCCGTGCCAGCAGCAGTGCCAGGCGGGGGGCGTGGTCCTTCTCGTTGTCCCGGGCCTCGTCCGCCACCACCTCGGCGCACCGCTCCAGCAGGGCGCCCAGGGTGTCGGTGGCGACGCCGCCTTCGGTGAGCCCCGTCATCAGGGCAAGCACCACGCTGCCGCGCATCTCCGTCTCCAGGGCGCGGAAGACGAACGCCTCGAAGCGGGCGCACAACCGCGCTCCGACGCCGTGCCGGCCGCCCGGCCCCCAGAAGTTCTCCACCGCGGCGACGGCGTGCACGACCACCCCCACGCCCTTGAGGTCGCCCATGGTGTGCACGCACGCCACCAGCGCGTCGACGACCGCCTCGTCGACCTCGCCCTCCCCTGAGTACAGGGTCTGGACGAGGGTGGTGACGTCCACTTTGCGCAGGACGTGGAACAGGCGCGCCACCTGCCACGGCGTCACCCGCCCCGTGTCCGCGCTCGACACGGTCATGCGCAGCCACTGCGGGATCGTGGAGTGACGCACGATCGCGCGGCCGGAGCGCACGTCGACGCGTTGCAGGAGCATCAGCCCGCGGGTCACGCCGTCCGGCGGCGCGCCCGGCAGTGCGCGGCTCACCGCCTGCCCCAGCCGCTCGGGCCGCGCCCGCACGTGGTCGCCGTGGGCGCCGAGCTGGAGGGCGAGCGCGGCCTGGGCGAGCGTCAGGCCGGCGTCGTGGCGCTGGTCGGCGGCGAGCAGACGGATCAGGCCGGGGGTCTGCGCCAACCGGTCCAGGATCGCGTACCGCTGCTCCGAGCCGTACTTCAGCGCGGCGTCCACCAGGCCGACGGCCGCCTCGTAGTGGTCCACCAGCCGCGGGTCGCACCGGTGGGTGGCCGCCACGACGAGCGGGAGGACCGCCCGCGCCGTGGGCGCCTCGAAGAAGCGCCCCGCCTCGTGGACGCACAGCACGCCCTGGGCCGGGTCGCTGCGCCGCAGCACCGGCTTCAGTTCGCGCTCCACGGCGTCGAGCACCTGCCGGTAGTCGGAGCGCACGTGCCCCGAGACCTGGTCGCGGTGCGCGCGCAGCGCGGCCATGCACGTCGTCGCCTCCCGGGCCGTCAGGGAGCGCCAGCCGTTGACGACGAGGGCGCGTACCAGGGTGGCGAAGAGCTCCCGGCGCTGCCCCGGCCGGAAGTGCACCCCGCCGGCCAGCAGCGCGTGCGCCACCAGCGACGGAGGGGCGTCGACGCCGATGTGCCGGGTCAGGGTCTCGCTGACGTACGGCAGCAGCCGCCGGTGCACGGCGGGCTCCGTGGTCGAGGCGGCGGCCAGCACGGCGGTGACGAAGCTCAGCACGGTGCGGTCGTAGGCGTGCAGGTGGGGGGCGAGGAGGGCGCGCAGGGCCTCGAACTGGGCGTTGGCCGTCCGCATCCACTCCTGCCCGGTGCGGTCGGTGAGGGACTCGTCCGTGGCCAGCAGCGCCCGGCACGTCGCGCTGCGCGGGATGTGCCAGCGGCCCGCCCAGTCGCGCTCGGCGCCGGCCCGGTGGAGCTCGGCCGGCGTGATCCCGGGCAGCAGGGCGCCGGGCACGGCCACCCGCAGCAGTCCGCAGGCCGCGACCGCCCTGATGGGCGCGAGCCGGTCGGGGGCCACCTGGTCGCGCACCCGCCGCGCGAACGCCCGGCGGATGGCCGCGGCCCGGTCGGCCCCGCTGCCCGCGGTTCCCGTGGCTGGCCCCGTGCCGGGCGGGGCGGCGGGGTCCCGGGTGGCGGTGGCCGCGAGTGCCACACCGCCCGCCCCCGGCGCGACGGACGCCGGTGGCGCCGCCATGTCCGTCAGCAGGTGCACCAGGAACCAGATGTCGTTGTGCGCGGCCTGGCGCGCCACGCCCAGGCGGCCGTCGTCCACCGCCGCCATGCCGTTGAGGTCGACGAACCTGCGGCTGAAGTCGCGCACCTCCTCCTGGCGCACGAGGCTGGGCACGGTGGCCACCCGGTCGGTCGTCCACCGCGCGCCGCCGACGTAGAGGCACACGGCGATGAGGGTCGTCTCGGTGGCCTCCGCCACCGTGGGGAGCACGGCGTCGAGATCCGCCCCGCCCTCGTGGGGCAGCAGGTCCTCCAGGATCACCACCGCGCGCTCCCCCGGCGGCATCCGGTGGGCGTAGCGCGCGAGCGTGACGACGTGCCGCAGGTCGGCCTCGTCCGGCAACCTGCCCTCGTGCAGCCGCAGCTCGATGACCGGCAGGCCGCGCTCCCTGCCCCACTCCAACGCGGCCTGCCGCGCCGAGGTCGTCCGCGCCGACGCCCGGCGGCCCCCGACGACGACCGTGGTCGCGCCGCCCGCCAGCCGCTGGAGGACCTCCTCGGCCGGACGCAGGCGCACCAGCTTGAACCGCTGCCCGGCGACGGTCTCGTCCGTCCCCACGCGGACCACGGACGACGTCTCGTGGCCCAGCGTGCGCAGGCTCTCCAGCGCCGTGCGCTCCACGGCCTGCGGCCACTCCCGCGGCCACAGCCGGGAGCAGACCTCGCGCAGCGTCCACGTCGGGGACAGCGGGAGCAGCCCCAGTCCGTGGTCGGCGGCGGCCCGCGACTTGGCGGCCAGGTCCTCCTCGCCGGGCAGGGCCGTCACCCGGCCGTCCGCGGCGATGCCGCCGGTGACCAGCGTGTCCCGGACGGGCAGGCCGACCAGGTGCCGGACCACGGCCACGGCCGTCCCCACGCCCGCCGAGGTGTCGTCCACCCGGTAGCCGGGGGGTATCCCGCGCAGGCCGGTGACGGCGACCTTCTCCCACTGCTCGAGCGCCGCCGCCGGGACGCCGAGGTGACGTGCCAGGCCCAGCGCCGCGCGGTGGCCCGCGAGGACCCCCTTGCGGAACTTCTCGGTCATCTGCCCCTCGGCGTCACCGTCCGGGCCCGGCCACGGGTCGGCCCGCAGGACCAGCTCCACGAGGAAGCCATGTCCGGTGGCCGCGTGGACGACGGGGACCAGCACCTCCACGGGGTCCTGGGCGGGCACGGCGGCGGGTCCGCCCGCGTCCTCGGCACCCTGCGGCGCCTCCGGGCCGCGCGACCCCCGCGGGTCGTCCGGCGCACCGGGTTCGCCCGGCGGGTCGGATTCGCCCGGCGAGCCGGATTCGCCCGGCGAGCCGGATTCGCCCAGTGGGCCGGACTCGCCCGGCGGGCCGGGCCGTACCGGACGGCCCGAGACGGCGCACGTCTCCCAGTCGTCGAGCAGCATCTCCGGGTGTCCGTCGTGGTCCAGGCGCGCCGCGACCCGCTCCCACAGCGGGGACGCCCCCCGCAGGCGTGCCTGGAGCAGCCCGATCCCCCCGGGCGGCCCCCCGGCGTCCGTTCCCGAGGCGTCCGGGGCGGTGGCGTCCGCTCCGCGGTCACCCGGTGCGGCGTCCGCCGGCCGTGGGCCGAGCCAGGCGGGCACCCCGGTCAGGTCGGCCGTGCCCTCCTCGCGCCAGAGCGTGAGGGCGTCCCAGACCTCGCCGACCGCCCGTGCGACGTTCTCCGGAGCCTCCCGCGCGGCCGCCTCCTCTCCCGCGGCCCCCGGGTCCGCCGCGCCCCCGGAGGGCGGCGGCAGGGGGGTCGGCTGCTCCCGGCGCCGCTCGCCCTCCTGGGCCCGCCGCACACTGACGTCCAGCGCGATCAGCGCCGCCTGCAGCCGCAGGGCGTGGCGCCGGTCCCCCGTCCGGCCCCCCGCCGCGGTGGCGTCCCCGTCCATCAGCCCTCCTCGCTCAGCGCGAGCCGGTGCCTGAGCAGGGCGGAGGGCGGCTCGTCGTCGGGGTTGGGCAGGGTGAGCGGCCGCCCGCTGCACGGCAGCGGCTCCATCGTCCCGAGCACCACGACCGTGGCGTCGCCGCCGCGCTGCCACAGCCGCAGTTCGCGCACGGCCCGGGCGACCTCGACCATGGCCCCGGCGTCGGCGGCGCGCACACCGGGGTCGGGCGAGAGCTCGTAGGTCACCCGCCGCGCCCCCTGCGGCTCGTCGCCCGTGGACGCAGCGGCCAGGTCGTACGCCCCGACCGGGACGATGCGGGCGATGCGCCGCATGCGCGCTCCGAGCCGGCCGGCCTCGCATACCGCGGGGGCCTCCGGCACCTGACGGTCGGCCAGCCGCTCGGCGACGAGGGCGCCGTGCCCGGTCAGCCCCGCGTCCTCACCCTCCTCCGCCACCCGCAGCACCTCCAGCACGATCCTGGAGCCGGGGCCCAGGCTCCGCAGCGCCAGTCTCCGCCCCTCGTCGGACAGGTACGCCAGCCCCGCCAGGAAGCCCACAAGGCGTCGCGGCACCGCCCGGATGGTGTCGTCCAGCTGCGTCTGGTCGCCGGACGGGTGCGGTGGCCGCCCGGCGGGTGCTCGCCGTTCCTCGGACCATTCCATGAAACACCTCTCACTGCCTGCGCGAGTCCGATCCCCCACCGAGGGGGAGACCCTTGCCAAGTACGCGGCCGACGGCCGCCTGGCCAGCGGTTCGGGCGACCATTTCCGGTCAGCCGCTTTCCGCCAGGTAGCCCCGGAAGCGCAGCAGGGCGTTGGCGACGGTCGACTTGCTGATGCCGACCTCCTCGGCGACCGCCCGGCTGGCCGGCGCGGCGTTCGTCCGGGCCGCCAGGTCCAGCCACGCGGCGACCACCTCCAGGACCATCGCGTCCCCCTTGTCCCGCGCCCGCGTCAGCGCGCGCCGGACGGTGTCCCGGGCGGCCAGCCCGTCCACCAGCCGGGCGAAGGGGTCGCCGTCGCCCTCGCGCAGCAGCGCCGCGTCGGGCAGGGGCAACGGCTCGGGGCCGCCGCGCCGCGCGTCCCGGACGATGTTGACCGAAATGATCATGAGGTAGCCCGAGGGCGACCCGCCCGGCTTCAGACGCTGGGCGCGGGCGGCCGCGAAGAACCGGACCAGCGCCTCATGCGCCACCTCCTGTGGGTCCTGGTCCTCGGCCTGTACGCGCCGGCTCAGCAGGCGCGGCAGGACGGACCGGACGGTGCCCACGGCCGCGGCGAGTTCCTCCTCCTCGGCGCGCGCGAGTTCCCCGTCCTCCTGCCCGCCGAGTATCCGCGCGATCACGCCGCACGCGGCCGTGAACGGCGTCTGACTGGACACGGTGCCACTCATCGGCGCCCCTTCGATCGGTCGTACGCAGGGAGCCGGTCCCACCTGCGGTTGGCCATCTCCTTCGCGAGCGACTCGGCGAGGGTGAACGCCGCCTTCCGCCGGTCGCTGTCGCTCGCCTCGGGGTCGCGCAGCACGTCCATGTGCTCCCACAGCACCTCCAGGGACTCCTGGAGCTCCCGGCGCTCGCGCGCCCGGGCCCCCCTGCGCTCCTCGCCCAGCACCGCGGCGACCTCCTCGGCCGTGATCAGGAGCCGTTCCGGGTGACCGGGGCCGACCACTTTCTGCCCGTCGAGGAAGGCGATGATGCGGCGGCGTGAGAGCTCGTCGAACCGTCGGCGGAGCTGCTTGTGGGCCCAGGACAGCACGGAGTACGCCTCGCCCGGCTGCCCTTGCGCGTGCGGCGCGCGCACCCGCATGCCGCGCGCGTCCGCCCGGAGCATCGCGGCCGCGGCCGTTCCGAGCACGGCCCCGGTGATGAGCTGCTCCATCACCTCCACGCGCTCCGGCAGGATCTGTACGAGCGTCACCGCGAGCAGGGCGGGTATCACCGCGAGCAGCGTCCGCCGCCACAGGCAGCCGAAACGGCCCAACCACCGGTGCCAGTAGGCGGTGTCCCGTGGGTCGAAGGCGAGTTCGCTCAACAGCAGCGCACTCACCAGGGCTGCCAGGGTGGTTGTCACGTCGTCGCTCCCGCGGCTGTCGTCCCGTCGTCGGCGCACACAAGTACGCGGGAGGCCGGGCCCGTGGCCAGGCGCGCGGTGCGGCCCGCCGCGGGCGCGCGGCGACGGGTGCGCGGCGGGTGCGCGCGGCGCCCGGGATGGGCCGCCGCCCCGGCGGGCCGCCGCGGATGGCAGGCTGGGCGCATGTGGACACGCGTGGCCGGGGCCGGGCTCGGAATCGTGCTGGCGGCGGGCGGCCCGGCCGTCGCGGACGACGGCGGGCCGGGTTTCACCTTCGCCGACCCGGCGATCACCGAGAGCAGCGGACTGGCCGCCAGCCGCGCGCACGAGGGCGTCTACTGGACCCACAACGACAGCGCGCACAGCGCCCGGCTCTTCGCCGTGGACGGCACCAGCGGCCGGACGGTGGCCACCGTGACGCTCACCGGCGTGGCGGGCCGGGACCTCGAAGCGGTGTCCGTGGGCCCCGACGGACGCGTGTACGTCGGGGACATCGGGGACAACTTCGGCGGGAACTGGCCGCACGTGTGGATCTACGCGTTCCCCGAGCCGGAGCGGCTCGCGGACACCACCCTCACGCCGGCCGTCTACACCGTCCAGTACGCGGACGGCGCGCGGGACGCGGAGTCACTGGCGGTGCACCCCGAGACGGGGCGGGTCTACGTCGTCGGCAAGACCGAGGGCGGTGACGGGCTCTACGCGGGGCCGCCGGAGCTGTCGACGGCCGGCGTCAACACCTTCGAGCGCGTCGCCGACATCGACCTGTGGGCCACCGACGCCGCGTTCTCGCCGGACGGCAGCCGGCTGGCGGTGCGCAGCTACTTCGGCGGTCTGATGTACGCGTGGGAGGACGGCGCCCCGCGGCGGCTGGGGCGGCTGCGGGTGCCGATCCAACAGCAGGGCGAGGCCGTCGCGTTCACCCCGGACGGCCGGCACCTGCTCTACGGCAGCGAGGGCGAGGGCACGGAGGTCCGCGCCGAGGAACTGGACGGCGACCTGCGGCCGGTGAGCGTGGCCCAGGACACCGAGCCGGACGCCGCGGACCCGGAGGGGGCCGCCGGAGGCGGCGACCGGGGCGCGGGCGGGGACGACCGGGAAGCGGACGGCGACACCGTGGCCATCGGCGGCGCCGTCGTCGCCCTCGCCCTGGCCGCGTGGCTCGTCCTCCGCGGACGCCGCCGCCCGTAACCCGCCCGGCCGCGCCCCGCCGACACGAACCCGCCGCACGACCCACCCCGACCGCCGAGCGCTCCCCGCACACCCCGGCACCACGGCCCGGCGGCACGGCCCGCCACCAGGGCCTGGTACCGGCCCCACCACCACAGCCCGGCCCGGCACCGGCCCACCACCACGGCTCGCCACCGGCCCGACCCCACGCCCCGGCGGCACCACCGGCCCGCCACCACAGCCCGGCTCGGCACCACGCCCGTGTCGACGGCCCGGCACCACCGCCCACCACCACAGTCCGGCCCGGCATCGGCCCACCACCACGCCCCGGCGGCACCACCGGCCGCCACCGCGGCGGTCCGGTGTGACCGTCCGGCGGTGTTACCGCTCGGTGCGGGCGTCGATGAGGGTGGCGAAGCCGTCGAGGAGTGGTTCGAGGCCGAAGGCGAGGATGTCCAGGTCGGAGGAGAAGGCGTCGTCGGGCAGGGCCGCGATCGCCGGGTAGTCGCCGCGTTCGAGCGCCGTCTCGATGTAGGGCAGTTGCGCGTTCCAGAACTCCTCGTCGCTGACGCCGGTCTCCTCGGCCGTCTGCCGGGCGAGCACGGCCATGCGCGCGGTGCCGGTGACGAAGTTGTCGACGGTGACCAGCAGGGCCACCTTCTCCTGCCCGGTGAGGCCGATCCCGTCGAGCTCGGCGAGCGCGAAGTCGAAGGAGGCCATGCTGTTGGGGCCGAGCACGGGACGGGTCTGGTTGATCTGGAGCAGCCACGGGTGGGAGGTGTACAGCTCCCAACTGCCGCGCGCGACGAACTCCAGGGCGGCGCGCCAGCCCCTGCCGCGGAACGCGTCGGTGCCCTCGGCGGGGCCCTGCACCTTGTCGAGCATGAGGTCGAGCAGCTCGCCCTTGCCGGGCACGTACCGGTAGAGGGTCATCGTGCCGACGCCGAGCCGGGCGGCGACCTTGCGCATGGACAGCGCGCCCAGCCCCTCCGCGTCGGCCAGCTCCACGGCCGCGGTGACCACCGCGTCGAGCGTCAGGCCGGGTTTCGGGCCGCGTGCTGGCGGCTCCTTCTCGCCCCACAGGAGGGCCATGCTGCGGCTGAGGTCACCACTGCCGGTGTGCTCTGTCGTCGTCATCGTGACCGCCATCGTAATCCACTTGCCCCTCACTGCGTATGCTGTACGCTGTTTTGACTGAGTACAGCGTACCCAGTTTCCATGGCTCAAGGGGGACACTCGTGACACCCGTGCAACCGGCCCCGACCACCCGCCACGCGATCCGCGCCGAGGGCCTGCGCAAGCGCTACGGCAGCGGCAAGACCGACAAGCCGGCGCTCAGCGGCTTCGACCTGGCCGTGCCCACCGGCACCGTCTACGGCCTGCTCGGCCCGAACGGCGCCGGCAAGACCACGGCCGTGCGCATCCTGGCCACCCTGCTGCGCGCGGACGGCGGCCGCGCCGAGGTCGGCGGCCACGACGTGGCCACCCAGCCGCGCCAGGTGCGCCGCCAGATCGGCTTCGCCGGCCAGGACGCCGCCGTCGACGAGATCCTCTCCGGGCGGCAGAACCTGGAGATGTTCGGCCGCCTGTTCCACCTCGGTCCCCGCGCCGCACGGCACCGCGCGCGGGAGCTGCTGGAGCAGTTCCGGCTCACCGAGGCCGCCGACAAGGTCGTCTCGGGGTACAGCGGCGGCATGCGCCGGCGCCTGGACCTGGCCGCCTCCCTCGTCCTCGCGCCCCGCGTGCTCTTCCTGGACGAGCCGACGACGGGGCTGGACCCGCGCGCCCGCAACGAGGTGTGGGACGCGGTGCGGCGGCTCGCGGCCGACGGCACGACGGTCCTGCTCACCACCCAGTACCTGGACGAAGCCGACCAGCTCTCCGACCGCATCGCCGTGCTCTCCGCCCCGCCCGGCGAGGGCGGCCGCACCATCGCCGACGACACCCCCGAGGGCCTGAAGAACCTGGTCGGCGGCGACCGGGTCGAGGTCGTCGTCGGCGGCACGGAGCACCTCGCGGCGGCGCGGGAGGTCGTCGCCCGGGTCAGCGGCGTCACGCCCGAGTCGGACGCGGCCACCCTGCGGATCAGCGCCCCGGTCACCGACCGGGTCGAAGCGCTCACCGACGTGGCCCGCACCCTGCGCGACCGCGCCGTCGACGTCGTCGACCTCGCCGTGCGCCGCCCCACCCTGGACGACGTCTTCCTGCGCCTGACCGGCGGCACCGCCGCCCCCGTGCCCGCCCCGGCCGCCGAGCCCGCCGCGACCGGGAACACCGCACCCGAAGGAGCCGCCGCGTGAGCACCACCGCGTTGCCCGCGACCGGGCCGGAGCGCCGCCTGTACTGGGCGCTCACCGACTGCTGGACGATCGTCCGCCGCGAGCTGACCCACCTGGCGCGCCAGCCCTCGCTCATCGCCTGGCAGCTCGGGTTCCCGATCGTCTCCGTCCTGCTCTTCGTCTACGTCTTCGGCAGCGCCATGCAGGTCGGCGGCGGCGCGGACTACAGGGACTACGCCATGCCCGGCATGTTCGCGATGACCATGGCCTTCGGGTTCATGAACACCGCGATGGCCGTCGCCGTCGACAAGGACCGCGGCGTCATCGACCGCTTCCGCTCCATGCCCATGGCCCCCTCCGCCGTCGTCACCGGGCGGGGCGTGTCCGACGTGCTGCACGCGGCGCTGGACCTGGCGGTGCTCGCCGCCATCGCCCTGGTCATCGGCTGGCGACCCACCGGGGGCCTGCCCGGCGCGGTGGCCGCCTTCGCCCTGCTGCTCCTGCTGCGCTTCGCGCTGATCTGGGTCGGCGTGTGGCTCGGGCTGAAGGTGAAGAACCAGGAGGCCGCGGGCAACCTGTTCGCCGTCGCCTTCCCCTTCGGCATGGTCTCCAGCGTCTTCACCCCGCCCTCGCTGATGCCGGACTGGCTGGGCACCATCGCGATGTGGAACCCCGTCTCCGCGACGGCGGGCGCGGTGCGCGACCTCTTCGGCCAGCCCATGGCCTCGGTCGGCGACAGCTTCGTGGAGACCCACGCCCACCTGATGGCCGTGGTGTGGCCGCTGGCCATCACCGCCGCCTTCCTCCCCCTGGCCGTCCGCCGCTTCCAGCGCCTCTCGCGCTAGCCGGTCCCCCGGTCCCCGCGCGGGGGGAGTGCCGGACGGGCCGGCGTCCCGCACGCGCCCCCGCGCCGGACCGAGCGGGGGCGCGTACGGCGGGCCGGTCAGTCGCCCGGCAGGCGCAGTTCGTACAGGACCGGGCGGTCCAGCTTCAGCGCGCAGCCCAGGGGGGCGGCCAGGCCCTGCATCAGCGGGTGCCTGCGGGCCAGGCGGCGGGCCGCGTGGCGCGCCTCGGCGCCGTGCAGGCGGCGGGCGTGGGCCTTCAGCGGGGCGCCGGTCGGCGTGCCGCCGAGGGTGGCGGGCGTGATCTCCACCTCCGGGTAGCGCTCCAGGCGCTCGTTCTGCTCATCGCGGCCGCTGGTGCGCACGTAGGCGTGGTCGCCCTCGACGGCGATCTGCGTCGTCCCGGCGACGGGCGCGCCGTCGCGGGCGTACGTGCTCAGCCGGATGTGGCGTTCACCGGCGAAGTGGGCGAGTCCGGTCGTCGGCGTGGACATAAGGGTGCGGTTACCCGACACCGGCGCTACGGAAACGGGCCCGACCGGGTGGGGTCGGGCCCGTAAGCGGGCGGTGCGGGGCGGTGGCGTCAGAGCTTGCCGATGACGTAGTCCACGCAGGCCGTCAGCGCCAGGACGTCGTCCGGCTCGACCGCCGGGAACATCGCCACCCGGAGCTGGTTGCGGCCCAGCTTGCGGTAGGGCTCGGTGTCCACGACGCCGTTCGCGCGCAGCACCTTCGCGACGGCCGCGGCGTCCACCTCGTCCGCGAAGTCGACCGTGCCGACGACCTGCGAGCGCTGCGCCGGGTCCACGACGAAGGGCGAGGCGTACGCGGCCGCCTCGGCCCAGCCGTACAGGTGGCGCGCGGAGGTGGCGGTGCGGCGCACGGCCCAGTCCAGGCCGCCCTGGCCGTTGATCCAGTCGAGCTGGTCCGCCAGCAGGAAGAGGGTGGCCAGCGCCGGGGTGTTGTACGTCTGGTCCTTGCGCGAGTTGTCGATCGCCGTCGGCAGGTCGAAGAAGGCCGGGATGTGGCGCTCGGAGGCGGCGACGCGCTCGGCGCGCTCCAGCGCGGCCGCGGAGAACACGCCGATCCACAGCCCGCCGTCGGCGGCGAAGGACTTCTGCGGGGCGAAGTAGTAGACGTCCGTCTCGGCGATGTCCACGGGCAGCCCGCCGGCGCCGGAGGTGGCGTCCACGAGCACGAGCGCGCCCTCGTCGGCACCCGCGACCCGCCGCAGCGGCGCGGCCACGCCGGTGGAGGTCTCGTTGTGGGTGAGCCCGTAGGCGTCGACGCCGGCCTCGGCCCGCGGCTCGGGGTGGGTGCCGGGGGGCGCGTCGATGACCGTCGGCTCGGCCAGCCAGGGCGCGGACTTCGCGGCCTTGGCGAACTTGGCGGAGAACTCGCCGAAGGACAGGTGCTGCGACTTGCGCTCGATCAGCCCGTGCGTCGCCACGTCCCAGAACGCGGTGGAACCGCCGTTGCCGAGGACGACCTCGTACCCCTCGGGCAGCGCGAACAGCTCGCGCACGCCCTCGCGCACCCGGCCGACCAGGTTCCTGACCGGGGCCTGGCGGTGGGAGGTGCCCAGCAGGGAGGTACCCGTGGCGGCCAGGGCGCTGAGCGCCTCGGTCCGCACCTTGGAGGGACCCGAACCGAAGCGTCCGTCGGCGGGCTTGATGTCAGCGGGAATCTGGATCTCAGCCACGGTGGGAGCCTAGCGGCTCCGGAACCCGACGACGCCGGCGTCCGGGGGATGAGACACCGGAACGGGACACGGGAGCGCGGCACCGGGCGGGCGCGCCGGGGCCCGGGGCGGGCGGTGGGCCGTGGCGGGCGGTGGGCCGTGGCCCGGCGCGGGCGGTGGGCCGTGGCCCGGCGCCGGAACACCCGGGGCCGGGGCAGGGCAGGGCGTCGGGCCGGGCGGGTACGGGCGGGGCGGCCCCTCCCCCCGCCCCCGGCGTCCCGCGTCCGCGTCCTACTCGAACCACCGCGCGACCGTCAGCTCGCCGGTGCGCGAGGCGTCCTCCAGCAGCGCGGCGGCCTCGAACCGGCGCGGCCAGGCCCGCGCCGCCCAGGCCAGACCCGCGGCGACGCCCTCCAGCGTGGCGGCGTGCAGCTCGCCGTCCGGAGCGAGCCGCCACGCCACCTCGACGCCGTCGAGTACCAGTTCGTCGTGCTCGCGGTACGTCGCCGGAGCCGCCGGGCCCAGCAGCGCCCGCACGTCCTCGGGGACCTCGCGCACCGCGCCGCCGGGCGGGGCGGGCGCGGGCAGCTCCTCGCTGAGCAGGCCGACGTCCAGCACGGCGGCGAGCCGCGCGGCCAGCGCGGGGCGCACCGGCAGCAGCGCCCGGCCGGTGGCGAGCGGCAGCAGGTCGGGGGCGTCCGCGACGAGCGCGCCCTCGGCGTCCACGACGCGGACGGCGCCGTCCACCACGGCGCGCACCTCGTCGGGCAGGGTCACCTCGCGGGGGTCGAGGTCGGCGAGGAGCGTGTAGAGGCCGTGCAACTGGGCCGGGCCGACGGGCAGCGCCGGGTCGGCGAGCTTGGCCAGCAGCTCGGCGGCGCCCCCGGGCTCGTCCAGCAACGCGGCGGCGGAGGTGCGCACGCCCAGCGCGTGCAGCAGCCCCGGATCGTCGAACCCGCTGGCGTCGGCCTCCTCGTACAGCCCGGCCAGCAGCGGGTCGCCGCCCGCGGCGCGCAGCCCGGCGGGGCGGCGGCCGTCGAGCACGGGATGGCCGCGCAGCCACCAGGCGGTGTAGGGGCGGACGCTCTCGGCGGTGCCGTCGGGCAGCAGCACGCGCACCGGCGTGGTCAGCGCGTCGCGCAGCGGCGGCCGGGCGAGCAGGGCGAGGGCCTGCGGCCAGCGGTCGTCGTCGACGAGGTCGAGGTCGCGCACGGCCAGCAGCTCGGTGGCCACGGGCGGCACCGGGGTGTCGGGGAGCTGGTCGAGCACGTCCTCGCACCACACGTCGACGGCGTCGAGCAGCCCGGCGTCGTCGGGCTCGGGGTAGTCGGCCTCGCGCGGCTCCAGCTCGTCCGGGTCGAGGACCACGTCCTGGGCGCGGACGAGCGGGAAGGCGGCCAGCACCCCGGCGGCCGTCAGCGTCTGCTCACCCCACCGCTCGGCCAGTTCGGCGTCGCAGGCGAGGAGTTCACCCTCGCGGACGACGGCGGCGAAGGCGCTGCCCGGGAACAGCAGCTCCCCGGCCGGGGCCGGTTCGCCGTCCTCGTCGGGCAGGGCGAGCGCGGCCAGCCACGGTTCGTCGCCGGGGGCCAGGCCCGCGTCGCGGACGAGGCCGAGCACGGTGTCGGCCAGCTCGTCGGCGTCCAGGCCGCCCGCGTCCTCTTCCCACACCTCCCCGGCGTCCAGCGAGGCGGCGACGGCCGCGCGGACCTGCGGCGTGGTCAGCACCGCGCGCGGCGTGGCGGGGACGGCGCCGAGCCGCTCCAGCAGCGGGTGCGCGGCCTCGGTGTGCGCGACCTTCAGGCCGAGCCGGGCGAGCCGGTCGGCGCCGGCCAGGTCGGGCAGCGGGAGCAGCACGTGGCGCGGGCCGATGGTGGTGCGGCCGTCGGCGAGCGGGACGGGCAGCCCGGTCAGCCGGTCGGGGTCGACGCCCGCGAGGGAGTCGTACAGGCGGCGCCACCAGGCCGGGTCGCGCTCGACGCCCGCGAGCCGGTCGATGACCTCGCCCAGCGGGACGCGCGGCACCTCCAGGGTGCGCAGCTCGGTGCGGCGCTCCAGCCCGGCGGGCAGCAGGCTGGGGAACAGCTCGGCCAGCACCTCGACCGTCGCGCGCCCCGCGCCCTCGACCAGCTCCGCGTCGCGCGGGCGCAGGACGTACGGCTCGGCCCCGCCCCCGGCCTCGGCGCCGTCCCCGCTCTCGGCGCCGTCCCCGGCGTGGGCGTCGCCCCCGGTCTCGGCGCCGTCCCCGGCGTGGGCGCTGGGCAGGAAGGGCACGGTGGGCAGCCGCTCCAGCAGCCGTGCGCGCAGGGCGCCGTCCAGCTCGCCGCGGCCCAGCGGACCGGGGACGAGGTCGACGACGCCGGGGCCCACCGGGCGCCACTCCCGCAGCAGCCCGGCGTAGGCGTCGGCGGCGCGCGCGGTGAGGAAGTCGGTGAGCGGACCGGGCGCGGTGTGGCGGCGGGTGGGCTCCAGCGGGAAGGAGGCGATGAGCAGCGCGGGCACGCCCAGCGGTTCGTCGGTGGGCGTGGGCGCGTGCACGACCGGCGCGGTGACGGGCCGGACCGGCGCCCCCGCCCCGTCCACGGGCACGGCCCACGTCACCGACCAGTGCGGCCGCGCGCGTTCCTCCACCGGGCGGTCGGCCAGCAGCGCCGCGTCGAGCGTGCCGTGTGCGGTGGCCACGCGCCAGCGCCGGTCACCGATCACCGTGTACGCGCCGTCCCGACGCCGGGTCAGGGTGCGCTCGCCCGCCGCCGTCTCGACGGTCACCTCGCTCAGCCCGGGCAGCGCCAGCAGCAGCGCGTCGTCCACGCCGTCCAGCAGCCGCTCGGCCAGCTCCCGCGCGGCGGCGTCCCGCAGCGGCAGGACGACGGCGGTGTCGTAGCCCTCCGGCGCGCTGCCCTCCGCCGGGAACGGCAGCCGCAGCAGCGGCACGTGCCCGTCGCGGCGCCGCAGCTCCTCGGCCAGCTCGGGGGCGGCGGCCACCAGCTCACGCGCCTCCGCGAGCGACCAGCGCACGCCGCCCCCGTGGCTCACCACGGCCGGCTCGTCGCTGACCGTCAGCACCGCGGCGAACCCGACGCCGAACCGGCCGACGGTCCCCTCCTCACCCCGCTTGGCCGACGCGCGCAGGGTGGACAGCGACTCCACCCCGGCCGCGTCCAGGTGCGCCCCGGTGTTCGCCGCGACCAGCGTGCCGCCCTTCAGCGTCAGCCGCAGCCTGCCGGGCACCCCGGCGCGCGCGGCGGCGTCGGCGGCGTTCTGCGCCAGCTCCACCACCAGCCGGTCCCGGTACCCGCCGAGCGCCAGCTCCTCCTCGGCGTTGGCATCCTCCCGGAACCGCGCGGGCGACGCCGCCCACGCCTCCACGACCCGCCGCCGCAGCCCGCCGACCCCGAACACATCGTCCATGCCGCCGACCGTACCCCCACCCCCCACCCCCCACCGCCGCCGGTCGGCCAAGTTCCCCCGTCTCGCTCGCCCCGTCCCCGTGTCCTTGAACTCCCGTACGCGTGCTCGCGCGCGGCGGTGCGGTCAGGGTGAGGGGGGTGTGGGGTGGGTGGGGCGGCGGCGGTGGTGGGCGGCGGTGCGTTCGGCGGCGAAGACGTCCTCCAGGCGGTACAGCAGGGTGCGGCCCTGGCGGCCGGCCGGGGTCAGGCGGCCGAGCTGGACCCACTTGCGGATGGTCGCGGGGGCGACGGCGGCCTCGCGGGCGGCCATGGCGCCGGTGACGAGCATCAGCGCGCCTCCCCGGCGTCCGGCAGCTCGCCGTCGGGCCAGACGTGGCGGTGCGCGGGGTCGGTGCGGCAGTCGCAGTCGGCCTCGTCGCACCGGCAGGCCGGGTTGATGCACAGCACGGCGCCGCGCTCGGGGAACGCGCGCAGCGAGACCGAGCCGCACCAGGGGCACCGGGTGGCGAGCGCCGTCATCGGTTCGCTCTCGCCGAGGACGCGCGCGCACCGGCGGGCCATGCGGCGGGCCTCGTCGCGCACGTGCTCGGCCAGCACGGGGTGCTCCTGGATCTGGTCGAGCAGCGCCAGGACGCGGGCCACGCGCTGCGGCACCGTGGCCCGCCGGGCGCGGCCGAGCCGGAGCCGGTCGCGGACCGCCTCCTCCAGCTCGGTGACGCCGTCGGTGATGTCGCGCACGGCGTCGGACACGTGCAGGCGCAGCGGTGCCGTCGTCCGGCTGGGGGACGCCGGACCCGGCACGGCGCGGGGCAGGCCGGGGCTGCTGCCGCCCGGGGCGAGTTCGTCCAGCAGCTCGGGGAACTGGCGGCGCAGGGCGCCCAGCCAGTGGGCGGTGTCGGCACGGAGGTTCACGCGCGCACCCCCGGAGCGGTGCGGGTGGCCGGAGCGGTGCGGGTGGCCGGAGCGGTGCGGGGGGCCGGGGCGGTGCGGGCGGCCGGGGCGGTCGCGTCCAGGAGCAGGCGCAGCCGCACCGGGCGGCCGTTGCGCCACAGGCGGCCGGCGCTCACTCCGTCGAAGAGGCTGCGGGTGGGGTCGACGGCCGCTTCGCAGGGCCGCCGCACCGGGCAGCGCCGGCAGGCGCGCAGGGCGGGCAGCGCGTCCTTCTCCCGTCGGGCGAAGACGGTCTGCGGCGGCAGGTCGCGGCAGGCCGCCGAAGCCTGCCAGCCGAAGTACTCCCCGCGCGGCGCGCCGCCGCGCTCGGGCATGGTGGTCTGCATCGGGCACCCCCTGAGCCGGACAAACGTTCGTTGCGAGCACACACGTTCACACGTTGCGCGCTAGAGCGCAACCAAAATTCACCCAAGCCGCGCACGATCTGACCGTTTCGCTTGCGAGAGCACGTAATGCCGCGCGCGAAAGCACGCTATGCTGAGGCGTCCACGGAAGGGGACGCGCGCCCATGGCACCCACGCACGACATGGAAGACTTCGCGGCCTGGATCGAAGGGATGATCCGGGACCGCGGCTACGACATCGACAGCCCCCGCGGAGGCGGCAAGTCCAAGCTCGCGGACGCGGCCGGAGTCCACCGCGCGGCGATCACCCGCCTGCTGCAACGGCACAGCATGCCGGACCTGGAGACCATGCGGCGCCTCGCGCGGGTGCTGCGCGTCCCGGTGCGGGAGATGCTGATCCGCTCCGGCCAGCTCACGTCCGAGGAGCTGCCGGTCTCGGCCGCCGCGACGGGCGGACCGGCGCACGGGGACGCGGACGACGGCCCGCTCACCCTGGAGCGCGCCGCGGAGCTCCTCGGCGTGCCGGCGGAGCAACGCGCGATGTTCGTCCGCGTGGCGGGGCAGTTCCTGCCCGACGACGGGGCACGGGAACAGGCGCCCAGCGCCCGCCGCCGAGCGCGCTGAGCCGGCGTCCGCCCGCGCCGTAGACGTCGAACTCGGGCCGCACACCGGGGACTTACCCTGAAGCGCGGCCGCCTCCCTCTGCCCCGCACGCCCGCGCCGCGATCGCCCCCCGCAGCGTGATCCCCTGGTGACCTACGATGGTTCGTGGCCGGTACATGCTCAGGAAAACTCCTGGTCACCCCCCACCCGGCCTTCTCCGCGGGCCCGGCGGTCCCCGGAAGGCAGCGCAGTCGACGCGGGGAGAATACGTGCCCGATCGGGAGCAGGGCGAGCGGGAGGACTTCGAGCGTGACCTGCGGGCCCTGTTGACCACGCTGGACGCGCTCGCGGAGGAGCACTCCCCCGCCGACCTCGTCATCCTCACCCGGGCCGAGCTGGAGCGGCGCGAGTTCCGCGCCTACGCAGGTGGTTGGCAGGACGCCGAGGAAACGTTGCGCCCGCTGGTCGACGACGCTCGCGCCGCCGGTGCGCGACGGCTACGGCTGATCGCCTCCGAGAGCGGCCCGGCCGACGTCCTCACCTTCCCGTTCCCGTCGGACGAGGGGGCGGAGGCCGACCCCGCGTCGGAGGGCGACGACACCGGCGGGGGCGGACGGCCCGGTGGCCGCGCCCGCGCAGCCGACGGACCGCGCTCGCCCGGGCCGCACTTCGAGCGCAAGCGGCGCCGCTCCCGCGCCCCCACGATCCCTCCGCTCAGCCCCCGCGTCCCGGGCCAGCCGCGCAAGGACGCGAAGGACGAGGGGTGACGCGTCCGCGCTCGGGGTGATCGGAACGCTGCGCGGCGATCCGCGGGCGTCTCGCCAGCGCGCCCGGCGCGAGCCCCGCGGACGATCCTGGGCGCGAGCGCGCGTCCCGCGCGGTACGCGGCGCGGCATCGGCCGCCCGTGACGGCACGGCGTCGCGCGCCGCCGGCCGGGTTCCGCGCGCCTGTCCCTTCACCGGACGCCGCGACCCAAGCCCCGGGGGCGCGCCCCGCCCGACGGCGCCGGTACGCCGTCCCGATGCGTCCGCGGCGTCGCCGCGCACGGCGGCCCGCGCCCGCGTCGACCCGGTGGCGGAACCCCGCGCCTCACCGCCCCGCGGCCACTTAGTTGCGCGCTCGCACGCTATCGATCACACTAGGACGCAGCGGCGGAGCTGTACCCGGAAGCGGGTGCGGCCCGCCGTTCGTCGTGGACGGGCATCCGGCCCGTCCACCCGCCTGGGAAGGAGGACCCGTGTGGCAGGTCCACTGCTCGCGCTCCACGACGTGGAGCGCCTGATCGCCGACTTCCTCACCGACCGCCCCGAGCTGGCCGGCGTCACCGTGGACAACGTGCCGCCGTCCGGCTTCGACGGGACGCAGCGCGTGGTGCTGGTCTCCCGGGTCGGCGGTGCCTGGATCGACGATCAGCACCTCGACCACCCGCTCGTCGAGCTGGAGGTCTACGGGCCGGACAAGACCACGGCCCACGCCGACTCGCTCGGCGTCCGGGCCGCGCTGCTCACCCTGCGCGGCACCACGCACGGTACGACGACCGTCACCGACGTCGTCGAGGCGGACGGCGCCCGCTGGCTGCCCGACTACAACCGGCCGGTCGCCAACCGGTACCTGACGACCGTCCAGCTCGCGCTGACGCCCGCCTGACGGGCGCACGGCGCACCACGCGCGGGCGGCGTGCCGTGCCAGCGGCACACCGCCCCACCGGGTCGAACCCGGCCCACCGAAGGCCCCGCCGCCGGCGGGGCCTTCGTCGTACCACCGACCGCACCACCACCAACCCCACGACCAACCGTCGTACCCACCGATCAAGGAGCACTCGCATGGCAAACGTGAACCCGAACCAGATCCGCGTCGCCGGCAACGGCCGCATCCTCGTCGCCCCCGTGGGCACCGACGCCCCGGCCGACATCGTCAGCGACTGGGGCGCGGACTGGGCCGACGTCGGCTACACCAGCTCGGACGGGGTCAAGTTCGGCCGCAAGGAGAAGGTCACCAACGTCGACACCTGGCAGTCCGTCGGCCCGGCCCGGTTCATCTACGAAGACCGGGACATGACCGTGAAGTTCAGCATGCTGCAGTTCAACTCCGACACCCTGCCGCTGTACTTCGGCGGCGGCACCGTCGTGGAGACGGCCGCCGGCTCGGGCATCTACCGCTACGACGTCGCCTCCGACCCGGTGGCCGACGAGCGGGCGCTCGGCATGGAGTTCACCGACGGCGAGGACGTGATCTACCGCTTCGTCGTGCCGCGCGGCCAGGTCACCGACACCGAGGAGGTCGAGCTGAACCGCAAGGGCTCGCTGAAGCTCGGCGTCACCTTCACCGCGATGGCGCTGGACAACACCGCGCCGCTCGCCTCCTGGATCATGAAGGACGGCTCCTTCTCCTGATCCACCCGGGCGCGGGACCGGGGCCGCACGCTCCCGGCCCCGCGCCCACCCTCAGCCGTCTCCGGCACCACACGTCCACTCTCCCCAAGGAGCCCACACCATGTCACCGTCCTCTTCGTCTTCTTCGTCCTCGGCGTCCTCGGCGTCCTCCTTCAACGTCAACGCCGCCCGCGCCCAGCGCACCGAGGCGCTCGGCCGGAACTGGTCGTTCACCATCGACGACGACACCTTCGAGATGCCGAACGAGCTCAGCCGGCGCACCGCCCGGGCCCTGCGCGAGCTGGACGACAACGACATCGACGGCCTGCTGCGCCTGCTCCTGGGCGAGCAGCAGTTCGGCCGGTTCGACCGGCACGACGTCTCCATGCAGGACGTCGCCGCCATCCTGGAGGCCTACGGGAAGGCCACCGGGCTCGGCCTGGGGGAAGGCTGAGCCTCGACGCGTTCGTCGACGAACACGCCGAGGCCCTGGAAGCCGACCTGCTCCGGTACTACGGGGCCGACCTCCTCGACTGGCACCGGGACCGCAGTCTGTCCTCGCGCCGCCTGGCGGTGCTGATCCGGCACCTGCCGCGCGACAGCGCCGTCAACCTCGCCGAGCACGGTGAGGCGGCGGAGTGGGGCGTGTCCGAGCACCTGCTCGCGGCCACCGTCGACCACCTGGCCGCGGCCAACTGGATGACGGCCACGCTCCACCGCGACGAGGACGAGGAACCGCTGGAGTACCCCGAGCCGGTCCCCCGGCCGGGTCGGGCCGACGGCGGCGCGGCGGCACCGGAGGCGGCGGGGTCCGCCGACCCGGCGGCCGGCGCCCGCGCCGGAGGCGACGCGCCCGGGCGCACCGCGGCACGCGGGGACGGCGACGCCGACCTCGCGGACCCGCGGCAGCGCTCGGCCGCCGCCGGACCGTCACCCGGGGCGCTGGCCCGCTTCTTCGGCTGACGTCTCCGTCGGGGCTCCGTCGCAGGCCGGCACACGCCGCCCGCCCACCACGGCCGGGCCGCTCGGACGCCTTCACACCGCGCCCGAGCGGCCCGGCGGGCACGGCCCCCGGCCGTCACAGACGACGCGCCGAACACGTCTCAACGAATGTACGTTCGATTTTTGCCGCCCGCAGCCGTATCATGACGCTGGGTACGCACCACCGTACAAGCAGTGCGGCCCCGTACCCACACGCCGACGCATCCAGCCTGGTCGAGCGGCACCGAACCGGAAGAGTGGTGAGACGGGTGACGACACAGCGCGACGACGCGCACGAGGGGTCAGCGGCACCGGACGCGGCAGCGGAGCTGCACCGCGTGCTCGGCAGCCTGATCCAGCACCTCCAGGAGCCCGCCGCGGAGCAGTTGCTCCACGCGATACGCACCGAGCTCGACGCCCGTGACGCCCGCGCCTACGCCAGCGGCTGGCAGGACGCCATGGAGGCCGCGAGCGCGGGCCGCGCCCGGTGAGGCGCTGGGCGACTCCCCCACCGCACGACGCGTCAGCACCCGGCGTCCCCACCGAAGCGCCCCGCCCCCACGCGACCTGACGCCCCCACAGGCCACCGGACACACCGCCGCACGCCCAGCCGCCCCCGGGCCCCACCTCCCCGGCGCCGGCCCCCGGGCGCAGGCACCCCACACCGACGGACGCCCTGCCGACTCGGCACCCCGACCCCCCAGCGCCCCGGCGAAACGGCCCGCGCAGAGGCCCCCACGCCGCCACCGACCTTCGCGCGCCGCCCCGAGCCACCGACCCCACCCACACCCAGCGCCGTCGGCACGGCAGTCCCACGGCCGGGGCCCCGCGCCGCCCGGGCGCCGACGGGTCAGAGCACGGCGCCGGCACCGAGGTAGAGGACGTGCCACGCAGGTCAGAACGCAGCGCTGGCACCCAGAAGAAAGAACAGTGCGCCAAAGGCAGCCGCCACGAACACGACAAAGTATTCGACCCAACTGAACCGTTCTTCTGCCACCACGGCCTCTACGCGTGCCTGCGGATCATAGAAGACGTCGACAGGCGCACCTACCGCGTACTTGACTGACTTTTCTGGCGCGCTTCTCGTCGCGCGTCGCACGTTGGTCGCGTCGTCGTATGCGATAACGCACAACACCGACCCGCGAGTCGTCCAGTTCAAATTGACGCACCACCCCGTTGTCCGCGTTCCCCACCGAGGCAGCGTGCGCCGCCTGTCCGCTCGCACATAGAGCGGGAAAGCGCCACCGAAGCAGAAAAGCCCCAAACCGATAAGCACCCAAGCAGCCACCATGCGCGGCATGTTACGTCGACGATCCTGGGGCCAGCAACAGGAACAGCCGCCCGCGGTGCCTTCGGTAACGCGGCTCCTTCATAAACAGTGCGCGCACACACAGAAAACCAGGCAGTCCATTACAGCACGCATCTCGCCGAAGACCGATAAAGCGCTGTCACCGCAGCCAACGATCTGCTCAAGGTCACCTGAAGCGTGGAGTTCTACCTAGTTCCTCCCATTGCTCACGAGGAAGGGAGCGAGTTGCCTGGTTCTTGGCCGCTTCAACACCTCAACAGAGCTTGGCAGCGATTAGAGAATGAACATGGCGTTGACGGACGACCCGAGAATGGTCAAGCCGAAAGAGGCAAGGATGAACGCGAGGAGGTACTCCCATCGACTGGCTCCTTGCTCTGCCACCACCGCCTTCACCTTGGCCTGCGGATCGTAGAAGACGTCGACAGACTGCCCTATTGGGTAATCGATTACCTTCCCGGGTGCACTTTGGGTGGATCGTCGTACGTTCGCCGCGTCCTGGTAATCGATAACGCTCAGAACGAGCCCGTTGCTCGTCCACGTCAGGTTCACGCACTCACCTGTGGTGCGCGTACCCCACCTGGGTAGCGTAAGCCTCTTGCGCGTCTTCACGCAGCTTCGGAAAGCGAACACAAGAACAACTAGCCCTACCACAGCAAAAATCCAAGCAAACGCCATAAAGTCGAATATTACCTTAGCGGTCAGAAGATGTCAATTTAGGGAGCGTATCTGGGATGGACCCAGAAGCCAGCAAGAAGGACCCGGCACAGGCCGCAGAGGACCGGGTTAACCAAATATTCACAAGCGCCTTCGGAGGCAGTGGCGCACCGGACGAAATCGTCGCCGAGTTCGTCAGAAAAACCATCGAAGGCGATCCGAAGTTCAGCTTCGCAGGAAGTGACCACGTCGTCGGTGACGCTTTCGACAACGCGGCAGCCTTCATGAACAGCGAGGGCCAGAACGAAAGCGTTAACGCTGCGAGCCAGGCCCTGTACTACAGCACCCAGGCTGTAAAATTCGACGCCAGCTTTGCGACGATTGCTGCTGACGTTATCAAATTGGACGAGACGGGCCTCAGTATTGCGGGAGCAAGAGTTTTTGACATGCCGTGGATCGGCTCGCTCGAACGTGCGACCGGCTACACCGGGAGGCAGGAAAGAAGGGAAGACGCCCCAGTACAAGCTAGAGAATTCCGAGAAGAAATGGCGCGTATCAATACGCGTTTGAGCAATGCCTCTCGTGTTTTGAGTCCCGAAAACGCTCCGCCGCGCGCTCCGGCAATTACGAGAACAGGTCGCGTACAAAGCGAGCTGCGAAGCCTGAGAAGCCAAGTCACCAGCCTGGCCAGGGCACTGGCATGAAGCGTGTCGGCACGAAGAGGTTCTAAGTGCTGTCACGCACACTCACTTGATGGCTAAGGAATCGAGGCGACGGAATGTCACTAGCCAGCGCGTTGCAGCGGGCCTCGGGGTCGTTGCGGCAGTTCAAGAGCGCCAGCGATGTCGCGGGGCGGGCGGCGGCCGGGTTGGGGCGGCAGGCGGCGACCGCCGACCGGAGTGTGAAGAAGATCCACACCGGCGCGAAGAACACCAACAAGGAACTGAAGACGATGAAGACGGCGGCCGACAAGGCCGCCGTTTCCGTTTCCAAGCTCGGCAAGCAGGCGGTCAAGACCGGGCCGCAGATGAACAAGATGAACCAGGGGGTGAAGAAGGCCACCGGCGGGTTCAAGTCGCTCAACAAGGAGATGAAGGGAAACATCTTCGGGCTGCTGCTGTCCCTCATCACCCCGATCATCGAGAAGATCGTCGCGATGGCGACCCAGTCGAAGACCATGCAGAAGGTGATGAAGAAGGTCTTCGCGGTCGTCGGGGAGATCCTGAAGAAAGCGATGAAGATCATCGGGCCTCTGCTGAAGAGCCTGGGGAAGATCTTCAAGTCGGTCTTCAACGGGATCAAGACGGCGGTCATGGTGGTCGTGAAGATCATCGTCAAGTACGTGCAGACGTACTTCGCGATCTGGAAGGCCGTCATCACCGGGGCCGTGAAGGCCGTGCGGAACGTCATCAGCGCGGTGATGAGCGGGATCAAGAAGGTGATCTCGCCCGTCGTCGGGTGGATCACGCGCACGGTGCCGGCGGCCTTCCGGACGGTGCGGGACAAGATGACCGAGATCTGGGGCAAGTTGTCCGGGATCGCCAAGACCGCGTTCGACAAGGTGAAGAACGGGGTCAAGGGGCCGGTCAACGGCGTCATTGACATCATCAACTCGGCGGTCCGCAAGATCAACGGCATCAAGGTGTCGATCCCGGGCTGGGTGCCGATGGTGGGCGGCAAGACGTTCGGCGTCAACCTGCCGACGATCCCGAAGCTGGCCGAGGGCGGTGTGGTCACGCCGCGCTCGGGTGGCGTGCCGGCGATTCTCGCGGAGGCGGGGGAGGCGGAGGCCGTGCTGCCGCTGTCGAAGCTGGACGCGCTGCTGGGGCGGACGGCGGCCCGGGCCCGCACCGGGCTGCCGGGTCCCTACGGCGGCCCGGCGGCGGCCGCGGCCGGGGCCGGCGGGCTGCACATCGAGCACTACTACGCCACCGAGGTCAGCGACCCGCAGGAGACCGCGGACGCGCTCATGTTCCTGGCCAAAGCGCGAGGGTGAAAGGCGGTGACGCGGCATGGCGATCGCGATGCTCGCACAGGCGGGCCCGGGCTTCCGGACGTTCGGCGGTGCGCTGGGCCAGGCCCGTAGCGGGCTGGCCGCCAACCGGCGGGCCGTCGAGGCGGCGTCCCGCGCCGCCGGGGCCATCCGCGGCGGTGCGCAGCGCGCCCAGGCGGAGCTGCGACGGGTGGTGCCCTCGGCCTCGCTCGCCGGCCAGGGGCTGCTCGGCTTCGGACGCCGGGCGGGTGCCGTCCGGCCGCAGCTCGACGTCGGGCGGGCGAAGTTCAAGGCCACCAACCGGGAGCTGAAGCGGCTCCAGCAGGAGGCCGGACGGTCGGACAAGCTGGCGGGCGGGATCGGCAAGAGCGCCGGGATCGTCGGCAAGCTCGGCGGCGTCTTCGGCATCGGGCTCAAGCTCGGCGCCGGGGTGATGAAGCTCGTCAACACCGTGATGAAGGCCAACCCGTGGGGGTTGGTGCTCACGCTCGTGGCGCCGCTGGTGGTGTACCTCGTGGACGCCGCCATGCAGTCCACCGCGGGCCAGAAGATCATCCAGACCGTCTCGACCGTGGTCATGCAGACGGTGGAGACGGTGCTGAAAGTGATCATGCCCGTGGTGACGGTGGTGGCGAAGATCGCCATCACCTACATCCAGGGCTACCTCACCGTCATCACCACGGTGGTGCGGTGGATCGCGGACGCCGCCCGGGACCCGATGGGCACGATGCGGCGCGTCGTCGGCGGCGTGGGCGACCGGCTGCGGTCGCTGGCCGACCGGGCGTTCGGCGGGCTGCGGGACAAGGTGAGCGACGCGCTGGAGTGGATCCGCACCAAGCCGCGGGAGATGTTCGACCGCGTCCTGGGCGCCATGCGCGGCACGCTGGGCGGTATCGCCGGCTTCCTGGAGACGGGCATGCAGCTCGTGCTGGACGTCGTCAAGGGGCCCGTCAACGGCGTCATCGCCTTCGCCAACCGGGCCATCGACGGGCTGAACAGCCTCAGCGTCAGCGTCCTGGGCAAGAAGTTCGGCGTCAACCTCTCCAAGATCCCGCAGCTCGCGCACGGCGGTGTCGTGCTGCCGCGCCGCCGGGGCGTGCCCGCGATCGTCGCGGAGGCGGGCGAGGCCGAGGCCGTCGTCCCGCTGCCGGTGCTGCGCCGGCTGATGGACCGCACCGCCCGCCACGCCGCCTCGACGGCGGCCCGGGGCGGCTGGATCGAGCACTACGCGGAGCCCGCCGAACGCGGGCCGCTGGGCGTCGCCGAGGACCTGCTCTTCCTCGCCCGCGCGGAGCGGCAGCGCTGGGCGCCCACCCCGCTCGGAGCCGCCGTGTGAGAAGAAAGCGAGGGATCAGCCCGTGATCGACATCCAACAGAAGAACGCACCGGAAGCCACCCCCGGCTCACTGATCACCCAGGACGGGCAGATCCAGTGGGCCGGGGTTCTTTTCGGCCCCGGCACGCCCTACCAGGTGGACATGAAGGGCGTCACCGGCTGGGACGACCTGCCGGAGCTGGAGACCGGCGACGTGGCCCGGCCCGACCAGCACGGCGCCTGGCCGGGGGCCCGCTGGGCCAAGCCGCGCACCGTGTCGGCCACGGTGTGGCTGCTCCCGCCCGGCCGCGAGGAGGCGCGCGGCACCATGCGCGGCTTCCGGGCGGCCACCACGCCCGACGGCGGCGAACGGTGGCTCGCGGTGCGGCTGCACGGCGAGACGCTGGCCTGCCGCGCGCGGGTCAGCCGGCGCGTGGTCCCGCAGGACCGCAGCTACGTGCTCCAGGGCGCGGCCAAGGCCGAGGTGCAGTGGGTGGCCACCGACCCGCGGCGGTTCGGGACGCGCGAACAGCGGGCGACGGCCCGGCTGCCGCTGCCGGAGGACGGCCTGCGGTGGGCGGACGACCCCGGCGCCGGCGGGCTCGCCTGGCCCCTGGACTGGGGCACCGCGGGCTCCACCGGCGCGGTGACGGCCGTCAACGCCGGTGAGGCGGCGGCCCACCCGGTGCTGGAGTTCCGCGGCCCGCTGCGCCGCCCGGCGCTGACCCGGCTGGCGGACGGGCTGCGGCTGCAGTACGACATCGCGCTGGCCGCCGGGGACGTGCTCACCGTGGACACCCACTCGGGCACGGTCGTGCTCAACGGCACGGCCTCCCGGCTCTACACCGCCACCCCCCGCTCGGCGCCCGAGCAGCTCTTCCGCCTGGAGCCGGGCGCGACCGCGCTGGTGTTCCGCTCGGCGGACACCACCCCGTCGCCCGAGGCGTCCGTCACCGTCCGCTGGCGCGACGCGCACTGGTGACCCGCCCCGCCCGCACCCGATCCCACACCACACTTCCCAGGAGGACCTGACATGCCCATCCGCAGTGCATGGCTGCTCAACCGCACCGAGGACGGCCAGGGCCAGTCCCGCGTCGACACCCGGCTCGCCCCGGTCGGCACGATGACGCCGACGAGCCAGCTCGGCTCGCGCGGCGGCGTCATCCCCGGCTCCCCGGACGGCGCCTACGCCTTCTCCGGCCTGTACGTGTACGGGCAGAGCGCCGGGATGACCGCCACGGTCGCCTCCGGCCGCGCCGTGATCCAGAGCGACGAGTCGGCGGGCGCCTACCCGGTGGCCGTCACCGAGTACACCTCGCTCACCCTCGCCGACGGCGACCCGGACAACCCGCGCCTGGACCTGGTCGTGCTGCGGGTGTACGACGAGGCGCAGGACGCCTCCGGGCGCACCGAGGCGGCGCTGGAGGTCGTCCAGGGCGTCCCGGCCGCCTCGCCGGAGGTGCCCGCGACCCCGCGCGGCGCGCTGGAGCTGGCCTCCGTGCTCGTCCCGGCGGGCGCCTCGGAGGGCACCGGGGGCATCGCGTGGGACACGGCCGTCACCGACCTGCGCCGCCCGACGGTGGCCGTCGGCGGCATCCTGCCCGAAGACTGGGAGCGCGACCTGCCGGGGAGCTACCCGGGCCAGTACCGCGACGCCGGCGCGGCCGGGCTGCAGCGCTGGGACGGCCAGGCGTGGCGGCCCTACCCGCCGACGCCGCGCTGGCAGGACTGGACGCCGCAGTGGACCACCAGCACCGGCAACCGCACCCCCTCCTTCGGCAACGCCCACGTGCGGTGCCGGTACGTCCACACGGGCACGGTGGTGCACGCGACCCTGGAGATCACCTTCGGCTCCACGTCGCAGTTCGCGCCGGGCGACGGCAACGACAACTGGCGCTTCACGCTGCCGGTGCGGGCCGCGGGCGCGGTGCAGGCCACGGGCTTCGCGGGGTTGCAGAGCAACAGCCTCGGCGACCGCGCCGTCGGCCGCGTCCGCCTGACCACGCAGGACCACCTGGAGGTGGAGATCGCCTCCGGCCCGGTCAACGGCGCGGCCCTGGAACGGGGCGGCATCGTGGACGCGCTCAGCCCGTGGACCTGGGGCGCCGGCATGCGCATCCTGGCCGCCTTCACCTACGAGTCGGCAGAGGCGGCCGAGTGAGCGGCTACACCGCCGTCTACCGGGCCGTCTTCTGCGACCTGCGCACCGACCGCGTCGTCGACGTCCTCCCGCTGACGGAGGCGAAGTTCGACGACTACATCGGCAAGCCCGGGTCGCTGTCGGCGACCGTGCCGCTGCCGGACGCGGCGCTGGCCCGGCGGGCGCGGGCCGCGCTGCTGCCGGGCCGCACGGCCGTGTGGCTGGAGCGGGACGGCGACATCTGGTGGGGCGGCGTGCTGTGGACGTGCACGCCGCACTCCGACGAACAGGGGCGCCTGAAGGCGGAGTTCCAGGCGGCGACGTTCGACTCCTACCTCGACCACCGCGTCCTGTCGACCGACATGGTGGGCACGGCCACCGACCAGTTCGACATCGTGCGGATGCTCGTGGACCACGTGCAGGCGCAGCCCGGTGGCGACATCGGGCTGCGGTACGGCACCGAGGCGTCGGGCGTGCGGCGGGACTTCGCCTACGCGTACACCGACCTGGCCCGGGTGCGGGAGCTGCTGGACAAGCTCGCGCAGCTCGACGACGGCTTCGAGTGGCGCGTGCACTGCTACCGGGACGCCCAGGGGCGCCGCGTGAAGCGGTTGCAGGTCGGTCACCCGCGCATCGTCAGCGGGCACACCGACATCGTCCTGGACCACCCGGGCGGGGTGCTCACCTACAGCCTGCCCTCGGACGCCACCGTGCAGGCCAACGTGTGGGTGGCGCGCGGGGAGTCGGCCAACTCCGACCAGTCCCAGGAGTCGGTGCCGCTCACCGTGCGGCAGGTGCACGCCGAGGACATCGCGGGCGGCTGGCCCCGGCTGGAGTCCAGCTCCGACCACAGTTCGGTGCGCGACCCGGGGCTGCTGCGCTCGCTGGCTCGCGCCGAACTGGCCCGGCACCGGCGTCCGGAGACGATCCCGCAGCTCACGGTGCGCATGGACGGCCGGATCAGCCCGGCGCTGCTGGGCGCGCGGCTGCGGCTGCGCGTCCACGACCTGTGGCACCCCGAGGGCGCGGACAGCCGGTTCCGCATCGTCGGCCTCGCCGTCACGCCGCCGCAGCGCACCAAGGCGGAGACGGCGACGCTCTACCTGGAAGGAGTGTGAGCGGTGGCGATCATCCCCACCGACCTGCTGGATCGGCTGCGCGCGCTGGAGCGGCAGGTACGGGACCTGATGGGCAGCGCCAACACCGCGCCGCCGATGAACCGCATCAGCGGCGGCGACGTCGTCATCGGCGACGGGGGGCGGCTGCGGGTGCGCACGCCCGCGGGGGAGGACCTGCTCTACCTGGGCCGGGTCCAGCCCGACCGGCCCGGCGGCGAGCAGCAGCAGGGGCTGGTCGTCCGCCGCGACGACGGCTCGCTGGCGCTGACGGTGTGGACCGGCAGCCCGGACACGCTGCCCGACCAGCCGGTGCAGATCCTCGACCGCAAGGGCAACGTCGTCGTCGCCGACGACGCCAAGCGGCGCGGACTGGCCCGGCCGTACGTGCCCTACCCGCTGCCCGCGCCGGTGGCGCCCGCCCGCTGGGAGTCCACCGGCGCGACCGCGTGGACGACGCTGTTCCGCGGCCCCGGCATCGCCCAGCACCCGCGGCTGCACTGCCGGATCGCGGCGGAGGGCGACGCGGGCGCCGAGGTGCGGCTGCTGGCCGACGGCGAGCAGGTCGGCCCCGTCGGCGGCCCGGAGGGGCTGACGTTCACCGCCGTGCTGGCGGCGGAGTTCAGCGCCACCGTCACCTTCGAGGTGCAGGCCCGCGTCGCGGCGTCCGGGGACACCGTGCGCTGCCGCCCGCTGGCCCTGTACGGCGTCCAGTCCTGACCATCCCCGGGGCGTCCGCCCCCGTGCCACCGCGCGCGGGCGGGCGCCCCGGCGTTCGCTTCCCCACCCGACACACCAGGAGGCACTGCGTGCTGCCCGAGAACCTTCCCACCGTCGCCGTCACGGGGCGGTACCTCACACCGGACGGACGGCCGATGACCGGCACCGTCGAGTTCCGGCCCCCGGCCATGCTCACCCACGCGGAGTCCGACGTGATCCTCGGCGGGCCCACGGTCGCCCGGCTGGACGCCGAGGGCCGCGTCGAGGTGGTCCTGCCCGCCACCGACGGGCCGGGCTGGAACCCGACGGCGTGGACCTACACCGTCACCGAACAGCTCGCGGGGGTGACCCCGCGCCGCACCTACCAGATCGTGCTCCCTGCCGCGCAGCCGGAGGTGGACCTGGCCGACGTCTCCCCCGCCGACCCGGGCACGCCCAACTACGTCGCCGTGCCCGGGCCGGCGGGTCCGCCCGGTGAGCCGGGTCCGCGCGGCCCGGCGGGCGAGCCGGGCACGGTCAGCTCCGTCAACGGCCACACCGGCCCGGAGATCACGCTCGGCGCCGCCGACGTGGCGGCCGTGCCCGCGTCCTCGGTCGGCGCGGCCGGCGGGGTCGCGTCGCTGGACGCGCAGGGCCTCGTCCCGGCCGCCCAGTTGCCCACCGGCACCGGCGGCGCGGTCGCCTCGGTGAACGGGCTGACCGGCGAGGTGCAGCTCACCGCGGCCGACGTGGGCGCCCTGGACCAGACCACCGCCGACGGCCGCTACCTGGCCGCCGACGCGGCTCCGGTGCGCTCCGTCAACGGCCACCTGGGCGACGTGACCCTCACGGCGGCCGACGTGGGCTCCGTGCCGGCCGGCGAGGCGGTGCTGCTCGGCGGCGACCAGTCGGTCGGCGGCGCGAAGTCCTTCGCGGTGCCGCCCTCGGCCGCCGCCGACCCGGCCACCGGCGACCAGCTCGCGCGCCGCTCCTACGTGGACGCCGTCTCCGCGGCCGGCGCCTGGTCGCCCGCGGCCCTCGGCTTCGCCGGCTGGTCCTTCGACCCGGCGACGACGTCGGCGAACCGCCCGCAGTACTGCATCAACGGGTGGCTCTACCTGGTCGGCGTCCCGCTGCACGCCCCGCGCACCATCTCCGACCTGGTGTTCTTCACCGCCGGGTACGTGGGCGGCACGCTGAGCAGCAGCTCCTACGCCGGCCTGTACACCGACGGCGGCACCCGGGTCGGCGTCACCAAGCCGCTCACCCAGCTCATCCCGGCCAACGAGGGCCGCACGATCCTGTGTCCGCTGGAGACGCCGTACGCGGCGCAGCCGGGGAACTACTGGGTCGCGCTGCTGGTCAACGGTCCGGCGGTCAAGAGCGACGGGCCCGGCTTCGCGTGCGGGGCCGCCGTCGGCAACGCGCCGGCCGGCAGCGCCCGGATGCCCGGGGGCTTCGTCCGGCACGGGCGGCTGTCCAGCACGGGCCGCACCTCGCTGCCGTCCTCGTTCAACCTCACCTCGGTCGTCGCCGACTCCAACGCCATCTGGGCCGCGGTCGCCTGAGCCCCGCCGCCCCACCGGCACCAGCCCAGCACCTGCACCAGCACCGCCGGCACCACCGGCACCACCGCCCCGCGCCGCCCCCGGCGCGGGGCGTCCGCACGTCAGGAGAGTTGCCATGGCCACACCGCTCACCGCGGACGCCTTCCTCGCCGCGCTGCGGCGCGAGGGCGTCGCCGTCGTCGAAAGGGGCGACTGGCGCAACCACAACCGCGACCACATCGCGGACTTCGGCCCCGTCAACGGGGTGATGGTCCACCACACCGCCACCACCGGCACCGAGGAGTCGGTGCGGCTGTGCCGCGACGGCTGGCCGGAGCTGCCCGGCCCGCTGTGCCAGGGCGTCGTCGACAAGCTCGGCGGCGTCCACCTGATCGGCCACGGCCGCGCCAACCACGCGGGACTGGGTGACCCGGACGTGCTGGCCGCCGTCATCCGCGAGGACGCCGTCCTGCCCCCGCCCCAGCGGGACGCCACGGACGGCAACACCCGCTTCTACGGCTTCGAGGCGATCAACCTCGGCGACGGGCAGGACCCGTGGCCGCCGGAGCAGTTCGAGGCCCTCGCCCGCACGACGGCCGCCGTCTGCCGCGCGCACGGCTGGAACGAGCGCTCGGCCCTCGCCCACAAGGAGTGGACGCGCCGGAAGATCGACCCGCGCGGCTTCACGATGGCCGCGCTGCGGCAGCGCGTCGGGGAGCTCCTCGCCGCCGCGCCGCCCGCCCACACGCCCTTCCCCGGCGCGGACTGGTTCCGCGCGGAGCCGCACTCCCCGATCGTGACCGCGATGGCCGCCCGGCTGGTGGCCGAGGGCTGCTCGGCGTACGAGGGGGAGCCGGGGCCGCGCTGGGACGCCGACCACCAAGCCTCCTACGCGGCCTGGCAGCGCCGGCTGGGCTTCACCGGCGCCGACGCCGACGGCTGGCCCGGCGCCTACTCCTGGAACGCCCTGCGGGTGCCCACCCGCGACTGACCCCACCGCCGTCCCCGCCGGGGCCCGGACCGCGCGGCGGTCCGGGCCCCGCGCGTGCGGCACCCACCCCACCCAAGCGAGGAGGGCCGCCCCATGGCCACACCCCTCACGCCCGCGCGGCTCGCCGAGGCGCTGCGCGACGAAGGCGTCCGCGTCGTCGAACACCGCGACTGGCGCCGACACAGCCGCAACCACAAGGGCGCCTGGGGCCCGGTGAACGGGGTGATGGTGCACCACACCGTCACCCGCGGCACCGCCGCCTCCGTCGACCTCTGCTACGACGGGTACGCGGGCCTGCCCGGGCCGCTGTGCCACGGCGTCATCGACAAGTCGGGCACCGTCCACCTGGTGGGCGGCGGCCGGGCCAACCACGCCGGGCTCGGGGACAGCCGGGTGCTGCGGTCGGTCATCGCGGAGGTGGCCACCCCGCGGCCGCTGGCCGACACCACCGACGGCAACGCCCGCTTCTACGGCTTCGAGGCGATCAACCTCGGCGACGGGCGCGACCCGTGGCCCGAGGAGCAGGTCGAGGCCATCGTGCGCGCCTCGGCGGCGCTCTGCCGCGCGCACGGCTGGAACGAGCGCTCGGTCATCGCGCACAAGGAGTGGACGCGCACCAAGATCGATCCGCGCGGCGTGTCCATGCACGACCTGCGCGGGCGGATCGGCGGCCGGCTCGGCGAGCGGCCCGCGACGCGTCCGGGCACCTCCCGCCCGCGGCCGTCCCCCGGCGCGGGCGGCGGACGCGGGTACCAGCCGTTCCCCGGCGCCGCGTGGTTCCACCGCGCCCCGCGCTCGGCCGTCGTGACCGCCATGGGCGAACGCCTGGTGGCCGAGGGCTGCTCGGCCTACGCCGTGGGGCCCGGGCCGCAGTGGACGGACGCCGACCGGCGCTCGTACGCCGCCTGGCAGCGCAGGCTCGGCTACACCGGCCGCGACGCCGACGGCTGGCCGGGCGCGGTCTCCTGGCGGGCGCTGCGCGTGCCCCGGGTCTCCTGACCCGCCCCCACCCCCTACCGGAAGGAGACGATGTGATGTCCGAGTCGACCACGCTCTCGGAGGCGACCCGGCGCAGCCTGCGCACGGTGGTGCAGACCGCGGTCGGGCTGGCCCTGGTGCTGCCCGCCGTGGTGGAGGCCTCCGGCGTCCCCCGGACCCTGCCGTGGGTGGCGGGCGCGCTCGCCGTCGCCGGCGGGCTGGCCCGCGTCATGGCCCTGCCGGGCGTGCAGGCACTGCTGCCCGGCTGGCTGCGCACCGGGAAGGAGCACGGACCGGCAGATGAGTGAGCTCGACCCCGACCGCACCACCGCCGTCGCGGTCGAGCTGGAGCGGCTGCGCGGCACCGTCGAGGCCGGGTTCGCCCGGGTCGACGGCGCGCTCGCCCTGCTCGTCCAGCGCAGCGACCAGATCGACAAGCAGCTCGCCGACCACGAGACGCGGCTGGACTCCCTGGAGCGCTCCCGGTGGCCCCTGGCGAGCGTCACCGCCCTGGCCGCCGTGGGCGGCACCGCCGTCGCGCTGTGGCAGCTCACCGGGAACTGACGCCGCTGCCCGGGGCTCGCCGCGAGCCCCGGGCACCCGCGCCGGGCGCCCCCGCGCGGCGGGTGGTCACGCTCCGGTCTCGCCGTGCTCGGTGTCGGCGGGCTCGGCGCCGGCGTCGCGCAGCGCGAGGTCGTCCACCCGCGTCTCGTCGATCACCGGGGCCGGGGGCTTCGGCGGCCGGGGCATGACGGCCGCCTCCGAGTGGCCGCCGCAGCCGTAGCCGAAGGAGACGACGCTCCCGTCGGCCGGGGCGTACTCGTTGGCGCAGACGCCGAAGGCCTGGCGCAGCGACCCGGCCAGGGGGACGAGGAAACCGCAGGTCTGACAGGAGGCCGGGGCGGCCTGGGCCATCGGCGTGCGCGGACCGAAGCGGTCCTCCCAGCGCTCGGCGGCCAGGTGCAGGCCGAGCCGGGAGAGCACCCGCGCCCGCCCCATGCCCAGCTCGTCGGCGACGGCGCCGATCCGCGCCGGGTCCGTCGCGGTGGGTTCGTCCCCGGCGAGGGCGGAGTTCGGCGGGGGCTCGTCCTCGCCGGAGTACCCCGGCTCCAGGCGCAGGTCGTCGGCCTCGGTGGGCAGCAGGTCGCCGGTGCCCAGGTCGCCGGGGCGCAGCCGCTCGCTCCAGGGCACCCACTCCGGGGCGAGCACCGCGTCGGGCCCGGGCAGCAGCACCGTCTCGTCCAGGGTGACGACGCGGGCCCGCGAGGCGCGGGCCACGGTGACGGCCCAGCGCCAGCCGCGGTAGCCGGGCTCCTGGCACTCGAAGAGGTGGGTGACGACCCGGTCGGCGTCGGCGACGGCGCCCAGGTAGTCACCGACGGTGCCGGGGCGGGCGGCCTCCACCGCGGCGTCCCTGGCGAGCTCCACTGCCTCGGCGCACAGCCGGTCGGGGGTACGGCTTCGCATCGCAGCACTCACAAGAATCGTCTCTTCCTTGGCAGGTCACGCCTGCGCGTACGGCAGGAGACCGGACGTCGGCCACGGGGGACGGAGCGGACCGGTGGACCGCTGCGACGTCCCCGCGCGGGTGACGCACGGGGGACGATGCCGTACGGGGCGCGCTGTGCTCCCACGCTACCCCACGGCCGTGCCGCGCCCACCCTGCCCCGCCCCGGCGCAGCTCCCGTTCACCGGAGGCTTCCTGGGGCACACTGACGAGGTGACTGACGACGTGGGGGGCACGAGGCTCACGGACACCAGGCCCTACGGCGCCGGGTCGCCCGGCGGAGCGGGGCCCCCCGCCGGGGGACCGGGCGGACGCCGCGGCGTCCGCCCGGCCGCCCGGCGGCTCGCGCGCGGTCTGGGCCGGACGGTGCGCCGACCGCCCGCCGCCGTGGGCCGGGGCATCCGCAGGGCCACCCACGCGCAGGGCGCCGGCGAGTCGGGCCTGGGCAAGCTGACCGAGCTGCACATGATCAACTCGGCCGGCGACATGCTCATCACCGTGGCGCTGGCCTCCACCATCTTCTTCTCCGTGCCCACCGGAGAGGCGCGCGGCCGGGTGGCGCTGTACCTGGCGGTCACGCTCGCCCCCTTCATCCTCCTCGCGCCGGTCATCGGCCCGCTGCTGGACCGCATCCCGCACGGCCGCCGCGCGGCGATGGCCGCCGCGATGCTGGGCCGCGCGCTGCTGGCGCTGGCCCTGTCCGGCGCGGTGGCCGACGGCGGGCTGGAGCTGTACCCGGCGGCGCTGGGCGTGCTGGTGGCGTCCAAGGCGTACAACATCGTGCGCTCGGCGGTGGTGCCGCGGCTGCTGCCGCCGCGGGTGTCGCTGGTGAAGGCGAACTCCCGGGTGACGCTGGCCGGGCTGCTGGCCACCGGCGCGGCGGCCCCGGTGGGCGCCGGGCTGCACCAGTTCGGGCCGCAGTGGCCGCTGTACGGGGCGTTCGCCGTGTTCGTCGTCGGCCTCTTCCTGGCGTTCACCCTGCCGCACCAGGTCGACTCGGCCAGGGGCGAGCACCGGGCGCGGCTGGCGGCCGGGCGCGGGGAGCCCGAGCCGTGGCTGGCCAAGCACAGCCCCGGGCACGACCAGCGCGCGGCGCGCCGCCCCGGGCTGCGCACGGTCGGCGCGTCGGTGCTCAACGCGCTGATCGCGAACTCGGCGGTGCGGGCGCTGTCGGGGTTCCTCACCTTCTTCCTGGCGTTCCTGCTGCGCGAGCACCCGCTGGCCGGGTTCGACGCGATGGTCTCGCTCGGGCTGGTCGCGGTCGCGGCGGGCGGCGGCAACGCGCTGGGCACGACGCTCGGCGCGTGGCTGCGGGCGCGCGGCCCGGAGGTGATCATCGCCTCGGTGCTCGCGCTGGCGCTGGCCGCGACGGTGGTGGCCGCGGTGCGCTACCAGGTGGTGACGGTGACCGCGGTGGCCGCGTGCGCGGGGGCGTGCCAGGCGCTGGCGAAGCTGTCCCTGGACGCGCTGATCCAGCGCGACGTGCCCGAGGAGGTGCGCACGTCGGCCTTCGCGCGCTCCGAGACGCTGGTGCAGATGTCGTGGGTGGCCGGGGGCGCGGTGGGGATCGTGCTGCCGCTGCACGCGACGCTGGGCATGGGCGTCGGTGCGGGCCTGGTCGGCGCCGGTGGGGTGCTGGCGCTGCGCGGCCTGCTGACGGCCGCGCGCCGCGGCACGCCGCACCCCCGCGTCACCTGACGCGGCCGGGGCGATAGCCTGCCCCCATGACCAGCATGCTCTCCCGGGCCCGGGGCCGTCGCACCCGGACCGCCGCGGCCGCAGGCGCCGCCTGCCTCGCGCTCGTCGCGCTGTCCGCGTGTGAGAAGCCGACTCCCATGACGACGATCACCGTCGGCTCGGACAGCGTCCACTCCGAGGCCTCCTGCTACAACGGCGGCGAGAAGCTCGGCCAGGAGGACTTCGCCCGGTGCCTGAGCGAAGGCGACGGGCCGACCGAGTCGATCACGGTCACGCAGGGGGACACCCTGCGCCTGGGCGTGGAGCCGGAGATCGCCGAGCGCGGCTGGCAGGTGTGGCTGGAAGGCCAGCAGCCGGTCGCCGCCTACTCCGACTCCACCTACGAGACCATCGAGGCCGGACCGCTCATCAACGCCGTGGCCCAGACCACGGGCCAGGCGCCGGAGGAACTGCGGCTGGCCATCGTCGAGTCGGGCTCGGCCACCGACCCGGAGGCCGGCAGCTACGGCGTCTGGCAGTACACGCTGAACGTGAAGTAAGGGCGGCGTGCGGGCCCTGGTCGTCACCGCCGTCCCGCCCGAGCGGGACGCGGTGACCCGTGCCGCGGCGGCGCCGCCGGAGGTGGTGGAGCTGCCCGGCGGCGGGGTGCTGCACCGCGTGTCCCTGGGCGGTTGCGCGCTGGACGCGCTCGCCGCCGGGGTCGGCCCGGCGGCCGCGGCGGCCGGGACCGCCGTCGCGCTGACGGCGGCCGAGCTGGCCGGCGCCCCCTACGGCGCGGTGGTCTGCGCGGGCATCGGCGGGGGCTTCGGCGTCCCGCCCGGGCGCCCGGTGGTGGCCTCCGCGATCGTCGCCGCCGACCTCGGCGCCGAGACGGCCGAGGGCTTCCTGCCCGTGACGGAGCTGGGCTTCGGCGTGTGCGAGCACCGGCCGCCCCCGGCGCGGGCCCGCGCGCTGGCCGACGCGGTCGGCGCCGCGCTCGGCTCCGTGCTGACCGTCTCCACCGTCACCGGCACGGCGGCGGGCGCCGCCGAGCTGGTCCGGCGGCACCCGGACGCCGTCGCCGAGGCGATGGAGGGGTTCGGTGTGGCACAGGCCGCCGCCGGGTACGGCACCCCGGTGTTCGAACTGCGCGCCGTCTCCAACGCGGTCGGCCCCCGCGACCGCGCGGCGTGGCGCGTCCCGGAGGCGCTGACCGCGCTCACCGGGGCCTTCCGCGCCGCCATCCCCGTGCTGGAGGGCTGGACATGACCTCACCGCGTCCCGGCGGGCAGCCGCTGGCCGCCGCCTACTCCCCCTGCCCCAACGACACGTTCGTCTTCCACGCCTGGGCGCACGGCCTGGTGCCCGGGGCCCCGCCGCTCCAGGTGACGTTCGCGGACATCGACGTCACCAACGGCCTGGCCGAGCGCGGCGCCGACTGCCCCTTCGACGTCCTGAAGATCTCCTACGCCCAGCTCCCCTACGTCCTGGACGAGTTCGCCCTGCTGCCCGCGGGCGGGGCGCTGGGCCGGGGCTGCGGCCCGCTGGTGCTGACCCGCGAACCGGGCGCCGGGGCGGACCTGCGCGGCCGCACCGTCGCCGTGCCGAGCGAGCGCTCCACCGCCTACCTGCTGTTCCGGCTGTGGGCGGCGGCCGAGGTGCCCGGCGGGGTCGGCGAGATCGTGGTGCTGCCGTTCCACGAGATCATGCCCGCCGTGCGCGACGGCGAGGTCGACGCCGGGCTGGTCATCCACGAGGCCCGCTTCACCTACCCGCGCTACGGGCTGCACCAGCTCGCGGACATGGGCGAGCACTGGGAGCGCACGACGGGCCTGCCCATCCCGCTGGGCGCCATCGTCGCGCGCCGCTCGCTGGGCGCCGCGCGGCTGGCCGCGCTGGCCGGGGCGGCCGGTGCCTCGGTGCGGGCGGCCTGGGCCGACCCGGCCGCCTCGCGGTCCTACGTGCTGGAGCACGCGCAGGAGCTGGACCCGGACGTGGCGGACCGGCACATCGGGCTCTACGTCAACGAGTTCACCGCCGAGCTGGGCCTGGACGGGTACGCGGCCGTGGACGGGCTGCTGACACGGGCGGCGGCCGAGGGGCTCGTACCGCCGCTCGCACCGGACGCGCTGCAACTCCCGGGGTAGGCGCCCGCCCGGGCTCCCGGGCGGGCGGGGCGGCGTCAGAGCCCGGGGCGCGGCGGGGCGGCGTCAGACGTCCAGTTGGTCGGCCACGGCGCGCAGCATGCCCGCGATCTTGGCGCCGTGGGCCCGGTCCGGGTAGCGGCCGCGCTCGAGCTGCTGGGAGACGCCGTCGAGCAGCGTGGTGAGGTCCTGCACGATGGACGCCAGCTCGTCCGGCCTGCGGCGCTGCGCGGCGGCCACGGACGGGGCCGGGTCCAGCACGGTCAACGACAGCGCCTGGTCGCCGCGCTGCCCGGCGACGACGCCGAACTCCACCCGCTGCCCCGGCTTCAGCGCCGCGACCCCGTCGGGCAGCACCGAGGAGTGCACGAAGACGTCGCCGCCGTCGTCCCGGGAGAGGAAGCCGAAGCCCTTCTCGCTGTTGAACCACTTGACCTTGCCGGTAGGCACGTGACCGTCCTCGTCCTCGCACTCGTGGGGGCAGCCGAACGCGGCTCCCGGCTCTGCACACAGCACTCCGGCGGGCCGGGAGGGGCCCGCACGTCACAAGATTAATCTCCCCGCGCCCGGTGACAAGATGCCAGCGGACGGTGAGCGACGGCCGGGGCCGTGCACTGACCCACGCGTCCTACCCTGGACGGGTGAGCACTACACCAGTACCGCGCGGCTCCTCCGGCACCGCCGCCCCCGCGCCCGCGTCCGACACCGCGCCCGGCGGCCCCGCGCCCGGCGCCGCCTCAGGCCCGGGCGACGGCCGGCGGCCCGGCGACGCGCTGGTGCGCGTCGGTGGCGTCGTCTTCGCCGCCGGGGCGCTGGCCACCCTCGTCACCTTCGTCCCGTTCTTCCTGGGCACCGACCCCTTCCCGTCCTACGCCTACGCGCTGTCCATGCTGATGGGCGTCGGCTTCGCGCTGGCCGGCGCCGGGTTCTGGCGCGGGGTGCGGGCGCAGCGGCACGGGGTGCGCGCTCAGGCGGTGGCGGCGTCCGGCTCGCCCGGGTCGTCCGGCTCGTAGCCCGCCAGCCACCCGGCGAACGCGGTGAGGTCGTCCAGCACCACGTCGGCCCCGGCCGCCCGCAGCTCCTGGGGCGGGCACGGCCCGGTGGCCACGGCCACCGCGAGCGCTCCGGCCGCGTGCGCCCCGCGCACGTCCGCGGTGTGGTCGCCGACGTAGACGCCCGCCCGGTGCTCGCGCAGCGCCGTCGCCTTGGCCTCGGCCCACAGCCCGCCGTGCAGCGCGTCCGGCGCCAGCCCCAGGTGCGCCAGGTGCAGCTTGGCGTTCCCCTCGTGCTTGGCGGTGACGACCAGTGAGCGGCCCGCCCGCTCCCGCACCGCCGCGAGCGCCGCGTGCGCGCCGGGCAGCGCGGGCGTCGGCGCGATCGCGTGCTCGACGTACAGCGCCCGGTAGCGGTCGGCGACGGCCGGGACCTTGGGGGCCGGGAACCAGTGGGCCAGCTCGTGCTCCAGCGGCGGTCCGAGCCGGCTGACGGCCAGCGCGCTGTCGACGAAGACCCCGGTCTCGGCGGCGAGCGCGTCGTAGGTGACCTTGATCCCGGGCCGGGAGTCGATCAGCGTCATGTCGAGGTCGAAGCCGACGACGACCGGCCGGCGGGGTGTCTCGGGCATGCCTCCATTGTGGCACCGCGGCGTCGTGGCCCCGCGGCGTTGGCCGCCGCCCGCCGCGCCCGCCGCGCCCGGTGAGCCGCCCGGCGGGCGCCCCGGCTACGCCTCCTCCGCGAGTTCCGCGACGCCGGTGACGCGGTGGAGGGCGAAGGTGCGGACCTCGTCGGCGGTGTGGTCGTAGGCGGTCACGAACCCGCCCTCGACCCGGACCGGGTCGATGACGCGCTGGCTGGCGGCCCCCTCGGCGTTGACGTACCCCATCCACACCGGGGAGCCGGTGAGCACCGCCGACTGCATCGTGGCCAGCGTGTCCGCCGCCCCCGTCCGCGGCAGCCCGCCGGGCGGGGCGCCCCGGGCGCCTTGGGCGCCGGGGCGGGCCGCGGCGTGCGGGGCGGTGGCGGCCAGGTCGCCCGCGCGGACGGCGCGGACGGCGGCGGCCAGCAGCGTGTCGTCGGGCCGGGGCGGCCCCTCGGACACCGGCTCGGGGGCGGTGCGCGGCGGGGTGCGGTGGGCGGCGGCGCGCGCGATGAGCACGTCGCCGTCGGCGGACTCGGCGGCCGGAGCGTAGCCCATGGCGCGCAGGGTGGCCAGCAGCTCGGCCGGGTCCGCCTCGGCGGCCAGCACGGTGGGCGCGAGCAGGCGCGGGCGCAGCGGGGCGGAGCGCTTGTCGGCCAGGATCTCCGCGAGCAGCGCGTCGTCGTCGCACCGCACGTAGCTGGACGCCGCGCCCACCCGCAGCCTGCCGTGCCGCCGGGCGACGTCGTCCACCAGGTACGTCAGCGGCTGCGGCACCGGGGTGCGGGAGTGGGCGGCGAGGAAGGCGTGCACGTCGGCGGCGCTCTGCCCGGCGTCCAGGGCGCGCCGCACCGAGTCGGGCGTGAACCGGTACACGGTCGCGCCGCCCTTGGACTCGACGTCGGCGAGCATGCCGAGGGTGTCCGCCAGCGGGCGCCGCAGCGGGCCCGGGGCGACGGCGGTGAGGTCGGCCTGGAGCAGTACGTCGTCCAGGGGTTCGGGCAGCAGCGGCGCCAGCCCGTCCGCGGCGGACTCCACCGCGGCGGCGCGCTCCGCCCCCGTCCGGGCGGCGGGCAGCGGGCGCGCGTACGCGGCGAGCGCGCCGCGTCCGGTCACGCCCAGCAGCTCGGCCTCGCGCACGGTGGCCGCGCACAGCGCCGCGCGCAGCTCCTCGGAGGTGCGCAGCGGGCGCTCCCAGCGCAGCCGGGCCAGCAGGTCCGGCTCGTGCGGCGCGCCCCCGGCCGGGAGCGCGGCGAGCAGTTCGAGCACGTGGCGGCGCAGCACGGGCGCGGCGGTGCGGTCCAGACCGGGGCCGAGGGCGGCCAGGGTGCGCCCCCTGCCGTCGCGCGCACCGGCCAGGCCGGGGACGCGGGTGGCGGTCAGCCAGGCGGCGACCAGCGCGGCCCAGCGGTCCTGGGGCGGCTGGTCGAGCCAGGCGTCGGCGGCCGGGGTGGGCGCGTACCGCTCGTCGGTCTCGCCGTCGGAGGCCACCAGGCCGGCCGCGTAGGCCAGTTCGATCCAGAAGGCGGCGACGGGCTCGGGCAGGTCCAGCGCGGCGGCGGTGCGCTTGAGGTCGCGCACCCCGAGTCCGCCGGCGCGCAGCACGGGCGGCGGCGCGGCGCCCCAGGCGTCCAGCAGTTCGGCGACGGTGCCCAGGGCGGTGAACGCCTGCCCGGCCGCCGAGGCGTCCACGGTGGCGGGCCGGTGCTCGGCGCGGACGGGCACCGGCGGCGGGTCCGGCTCCAGCGCGCGGTGCGCGCGGCCGCCGCGCAGGTGCAGGGCCACCTCGCGGGGCAGCACGACGGTGGGCCCGCCGGCCGGCAGGAGCAGACCGCGGTCCAGCAGCCAGCGCACCGGGGGCGAGGGCGCCGCGCCGTCGCTCTCCGCGCCGAGGGTGCCGTAGGGCGGGCCCCAGACCAGCTTGGCGAGCACCTCGTGGGCGGCCCGCGGCGCCCGCGCGAGCAGGTCGGCCAGCCGCTCGCCGTCGGTGAACAGCTCGGTGAGGGCGGTCAGCGCGCTCACCGGGTCGTGCGTGGTGGGCAGGCCCGCGCTGGTCAGCAGCTCCTGGAGGCGGCCGGGGGAGGTGCCGGCCGCCGCCTCCGCCAGCGTCGGCCCGAGCCCCGTCGGGGAGGGGGCGGAGGGCCCGGCGGCGAGCAGTTCCCGCGCCGTGCGCACCAGGCGCGGCCGGTCCTTGGGGCCCCACACCAGCGCGCGGTCGCGCAGGGCGGCCAGCGCGCGGGGCAGCGCCCGCTCACCGCCGGGCAGCAGCGCGGCCAGCTCGGCGTACGGGCACGGATCGGGGGCGACGGCCAGCGCCTGCGCCGTCTGCAGGGTGAAGCGGTCCAGCCGCTCGACGGCGCGGGCCACGGAGGCGCGCGTCGCGGCGCGGGTGGCCAACTGCGTGAGGTCGCCGGGCACGGGCGTGAGCAGGTCGGGCCGGGCGAGCAGCAGCGTGCCCAGCGCGTCGTCGGGCCTGCCGCGCAGCTCCTCGGCCAGGGTGCGGGGCGCGCCGGTCTCACGGGTCATCCTTCAAACGGTACCGGGGCCGGGCGGCGGGGTACGGTCTTCGGGTGGGGATCGAAAGCGAGAAACTCGTCTTCGACTATCTGAGCCGGGTGGGTGACCTGGCGCAGCACACGACGCTGACGGCTGCCGAGAAGGCCCGCCTGGTCGGTGAGTTGCGGGCCGGCATCGAGCGGGCGCGGGCCGAGGGGAGCGCCGAGTCGGCCGCGGAGGTGCGGCGTCTGCTGCGGCGTTTCGGGCGGCCGGAGGAGGTCGTCGCGGCGGCCGACGCCGGGGAGGGGGTGCCGCGACCGCGGCCCGCCGAACCGGAGGGCCCGGGCGTGGGGCGGCTGCGCCGGCGCCGGGCGGGGCCGCCGCCTCCCGAGCCCGCGGCGCCGAGCGGTCCGACGCCGCCGCACCTGGTGGGCATGGACGAGCTGCCGCCGGAGGCCGCCGACCCGGAGTGGTGGCGCGGGGACCCCGCGCCGACGGTGCGGGCCAGCGGCGGGCACGTCGACGGGTTCGTCGGCGGGATCGAGATTCCGGAGATGCTGCTGCCGCCCTCCGGGGACGGCGAGTCGCCCACCCTCGTCCCGGACCAGGTCGCGCGCGGGGACGGGCCGGCGCCCGCGGTGGAGGCCGCGCCCGCGCTGGAGGCGGCGGCCGGGGACGCGCAGGCGCCCGCGGGACGGTTCGCCCGGCTGCGGAAGGCGGCGCTGGCGCGCGCGCTCCCGGGCCGGGGCGCGGCGCCCGGGGTGGTCCGGGTGGGCGGACCGGTGGAACTGCTGGCGGCGCTCGCGCTGGTGGCCGGTGCCGTGCTCGGCTCGCTGCCCGCGCTGGCCGCCGGGTGGCTGCTGGCGTGGTGGTCGCCCCGGCTGCCGGTGGCGGAGCGCAAGTGGGCGGTGCTGGGTATGCCGGGGCTGGTGGCGGGCGCGGTGCTGGTGTGGCTGTGGGGGCGGGCGGGCGGACGCTGGGGCGAGCCGATCGCCGAGGGCGGGATGCGCGAGGTGCTCGACGGGACGTACCCGTGGGTGGTGCGCGTCGCGGCCGTCGCCTCGGCGGCGTTCCTCCTGTGGCGCGCCCGCCGCCCGACCGGCGACTGACCCGGCCCGCCCCCGGACCGGAGCCGCGCGCCGGGCCCCGGGCGCGGACGCAGAGCCGCGGGGCCGGGCCGGTGGGCCGGGGCCGGTGGGTGCGGGCGGAGGCGGGGTCAGCCGTTGTCGCCGGCCCAGGCCAGTTCGTCGGAGTCTCCGGTGCCGTCCCAGGTGAGCGTGAGGCTCTCGCCGCCGCCGGACTTCTCCGCCGTCGCGGAGAACAGCTCCTCCGACCCCTCCTCGCCGCAGGACAGCGCGATGCGGAACGACGTTCCGTCGGCGTAGCCGAGTCCGCCGCACACGCCCTTGTCGCCGAAGTCGAGGTAGGCGACGGTGTTCTTGCCCGCGCCCTCGCCCGTGGTCAGCTCCTCGCCCACGGACATGGTCTTGATGTCCTCGGACTGCCAGGTGCCCATCCACTCGTCGGCGGCGGGCGCGGGGCCGGGGTCGGCGCCGTAGTCCTCGTCGTCCTGCGGGTCCCGGCCGTAGTCGAGGTCGTCGTCGATGTCCAGCGGCGACTCGCTGGGGGTGGGCTCCAGGTCGGGCCACGACCCGCCGGACCCGCTCGGCTCGGGGCCGGGGTCGGGGCTGCCCTCGGCGGCCACGTCCCCGCGCTCGCCGTCGGCCCCGCTGTTCAGCGCGATGACGACGCCGCCGCCCGCGAGGAGCACGACGGCCGCCGCCCCGCCGATGATCGCCGCCAGCTTGCCCTTCGACCTGCGCGGCGGCCCCGGCGGGGGCGGGAAGCCGCCGTAGGGGCCGGGCGCGGAGTAGGGGCCGGGGACGGCGTACGGGCCCGCCTGCTGCCCGCCGGGCTGCCCGGGGTAGCCGTACTGCGGCGCGCCCGGGGGCGGCTGGTAGGGCCCCGGCGGGGGCGGTTGCGCGGGCGGGCCGTACGGCGGCTGCTGCGCGCCCGGGCCGTCCTGCGGGGGCTGGCCGGGAGGCTGGGTCATCGGGTCACCTCGTGCGGGCCCGGCGGCAACACGGCCTCTCCCGCTCCCCGGTGTCCACGTCCCCCCGGAAAGGCCCCCGCAACCGCGGACCCGCCGCGTTGTTCGGTCCGTCTTCGGTCCACGGCGTGCGAGCGGGTGTCCCCTCATCATCCCCCACCGGGGGCGCCGCACTCCACTGGGCCGCCCGCGCCTCAGTCCAGCAGCGCCAGCGCCGCCGGGCCGAGTGCGCTGGCGCGGGTCCACCGGCGGGTGGCCAGGGCGACGACGGCGGTGCGGGTGGCCGGGCGGAAGCCGAGGAACGCCTCGTGGCCCAGCGTGCCGCCGGCGTGGCAGCGCACGGCGTCGGCGCCGTCGCCGTGGTGGTACCAGGTCAGCGTGTGCGTCTGGCGGCGGGTGACGCCGCGCACGAGCACGGGGCGGGACACGGCGCGCAGGGCGCCGGCCAGCGGGGCGGGGGCGCGCGCGGGGTCGAGGTGGGCCTCCAGGTAGCCCAGGAGGTCGTCCGGGGTGGCGCGGACGGCACCCGCGGGGGCGAATCCGGCCATGCGCAGCGGGGGCGCCGGGGTGCCGTCGCGGCGGTGCCCGGTGGCGTCCCGCCCGGCGGTGCCGGGGTGGAGCCCGGTGCCCCCCAGGCCCAGCGGGGCCAGGACGCGGTCGGTGAGCAGGTCGGCGTAGGCGGTGCCGCAGGTGTGGGCGAGCGCCTGGCCGAGCAGCGCGACGCCGAAGTTGGAGTACCACCAGCGGGTGCCGGGCCGGTGCCGGGGGCGGGCGCGGGCGAAGGCGGCCAGCAGCGCACCGGCGCCGTAGCGGGCGTAGGGGTTGGTGTGCCAGGCGGGGAGCGCCTGGCGCCAGAACGCGGCGTCGTGGGGCAGCCGGGGCAGCCCGGCGGTGTGGGTGGCCAGGTGGGCCAGGGTGATGGCGGCGCGGTGCCGGTGGGGGGCCGGGGGCCCGGGGAGGTGCGCGGTCACCGGGTCGCGCAGGCGCACGTGCCCGGCGTGCGCGAGGGCGGCCAGCAGCAGCACGGTGAAGGTCTTGGACGCCGAGCCGATCTCGTACCGCTGGTGCGCGCGGCCCTCGGGCGGCTCGGGCCCGGACCCGCCGGTGTGCGCGTACCGCTCGCCGTCCCGGCTGACGGCGAGGACGACGTCGGGCCCGTCCACCGCGCGGGCCGCCTCCCGCACCCGCGCGGCCCAGGCCGGGGTCATCCGGGGTCCGCCGACAGCGCCGACAGGGAGCGGGAGGTGGCCATCGCGGAGGCGAACGCGGCGACGAGGGTGGGGTGGTGGACGAGGTCGAACAGCCGCCCGGCGTCGTCGCAGGCGGGCAGCGCGCCCTCGGCGGGCATGGCCCCGCCGGCGTCCTGAGCGGCCGCGTACCGCTGCCACAGCCCCTCGTCCAGCGCCGGCTCGGGCAGGCAGGCGTCGACGACGAGGAGTTCGCCGAGGAGGTCCCAGTGGCCCAGGTCGGCCCAGTCGTGCAGCCAGGCCGGGAGCCACCGGGCGAGGTAGGCGGCCAGCTCGGGCGGCAGCCCGTCCGGGCGGGCGCCCCAGCGGGTGAGGTGGAAGACGGTGTGGGTGACGTCGTAGGTGATGTGGAAGCCGGCCGTCCACGGTTCGGGGGTGCGGCCGAGCCAGGTGCGCGCGGTGGCCTCGGCGATGTCGACGGACGGCGCGAGCCCGGCGCGCTGCTCGGTGACGGCCAGGCCGAGCCGTCGCACCGGGTGCATCTCCAGCGCCTGCCAGCCGGCGAGCCGGTGGGTGAGCGCGGCGGCCCGTTCGACCTGCGGGTTGCGGTGGCCCAGCTCCCGGAAGGGGGCGTAGAGCTCCAGCGGCATGGGGCTCAGCGGCTCGTCGCGCTGCATGCGCGCGAGCACGGTGCCGCCTTCGAGCACCTCGCCCCAGGCGAAGTCGACGAGCTGCCGCACGAGGGCGGCCTGCCGGCTGCCGGCGACGCCCTCGCGCAGCAGGGTGGCGCCGATCGTGGCCAGCTCGCCGACGGGCTTGAGCCGCGTGCGGTCCTCGGCGTCGCCCGGCCGGTCCTTCAGCCGGAACCCGTCGCGGTGGGCGGCCAGCCACTCCAGGGCGGCGACGCCGACCTCGTGCAGCAGGCGGGTGCGGTTCACCGGGCGCCTCCCACGGTGGCCCCGGCTCGCGGCGCGGGGTCGCCGCCCTCGCCGCCCGAGCCGCCGCGGGCGAGCGCGGCGGCGAAGGCGGCGACGAGGGTGGGGTGGCAGCACAGCCGGAACTCCGCCGCGTCGTCGGCGGGCGCGGGCGGGGCCTCGCCGTGTGGGACGAAGCGGCCGTCGGGTCCCTGCGCGGCGGCGTAGGCCCGCCACTCGGCGTGGGCGTGCAGCGGCTCGGGCAGGCAGGCGGCGACGGCCAGGAGCTCCCCGGCCAGGTCCCACAGCCGCTCCTCCAGGCAGGTGCCGAGCCAGGCGGGCAGCCACGCGGTGAGGTAGGCGGCGAGGTCCGCGGGCAGCGCCTCGGGCCGCGCGCCCCAGGCGGTGACGTGGAAGACGTGGTGGGTGGCGGCGTACCCGGCGGCCTGTTCGAAGGCCCACGGCTCGGGCAGCCCGCCGAGCCAGGTCCGCGCGGTGACCGGTGCGACCGGGTGGTCCGGGGCCAGGCCGAGCCGGTGCTCGGCGCGCAGCACGGCCAGCGCGCGGGTGGGTTCGCGCTCCCCGGCGCGCCAGCTCCGGGTGCCGGTGGTGACGCGCGCGAGGTCCTCGAACGCGGCGTGGCGGAAACCGGCGTCGGCGAACCCGGCGTACAGCTCCAGCGGGTAGCTGGCGTGCGGCTCGGCACTGGCCAGCGCGTGGAACAGGGCGCCGTCGCCGCTGGCCGCCCAGGCGTGGTCGAGCAGTCCGCGCGCGGTGGCGTGCGCGGGGTCGGCGGGGTCGGTGCGGCGCAGCACGGCGGCCATGAGCTGCGCGAGCTCGCCCAGCGGCTTGACGGCGGTGTTCGGGTCGGCGCGGTCGGCGGCGTCGGGGGGCGGGCGGAAGTGTTCGCGGTGCGCGTCCAGCCAGGCCAGCGCGGCGCGCAGCACGCCGGGGGCGGGGTGCGCGGTCACGGGGCGGCCTCCAGCAGCGTCCGCGCGGCGCGCACGTGCAGCCCGACGCGGGCGTCGCTCGCGCCGCCGAGGTGGTGCACGAAGGCGAGCCCGTTCGGCAGGCCCAGGGACGGCGGCACCCCGGGGACCAGCGCGAGCCAGCGGCCGAGCCCGGCGGCCTGCGCCCAGTCGCGGCGGCGCACGGCGCGCACGAAGCCCCGGGCCAGGTCGACGGGGCGCTTGACGGCGGCGGTGGCCAGCGCGGAGTCCACGCCGGGCAGCGCGAGGGAGGCGAGCTGGGAGAGGCGGAACGCGAGCCGGGGCCACGGCTCGTCCGCCGTCCACCCGGCGTCGGGCGCGGTGCCGGGCAGGCCGTCGCCGGTGAGGGTGCGCAGCGCGGCGTCCAGGCCCCAGTGGCTCCAGGCGGTGACGGCGGTGGCGTCCGCGCCGGGCGGGTAGGCGTCGCGGGCGGCGGTGGCCAGGGCCACGTCGTCGGGGTCGGGCGGGGTGCCGAGCAGCAGGGCGGGGGCGAGCACGTCGGCGCCCAGGACGCGGGCGGCGGCGACGAGCACCGGGTCGTCCGGCGTCCGCTCGACGGCGGCGGCCAGCGGGCCGGAGACCGCAGCCGCGGTCTCGGGGGCGGCCTCCGGCCCGGGGGACGCGGACGAGCGGCTGCCCCCGCCCGCGAGGGCGGAGGCAACCACTGCGGCGATGTTCTGGACCGCGTCCGGCAGCACGGAAGCGGCCCCGCTGGCATCACTCACGAGCCTGGAGTCACCCCTTCTTCGGCTTCGGTTCCGGGGGCGCGAGCAGCAGCAGCCCGGCGAGCAGCAGCAGGCCGCCGCACTCGCGGGAGTCGCGGTACACGCCCTCGGCCTCGGCCGAATTCAGCAGTGCGTCCACATCCGGGGTCAGCGCCTCGCGCGTGACGGGGGCCGTGGTCGGTTCGTTCAGGGGAAGCATAGGTTCAACTCCTTCACATATGCCCCTTTTGTTCCTACCGTTCCATTGAAGGCGCTTTCGTCACATGCGCAACACGGGGGCGGGATGCGGGACCATGGGGTGCGGCGGGCGGGGAGCCGGCGTCCGCCGCCGAGGAACCTGGAGGCCCGTGTGTCCTGCCTGATCGTCCAGAGCGACAAGACGCTGCTGCTCGAAGTCGACCACGAGGGAGCGGAGGCGTGCCGCCGCGCCATCGCGCCGTTCGCGGAGCTGGAGCGGGCGCCCGAGCACATCCACACCTACCGGGTCACGCCGCTGGGCCTGTGGAACGCGCGGGCGGCCGGACACGACGCGGAGCAGGTCGTGGACGCCCTGGTGACGTACTCGCGCTACCCGGTGCCGCACTCGCTGCTCGTGGACGTCGCCGAGACCATGGACCGCTACGGGCGCCTCACCCTCTCCCGGGACCCGGCGCACGGACTGGTGCTGCGGACCACCGACCGGCCGGTGCTGGAGGAGGTGCTGCGCGCCAAGCGGATCATGCCGCTGGTGGGCGCGCGGATCGACGAGGACACCGTCGTCGTCCACCCCTCCGAGCGGGGCCAGATCAAGCAGGCGCTGCTCAAGCTCGGCTGGCCCGCCGAGGACCTGGCCGGCTACATCGACGGCGAGGCCCACCCCATCGCGCTGCGCGAGGACGACTGGGCGCTGCGCCCGTACCAGCGGCAGGCCGTCGAGGGGTTCTGGCACGGCGGCTCCGGCGTCGTCGTCCTGCCCTGCGGCGCGGGCAAGACGCTGGTGGGCGCGGGCGCGATGGCGCGGGCCGAGGCGACGACGCTGATCCTGGTCACCAACACCGTCTCCGCGCGGCAGTGGAAGAGCGAGCTGGTGCGCCGCACCTCGCTGACCGAGGACGAGATCGGCGAGTACAGCGGGACGAAGAAGGAGATCCGCCCGGTCACCATCGCCACCTACCAGGTCCTCACGACGAAGCGGAAGGGCGTCTACCCGCACCTGGAGCTGTTCGACTCCCGGGACTGGGGCCTGATCGTCTACGACGAGGTGCACCTGCTGCCCGCGCCCGTCTTCAAGTTCACCGCCGACCTCCAGGCGCGCCGCCGCCTCGGCCTGACGGCCACCCTGGTGCGCGAGGACGGCCGCGAGTCCGACGTCTTCTCCCTCATCGGCCCCAAGCGGTTCGACGCGCCGTGGAAGGAGATCGAGGCCCAGGGGTACATCGCCCCGGCCGACTGCGTGGAGGTCCGCGTCAGCCTCACCGACTCCGAGCGGCTGGCCTACGCCACCGCGGAGCCGGAGGAGAAGTACCGCTTCTGCGCCACCACGCCGTCCAAACTGGCGGTGACCGAGTCCCTGGTGCGCCGCCACTCCGGCGACCAGACCCTGGTCATCGGCCAGTACATCGACCAGCTCGACGAGCTCGGCGAACGGCTGGGCGCCCCCGTGATCAAGGGCGAGACGAGCAACACCCAGCGCGAGAAGCTGTTCGACGCCTTCCGCTCCGGGGAGCTGTCGGTCCTCGTCGTCTCCAAGGTCGCCAACTTCTCCATCGATCTGCCGGAGGCGACGGTCGCCATCCAGGTCTCCGGCACGTTCGGCTCCCGCCAGGAGGAGGCCCAGCGCCTGGGCCGGGTGCTGCGCCCCAAGGCCGACGGGCACGAGGCGCGCTTCTACTCCGTCGTCGCCCGCGACACCGTCGACCAGGACTTCGCCGCCCACCGCCAGCGCTTCCTGGCCGAGCAGGGGTACGCGTACCGCATCGTCGACGCGACGGATCTGCCGGAGGAGGAGGCGGCGTAGTCCGCGGCCCGCGGGCGGCGCGCTTCCCGGGGCGCCGGGGCGGCCGGCCCCTCCGCGCGCCCGCACCGCCCAGCGACCGCCCACCCGGCGCGCGGGGAGGCGCACGCCGGGGGCGGCCTCACCCCGCGAGCGCCGTCGGCAGCGGGGCGGCGTGGACGACCGTCAGGGCGGAGACCGCGCGGGTGAGGCAGACGTACAGGCGGCGCAGGCCCGTGCGGTCGTCCGGCTCGCCGTCGACGACGGCCGCCGGCTCGTCCAGCACCACCGCGTCGTACTCCAGGCCCTTGGCCAGCGAGGCGGGCACGAGGGTGAGACGGACCTCGGCGGTCGTCTCCTCGCCGGGGGCCAGGAACGGCAGCCCCGCGGCGTTCAGGGCGGCCGTCAGCTCCGGCAGGCGGGCGTCGGCGGCGATGAGGCCGACGGAGCCCTCGCGGGCGAGCGCGGCCCGGCACGCGGCCACCGCCCCGGCCGTCGGCTCCGGCACCCGGCGCACCGCGAAGTCGCCCGGCGAGGTGCGCACCGACGTCGCCGGGGCCAGCTCCGGCGCGATGGCCGGCAGCAGGCGTGCGGCGTAGGCGATGACCTCGCGCGGCACGCGGAAGCCCCGGGTCAGCTCCGCCACCACCGCCTCCGGCTTGCCCAGGTGGCGCAGGGCCTCCGCCCAGGACGCGGTGGCCCACGGCGTCGTGCCCTGGGCGAGATCGCCGAGCACCGTCGCCGACCCGGTGGCGCAGCGGCGGCCCACCGCGCGGTACTGCATCGGCGAGAGGTCCTGCGCCTCGTCCAGCACGACGTGGCCCAGCGAGGGCGTGCGCGTCACCAGGTCCATGGCCTCGTCCACGAGCACCGTGTCGGCCACCGTCCAGGGCGCCGTGCGCACGCCGCGCGCGGGCCGGTCCCACAGCACGGCCTTCTGTTCCTCGGCGGTCAGCAGTCCGGCGGCGTGCGCGGCGAGGAAGTCGGCGTCGGACAGCAGGCGCAGCACCAGCTTCGCCGGGTCCACCGGCGGCCAGCACGCCTTCACCGCGGCCTTGACGGCGGCGCTGCGGGCGACGGCGTCCTGCACCCGGTCGTCCGGGGCCTCGCCGGAGCGCTCCATGCGCACCAGCACCGCGTGCGCGATGCGCTGCGGCAGGGCCTCGCGCGCGGCGCCGTACCGCAGGCCGCGCGCCAGCAGCTCCTCGACGAGCTCGGCGAGCTCGTGCGCCGGGACGCGCCAGCGCCGGGAGCCGCGCACGACGACGCACGGCTCGGTGGGCGCCGACACCTGGGCCCGCAGCGCGCGGCGCAGCACCCGGGCCATGCGCGCGTCGCCCTTGAGCGCCGCCGCCCCGGCGTCGTCGGTCCCGCGCACCGGCACGTGGGCGGTCAGCTCGTCCACCGTCGCCTGGCGCACGTGCAGCTCACCGAGGGCGGGCAGCACCTGCTCGATGTAGCGCAGGAACGAGGCGTTCGGACCGAGCACCAGCGTCCCCGACCGGGCCAGCCGCTCGCGGTGCGCGTACAGCAGGTAGGCCACCCGGTGCAGGCCGACCGCCGTCTTCCCGGTGCCGGGCGCGCCCTGCACGCACACGGTGCCCTCGACGCCGGCGCGCACGATCTCGTCCTGCTCGGGCTGGATGGTGGCGACGATGTCGCGCATCGGGCCGACGCGGGGGCGTTCGATCTCCCGCTGGAGCAGCGCGCTGTCGCTCCCGCGGGCCGCCTCGCGCGGGTCGGCCAGGTGCTCGTCCTCGTACGCGGTCAGCTCGCCGCCGGTGTAGCCGAAGCGGCGGCGCAGCGCGACGCCCCGCGGGTCGCGGGGCGAGGCGCGGTAGAACGGCTGGGAGACGGGGGCGCGCCAGTCGACGACCATGGGCTCGCCCGTGGCGTCGTGCACGTGGCGGCGGCCGATGTAGTACCGGCTGCCGGCGTACCGGCCGGGACCGGAGCCCGCCGCGGCCCGGCCGTCCGTGGGGTGCGCGGGGCCCGGGCTCTCCGCCGGGCCGGGATCGTCCGCGTAGTCGAGGCGGCCGAAGAACAGCGGGGTGCCGGCCAGGTCGGCGAGCGCGGTGACGCGCGCCTCCATCTCGGCCTCCAGCACGGACGCGTTGACCCAGTTGGCGGCGACGTCGGTGAGGTCGAGGGCCTGGACGTCCTCGCGCATCGTGCGCAGCGCGGCGCGGGACGCGGCGAGGTGGGCCCGCTCGCGGTCGAGCGGGCCGTGGGCAGGGGCGGGCACGGCGGGTCCTTCCGGGGGTCTGCTGCGGGGCCGCGCGGGGCGGCACGGAACGGGCGGCCGGTGCCGACCGGCCGCGGTCCTCCCCGGAGCGACGCCGGGAGGCGGCAAGGCGCGCGAGTGTACCCGCGCCGACTCCTCGGCGGCGACCGGATTTCTCCGCCCCGTCACCCGCGCGGCGGGCGGACGTCCCCCGCCCCGCCGGACGGCCCGTCCCGGCCGTGCGGACGCGCGCGGTCGCGGGGCGCGCGGTCGCGGGGCGTACGGACCGGCCCCGCGGACCGGGCACGCGGGCCCGGGCGAGCGCCCGGCGGGTCAGGGCAGGCGGGTCAGGGCAGGTGGGTCAGGGCAGGTGGGCGTGGGGGGCGCCGGGGTCGGCGCCGTCGTCGCAGACCAGCAGGAGGAGCGCGGCCCGCTCCTCACTCAGTGAGCGGACCTTGTGCGGCGTCGTGGCCTTGAAGTAGACGGAGTCACCCGGCCCGAGCTCGATGGCGCGGTTGCCCAGGAGCAGTTCGGCGCGCCCGGCGTGGACGAAGAGGAACTCCTCGCCGGGGTGGTCGCGGAAGGGCGTGGAGTCGTTGGTGTGCGGCGGGTGGAGCATGAACGGGGTCATCCGCTTGGTGCTGGCCTGGAGGGCGATGCCCTCGTAGCGCGAGCCGGGCTCGTGCTCGCTCGTCAGCGGCTGCCGCTCCCCCGCCCGCGTCACGGTGACGTCCGCGAGCTGTTCGGAGTCGACGAACAGGGTGTCCAGCGGGACCCCGAGGGCGCGGGCCAGGGCGGCGCTGACGGCGATCGACGGCGTGCTCTGCCCCCGTTCGACCTTGGACAGATAGCTCTTGGTCACTCCGGCGCGCACGGCGAGGACCTCCAGCGTCATCAACCGCTCCTTGCGCAACTGCCGTACCCGACTGATCACCGCTCGTGCCCCTTCACGCCGCCCCGCCGCCCGTGGCAGCGGACTGGGAATCCTAGTACCCGCTCCCCGCGCTCCGGCCGGGTGCTCCGCGCGCCCCCTTCCACTCGGGAAACCTTGTGTCATATAGTGCACAGTGTTTCCCGGCGGTGCACCCGCACCGCCGACCGGAACGTGCCGGAACCACCGGACGGAGAGAGCGGACATGGCGACCACGCCCACGACACTCGACGACACGAAGGACGCGCTGTACGGCCGCGCCGAGCGGCAGATGCGCGAGCACTTCGGCGACTCGGAGCTGACCACCCGACAGAAGCTGGCCCTCACCTGCCGCAGCCTGTTCGACGGCGGTCACGACTCCGGGCTCGCCGGACAGATCACCGCCCGGGCGCAGCGGCCGGGCACCTACTACACCCAGCGGCTGGGCCTGGGGTTCGACGAGATCACCGAGGACAACCTGCTCCTGGTGGACGAGGACCTGAACGTGCTGGAGGGGGACGGCATGGCCAACCCCGCCAACCGCTTCCACACCTGGATCTACCGGGCGCGCGAGGACGTCAACTGCATCATCCACACGCACTCGCTGCACACGGCGGCGCTCGCCATGCTGGAGGTGCCCCTCGTCGTCTCCCAGATGGACACCACGCCCCTGTACGACGACTGCGCCTTCCTCAAGGACTGGCCCGGGGTCCCCGTCGGCAACGAGGAGGGCGAGATCATCTCGGCGGCGCTCGGCGACAAGCGGGCGATCCTGCTCGCCCACCACGGCCAGCTCGTCACCGGCGGCACCGTGGAGGAGGCGTGCCACCTGGCCCACCTCATCGAGCGGGCCGCCCGGCTGCAACTCCTGGCCATGGCGGCGGGCACGCTCCAGCCCCTGCCGCCGGAGCTGGCGCGCGAGGCCCACGACTGGACCTCCAGCGACCGCCGCAACAAGGCGAACTTCGCCTACCACGCGCGCCGGGCCCTGCGCGCGCACCCCGACTGCGTGGCCGAAGGGACGACCGTCTGATGTCCACTCCTCCCCTGGCAGGCATCATCGCCTACCCCGTCACCCCCTTCTCGCCGGACTCCGGCGAGCTCGACCTGGCCGCGCTGCACCGGCTCACCGACGACCTGACGCGCGCGGGCAGCCACGCCGTCGCCCCCCTGGGCAGCACGGGCGAGAGCGCCTACCTGCGCGAGACCGAGTGGGACGCCGTCTGCGAGACCGTGCTGAACAGCGTGGCCGGACGCGTGCCGACGCTCGTCGGCGTCTCGCACTGGAGCACGGAGACCACCGTGCGGCGGGCCCGCTACGCCGCCCGGCACGGGGCCCGCGCGATCATGGTGCTGGCGCAGACCTACTGGAAGCTGACCGGCCCGGAGCTGGAGCGGCACTTCGCCACCGTGGCCGCCGCGACCGACCTGCCCGTGATGCTCTACAACAACCCCGGGACCAGCGGCGTCGACCTGGTGCCGGAGACCGTCGTCGCCCTGGCCCGGAAGATCCCCAACCTGACGATGGTCAAGGAGAGCTCCGGGGACGTCGCGCGGTTCCCCGCCCTGATCGAGCGGTCCGAGGGGGCGCTGTCGGTCTACAACGGCAACAACCCCGTCGCGCTCGACGCGTTCCGGGCCGGGGCGGCCGGCTGGTGCACCGCGGCCCCCTGCCTGCTGCCCCGCTGGTGCCTGGAGCTGTACGCCGCCGTGCGCGGCGGCGCGGACCAGCGGGCCGACACCCTGCTGGCGGAGCTGCTGCCCTTCCTGCGGCTCATCGTCGACCACGGCCTGCCCCGGGCCGTCAAGGCGGGCCTGGAACTGCAGGGCAGGCCCGTCGGCCCGCCCCGGCCCCCGCTGCTGCCGCTGCCGGACGCCGAGACCCGGCGCCTGGCCGAGCTGCTGCGGAAGCTGGAGTCCCACCCGCTGCTGGACGACCCGGCCCCCGGCGCCCCGTCCGGCGGGCGCTGAGGGCACACCGCCCGGCGGCCCGGGGCGCGGCGTGGCCGCGCCCCGGGCCCCACCCCCGCACGTCCGCCGGCGAAACCCGAGAAGCCCGAGGAGCCCGAGGAGCCCGCCATGCCACCGCCCGCCCCGCCCCGCGACCGCGCTCCGGCCCCCACCGACGGGGGTCTGCTGCTGCGCCGGACGCTGCGGCGCCACGCCTCCGGGGTCACGATCGTCACCGTGCCCGGCCCCGCGGGGTTCACCGCCACCTCGTTCACCTCGCTGTCCCTGCGGCCGCCCCTGGTCTCCTTCTGCGTGGCCTCGGCGTCCTCGGCGGCCGAGGCCGTCGCGTCGGCGGACCGCTTCGCCGTCCACCTCCTGGGGGCGGACGACGCCGAGCTGGCCGAGCGCTTCGCCCGCGGCGGGGCCGACCGGTTCGCGGGCACGGGCGTCCGGGAGACCGACGGCCTGCCCGTCCTCACCGGGGTCCCGGCCTGGCTCACCGCGCACGTCGTCGGCCGGCGGCGGGCGGGCGACCACTGCCTGGTCATCGGCGAGGTCCGCGCCGGCGGCGTCCGGGAGGAGGCGCCCGCGCTGGTGCGCACCGCCGGCGCCTACGCCACGACGGCCCCGCTGCCGCCCGCCCCGCCCCGGCCCTGACCCCAGCGTGCCGCGCACCCGGTCGGCCCCCGCGCCCGCCGGGCCCCCCGTGGCCCCACCCACGCCGCACCGCGCCCGCCGGGCCCCGCCCGGCGAGCGCACACCGTGGACTCCGCGTCCCACGTCCCCCACCCCGCAGACCCACGCCTCGCAGACCGCGCCTCGCAGACCCGCGCACCCAGCTCCCGCGCCCAGGACCGCGCGCCGGGCCCCGCGCACGGCAACCCCGCGCACGGCAACCCCGCGCACGCCCCGACGCCGCGCGCGCGGTCCGGAGAGGCGTCGGGGCGTCTACTACCCCGGGGAGCGTGGGGGCGCACGTCGGGTTGGGGCCCTTTGGCCCATGCGCGCGGGACGAGCGCCGCGCATGCTGGAGTCATGAACACCGCACCCGTCTCCCCGACCACGGGCGGACCGGGTGGCGGCGGACCGCAGCCGGGCACGGAACGCCTCCCGGGCGCCACCGCCGCGAGCCCCGGCCACGCCCACCCCCGGCACCGCCTGGGCAACGCCCTGCGCGCCGCCCGCGTCTTCGCCGAAGCGGCCTTCGACGTGGCCGTGCTCGGCGACCCGGCCGCGACCCCGACGACCCACCGCCGCGCGGCCTGATCCGGCGCCGGACCCGGCCGCCCGCCGCGCCGACACCGGGCGCGTGACACCCCGCCCGCCGCCTCACCCCCCGCCCCGGCGCGCGGCCGTGCGCGCTACGCGTCGAGGCTGGCGCGCCAGCGCTCGACCGCGGGCGCGGACACCGGCGTCGACCAGCCGTTCAGCCGCGCCGCGCCTCCGATGTGGAAGGCGTCCAGGCCCGCCTGACGCAGCGCCGGGACGTGGCCCAGGTTCAGCCCGCCGCCGGCCATGATGCGGGCCTCGTACCCCACGTCGCCCGCCGCGGCCCGGGCCGCCTCGCCGCACAGCACGTGCAGCCCGGCGCCGACGCCCTCGGCCGTCCCGGCCGTCAGCACCGTGTCCAGGCCGGGCAGCTCCGCGATCGCCTTGCGCAGTGCGGTGCGGTCGGTGGCGTGGTCCAGGGCGCGGTGGAACGTCCACGTGCAGCCGTCCAGCTCCCGCAGGAGCGCGTCCAGCGCGGCCAGGTCGGGGCCGCCGCTCGGGTCGAGGAAGCCGAGGACGAACTCCGTCGCCCCCGCCGCCCGCAGCTCCCGGGCCCGCGCGCACAGGGCGGCCAGCGCCTCCGGGTCCCCCGCGGCGAAGCCGCTCGTGGCGCGCAGCATCACCCGCACCGGCAGGTCCACCGCCGCGCGCACGGCGCTGAAGGTCTCCACCGACGGCGTGAGTCCGTCCGCCGACATGTCGGTGACCAGTTCGAGGCGGTCCGCCCCGCCCGCCTCCGCCGCCACGGCGTCCTCCGCGTCGAGCGCGATCACCTCAAGAATTGGTCTAGACATATGGCTCAGGGTGCCACACCCGCACAGGTCCCGGTACCCCGCGCCCCACAATGGGGGTATGGCCGCCCCAGACCCGTCCGAAAACGCTCTCCTCCAGCGCTGGCACGCCGCGCTCACCCGCGCCCGCGGCCACGCGCCGGGGCCCGATCCGGAGCCCTACGGCCGCGACCTGCTCGCCCGCTGGGCCGAGCCGCACCGCCGCTACCACACCACCGGCCACCTGCTGGCCGTCCTGGACCGCGTGGACGCGCTCGCCCGCCACGCGGCCGACCCCGACGCCGTCCGGCTCGCCGCCTGGTTCCACGACGCGGTCTACCGCCCCGACCGCAGCGAGAACGAGGAGCGCAGCGCGGCGCTGGCGCAGCGCGCGCTGCCCGAGGCCGGGGTCGGCGCGCGGCGCACCGCCGAGGTCGTGCGCCTGGTCCGCCTCACCGCCACCCACGACCCGGCCGACGGCGACACCGACGGCGCGACCCTGTGCGACGCCGACCTCGCCGTGCTGGCCGGGTCCCCCGAGGAGTACGCCGCCTACGCCGCCGCGGTCCGCGCCGAGTACGCCTTCGTCCCCGAGGACGCCTTCGCCGTCGGCCGCGCCGCCGTCCTGCGCCACCTCCTGGACCTGCCCCGCCTCTTCCACACCCCGCACGGCACCGCCGCCTGGGAGCGGCCGGCGCGGCACAACCTCCGCACCGAACTGGCCCTGCTCGCCGGGCGCGGCTGACGCCCGGCTCCCGGCCCGGGCGGCGCGGCGCACGTTCCCGAAAGGGCGCGTTTCGGCCACGCGAAAACGGCATTCCGGGTGGCACCCTCGAACGTATGGATCTTCTCGACGCGTTTGACCGGGCTCACCGGACGTTCGACCAGCGGGTGCACCAGGTGGGGGACGACCAGTGGTCGGCGGCCACGCCGTGCGGGGAGTGGGACGTGCGGGACGTCGTCAACCACGTGACCAGCGAGCACCTGTGGGCCCCGTGGCTGCTGCGCGGCGCGACGCTGGCGGAGGTCGGCGACCGGTTCGACGGCGACGTGCTCGGCTCCGACCCGGTGGGCGCGTGGGCGCAGGCCGCGTCCGCGTCCCGGCCCGCGTTCCACCGGCCGGGCGCGCTGGCGGGCACGGTGAACACCTCCGGCGGGCCCTCCCCGGCCGAGGAGTACGCGTGGCAGATGACGCTGGACCTGGCCGTGCACGGCTGGGACGTCGCCCGGGGCACCGGCTCCGGCGACCGCTTCGACCCGGAGCTGGCGGAGGCCCTCCACGCGCGCTTCCGCGACCGCATCCCGCAGTGGCAGGACGCGGGCGTCTTCGCCCCGCCCGTCGACACCCCCGCCAACGCCCCGGCCCAGGACCGCCTGATCGCCCTCACCGGCCGCCGCCCGTGACCGGGCCCGCAGGGCCGCGCCGCGACGCCTCCGGGTCGACGCGCCCCCGCGGGGCCGTCGATCCCACCGGGACGCCGGACCCGGCGCGTCAGGGGTGGTCGAGGGGGTGGGCCAGGGCGCGGTCGGCCAGGCCGGCGCGGACGGCGGCGGCGGCCGTGCTGGCGGGTTTGCGGTGCGCCTGGGCGCGGAAACAGGCGAGGAACTCCTCGGGGAACCCCGGGCGCGGGTGGCGCGCCAGCACGTCGGCGGTGAGGGCGGCGGGCAGCGCGTCCAGCCCGTGCCCGGTGACGTCCACGGAGGTGCCGCGCTCCAGCAGGTGGCCCTCGACGTCCCGGGCCGGGTCGACGGCGTCCGCCATGTGCCGCTCGATGACCTCGGCGAGCCGCCTGCGCCGCTCCGGCGGCCACCCGGCGCCCGCGGCGAAGACCCAGGCGACGTGTCCGCCGGTCTCGGCGAAGTCCACCGTGTGGCTGTCGAACTCCGGGACGAGCCCGAGGTCGTGCAGCAGGGCGGCGACGTAGAGGAGTTCGGCGTCGAAGGCCAGCCCCTCGGCGCTGCCCAGCGCCGCCGCCCACAGGTAGGACCGCTCGCAGTGGCCCAGCAGGGCCGCGGAGCAGTAGGCCCGGGCCACCTCGCGCGCGGCCACGCACGGCGCGGTGTGGGGGACGACGAGCGTGTCGGGCATCTGCCTGCCTATCCGGAGTCCAGCGGGGCGCGGACGCGCCGTGGCAGAAGCGTAACGCCGCGTTCCGCTCCGCCCCGCCGTGACCTGCCGTGCCCGGCCGTGCCCGGCCGTGACCCGCCGCGTACGGCCACCGCGTCCGCCCTGCCGGACAGCGGCAGCCCGACGACGCCACCCGCCACGCCTGCCACCCCCGGCCCCACCGGGCGGGCCGGGATGGCCGGGGTGGCAGCCGCCGGGGCTGCGCCCACCGCGCACGGTGTCGCAGCGGTGGGCACCCGCGACGCCCTGCGCGCTCGTCGGCGCGGCGCGCGTCGGTGGGCCGGGGAGACCCGGGCGGACCCCTCGCCGTGCTACCGGTCGGTAGGCCATGATGGCCGGGCGGAACCGGCGAAGCGGCGAGCGCGGAGGTACGGATGACCGGCACCACCAGGCCCGACGGGCCCAGCGACCCCAGCGACCCCACCAGGTCCACCAGGCCCACCCGGCCCACCCGGCCCACCACGGTGCACGTGTTCGGGGACGACGCGCTGGGCGAGCACGACGCCGTCGGGCTGGCGGAGGCGCTGCGGAAGGGGGAGGTCGGCGCGCGGGAGGTGGCACGGGCGGCGGCCGAGCGGCTCCGGGCGGCCGACGCGCACCTGCACGCGGTGCGCGGGCCCGTGGGGCAGGCGGCGCCCGGCGGTCCCGGGGCGTTCGCGGGCGTGCCCACGCTGGTCAAGGACAACACCGACCTCCAGGGCCTGCCCACCGGGCACGGCAGCGCCGCGTTCGTGCCGCGCCCGGCCCGACGGCACGCGGCGTTCACCCGGCAGCTCCTGAGCACCGGCGTCACCGTGCTGGGCAAGACCCGGCTCCCGGAGTTCGGGTTCAACGCCACCACGGAGTTCGAACACGAGGAACCGGTGCGCAACCCGTGGAACACCGCGTTCTCGGCCGGGGGCTCCTCCGGCGGCAGCGCGGCACTGGTGGCCGCGGGCGCGGTCCCGCTGGCGCACGCCAACGACGGCGGCGGCTCCATCCGCATCCCGGCCGCGTGCTGCGGTCTGGTCGGGCTGAAGCCGACCCGGGGGCGGCTGGTGCCGAACGCGCTGGGCCGCAAGCTGCCGATCGACCTCGTCACCGACGGCGTCGTCAGCCGCACGGTGCGGGACACCGCCGCCTTCCTCGCCGCCGCGGAGGCGCACTGGCGCAACCCGAAGTTGCCGCCGCTGGGCCTGGTGGAAGGCCCGGACACCCGGCGCAGGCTGCGCGTGGGCCTGCTGCTGGACTCACCCGCGCAGGTGACGACGGACGCGGCCACCCGGGCGGCCGTCGCGGACACCGCGGCCACCCTGGAGAAGCTCGGCCACACCGTCGAGCCCGTGCGCGTCCCCCTGGACGAGCGGTTCACCGAGGACTTCCTCACCTACTGGGGCCTGCTCGCCTTCCTGGCCGGCGCGACGGGCAGGACGCTGTCGCGGGACTTCGACCGGCACCGGATGGACGGGCTGAGCCGGGGCCTGCGCGCGCACTACCTCCAGCGCGTCCGGCACACCCCGGGCGTGCTGCGCAGGCTGCGCCGCGCCCGGTTCCCGCTGGCCGCCGCGTTCCGCGGTCTGGACGTCGTCCTCTCCCCCGTGCTGGCGACGACGACGCCGCTCCTGGGCCACCTCAGCCCGGCGGTGCCGTACGGCACGCTGATGGAGCGCACCCTGCGGTACGTCGCCTTCACGCCGCTGAACAACGTCGTCGGTACCCCGGCGGTGTCCGTACCGGCCCGGACGACGACGGACGACGGGCTGCCCATCGGCGTCATGTTCTCCGGCCGCCCGGGCGACGAGCGCACCCTGCTGGAGGTGGCGTTCGCGCTGGAGGCGGAGGGGGGTTGGCCGCGCGTGCGGGAGGCGGGGGCGTGAGCCCCTACGGGCGCGGCGCCGGGCGGCCCTTGGGCCGGCGCAGCCCGGTGGCGGTCAGCAGGCGCACGAGTTCGCGGCTGCTGACGGCCACCGCGCCCAGCCGGACGGCGTCGGCGTACCGGGTGGCCGGCAGGTCGTAGTGGTCGCGGTCGAACGCGCGCGGCGGAGCGCCCAGCTCCGCGGCGAAGGCGTGCAGCTCCGCGAAGGAGACGTCGCTGATCAGGTGCGACCACAGCCGACCGTGGCCGGGCCAGGTCGGCGGGTCGATGTAGAGCGTCACGCCCGGTCCCCGAGCCCGCCGACGGGTGCGACGACCGTGGCCGTCCGGCCGCAGACCCAGTGCGGGTCCTCACCGAGTTCCGGCTCGACGGCCAGCGCGTGCGGTTCGGTGTCCGGGCACAGGGGGCACAGCGGCCAGCGTCCGCTGCGCTCCAGCAGGCCGTCCTGCACGTCCTGGGCGACGAGGCCCGGCAGGAACGCGGCGCCCTGCGGCCACTGGCCGGCCCACCAGCGGCGGTGCGTGACCGCCTCCTCGACCAGCGAGACGTTCTCCGGTCCGGCCACGTCGAGGGCGGTGAGGTCGGCGAGGATCAGCGCCCGCGCGGTGTGCAGCGCGGCCTCGACGCCGTCCTCGGACCACCCGCCCCCGCCGCCGCGCGGGCCGCCCGGGGTGTTCGGTCCGTCCGGGGTGTCCGGGGTGTCCGCACGGCGCGGGCCCTGGGGGTTCTGGGAGTTCTGCGGGTTCTGGGGACTCTGCGGGTCCTGCGGGTCCTGCGGGTTCCCGGAGGCGTGCGGTTCGTGGGGTTCGTGCGGGTCCATGCCCCCATTGCACCGCATCGGCCGGGAACCCTTGACGCACCGGGTGGCCGAAAATATCTTCCGCCGCATGAGGAGTGTGATGAAGGAAACCGCCGAAGGCGGCCCCGCCGCCGCCCGACCCGCCCGCCACCCCGCGGCCCACCCTCGGCCGGGGCCACCGCCGAAGCGCGGCACGCCCGACCCCGCCGGACTCGCGGCCAAGGTCCGCACGCTCGTGCCGACCATGACGCGCTCCATGCAGCGCGTGGCCGAGACCGTGGCGCAGGACCCGGCCGGGTGCGCCGCGCTCACCGTCACCGGGCTCGCGGAGCGCACCGGGACGAGCGAGGCCACCGTCGTGCGCACCTCCCGCGTGCTGGGCTACCCCGGCTACCGGGACCTGCGGCTGGCGCTCGCCGGGCTGGCCGCGCAGCAGGCGTCCGGGGCCGCGCCCGCCCTCACCTCCGACATCGCCGTCGACGACGCGGTCGGTGACGTCATCGCCAAGCTGGCGCGCGACGAGCGGCAGGCGCTCGGCGACACCGCCGCCGTGCTGGACCCGGCGCAGGTCGAGGCCGCCGTCACCGCGCTCGCCGCCGCCCGCCGCATCGACGTCTACGGCAGCGGCGCGTCCGCCCTGGTGGGGCAGGACCTCGCGCAGAAGCTGCTGCGCATCGGCCTCATCGCCCACGCCCACGCCGACCCGCACCTGGCCGTCACCGGGGCCGTGCAGCTCAGGACCGGCGACGTGGCGGTGGCGGTCACCCACTCCGGGCGCACGGTGGACGTAATCGAGCCGCTGCGCGTCGCCTTCGAGCGCGGCGCGACGACGGTGGCCGTCACCGGGCGTCCGGACGGCGAGGTGACGCAGTACGCGGACCACGTGCTGACGACCTCCACCGCACGGGAGTCCGAGCTGCGCCCGGCGGCCATGTCGAGCCGCACCGGCCAGCTCCTCGTGGTGGACTGCCTGTTCGTGGGCGTCGCCCAGCGCACCTACGAGGCGGCCGCCCCCGCGCTCTCCGCCTCCTACGAGGCGCTCGCCCACCGCCACGACCCGGGCCGCTGACGACGCGCCCGACGCCGCCCGGACCCCGGCGCACCCACCGCGCCACCGCCACGACGCCGACAGCGACACAGCGACACAGCGACACGACGACACGGAGAACCCCCGCAGCATGACCGCGCCCCGCGAGCCGCAGCCCCGGCTCGACGCCCTCACCACCGAGGCGTACCGGCCGGAGCTGGCCGAGATCGACCGGCTGCCGACGCTGGAGCTCGCCACCCTGATGAACGCCGAGGACGCCACCGTCCCCGCCGCCGTCGCCGCGCGGCTGCCGCAGCTCGCCGCCGCCATCGACGCCGCGGCGGAGCGCATGGCGCGCGGCGGGCGGCTCGTCTACGCGGGCGCCGGCACGGCCGGACGGCTCGGCGTGCTCGACGCCAGCGAGTGCCCGCCCACCTTCAACACGGCGCCTGGCCAGGTGGTGGGGTTGATCGCGGGCGGGCGGCGCGCGCTGGTGACGGCGGTCGAAGGGGCCGAGGACGACGCCGGGCTGGCCGCCGCCGACCTCGACGAGCTGGGCCTCACGGCCACCGACACGGTCCTCGGCGTCTCCGCCTCGGGCCGCACCCCGTACGCCGTCGGCGCCGTCGAGCACGCCCGCCGGCTGGGCGCGCTGACCGTCGGCCTCTCCGGCAACGCCGGCTCCCCGCTCGGCGCGGCGGCCGAGCACGGGATCGAGATCGTCACGGGGCCGGAGGTCGTCGCCGGCTCCACGCGCCTGAAGGCGGGCACGGCGCAGAAGCTGGCGCTGAACATGTTCTCGACGATCACGATGATCCGGCTGGGCAAGACCTACGGGAACCTGATGGTCGACGTGCGCGCCTCCAACGCGAAGCTGCACGCCCGTTCGCGGCGCATCGTCGCGCTGGCGACCGGCGCGGACCCGGCCGAGGTCGAGGCGGCGCTCCGGGCCACCGGCGGGGAGGTCAAGCCCGCCATCCTCACCCTCCTCGCCCCGGTCGACGCCGACCGCGCCGCCCGTCTGCTGGCCGACGCCGACGGCCACCTGCGCCGCGCCCTGGAGCGCGCGAACGGCCGCCCTGTCGCGCCGCGCTGACGCTCCGGCGGGCGGCGCGCGGGCGCGGCACGTCACCGCGCCGCGCCCGCGCCCCGGCACGCCGTCCACCGCGCGCGGTCACGGCCGGGCGGCGGTCAGCGTGCGCCGTCCGGCTCAGTACCAGCTCTGCCACTCGGTGGTGTTGCAGATGTAGGTCCGCAGCCCGTAGGAGTTGCTGTGGTCCAGGCACCTGCCCGTGGCCTGGTTCCGGAAGCGGATGGTGCCGTCGTTCCACCGGTCCACGAACCAGCTCTGCTGCCGGGACTTGTCACAGGTGTACGTCTGGGCATCGTTGTTGGAGGTGTTGACGAGGCACTGCCCGGTGGCGCGGCTCTTCAACTGCCGTGTGTTGTCCCCCCACCGAGTCACCTCCCACTCCTGCCAGATGCCGCCGTTGCAGGTGTAGCCACGCGTCCCGTACTGGTGGCTGTCGTCGAGGCACTTCCCGGTCGCCTCGTTGCGGAACGTCTGCACCGCCGCGGCGGACACGTCCCCTTCCCCCTGCCCCGGTGCGGGGGCCGCCGCCGCCACGGACAGGCCGCCCAGCAGCACGGTGGCCATGCTCAGGCCGATTGCGCCACGTTTCATGTCTGCCTCCCTCGCTCCCCGACGGTGCCTCCGCCGCGGAGTCGCTCGTCCGTCACTCTCCGCCGCGAGGCGATGCCCGGCAATCCTTTCGAGCAGGGTCGAATGCGGACATACGTGCGGCACGCTCCGTAGGTGGCCGGCAGGCGGCCCCCGCGGGCGAGGAGCGCGGGGCGGGGCGCGGCCGGGGGACGCGGGCGAGGCGCTTCCGGCTCCGCCGAGGGCGACGCGGCGCCCCGGGGCGGGCGACGGTGCGGCGGCAGCGGGGCTCCTCGCCACGCGCCGCGTGCCCCACCCCCCACGCCGCACCGCGCCCCACGCCACACCCCGCCGCGCGGCGGACGCCGCCCGGTGCGGCCCCACGGCGGTCGGACCAGCCGCCCGACGGGGGCCACGCGCCCGGGCCCGGGGAGCGCCGAGCGGCCACGGGGTCGGCCGCGTTCGTCGTTTGTTTGTTAACCGCGGACGGTCCGACGTCGAACATCCGCCGTCCGATATCCGTGGCGCTGTACCGCGTGAACCGTTCCTGTCCACGGGGGTTGGATATGCCGTCGCGCATCCACTTCAGCGCAGATGACCACACCCGCATCAGACTGGCGCGGGCGCCGGACCCCATGTGGGAGGCGCGGCTGAGCATGCAGGTGTTGCAGTCGACCGACGCGGGGCTGGTGTTCGGCCGCTGGCGGCGGGCCGTGTGGAGTCGGCTCGGCCCCTCGGCGCGCGCCGTGCTGGCCCTGGCCCCGCCCCTGGGCGACCCCCCGGACTTCCTGACGCCGGCGGCGGGCGAGGGCGGGCTGGAGGCGGGCATCGCGGCCGTGCTCGCGACCCCGCGCCCGCGGCTGCGCCAGGACATGGCGCGCCTCGCGCGGCGACAGCCCCTGCCACCGTGGGCGCGGCCGCTGGCGGAGGGCGACGCCGGGACGCTGCACCGGCTGGCGGACGGGCTGGCCGCGTACCACCGCGTCGCCCTGGCCCCGTACTGGGCGCGGGTGTGCGACCTGTTCGAAGCCGAGCGCACGGCGAACGTCCGCCGCCTGGCCTGTGCGGACTTCTCCGAGCTGCTGGGGGGCCTGCACGGCGACCTCGTCTGGCGCCCCCCGGTCCTCACCGTGCACGACGGACGCGGCGACCGGGACGTGCACCTCGGCGGGCGCGGCATCCTGGTGCTGCCGTCCTTCTTCTGCCGGGGCCGCCCCAGGCTGCTGAGCGACCCCGGGCTCCCGCAGGTGCTGGTGTACCCGATGCCCCGGGCGGCCGACGGCCTGTCCTGGAGCGCGGGCCACGGCGTGCGCGGCCCCTCCCTGGGGTGCCTGCTCGGCCGGACCAGGGCCGCGATCCTGGAGAGCCTGACCGCCGAGCGGACGACCACGGAAGTGGCGCACCGCGCCGGCGTCTCCCTGGCCACGGCCAGCCATCACGCCGCCGTGCTGCGGGAAGCGGGCCTGATCGCCTCCCGGCGCGCGGGACCGTGCGTGCTGCACACCGCCACGCCGCTCGGCCACGCGCTGCTCGGCGGAGCCCCCGTGGCAACGTGACGGGCGTGGCTCACGGTCGGCCCGGGCGGCGGTGCCGGCGGTGCCCCGCCGCAGCCGCCCCCCGGGCCGCCCCCGTCCCCCGGGCCCGTCCCCGCTCCCCGGGCCGCCGCCCCCGGGCCCGGCCCCCCGCAGGCCCCGGGCCCGGGGGCGGGCGCCGGGGTCAGCCGCAGACGTACCGGTCGACCGACCGGGCCCGGCCGGTCCCACTCGCGCTCGGGTTTCCGCGTGCGGCGAGCGGGCCGGCGCGGTGCCCGATGCGGCCGAACCGGTCGTACAGCGCCCGGGCCGGGCTCGGCATCCGGTTCCGGCGGGAGCCGACGCGCCGGTCCGGGCCCCGCTGCCGCAGGTCCGGGGTGCCGTAGCGGAACCAGGCCACGGGGCCCGTACCGTCGTGCCCGTCGACGACACGCAGGTGGCCGCTGGGGCAGCGGTCGTCCCCCCGGGCCGCGGGCGCCGCAGCCCGGGCCGCGGCGCCGGTCGGCGAGGCCGGGGCCGGCGTGGCGGCCGGGCCCAGCGCCGCGAACGTCGTGCGTCGCACCGCTCTCCTCCTCGGTGGAAAGATCGTGGCCTGACGCTAGGCGGGGCGCGACGGCGCCGGGAAGACCTTTCGAGCGACGTCGAAGCACTCCGCGCCCCACGGCCCGGCACGGTGGGGGAGTCGGCCGCGGGCGCCGCTCACGCGCGCGGGTCGGGGCCCGGGTCGCGGTAGTCGTCGAGCGACGGGTCGAGGTCGGCGTCGTAGGCGCCGGTGCCCAGGCAGTGTTTGCACTGGCCCGAGCGCAGCACCGTCTCGGCCGGGGCCGAGAACGGGTCGGGGCCGGCGGCGTAGGCCCAGGCGCGCGGGGTGAGGCCGCCGCCGAGGCAGAAGCGGCACGTCACCCCCGGGGGGTCGGACGCGGGCTGCTCGTCGTCCGTCACCGGCCCTCGCCCCGGCCGGGCTCGCTGACCAGCAGGCCGGTGCGGCCGGTGCGCCGCGCCTCGGCCATCGCCGCGAGGCGCCGGTAGTCCTCCGGACCCAGCAGCCGCTCCCACGTCGGCCAGTCCTCGACGGCCCAGCGGTCGTGCTCCTCGGGGTCGAGGCGGAGGGCGGCGAGCCGGTCGTCGGTCAGCGTGCCCCCGTCGAAGCAGAAGCCGACCTTGGCCGTGGGCGCCTGCGCGTCGTCCCCGCGCACGTAGTGGACCAGCAGCAGGGGGCGCGGGCCGGTCACGCGCAGCCCCGTCTCCTCGTACGTCTCGCGCACGGCCGTCTGGAACGGGTCCTCCCCCGCGTCCATGTTGCCGCCCGGGAGCTGCCACGCCCGCTTGGTGAACACCGAGCGCAGGCCGAGGGCGCGCCCGTGGACGTCGGTGAAGTAGCAGCACGCGTACACGGTGGCCTTCGGCAGCGTGGCCAGGTAGTCGGCTCGCGGCAGGGGGAACGGCCGCCCGAGGGCGGCCTCGTCACGCATGGTGGTCATACCCCAGTCGTACCCCGGATCACCGTCCGGCGGGGCCCACTTTCCCGTGTGGGCTACCCCGTCCACCGGCCGTGGCCCTCACCCGGGTGAGGGCCGCGGCCGGTGGACGGGGAGCCAGTCGGTGGCGTAGGCGACGGCGTCCGCCAGCGGGAACAGGCGGGCGTCGGCGGCGCCCACGGCGCCGCGCCGCACCGGGTGCGCCGCCTCGAAGGCCGCGCCCAGGTCGGCGAAGCGCTCGTCGCTGACCGAGGTGTCGCGGACGGTGTGCCAGCGCCGCCCGGCCGGCGTGGTGACGGCGAAGGACACGTCCACCCGGCTCCCGGGCACGCGGTACTCGGCCAGGTGGAACGCGGTGCAGGAGGCGTAGCCCGCGCCGAGCAGGAGGACCCGGGCGTCGGCCTCCTCCAGCCGGGCCAGCGGGCTGCGTTCGCCCAGGCGGCAGTCGAGCGCGTGGCCGTCGGTGATGGCGGTCGCCAGGGGGCCGACGGCGGCGAAGGACGTCTGCGGGTGGGCGCTGCGCAGGGCGCCGGGCCAGGAGCGGACGGTCTCGGGGACGACGCCCACGCCGCGGGTGGGCGTGGTGCGCGGGTCGTAGGCGGGCAGGGAGGCGCGGACCCGGGGCCACCACGGCTCGGGCACGGGCGGGTTCCGCCAGCACGCGGGGTCGGAGTTGTCCCCGGAGTGGGTGGGGACGACGAGCGTGCCGTGCGGGCCGAGCACGTCGAGCAGCGCCTGCACGACGGCGACCGCGGCGCCGCTGACCCAGCCCAGCGCGCTGAGCGAGGAGTGCGCCAGCAGCGTTTCGCCCGGGCGGACGCCGAGGGCGCGCAGGTCGGTGGCGAGTGAGTCGCGCGTGCACAGTGGGTCGCGGGGGCCTGGTGTGGTCATCGGTGTGAGTGTGACGCACGGAGACGCCCGGGGTGAACCGAGACCGCGGCCCCGGGCCGGGGCGTGGACACCGGGCCGGGGCGCCGGAGCGGTCGCGCCGCGACGACCGGCGGGCACGGGCGCCGGTCCCGGGCCGGGGAACCCGGCCGCGCGCCCCGGATCGTCCGGCGACAGCCGGGCCGCCGCCCGTCGCCTACGCTGACGCCATGGAGGCGACGCACGACAACACCACGGTGGTGGCTCAACCGCCCTGGCTCACACCCGCGTTCACGGCGGTCGGCGCGGCGGGCGGCTGGCTGGTGAGGCTGCTCGCGCAGTGGCTCGTGGGCCTGCCGTGGGCGCCGTTGCAGGGGCCCGCGGAGCTGCTGACGTCCGTCCCCGAGCCGTGGCTGACGGTCGGCACGGTGGTGGTGGGCGCGCTGCTGGGGCTGACGCTGAGCCTCGTCGCCCACCACGAGTCGCTGCGCGTGGCGGTCTCGGGGGACGGCGTCCGCCTCACGCTCAAGGGCGAGAGCGAGGACTTCCCGCGCGAGGCGGTGGGCGGCGTCTTCCGGGACGGCGAGCGGCTGGTGCTGCTGGACCGGGACGGCGGCGAACTGGCCCGCGAGGAGTGCGACCTCGCCGCCCACCGCCTGGCCGCCGCGTTCACCGCCCACGGCTACCCGTGGACGGAGGGCGACCCGCACGCGGCGGAGTTCCGCCGCTGGGTGCCGGAGTCGCCCGGGCTGCCCGAGGGGGCCGACGCGCTGCTGAGGGCGCGCGAGCGGGCGCTCAAGGCCAAGGACGGCGCCGACACCCGCGAGCTGCGCCGGGAGCTGGCCCGGCTCGGCGTCGTCGTCCGCGAGGAGCGCCACCGCCAGTACTGGCGCACGGCGCCTCCGCGGCGGTAGGCGCCGCTCGGCCCGGAGCGGTGCGGCTCCGGGCGGGGCGGGCGGGTGCCGGGGTCACGCCAGCATCTGGCGGCGGAGTTTGGCCAGCATGCGCGACAGCAGCCGGGAGACGTGCATCTGCGAGATGCCCAGTTCGGCGCCGATCTCGGCCTGGGTCATCTCCGCGCCGAAGCGCAGGTTCACCAGCGTCCGTTCGCGCTCGTCCAGTTGTTCCAGCAGGGGGGCGAGGGTGTGCAGGTTCTCGACGGCCTCCAGCGCCGGGTCCTCGTCGCCGACGCGCTCCGCGATGGGCTGCGGGGCTCCGGAGTCGCCCTCGGTGGCCGGGGTGTCCAGGGAGCCGGCCGCGTAGCCGTTGCTGGCGATGATGCCCTCGATGACCTCGTCGACGCCGAGCCCGAGTTCCTCGGCCAGCTCCTGCGGCGTCGGCGCGCGGTGCAGCGCGGTGGAGAGCTTGTCGGTGGCCCGGGCCAGGTCGATCCGCAGCTCCTGGAGCCGCCGCGGGACGTGGACGGCCCAGCTCGTGTCGCGGAAGAACCGCTTGATCTCACCGACGATGTAGGGCACGGCGAAGGTGGGGAACTCCACCCCGCGCTCCAGGTCGAACCGGTCGATCGCCTTGATCAGACCGATCGTGCCGACCTGGACGATGTCCTCCATGGAGTCGCCGCGGCTGCGGAAGCGGCCGGCGGCGAACCGGACCAGGGAGAGGTTGAGCTCTATCAGGGTGTTGCGCACGTACTGGTACTCGTGCGTGCCTTCCTCCAGCTCCCGGAGGCGGACGAAGAAGTGCTTCGACAGCTCGCGCGCGTCGCCGGGGCTCACCGCGCTCGGGTCCGCCACGTGGGGCAGCGGCTCGGCGGCGGGTTCGGCGATCGCCGTGTCGGACGCCTCGACGGCCGGGGCGGACTCCTCGATGGTCGTGGCCTCGTTTTTCGTTGCCGTGTACACGAGTCCTCCTAGCGTTGGGCTGACCGGACGCTTCCTTCCTATCCACAATTGTTGTCGTTACGCAAGTGTGACGCTGCGGGAGTCGCCAGGTCTGCGGCGCCGGAAGCGGGGTAGCAGTCGCAGCGTACCCAAGGACCGGGAGGAGCCAGCGTGTCATCCAGCACCGATGTCGTCGAACTGATCCTGCGCGACCACCGCAGGATGGAGGAGCTGTTCCGCACCATGCGGGACGTGGAGAGCGACCGGGCCGGGGCGCTCAGGGAGTTCGCCGGGCTGCTCATCGCGCACGCCGAGGCGGAGGAGCGGAAGGTCTACCCCGCGCTGCGCCGCTACAAGAAGGTCGACGACGACGAGGTCGAGCACGGCGTGGAGGAGCACGAGGAGGGGAACGAGGCGCTGCTCGCCCTGCTGGAGGTCGCGGAGGTCGGCTCCGCGGAGTGGGACGAGAGGCTGGAGGCGCTCGTCACCGCCGTCAGCCACCACCTCGACGAGGAGGAGCGCACCCTGCTCAACGACGCCCGGCTGCACGTGGCCGACGACCGCAGGGCCCAGCTCGGCGAGGCGTTCGCCACGGTGCGCGCGGAGCGGTTGGCCGCCGACTGCGGCAGCGTGGAGAACGTCCGCGCGCTCGTCTCCTCCTAGGCGGACCCGGGGCGGCCCGCGGGCCCGGTGCGCGTCCGCGCGGGGCCCTGGGCCACGGCGCCGAAGCGACCGGAGCGAAGAATTCCGCTCACGGCCTGGCGACGCCGGTGACGGTGGTCGCCGTTAGGGTGGTAGGGCAGGCCGGGCGGCAAGCGCGAGAGACAGGTCGGCTCGGGTATCGCTGATCGGAGTGTCGCACTGATGACCGTGAATTCCGTTCCCCCGCACCGCGAGGCATGCGCGGCCGCCGAGGCGGCGTGCGAGGTCATCGAGCTGTTGGAACTGCTGTGGGAACGCGGGCGCGACGCCGTCTCCTCCGCCCCGGTCTCCGCCTCGCAGCTACGGGTGCTCTACATCCTCGAACGCGAGGAGGGCATCAACCTGCGCACGCTGGCCTCGCAGTTGGGGTCGGCGCCCTCCTCGGTGAGCCGGCTGTGCGACCGGCTGGAGGCGGTCGGCTTCGTCGAGCGTGCGCCGAGCCCGGTGAGCCGCCGCGAGCTGGAACTGCGGCTCACCCCGCCCGCCCGCGACTACCTGCACGACCTGCGGGCGCAGCGCGAGGAGGTGCTCGTGCAGGTCATCTCCGCGATGAAGCCCTCGGCGCGCAAGGCGCTGGCCGCCGGTCTGACGGGTTTCCGCACGGCCGCGGGCTACGGCTCCGCCGCGCAGGGCGGCCCCCGGTCCGACGGCACGGCGGTCCGCTCCGCCTGACGCTCTCTCCCCCACGCGCCGCGGCCGCCGCCACCTCCTGCGGCACCGTGCCCACCGCACCCACCGCGCCACCGCATCCGCCCCGCACACCACGCCGCCTCCCCGTGCCCGCACCGCGCCCGCCGCCGCGCTCACCGCGCCACCGCACACGGCACGCCGCCGCCCAGCCCGCGCGGCGCACCCGGCGCCGCGGTCGGCCCGCGTACGGCATGCCGTCCCGCCAACTCGCCCGCGCCACGGCCGGTTCCGCGCGCGAGCGGCGCCGCGCCGGCCGGGCGCCGCGCCGGGGTCGTCAGGGTGGGCAGTGGTCGGGGTGGGAGGGTGGCGGCTCGCGCGTCACAGCGGCGGTGAGCGCCTCGCGCAGCTCCCGGAAGGCCGCCGCGAGCTGCCGGCGCCGGGCCGGGTCGCCGCCGCGCAGGGCGTGTCCGAGCACCGCCAGGCGGCGGGCCCTGGTCTGCCCCAGCATCCGCCGGCCGGCCGCCGTCAGGACGTAGGCGGTGCGCCGCTGGTCGCCGGGGGGAGGCGAGCGGGCCAGCAGCCCGGCCGACTCCAGCCGTCCGCACAGGCGGCTCACCGACGGCGCCGCCGCGCCCAGCCGCGCCCCCAGCAGCCCCGGCGTGGCGCGGCCGACCGTGCCGACCACCGCGAGCGTGCGCCGCTGCGCTCTGGAGAGGGGTTCGTCGGAGGCCGTCTCGGTTCGTTCCCAGAGCCGGACCAGGACGGCCGCCACCTCCCGGGCATCCGGCTCGGACTCGGTCCCGCTCTCCTGTCGCCTCTCCACCCAGAGGCCCCCTCGTGATCGCGGACACGCTCGCTCCCTGCGCATGCCCCGTCGGGCGCGAGGAATGCGGCCGCGTGCCGTCAGCCGCGCGAGGTCACCCGGACGGCCTCACCCGGAGGCGCGGCCGTACCAGTCCAGGCACACCACGAGCGCGTCGTCGTCCAGCGGCTGCTCCCCCCGGTGGGCGGCCAGTTCGCGCAGGAGGGCGCTGGGCACCTGGGTGGGCGGCAGCAGCCGGGCGGCGGTCAGCGCGCGGGCGAGGGCGCGTTCGCCGTAGCACTCGCCGCCCGGGGCCGCGGTGTTGTAGACGCCGTCGCTGCCGAACAGCAGGCGGTCGCCGGGTTCGACGCGGAAGCGCTCGGCCCGGTAGTCGGTGTCCTCGAACATGCCCAGCGGGAGTTGGGCGTCGAAGTCGACCCGCTCGACGGCGGCCTCGCGCTGGCGCCACAGGCGCGGGGAGCCCGCGTCGACGGCCTCCACCTCACCGGTGGCCAGGTCGAAGCGGAGCAGGAGCACCGAGACGTAGGCGGCGCCCCGGTACTGGGCGTAGACGGCCTGGTCGGCCAGGGCGGCCTGGTCGGCCAGCGAGGTCCCGGCGCGGCGGGCGTTGCGCAGCGCGTTGACGGCGAGGTTGGTGAGCAGCGCGGCCTCTATGCCGGTGCCCATGCCGTTGGTGACGGTCAGCGTCAGGTGGTCGGCGGAGCAGGACCAGTCGTAGTTGTCGCCGAATATGGCGTACGCGGGCTCCAGGTGGGCGCCGAGGGCGAACTCCTCGCGGGAGAAGGAGCGGCCGGGCAGCAACTGCCACTGCATCTCGGCGGCCAGCGTGAGCCGGGCGGCGCGGCGGGCGAGCCGGTAGAGGTCGGTGTCGCGCTCGGCGACCAGGATCTCGTGGCCCAGTGCCGCGCAGACGTGCGCGATCTCCGGGAGCACGGTCTGGTCGAAGCGGTCCGCGGGCATCGTGACGGAGAGCACGCCCATGCGGTCGCCGCGGGCGGTGACCGGCAGGTGCGCCGTGACGGCCGGGGTGTCCGGCGCGCTGACCACGTGCGGCTCCTGCGAGCCGAAGGCGCGGCCCTGCGGGCTGTCGTGGATGCGGACCGAGTCGACCTCCAGCGGCACGCCGCGCACCGACTGCAGGGAGGTCAGACCGTAGTCGGCCAGGCGCAGCTCGACGTGGTCGGCGCCGTACTGCTCGCGGAGCGCGGCGGCGACGACGTCGAGCAGCCGGTGCGGTGCGGCGGCGCGCAGCGCGCGTTCCACGGCGAGGTATCGGTCCACTGTGTGCTCCCGTCCGGGCCGACCGGCGAGCCGGGGCTTCCGGAGGGGCGGTCGATGTGGCAATGATCTTACACCGCACGACAACAGTTGCTGCCAGTCAACCAATGGGTACGGCTCGCGGTGCGCACGCCCCGGTCCGGCGGCGGACCCGGAGCGTCGTACGGCGTGCTCAGCCGCGCGGCAGGCGGACCACGGTGACGAAGAACTCGTCGATCTTGCGGATCGCGGCGATGAACTGCTCCAGGTCCACCGGCTTGGTGACGTAGGCGCTGGCGTGGAGCTGGTAGCTGCGCAGGATGTCCTCCTCCGCCGAGGACGTGGTGAGCACCACCACGGGGATGTGGGTGAGCTCGCGGTCCTCCTTGATCTTCTCCAGCACCTGCCGCCCGTCGTACTTGGGCAGGTTCAGGTCGAGCAGGATCAGGTCGGGACGCGGCGCGGTGTCGTACCGGCCGCGCCGGTAGAGGAAGTCCAGCGCCTCCTCGCCGTCCCGCACGACGTGCAGAACGTTGCCGATCTTGTTGTCCTCGAACGCCTCGCGGGTCATCAGCTCGTCGCCCGGGTCGTCCTCGACGAGCAGGACCTCGATGGGCTTGTGGCCGGGAGTGCTGTTCATGTGGTGGCTCCTGGGGAGGGGGAGGGCTCGCCGGCCTCGGTCGCGGAGGCGGCGGGCGTGCCGTCGGAGGCGACGGCTTCGGTGCGGGCGCCGGCGGGGGCGGCGGCACCGCCGGCCGGGGCGGCGCCGGTACCGGCATCGGCACCGGCGTCGGTGGCAGCGCCGTCGGCCGCGTCGGCGTCCGTCAGCGCGGCGGGGCCGGTGCCGGGGGGTGCCGGGAGGGTGAAGCACACCCGCGTGCCGCCGGTGTGCGCGGTGTCGAGCCAGATCGTGCCGCCGTGGTGCTCGACGATCTTCTTGCACAGCGCCAGTCCGATACCGGTGCCCGCGTACGCGTCCCGGCCGTGCAGCCGCTGGAAGATCACGAACACCTTCTGGGCGAACTCCGCCGGCACCCCGATGCCGTTGTCGGTGACGCACAGCAGCCAGCCCGGCCCCGCGTCGGCCCCGGGGCCGACGCCCCCCTCGCACGCCTCCACGGTGACCCGTACCCGCGGCGGCCGCTCCGGGTGGCGGAACTTCACCGCGTTGCCGAGAAGGTTCTGCCACAGCATCGTCAGCAGGTTCGGGTCCCCGGTGATCGCCGGGAGCCGCTCCGGCCGCTCCACGGCGGCGCCGCTCTCCTCGACCGCGGAGCCGAGGTTGGCGAGCGCCCGGTCCAGCGCGTCGCCCAGCGGCACGTGCTCGCGGGCGTCGTGCAGCCGGCCGACGCGGGAGAAGGTCAGCAGGTCGTTGATGAGCCCCTGCATGCGCTTGGCGCCGTCCACGGCGAAGTCGATGTACTGCTTGCCCCGCTCGTCCAGCTCGCCGCCGTACCGCTTCTCCAGGAGTTGGCAGAAGGAGGCCACCTTGCGCAGCGGCTCCTGGAGGTCGTGCGAGGCGACGTAGGCGAACTGCTCCAGCTCGGCGTTGGAGCGCTCCAGCTCGGTGGTGTGCCGGTCCAGCTCCTCGGCCTGCCGCTGCAGCAGCGCCTCGCGCCCGCGGGCGGCGTCCAGCTCGGCGACGATGTGCTCGCGCATCGCCTCCACCGACTCGGCCACCGCGCGCAGGTCCGCAGGACCGCTCGCCGGGATGCGGCGCGCGACCTCGCCGCCCGCCACGTGCTGGACGCTCACGCGCAGCGCGCGCAGCGGGCGCAGCACGGCCAGGTGCAGCAGGAAGGACAGGGCCACGGCGACCGCGACGAAGGCCACCAGCATGCCCGCCAGCAGCCAGGTGTGCGTGGTGTCCGCGGCCTCCATCTCGGCCTGCGCGTCCAGGCGGGCCTGGAGCAGATGCTCCTCCTGGACGTCGAAGGCGTCCCGCAGCCGGTCGAAGGCCTGCTTGCTGGCGCGCATCTCCGGGTCCGACTCGGTGTAGACCTCGCCCGCCCCGACCTGGTCGATCATCGGCTCGGCGTGCTCGCGGCGCCACTGGCCGGCCAGGCGCTCGACTGCGGCGAGGTCCCCGGCCAGGGTGTCGTCGCCCGCGAGCGCCGGGCGCAGCCGCCGCAGCGCGTCGGCCTCGTCGGAAACCCCGGCGGTGTAGGGCTCCAGCCACGCCTCGTCGCGGCCGATGACGTAGCCGCGCAGCCCCGTCTCCTGGTCCAGCAGCGCCTTCTGCAGCCGGTAGGCGTCGGTGCGGGCGGGCTGCACGCGCTCCACCAGGTCGTCGGTGTGCGCCGCGCCGCGGGCCAGCAGCGCGGCGCCGCCGACCGCGCACCCCACGACGAACAGCAGGATCACGGCGACGACCAGGTGCAGCCACCCGCGCACCGTCAGTCGGGGCCCGGGCGGGCGGGACATCGTGCTCATCGGCTCTGCTCCCATGCCAGGTGGACGACGGCCACGTCGTCGCTGTGTCCGCCGTGCCGCTCCGAGAGCGACCGCGTCTGGGCGATCAGCGCGGGGACGAAATCGGCGCCCGACCGGTCGGCGTGTCCGCGGGCGAGCTCCAGCAGCCCGTCCTCGCCCAGCCGCTCGCCCCGCTCCCCGCAGCGGCCCTCGAACAGACCGTCGGTGAAGAGCACCAGGGCTCCGGCGGACGGCAGCGCCACCTCCTCCTCGGGCCACCGCGCCAGCCCCTCGGGCAGCAGGCCGAGCGCGGGGCCGGTCGCCGGGTCCAGCAGTCCGACGGCCGGGCGTGCCGCGTCCCGCAGGAACAGCGGCGGGTGCCCGGCGCGGATCACCCGGGCCGTGCCGCGCGCGGGCGCCAGCTCGACGGTGGTGACCGTGGCGAAGATCTCCGGCCGGGTCCGCTCGGCCACCAGCAGCTCCTGCATCAGCCGCAGCGCCGCGGGCCCGCTCTCCCCGGCCAGCGTGAACGAGCGCCAGGCGACGCGCAGGCACACCCCGAGCGCCGCCTCGTCCGGGCCGTGCCCGGAGACGTCGCCGATGACCGCGTGCACGGTGCCGTCCTCGGTGGCCACGACGTCGTAGAAGTCCCCGCCCAGCAGCGCCTGTTCGCGCCCCGGCTCGTACTGGGCCACCACGTCCACGACGCGGCTGCGCAGCAGGGGCGACGGGAGCAGTCCGCGCTCCAGCCGCCGGTTCTCCTGCGCCCGGAGCTGGCTGGCCTGGAGTGCCGCCGTCGCCTGCTCTATCTGGCGCCGCTGGATGGCGTACCGGATGGCCCGCCCCAGCAGCGCGGGCTCGAACAGGCCCTTGACCAGATAGTCCTGGGCTCCCGCCGAGACGGCCGCCAGGCCCGCGTCCTCCTCGGCCAGACCGGTGAGCACCACCACGGCGGCGCGCGGCGCGAGGCCGAGCATCTGCTGCACCACGTCCACGCCCTGCCCGTCCGGCAGGTGCAGGTCCAGCAGCACGCAGTGCGGGGCCGGGGCCTCGGCGAGCGCGGCCTTGGCGTCGGCCAGCGAGCGGGCCCGGGTGAGCTCCACGGTGACGCCGCTGTCCAGCAGCAGCTCCTCCACCAGCAGCGCGTCCCCGTCGTCGTCCTCGACCAGCAGCACCTCCGGCACCGCCGTCTCGGCGGTCCGGCGCGGGCGCGGGGTGCGGGCCCCGGCGGGGTCCGCGTCCGCGGTGCCGGACACTTCCCCGGTCGCGGCCGTGGACCCGGGGACATCCGCCGCGAGGTCGTCCGGGCCGGGCACACCGACGGCGCTCGCCACTGCCCCACCTCCGATATCCTTCGGTCGCCGGTTCGCCGACGCGTGCGGCAAGTGAGGATACTTGCCGCTTACGAATAATTGCACCGACCCAAAGGAGTCGGCGCACGGCCCCCGGTTCACGCCCGCGGCCGTTTGCCACCCCCCGCGCCGGGAATCCGCACGAGCAGCACACTCCACGCGGAAGGGGGTTACGGCGGATGACCGTGACCGGAGCACCCACCCTCATCTGGAACGTGCCCAGGGCACCCGGCGCCTTCGCCCGCGCTCGCGACCTTACCCGGTCGACGCTGCGCCGGTGGGGCTGTGATGCGGACGGCACCGACGTCGTCGTCCTCCTCGTCTCCGAGATGGTGACCAACGCCCACCGCCACGCGGACAGCGACGCCGCCCTGTGCCTGTCCCCCTCGCCTGACGGCGTGCAGGTGTCGGTCCAGGACGCCAGCCCGCGCCGGCCGGTGCGCCGGGCGCCCGACCTCACCTCGGGCACGGGCGGACTGGGCCTGCAGATCCTGGAGCGCCTGGCCAGCCGCTGGGGCGTCGAGCCGCACGGCCCCGGCAAGCGGGTGTGGGCCGACGTGCCGTGCCGCACGGGGCTCGCGGCGGCGACGGCCACGGCGGCGGGTTAGCTTGGAGGTACGAACACGTATCCAGCAACGGAGCCGATGGTGCTGAGCGACCCGGACCGACTCACTCTCACGGACGTCGTCCGTACCGAGGGGTGCGCCATGCTGCGCGTCGCGGGCAAGCTGGACGTCTCCACCGAACAGCAGCTCCTGCGCCGCGCCGGTGACCTCGTCGACGACGGCCGCCACCACCTCGTGCTGGACCTCACGGCGCTGTCCTTCTGCGACTCGCGCGGCCTGAACTGCCTGCTGTCGCTGAACTGGCTGTGCCGCCGGCTGAACGGCTCGCTGCTGCTGGCCGGCGTCGGCAGCCGCATCATGGAGCTGTTCGCCCTCACCGGCACCCGTCACCTCTTCCGCTGCTTCCCCACCCCGGGCGAGGCCGTCGGCGCCGTCCCGCTGGACCTGCGCCCGGCCTGGCCGCCGTCCGACGGCCGGCTCAGCCCCTCCGGCGTCTGAGCCCCGCCGCACCCTCGCCCACCGCGCCCCGCGCCACCGCGCCGCGTCCACCGCTCACCGCGCGCCCGGCCGGCGCGGCCCCGCCCACCGCGCGACCGCACGCCGCGCCCCCACCCGTCGTCCCCTCGCCCACCCCGCGACCGCTCACCGCGCCGAGGGGGAGACGTACGCCACGTACGACGGCGAGGAGGACCACGACGGCAGCGGCACGGCCCGCCAGCCGCGCGCGTGCCGGGGCGGCTCCCCGCCGTCGGCGACCAGCACCGCCACCGGTCGCCGCTCGGCGAGCGCCCGCAGCCCGGCGGCCGTGATGCTCTCGTCGTGCCCGGCGGGCTGCCGGGAGGCGCACCCGGCCCGGTAGGCCACCCGCACCGCGTCGTGCCCGGACACCACGCACGGCGGCCGCACCCCCGCCCGGTTCAGCTCGGCGGCCACCGCGGCCACGGCCTCCCCCGCCGCCCCGCTCCGCGCCGCCGCCCCGTGGGCGACGCCCGCCTGCACCGCCAGGTGCCCCGCCAGCACCAGCGCCAGCGCGCCCGCGACCACCGGCCGCACGCCGCGCCGTCCGCCGCAGGCCAGCCGCACCAGCCCGAACGCCACCGGCAGCATCAGCAGGGCATAGGCGGGCAGCAGGAACCGGGGCGCCGCGTAGTCGATCAGCAGCAGGTAGGGCACCGCCAGCGTCAGCCCGGTCGCCGTCGCCAGGACGACCGGCGTCCGCCGCCGGCGCCGCACCCCGCGGACGCGCCACACCGCGACGACGCCGAGGGCCACCGCCACCGGCAGCGCCAGCCACCACAGGCCGGTGACGGGGTGCTCCCAGCCGACGGTGCACGGGCGGCACAGGGAGCGGCCCGCCTGGGCGACGAGCTGGTCGTCGAAGGCCAGGTGCCACCCCATGCCGCCCTGGATCTCGCTGGCCCGCTCCAGCCGCGCGAACAGCCCCCCGTAGGCGGCGTGGGCCTCGGCCACCCACGGGGCCACGCCCGCCAGCGGCCCGAGCACGACCGCGGCCAGCAGCGGCGGGCGGCGCCAGCCGGGCACGGCCAGGGCGGCCGCGCCGAGCGCGAGGGCCAGCCAGGCGGCGTCCGGCGGGCGCAGCAGCGCGGCAGCGGCGAGGGCGAGGGCCAGCCCGGCCAGGGCGCCGCGTTCCCCGGGGTCGTCGGCGACGCGCAGGAAGCAGCCGACGGCCGCGAGCGTGGCGAACGCCACCCACAGGTTCGGCATCACCTGGGGCCCGTAGAACAGCGTGATCCACACCGTGGCGAACAGCGCCCCGGCCAGCGCCAGTACCGGCGGGGGCAGCAGCCGCCGCCACACCCACAGCGCGAGGAACAGCGCCAGGCCGGAGAGCGCGGCGAGGTAGAGCCGCAGCGCCGGCTGAGCGTCGGTGAGCGCGAGGACGGGCGCGACGAGGTAGCTCACGCCCCGGGCGCGCGGCGCACTGAGGTAGGCGGCCGGGCGGTCGGGGTCCACCTGGCTCACGTAGACCGTCTCGTCCCAGCCGAGCCCGAGGCCGGGGACGACGAGCACGAGCTGGAGCAGCACGTAGCCCAGCGCGGTGCCGCCGAGCCACAGCGCCGGCCGGTCCCCGCGCGCGTCGAGCTGCCGCAGCGCGAAGCGGAATCGTTCCCGCTGGCGGCCGGGAAGCACCGGGCTCGGAGACTGCATGCGGACCTCGTACCTCGGACCGGGCGTGGGCTGACGCCCTGCGTACCCGCCACCCTCCCCCCGACCCGCCTGTTCCACCACGCGGACTACGGCACCCGGCGGACCCCGCGACGCGCCGCGGGGCGCCCGCGCGGTCGCGGGCGCCCCGGGGCGGCCTGGCGCGTCGCCGTGGCGACGCGGGCGGGTCAGCGGTCGGTGGCCAGCGGCGGCGGCTCCTCCGCGGCGTTCGCGGCGTCGGTGTCTGCGGCGTCGGCGTTCGCGGCGTCGGCGGGACGCCCGGCCGGCTCCCAGCACTCCACGCCGCGCAGTCCGGGGATGCGGTCGGCGGTGAACACCGGGTCCAGACCGGTGCGCCGCTGCGCCTGGTAGTCGGCGAGCAGCCGGAACGCGATCACCGAGAGCGGCAGGATCGACAGCAGGTTGACCAGCGCCATCGCGCCCATGGTGATGTCGCCCAGGCTCCACACCAGCGGCACCGAGCCGATCGCCCCCAGCGCGACGCAGGCCAGCACGGCCGCCCGGTAGCCGGTCATGACCCGCCCCGAACGGGTGATGAACTCGATGTTGGACTCGCCGTAGTAGTAGTTACCGATCATCGAGCTGAAGGCCAACATGAAGACGATGACGGTCAGCGCGTGGCCGCCCCACGCGCCGAGCGTGCCGGCGAACGCGCTCTGCGTGACGTCCGCCCCGCCCCGCTCACCGAGCGTCGGGTTGGCGCTGAGCACGACGAACGCGGTCATCGTGCAGACGACGAGGGTGTCGAAGTACACACCGAAGGTCTGCACCAGCCCCTGCTTGACGGGGTGGGAGGTGTCGGCGGCGGCCGCCGCGTTCGGCGCGGAACCCATGCCCGCCTCGTTGGAGAACATGCCGCGCCGCACGCCCTGGAGGATCGCCGTGCCGACGGCCCCGCCGGCGATCTCGCGGAACCCGAAGGCGCCGCCGACGATGTCCGCCAGCATGCCGGGCACCATGTCGGCGTTGAGCACGACGATCACGGTGCCGAGCAGCAGGTAGAGGCAGGCCATGGCGGGCACGAGCGCGGTCGTGACGGCGGCCAGGCGCTTGACGCCGAAGAAGACCGCCAGCCCCAGCAGCACCGCGAGCAGGACACCGAGCGCCGGCGGGAACCAGCCCGCGTCGACGCCGTCGAGCGAGCCCTGCACCGCGACCGCGATGGTGTTGGACTGCACGGCCGTCAGCACGAAGCCGAAGGTGAGCGTGATCAGGACGGCGAACAGCACGCCCAGCCAGCGCTTCCCGAGCCCCCGCTCCATGTAGTAGGCCGGACCGCCCCGGAAGGTGCCCGGCTCCTTGCCGCGCGCCTTGTAGAGCTGCGCGAGCACGGACTCGACGAACGCCGACGCGCCGCCGATGAGCGCCATCATCCACATCCAGAACACCGCGCCGGGCCCACCGAGGGTGATGGCCGTGGCCACACCGGCGACGTTGCCGGTGCCGATGCGCGCGGCGGCGGAGATCGTGAACGCGCCGAAGGGCGAGACGCCGCGCGCCGACTTGTCCGTGAACACCCGGAGCATGTCCGGGAGCAGCCGCAACTGTGCGCCGCGCGAGCGCAGGGTGAAGTACAGGCCCGCGACCGCGACGAGCGGCACCAGCAGGTACGTCCAGAAGGCGTCGTTGACGTTGACGACGAGGTCTTCGAGCGTGCTCATGACGGTGGAGGGGTCCGTCCTCGTGGGGGTCTTCGCTTCCGAGTCCGGCGGCGGGTACGGGTCGCGTGTCCGGGCGCCGTTTCAGACTTTCGGGCATCTTTCCACCGCCCCCCGCGCCTGACCAGGCCCCCGGGCGTGCCGATTCTCACATGGTGGACACGGCGGGGGCCGCGTCGGGGCCCGGCCAGGGTGCCGTCGGGGTCCGGCGGGGGCACGGCGGGGCCGACCGGGGCGCGCGACCGAGCCCGGCCGCGTACGGCCGCCCTCCGGCGCGCTCCGACCGGCCCGGCCGCCCCTTGGTCCAGTCCAGGCCCCGTCCGGCCGCGTACGGCCGCGTACGGGCCCGGACGGGGCCCGGGAGCGGCCCGGTGCCGTCCCGCCGCGCACGGGCCCGGACACGGCGAAGGGCGGCTCCCCGTGGGGGAGCCGCCCTGGCGGCCGTGTGAACGGCGAACCGCTGGTCCGGGAGGAAGCCGGATCAGAAGTCCATGCCACCGCCCATGCCACCGGTCGGGTCGGCGGCGCCGGCCGCGGCCTTCTCCGGCTTGTCGGCGATGACGGCCTCGGTGGTCAGGAACAGCGCGGCGATCGACGCGGCGTTCTGCAGCGCGGAGCGCGTGACCTTCGCCGGGTCGATGATGCCCTCGGCGATCATGTCCACGTACTCGCCGGTGGCCGCGTTCAGGCCGTGGCCGACGGTCAGGTTGCGCACCTTCTCGACCACGACGCCGCCCTCGAGGCCGGCGTTGACCGCGATCTGCTTGAGCGGGGCCTCCAGCGCGAGCTTGACGGCGGCCGCACCGGTGGCCTCGTCGCCGTCGAGCTCCAGCTTCTCGAACACGGCGGACGCCTGGAGCAGAGCCACGCCACCACCGGCGACGATGCCCTCCTCGACGGCGGCCTTCGCGTTGCGCACCGCGTCCTCGATGCGGTGCTTGCGCTCCTTGAGCTCCACCTCGGTGGCGGCACCGGCCTTGATGACGGCCACGCCGCCGGCCAGCTTCGCCAGACGCTCCTGGAGCTTCTCGCGGTCGTAGTCCGAGTCGGAGTTCTCGATCTCGGCGCGGATCTGGTTGACGCGGCCCTGGACCTGCTCGCTGTCGCCGGCACCGTCCACGATGGTGGTCTCGTCCTTGGTGACGACGACCTTGCGGGCGCGGCCCAGCAGCTCCAGACCGGCGTTCTCCAGCTTGAGGCCGACCTCCTCGGAGATGACCTGGCCGCCGGTGAGGATGGCGATGTCGCCCAGCATGGCCTTGCGACGGTCGCCGAAGCCCGGGGCCTTGACGGCGACGGACTTGAAGGTGCCGCGGATCTTGTTGACGACGAGCGTGGACAGCGCCTCGCCCTCGACGTCCTCGGCGATGATCAGCAGCGGCTTGCCCGACTGCATGACCTTCTCCAGCAGCGGCAGCAGGTCCTTGACGTTGCCGATCTTGGAGTTCGCGATGAGGATGTAGGGGTCGTCGTAGACCGTCTCCATGCGCTCCATGTCGGTCGCGAAGTACGCCGAGATGTAGCCCTTGTCGAAGCGCATGCCCTCGGTGAGCTCCAGCTCGAGACCGAAGGTCTGCGACTCCTCGACGGTGATGACGCCTTCCTTGCCCACCTTGTCCATGGCCTCGGCGATCAGCTCGCCGATCTGGGTGTCGGCGGCGGAGATGGAGGCGGTGGAGGCGATCTGCTCCTTGGTCTCCACGTCCTTGGCCTGCTCCAGCAGGGCGGCGGAGACGGCCTCGGTGGCGCGCTCGATGCCGCGCTTCAGAGCCATCGGGTTGGCGCCGGCGGCCACGTTGCGCAGGCCCTCGCGGACCAGGGCCTGGGCCAGAACGGTCGCCGTCGTCGTGCCGTCACCGGCGACGTCGTCCGTCTTCTTCGCGACCTCCTTGACGAGCTCGGCGCCGATCTTCTCGTAGGCGTCCTCGAGCTCGATCTCCTTGGCGATGGAGACACCGTCGTTGGTGATCGTGGGGGCGCCCCACTTCTTCTCCAGCACGACGTTGCGGCCCTTGGGGCCGAGCGTGACCTTGACGGCGTCGGCGAGCTGGTTCATGCCGCGTTCGAGGCCGCGCCGCGCCTCCTCGTCGAACGCGATGATCTTGGCCATGTGAAGTGGTCCTCCCGGACTGGGGTGGATTGCTCCGGACCGCGCTGGCGCCCGCGACGGACGGCCTGCGGGGCCTGGCGGTCACTTCCCACCGAGCCTCGCGGACCTCACCGAACGGTCCTTCTTTGTCACTCTCACCTGGAGAGTGCTAAGCCCATGATTAGCACTCGACCCCCGCGAGTGCAAGCGCCCGCCGTCCCGGAGGCCGCGCGGCGGCGCGGGCGGACACGGCGAAGGGCCCGGCCGGTGTCGGCCGGGCCCCCTGCGGGATCAGACGGTCGCCGCTCAGGCGGAGAGGCGGACCATGTCCGCCTGCGGGCCCTTCTGGCCCTGTGAGATCTCGAACTCGACCCGCTGCCCTTCCTCAAGGGTGCGGTAACCGTCCATCTGGATCGCGCTGTAGTGGACGAACACGTCCGCACCACCGTCGACCGCGATGAAGCCGTAGCCCTTCTCCGCGTTGAACCACTTGACGGTGCCCTGAGCCATTCCTAACTCCCCTATTACTGGCCCTTGCGCGAGCCCGCACTCCGCGGACCCGGGTCAGAGTTCACCCCCTGGGTCGGGGGGGTGTGCGCCGGAACGCGTCGACCGCCGCTGAATGTATCTGCACGAACGCCCTGTGCAACAGGTCAATCAGACGAGAAATCCGCGCAGAACCGATCGGAAAGAGGCCCACAAGGCTCCGCAAACCGGGACACTCCCGGCCGGGCATATGGGGCGTAACCCGGACGAACGTTTCTACGATTTCGGGCACGACTTGTCGCGCCACACCGTGCGCGGGCATGCGTCAGAACCGGTGTGACGGGTGGGGCGTGGAATCTCCCCCACCCTACCGCCTCCGGGTAGGCGGAATGACCACCCCGGGCCGGGCCCGTCGACCTCCGCGTCCCCCACGCCCCTCGCGCCCCAGCCGACCCGCAGCGACGGCGGACGGCCGTCCACGGGCTGCCGCGAGCACGCGCCGCCGCCCCCCTCGCGGGCCCGCGCCCCGGCCTCCCCCGGGGCCTGCGGCTGCCCCGGAACAGGTCTTCGGAGCTCGAACGGCGGGCGGCCACGGGCCACGACGGGCCACGGCCGAGAGGCCGGGCACCGCGGGGCGGGGCCCGGACGGCAGCCGGGCCCGAGCGGCGCGCGCCCAGCCCCGCGCAGCCGCCGGCACCCGGGCTCCACCACCCACCGGACCCGTCGACCGCGGCACGCCACCCCGCCGCCACACGCCATCGAGCGCCGCACCCCGTCGAACACCCCCGCGCCACGACCATCGGCGCCGCCGCACCGGGCGCACCGTCGGTGACCGGCGTGCCCGGTGGCGCTCCACGGGGCACACTGCGGCGGCACACTGCGGCGGGGCCGGGGACGCGCGGCACGTCGAAGCCCGGACGCGCAGCCGAGGGCGTCATCGGCCGGCGGGGAAGGGGCGGCCGACGACGTCGCCGCACGGACACGGGCGGCACCCGGACACGGGCGGCACGCCGACGGCCCGGGCCCGCTCGGCGCGGGGCCCGGGCCGTCGGCGGCGGGGCGGCTTCCGGGGTCAGGCGCCGCCGGCGACCGCCGGGATGATGGAGACGCCCGCGCCGTCCGGGGTGGGCGTCTGGAGGCCCTCGGCGAAGCGGACGTCGTCGTCGTTGACGTAGACGTTCACGAAGCGCCGCAGCTTGCCCTGGTCGTCCAGCACGCGCGGGCCGATGCCGGTGTGGTTCTTCTCCAGGTCGGCCAGCACCTCGCCCAGGGTCGCGCCCTCGGCGGCGACCTCGGCCCGCCCGCCGGTGTAGGTGCGCAGGATCGTGGGGATGCGGACGTTAACGCTCATGGGTGGTTCCTTCGTCGAGTGCGTGCGGAGGCGGGGGCGCGGGGCGGGCTCAGCCCAGGCCCGCGTCGCGGAACGCGTCCAGCGTGGGGCGGATGACGGCGGTGGGGCCGGAGGAGGGCGCCACGGCGTCCAGGGTCTTGAGGCCGTCGCCGGTGTTGAGGACGACCGTGGTCAGCGCCGGGTCGAGCCGGCCGCTCTCGATGAGCTTGCGGGTGACGCCGACGGTCACGCCGCCCGCCGTCTCCGCGAAGATGCCCTCGGTGCGGGCCAGCAGCTTGATGGCGTCGACCACCTGCTCGTCGGTGACGTCCTCGACCGCGCCGCCGGTGCGCCGGGCGATGTCCAGGACGTAGGGGCCGTCCGCCGGGTTGCCGATGGCCAGCGACTTGGCGATGGTGTCGGGCCGCACCGGGCGCACCACGTCGTGGCCGCCCTTGAAGGCCTGCGAGACCGGCGAGCAGCCCGCGGCCTGGGCACCGAAGATCTTGTACGGCCGGTCCTCGACGAGTCCGAGCGCGATCAGCTCGCGCAGACCCTTGTCGATCTTGGTGAGCTGCGAGCCGGAGGCGATCGGGATGACGAGCTGGTCCGGCAGCCGCCAGCCGAGCTGCTCGCAGATCTCGTACGCGAGCGTCTTGGAGCCCTCGGCGTAGTACGGGCGCAGGTTGACGTTGACGAAGCCCCAGCCCTCGCCCGCCGGGTCCCCGATCAGCTCGCTGCAGAAACGGTTCACGTCGTCGTAGGTGCCCTCGATGCCCACCAGCTCGCCCCCGTAGACGGCGGCCATGACGACCTTGCCCTGCTCCAGGTCGTGCGGGATGAACACGCAGCTCCGCAGGCCCGCGCGGGCGGCGGCGGCGCCCACCGCGCCGGCCAGGTTGCCGGTGGAGGAGCAGGAGAGCGTGGTGAAGCCGAAGGCGCGGGCGGCCTCGACAGCGATCGCCACGACGCGGTCCTTGAAGGAGTGCGTCGGGTTGCCGGAGTCGTCCTTGACGTGCAGTTCGCCGGTGACGCCCAGCTCGCGGGCGAGGTTGTCGGCGCGCACCAGCTTGGTGAACCCGGGGTTGGTGTTCGGTTTGGCGGCGACGTCCTCGGGGACGGGCAGCAGCGGCGCGTAGCGCCAGATGCTGGCCGGACCAGCCTCGATGCGCCGGCGCAGCCCCTCGGCGTCCCCGGTGGGCAGCTCGTAGGCGACCTCCAGCGGGCCGAAACAGACGCCGCAGGCGAAGTCGGGGCCGAGCGGCGAGCGCTCCCCGCACTCCCGGCAGGACAGCGCGGCGGCGGGCCCGAGGGAGACGCTTCCGGCGGGGGCGTCGGCGGAGGTGGCGGAGGTGGTGTCGGTGGTGCTGGCAACCGTGTTCACGGCCATGGAGGCGAGGCCCTTTCTCCTCATCTTCCCCGTCGGCGACCTTCGCCACGGGACGGAATTGGCACCTTCCCCACGGCGGGTTCGCCTCCGAGATGACCGGGATGACGTAATGACGCGCGGGAGGGTTGCCGGGGCTTCAACGGGCCGTTCCCTCTGCCCCTCTGGATGAGCTCTATGGCGCTGTACCAGCGCGTTTGTCGTAAACGCCGGACCCCGACGTGCGGAGGTCACGTGCGCTGTTCAAGACTGTAACCGACGGCCGTGACGGTGGATGCGGTCGTCCGAACCGCGAGACGGTCCCGTCCGCGGGTGAATCCGGGAGGCGATTCGTGCTGGACGAGGTCGAGAGCTGGCTGCACCGGCGCTCCTGGAGCGCCGACGACCGTCCGCTGGCGCGGCTGCTGGACGCCAAGCGGGCGGCGGGCGCGCGCGGCAGCGTGAGCGTCGTCCTGCCCGCACTGAACGAGGAGGCGACCGTCGGCGACATCGTCGCCCGTATCCGGTCCGAGCTGATGACGGCGCGGGTGCCGCTGGTCGACGAGCTGGTCGTCGTCGACTCCGGCTCCACCGACCGCACCGGCGACGTGGCCGCCGCCGCGGGGGCGAAGGTGGTCCACCGCGACGCGCTGCTGCCGCGCATACCGGCCGTGCCGGGCAAGGGCGAGGTGCTGTGGCGCTCGCTGCTGGCCACCAGCGGGGAGATCGTCTGCTTCGTCGACGCCGACCTGCGGGACTTCCGCTCCCGGTTCGTCTCCGGCATCGTCGGCCCCCTGCTGACCGAGCCGTCGCTCCAGCTCGTCAAGGGCATGTACGACCGGCCGCTCGGGGACAGCCCGGCGGGCGGCGGCCGGGTGACGGAGCTGGTCGCGCGCCCGCTGCTGAACCTGCACTGGCCCCGGCTGGCCGGTTTCGTGCAGCCGCTGGGCGGGGAGTACGCGGCGCGCCGCTCGCTGCTGGAGCGCATGCCGTTCCCGGTCGGCTACGGCGTCGAGCTGGCGCTGCTGGTGGACGCGCTGCACGCGGTGGGCCTGGACGCGCTCGCCCAGGTGGACGTCGGCGTGCGCAAGCACCGCAACCAGGACGGGCAGGCGCTGGGCCGGATGGCCGCCGCGATCTACCGCACCGCGCAGCTCCGGCTCTCCGGGGCGCCGCTGACCCGGCCCGAGCTCACCCAGTTCGACCGGGTGCCGGACGGCGGCTTCGCACCGCGCACCCACCGCGTCGACACGATCGAGCGCCCGCCGATGGGCACGGTCCCGGAGTACGCGTCCGCCCGCGCGGTGGCGTAGGGACGGCCGCCCGGGCAGGCGTTCCGCTCCCGGGCGGCCGGCGGCAGCACCCCGGGGCGGCCCGCCCGGGAGCGGGCCCGCGGGGCGGTGCGGGCGAGGCGGGAAACCGCACGGTCGTTTGAACGCCCGGTGTTCCGGATACGCTCGCGGCATGGTCTCCCAGGTTCTCGTCGCCTCCAACCGGGGCCCGGTCTCCTACTCCGTCGCCGAGGACGGCACGCTGACCGCCAGGCGCGGAGGGGGCGGCCTGGTCTCGGGTCTGTCGGCCATCGGCCAGGACGCGGACGCCGTGTGGGTGTGCGCCGCACTGACCGAGGGCGACCGGGCGGCCGCCCGCCGCGCGGACGGCGCGCTGCCCGCCGAGGACACCGGCGGCCAGCGCGTGCGCATGCTCGACATCGACGCCGACACCTTCGCCGGCGCCTACAACGGCGTGGCGAACTCGGTGCTGTGGTTCGTGCACCACCTGCTCTACCAAACCCCGCTGGAACCCGTCTTCGACACCGAGTTCGAGCGGCAGTGGGCGGCCTACGAGGCGTACAACGCCGCCTTCGCCGACGCCCTCGCCGGGGACGCCGAACGGGGCGCGACCGTCATGGTGCAGGACTACCACCTCACGCTGGTGCCCGCGCTGCTGCGCGAGCGGCGTCCCGACCTGCGCATCGGCCACTTCTCCCACACCCCGTGGGCGCCCGCCGACTACTACCGGCTGCTGCCCGACGCCGTGGCCGCCGACGTGCTGCGCGGTGTCCTCGGCGCGGACCGGGCCGCGTTCCTCACCCGCCGCTGGGCGGAGGCGTTCGCCGCGTGCTGCGCGGACGTGCTCGGCGCGCGCGTGGACGGCGCGGACCGGCCGGACGGCGAGCTGCGCGTGACGCACGCCGGACGGACGACCCGGATCGGGGTGCACGGCCTGGGCGCGGACGCCGGGTTCCTGCGCGAGCGGGCGCACCGGGACGACGTCGCCGAGCGCATGGCGGCGCTGCGCGAGCAGATCGGCACGGACGACTCCGGCGCTTCGCGGCGGACGATCGTCCGGGTGGACCGCACGGAGCTGTCCAAGAACATCGTGCGCGGCCTGCACGCGTTCCGGCGGCTGCTGCGGGACCGGCCCGAGTGGCGCGACCGCGTGGTGCACGTGGCGTTCGCCTACCCCTCGCGGCAGGACCTCGCCGTGTACCGCCGGTACACCGAGGAGGTCGCGCGCGTCGCCGACGAGGTCAACGCCGAGTTCGGCACGGCCTCGTGGACGCCCGTCGTGCTGCACGTGAAGGACGACTTCGCCCGCTCGCTGGCCGCCTACCGGCTGGCCGACGTGGCCCTGGTCAACCCGATCCGGGACGGCATGAACCTGGTGGCCAAGGAGGTGCCGGTCGTCTCCGACGCGGGGTGCGCGCTGGTGCTGTCCCGGGAGGCGGGCGCGGCGGCGGAGCTGGCGCAGGACGCGCTGCCGGTCAACCCGTACGACATCGCGGGCACCGCCGCGGCGCTGCACACCGCGCTCGCCATGCCCCCAGAGGAACGCGCCGCCCGCACCGAGCGCCTGGCCGCCGCGGCCACCGCCCTGCCGCCCCAGGCCTGGTTCCTGGCCCAACTGGACGCCCTGCACACCCCGTGACCCGCCCGGGCGGGCGTCACTCCCGCGCGCCGGGGCAACGCCGAAGGCGCGGCGTCACAGCGCCGCGAGGAAGGCGGCCACGCCCGGGGGGCCGTCCACGACCACGTCGGCGCGGTCGGTCAGCGCGGTGACCTCGGCGCTGCCGCTGCACACCAGCAGGCCCGGCGGCCCGTCGGCGCGGCGGCGGTCCACGGCGTCGAAGGCCGCGAGGTCACCGAGGTCGTCACCGGCGTAGAGGACCGGGCCCGCGTCCAGCTCGGTGAGGAGGGCGGTCAGGGCGCGCCCCTTGTCCATGCCGTGCGGGCGCAGTTCGAGGACGAAGCGCCCGGGTTCGAGCTGGAGGGCGTGGCGCTCTGCGAGCGCCGTCAGCGGTGCCCGCAGGCTCGCGAACGCGCCCGCGGGGTCGGGCGCCTGGCGGGTGTGGACGGCGACGGCCAGGCCCTTGTCCTCCACGCGGACGCCGCCGGGGGCCGCCAGCTCCCGCAGCAGGGCGGGCAGCTCGTCCCGGGCGGCCAGGACGCCCGGGTCGGGGGGCGGGGCGGTCAGCCGCCCGGTGGCCGCGTCCCAGCGCTCCGCGCCGTAGGCGCCCAGCACCGTCAGTTTCTCCAGACCGGGGGCGCCCGCGAAGCCGCCGTAGCGGACGGCCAGCTCGGCGGGGCGGCCGGTGACGACGGCGAGCGCGCGCAGGCGCGGCGCCAGCCGGCTGAGGACGGGGAGCACGTCGGGGTGGGGGCGGGCCTGGTCGGGGTCGGGGACGATCGGCGCCAGGGTGCCGTCGAAGTCGAGCGCGACGACGGAGCGCTCGGGCGCCGCGCGCAGGGCCGCGAGCCCGGTGCGGCCCTGGGCCGTCGTCACGTCGGGGAGGGATGCGTCGATGCCGGCCATGGCGCCCGAGCCTACCGGCGCCGGCGCTGGGCGTCGCGGCGCCTGCGGAGGCGGTTGACGGTCACCGGATCGTGGGCGAGGGCGCGTGCGTCGTCGAGGAGGGCGTTGAGAATCTGGTAGTAGCGCGTGGGTGAGAGGTCGAGTTCCTCGCGTATCGCCCGCTCCTTGGCGCCGGGGCCCGGCCAGCCGCGCCGCTCGTGCGCCAGCACGGCCTCCTCGCGCTCGGACAGCCCGCTGGGCTCCACGCTCTCACCTCCCCGCTTCCCCGCTCCAACGTAACCGGCTCCGCCCACAGCGGCGCGCGCGGGAGGCGGTCGCCGGGCGCGCCGGGGGGCCGTGCCCCGGCGCGACGCCGCGCCTCCGGCCCGCCGTCGGCGGGCCGGAGGCGCGGCGTCACAGGGCGGCGGACTCCGCCGAGAGCGCCTTGCGCTGAAGGGAGCCGAGGAGGTTCTCCGCGCTGCCGCCGGGGTGGACGGCCTCGCCGATGGTCTCCTTGATGTCGCGGCTGGTCTGCGACCAGGACACCTTGTCCACGGGGTAGAAGACGGCGGCCGGGAGCTGCTCCAGGAAGGACTGGAGGTGCTTCTGGTCGTCGTCCTCGCTCATCCGGTCGGATGCGGAGGTCGTCACGGGCAGCAGGTCGAAGCGTTCGACGAGCGTGTAGTACTGCTCCAGACCGAACAGGAAGTCCAGGAAGGTGCCGATCTCGGCGCGGTGGCCACGCTGCTTGAACCCCATGATCCAGTCGGCGACCCCCATGGTGGACTGGGAGACGCCGTCGCGGCCGGGCAGCGGCGCGGTGCCGTACTCCACGTCGTTCCGGCGGGACTGCTCGATCAGCACCGGGTGCCCGTTGAGCATGCCGACCCGGCCGGCGGCGAAGGCGTCGAACATCGCCTGGCGGTTGGTCTTGGCCGGGCTCTGCGGCTGGATGAGCCCGCCCCGGACGAGCTTGTCGCGCAGCCAGGTGAAGGTGCGGACGTTCTCCTCGGAGTCGATGGTGTAGGTGCCGACGTTGTTGGTGTAGCCGCCGCCACCGCTGAGCATCCACAGCATGGTCTCGGCCTGCGCCTCCTCCGGGCCGAGCGGCAGGGCGTAGGGGATCTCGACCCCGGCCTCCTCCAGCACCCGGGCCGCCTCGCGCAGCTCCTCCCACGTCGTCGGCGGCTTCTCCGGGTCGAGGCCGGCGCTGCGGAAGAGGGACTTGTTGTAGAACAGCAGCCGCGTGCTGGCGGCGAAGGGCAGGCCGTACTGGGTGCGGCGCAGTTCGCCGGCCTGCGCGAGCCCGGGCAGGAAGTCGGCCTGCACGGGTATGGAGAGCAGGTCGCCTGCCGGGTAGATGTCGCCGTTCGCGGCGTAGTCGGCGTAGGAGCCGATCTGCGCGATGTCGGGGGCCTCCCCCGCCTCCACCATCTCGGCGACCTTGCGGTCGACCTCGCTCCAGCCGTAGATCGTGACGTCGACGCCGATCTCCGGGTGCTGGGCGCGGAAGGCGCTGACGACGCCGTCCCACCACTCCTGCGCGCTGTTGCCCGGAGTGCCGTACTCGGCGGCCACGAGCTTGAGGGTGACGTCGCCGCCGCCCGCGTCGCCGCCGCAGCCGGTGGCCGCCAGACCCACGCCGCTGACCATGCCCGTCGCCGCGAGGGCCAAGAAACGCCGCCGTCGCACTGCCGTCCCCTTTGGTGTTCGCCGCCTCCGGGCGCGGGAGTGGTGCGCTCGGAGCTGTCGTGCACGTCCGCACACCCCGGTCGCGACCCGGTTGGGCCACGGGTGGGGCGGTGGCGAGTTTTCACCCGCTGTTGCGCCGGACGCAAGGTATGAGTCTCCATCGCCTGCGGAATTCCGTGCACACCGGCCCCCCGGTTACCGCACGTGGTCAACGCGGGACGAGCGCCGCCCGGGTCCCCGGTGCGACACCCGGTAAGCGGCTGGTCACGGCCCGCCCGTTCGCCGGCCCGCGTCCGCAGCGGGAGCACGGACGGCGACCGGACGGCGGGCCGGGCGGCAGGGGCCCGGGAGGCGGCCGAACGAGGAGGACGGCCACCCGGACACAGCTACCCGGAGGCACAGGCACCCGCGGACGCGGGCACCCGGGGGCGGGGGGCCCCGGGGTCAGCCCAGGGGGCGGTAGCGGCCCTGGAAGTAGGTGAGGGGGCCGTCGGTGCCGGAGCCGCGGACGTGCGCGGTCAGGACGCGGGCGACGAGCAGCGTGTGGTCCCCGGCGGGCACCCGCTCCTCGGTGCGGCATTCGAGCTGCGCGAGCGCGCCGTCCACCAGGGGCGCCTCGGCCACGTCGCCGCGCTCGTGCGGGAGCTCGGAGAACAGCAGCCGGTCGCTGAGCCGTCCCTTCATCGCGAACCGCCCGGCGACCTGGCGCTGGTGCTCGGCGAGGAGGTTGGCCGCCCACAGCGGGCGGCGCGCGAGGACCTCCTCCATACGGGAGCCGGTGCGCACGCTGAGCAGGACGAGCGGCGGGTCGAGCGAGACGGAGACGAACGCGGTCGCGGTCATGCCGACGTAGGCGCCCTGCGGGCCGTCCTCGGGGTCGTAGGCCGTCACCAGCACGACACCGGCCGCGAGCCGGGCCATCGCGGCCCGGAACTGCTCCTCGTTCACCCCTTCAGGATGCGGGACGCCGGCCCCGGGGGCCCGGGTCGGTTCGGCCGGGTGCTGGACATGGGTCTGCGCTGCTGTCGGGTACACACCCACGACGCTAACCACCGGCGCCACGGCCCCGCATCGGGCCCGGGGACGAGTCGGGTCCTAGGACCCCCGGGACCCCCGGGACGCCCGGCGGGGCCCGCGCCGCAGGGTTGCGGCATGATCAGCCGGAAAACGGGAACGCTGGTTGCCGTCACGCCGTGCGGTGGGCATATGCACGCCTACACCAGCAGATTGGGAGCGCTCACACCACACTCCGCCACACCAGTTCATCCTACTGTGACATGAGTCACAGATGGGATTATTTGTTGACCCTGTGTACCGAGTGGGCAGCAGCCTGTGATTCAGTGGCGGGGACACTCGGACGAGTGGCACGAGAGCGTACGCACGAGCCACGGGGGGAGGGCGATGGAGACCACCGATCCGGAGCCGGCCGTCCGCCTCACCACGCTGCGCCGCCTGCACCAGTCGGTGGCCCAGCTCAACACCGCCCGCAGCCTCGCCGACACCCTCCAGACCGTGGCCGACGGCGTCGTCACCGGCCTCGGGTTCGAGATGGCCGCCGTCAACCTGGTGCGGCCCGACGGGGACCTGGTGGTCGCCGCCGTCGCCGGGAGCACCGGCGCCGAGTCGATGATGGCGGGCCGGGTCGGCTCCCGCGCCTCCTGGGAGCGCCGCCTGTCGCTGGGCGAGGCCTGGGGCGAGCTGCGCTTCGTCCCCTACACCGAGGGCTGGGTGCTGGACGACGACGACGTGCCGCAGTGGCACACCCCCGGCCCCGCCCCGCGCTACGCCGGCGAGTGGCACCCCATGGACCGCCTCTTCGCCCCCATGTACACCTCCGACGGCGACCTGCTGGGCGTCATATCCGTCGACAGGCCCCGCACCGGCCGCCGCCCCGGTGCCTGGGGGTGCGAGGCGTTGCAGATGTACGCGTTCCAGGCGGCCATAGCGATCTCCAACGCCCGGCTGCGCGCCAACATGCAGCGCGCCCTGGTCCGGCTGGAGCGCGAGCAGCAGGCGCTGCGGGCGAGCGAGGAGAGCTTCCGCGCCGCGTTCGAGTTCGCGCCCAGCGGCATGGCGATCGCCGAGATGGGCGGGGACCAGCACGGCCGTCTCATCAAGGCCAACGACGCCCTGTGCCGCCTGCTGGGCCGCCCGGCCTCGATGATGCGGCGCTACTCCTTCTCCGACCTCGTCCACCCCGAGGACATCGGCACGCTGCTGCGCACCGCCGCCGAGGGCGGGCGCGCCGAGCTGCGCATGAGCCGCCGCGACGGCTCCTACGTGTGGGTGTCGCTGCGCAACTCCGTGGTCGCGGACGTCGCCGACGGGCCGCGCTTCCTGCTCACCCACGTCGAGGACATCGAGGAGCGCAAGCGGCACGAGCTCCAGCTCGCGCACCGCGCCAGCCACGACTCGCTCACCGGCCTGCCCAACAGCGCCGAGCTGCGCGCCCGGCTCAGCGCCCGGCTGTGCGAGTGCCCCGGGCCCGCCCCGGTGCACGAGCCGGACGCGCACCCGGCCGCCGCCCACGCCTTCGCGGCGGCGGGCGGGCCGCACGCCGCCTCCGGCGCCGCCTACGGGCCGGAGGACTTCACCGCCGACGTGCCGGGCTTCGGCACCGGGGGCGTGCTGGGCGCGGGCCCCGACGGCCCCGGGTTCGCGGCACCGCACCCCGTCGGCGGCGGCTTCGACCACCACGCCCACGTCGCCCAGCCGGAGGGTGACACCCCCTCCGACAAGGGCCTGGCGGTGCTCTTCTGCGACCTGGACGGCTTCAAGTCGATCAACGACCGCTACGGCCACCACTGCGGGGACGCGGTGCTCATCGAGGTCGCCCGGCGGCTGACGGCCGGGGTGCGCGACAACGACACCGTGGCCCGGCTCGGCGGTGACGAGTTCGTCGTCCTGGCCGACGGCCTCGGGCGGGCGGACGCCGGCGACCTCGCGGTGCGGCTGCGCAACGCCATCATCCCGCCCATCCGGGTCGAGGGCCGCCAGGTGCGGGTGGGCGCGAGCTTCGGCATCAGTTGGGCGGCGTGCGGCCAGTCGGTGGAGGAGATCTTGCAGTCCGCCGACCAACGGATGTACGTGGAGAAACGCGCCAGGTCAAAGGGGCAGCGCCGGGCGGGCTGACGCGGGCGGGCGCCGCGGGCACCGCCGGACGCCCGACCGGTGTGTCCCCCGAACGGGGTAGGCTGCGCGGGGTCAGACGATGCCGTATGAGGAGAACAGGGGATGACCGCCGGTCACAACGGTACGCAGCCGCCGGAGGGCGACGACCCGTTCGGTTACCTGTACCGACAGGAAGGCGGCCAGCAGGCCCCCGCCCAGCAGCAGGGCGTCCCCCGCACCTCCTACCACGACGTCCGCGCGGTCGGCGAGCGCCGGTACGGGCAGCACCAGGGCCACGGCCCGCAGGCCCAGCCCGCCTCGGGGTACGGCTACCCGCAGGGCCCCCCGCCCGGCCGGCGCTCCGGGGGGTACGGCTACCCGCAGGCGCCACCCGCCGCGCCTCCCGACGCCGCCTACCCCAACGCCCACTACGCCGCGCCCGAGACCCAGCCCGGCGGCCGGGAGGCCGCCCGCCGCACGGCCGCCGCGAAGGGCGGCGGCTCCGGCACCCGGCGCAACGGCCTGCTCATCGGCGCGCTCGCGGTGGTCGGCGCGGTCGTCATCGGCGTCGGCGCGGCCCTCACCTTCAGCGGGGACGACGACCCCGGCAAGCCCGGCACCGACGCGGTCGCCGGCGACGGGCGGGGCGGTGACGACCCCGGACAGCAGGACGAGCGCGAGCCGCAGCCGGGGGACGAGCAGGCCTCCGACGAGAAGGAGACGGCCGAGCTGCCCAGCGAGGACGCCTCCAGCCTCCGGCTGGACAACGGGCCCCTCGTCGCCGGGGAGGTGTCCGGCTCCAAGGCCCGCGACGGCAAGTACGTCACGGGCCTCGACCAGCCGGGCGCGACGGTGACGTGGAGCACCGAGGTGCCCGAGGCGGGGACCTACCGCCTCTACTACGGCTACACCGTGCCCGGCAAGGACATGAAGCTGAGCCTCCAGGTCAACGACGCCGCGCAGCCGCAGAACGTCAACTTCAAGAACTTCGCGCACGGCCCCGAGGGCGCCTGGGAGAAGTCCTGGACCTACACCTACGCCGAGGTGCGGGTGGACGAGGGCCAGAACGTGTTCCGGCTCACCTGCGCCGAGGGCGACCAGTGCGACGTGGCCGTCGACCGGGTGTGGCTCGCGCCGGACGGCGGCTGACGCCCACGGACCGGGCGCCCGGTCCGTGGGCGCCCGCGCGCGGGGGCGGTCTCGCCCGCACCGCACCACCCGCGCGGGCCGCACGCGTGCTCCGCTGCGGGCCGCCGCACGGGTCGCACGGGTCAGCCGGGCTGGACCACCCACTCGCCCTTGCGCAGCACGCCGGTGACGGTGAAGTCGGCGTCCAGGAGCACCAGGTCGGCGTCCAGGCCGGGGGCGATGGCCCCGATGCGGTCGGACCGGCCGAGCAGGCGCGCCGGGTTGGTGGACACCGCGCGCACGGCGTCGACCAGCGGCAGGCCGTCCACCGTGACCGCGCGGCGCAGCGCCGTGTCCAGGGTGAGCGTCGACCCGGCGATGGAGCCGCCGACGGCCAGCCGCGCCACGCCGTCGACCACGTCGACCTCCAGCGGGCCGAGCCGGTAGCGTCCGTCGCCGAACCCGGCGGCGTCCATCGCGTCGGTGACGAACGCGGTGCGGTCCGGACCCACCTGCGTGGCGGCGAGCCGCAGCGCGGCGGGGTGCAGGTGCACGCCGTCGTTGATCAGCTCCACCGTGACGCGCTCGTCCTCCAGCAGCGCGGCGACCGGGCCCGGCGCGCGGTGGTTGAGCGCCGGCATGGCGTTGAACAGGTGGGTGGCCACGGTGGCGCCCGCGTCGATCGCCTCCCGGGTCTGCTCGTAGGTCGCGTCGGTGTGGCCGACGGCCGCGATGACGCCGTGGTCGACCAGGGTGCGCACGGCCTCCAGCCCGCCGGGGCGCTCGGTGGCCAGCGTGCACATCACGGCGGTGCCGTGGGCGGCGTCCACCAGCTTGCGCACCTCGGCCGGGTCCGGGTCGCGCAGCAGCTCCTCGCTGTGCGCGCCCTTGCGGCAGGGCGAGATGAACGGGCCCTCGAAGTGGACGCCCGCCAGGTCCCCCTGCTGCACCAGCTCCGCGAGGAGCCCGGCCTGCCGCGCGAGCGTGGCCAGATCGCCGGTGACGGTGGAGGCGACGAGCGTGGTGGTGCCGTGCGCGCGGTGCGTGCGGACGCCGGTGAGCACGTCCTCGGCGGTGCCGGAGGTGAAGGAGGCGCCGCCGCCGCCGTGGTTGTGCAGGTCGACGAAGCCGGGGAGGAGGTAGTGGCCGGTCGGCCCGGACGCCTCCGGGCCCGCGGCGGGCGCCGCGTCGACGGACGCGATACGCCCGCCCTCGACCGTCACCCGGCCGCCGTCGAGCACGCCGGAGGGCGTCACCACCTGGGCGGCGGTCAGCACCACCTGTCCCGTCGCCGTCCGTGCCGTGTGTGTCACCGTCATCGGGTCGCAACCTCCGCGGAGAGCAGGTCCCAGGCGAGGAGCCCCGCGCCCAGGCAGCCGGCGGCGTCCCCCAGGGCCGCGGGCACGATCAGGGGCAGCCGCTGGAACGTCACCTTGGCGCTGACGGCTTCGCGGAGGGGGGTGAAGAGGGTGTCGCCCGCCTCGGCCAGCCCGCCGCCGATGACGAGCATGCGCGGGTCCAGCAGGGTGAGGGCGGTGACCAAGCCGGTGGCGAGCGCGTCCACCGCGTCGGCCCACACGGCCCGGGCACGCGGGTCGCCCGCGGCGACGGCCCGGGCGGCGTCGGCGGCGGTGGCCTCCGGGTCGCCGCTGGCGGCGGCCCAGGCCCGGCCGACGGCGGAGGCGGAGGCGAGCGTCTCCAGGCAGCCGCGCTGCCCGCAGCCGCAGGCCGCGCCGCCGGGCCGGACCACGACGTGGCCGATCTCGCCCGCCCCGCCGTGCGCGCCGGCCTCGACCCGGCCGTCGATGCCGATGGCGCCCGCGATGCCCGTGCCCAGCGGCACGAACACGAAGCGGTCCACGCCCGCTCCGGCGCCGATGCGGCCTTCGGCCAGGCCGCCGGTGCGCACGTCGTGGCTGAGCGCCACGGGGACGTTCAGGCCCAGGTGCTCGGTGAGCAGCGCGCGCAGCGGCAGGTCCGTCCAGCCGAGGTTGGCCGCGAAGCGGACGACGCCCGCGGGCTCGTCGAGGATGCCGGGGACGGCGACGCCCGCGGCGGCGGGCTCGGTGCCGTGCCGCTCCACGCCGGTCCGGCGGAGGTCGGCGGCGAAGGCCAGCACGGCGGCGGTCACGGCGTCCGGGCCGCGCTCGCGCTCGGTGGGCCTGCGGGCCTGGTACAGCAGCTCGCCGTCCACCCCCACCAGGGCAGCCTTCATCCCGGTGCCGCCCACGTCCAGGGCGATGACGTATCTCACGGGGGTCAGTGTCCCCGACAAGCGGCAAGAGGTCTAGTCCACCTGTCGCGGACGGCGCGCCCGCGCGCCCCTCCGGGACCGCCGCGCACACCCCCGTCCCACCCGCGCCCCGCCGCTCTCCGGCGGGCCCTACACGTGCTCGCCGAAGGCGTGGGCGAGGGCGCTGGGGGTGAGGCGGCCGACGATCGCCGGGGCCTCCCGGACCAGCGCGTCGTCGGTGAGCGCGGCCACCATGAACAGCGCGAAGTCCACCCGGCGCGTCAGGTCGCTGGCCAGCACCGGGTCCCCCACGTGCCGGCTCCACACGGGCAGGCCCTGGCTCTCGCCCTCCTCCAGCGTGCTGCCGCGCACCACGGTCCACCGGGTGTCGCTGGCGAACACCCGGCGGCACGCCTCGACCTGGTCGTCGATCTCGACGTAGCGGACGAGCTTGCCCAGCCAGGCGGCGATCCGGACGCCGGCCCTGAACATCCACGAGTACGTGTCCCGGCCGTCACGCGTGATGTGCCAGCCGCAGGAGAAGACCAGGCGCGCACCGGGCCGCGCGTGGTCGAGCACCGCCTGCGCCGTGCCCGACGCGTACTGCCGCACCCCCCAGGGCACCAGCACCGTGAGCACCCCGTCGCACCCCTCGACCGCCCGCCGGATCACCTCCGGGTCGTTCGTGGGCCCGGGGACGACGGTGATCCGGCCCTCGAACGCGGCGAGCTTCGGCACGCTGCGCTCGCGGCACACGCCGACCACCTCGTAGCCGCGCTCCAGCGCGTGCCGGACCAGGTACTGCCCGAGCTTCCCCGAAGCCCCGACGATGCAGACCTTCTGCACGTTCTTCACGCCGTCCGTGCCCATGACACATCTCCCTCGCCGCAGTGCTGACCTTACGTTGTAAGGTAAGCTAGCCTTACGCCGTAAGATGGTCAAGGCAGCGAAGGAGCAGCGAATGCGCCAGGGGAGCAGGAGCCGACGCGGAACGCCGCCGCGGACCCCGCTCAGCCGCGAGCGGGTCGTCCGCACGGCCGTGGCGGTGGCGGACGAGAAGGGGTCGGCCGCGCTCACCATGCGGGCCATCGCCGAACCGCTGGGCGTCGAGGCGATGTCGCTCTACCACCACGTCGCGGGCAAGGAGGACATCCTGGACGGCATGGTGGACGCCGTCTTCGGCGAGATCGACCTGCCGCCGCGCGACACGGACTGGAAGAGCGCCCTGCGCCACCGCACGGCCTCCGCCCGCGCCGTGCTCCGGCGGCACCCGTGGGCCGTCTCCCTGATGGACTCCCGGCTCCGGCCCGGCCCGGCGACCCTGCGCCACCACGACGCCGTCATCGGCACGCTGCGCACCGGCGGCTTCTCCGTGGCGATGGCCGCGCACGCCTTCTCACTGATCGACAGCTACCTGTACGGCTTCGTGCTCCAGGAGCTGAGCCTGCCGTTCAACGGCTCGGCGGAGCTGGACCAGGTCGCGGGCGCCATCCTGCGCGAGATGCCCGCCGACGCCTACCCGCACCTCGCCGAACTCGTCACGCAGCACGCGTTCACGCCGGAGTACGACTACGCCGAGGAGTTCTCCTTCGGCCTCACCCTGATCCTCGACGCCCTGCGGCCGGACGAGGAGGCGGGGAGCTAGCGGAGCGTCAGCCGGGTTCGCCCCGTCGCGGCGCCCCGGCCCGGCGCCCCGCGGCGTTGCCGAAGCGACCTGGTAGGCACCCCGCGCCCACTACGCCGCCGGTCCGGCGCCCCGCGCGGCACCGCACCGGACGCCGCTCCTTGACGGGCGAGCCCTGACGGACGCGGCACGAGGGGCGCGGCGCGGGCGGCCGGGTCAGTCCCAGCCGCGCCCCTGGCGGCCGCGCTTGATGTCCCCGCGGTGCCGCTTGCCGCGCAGCCGCCGCTCCACCACGCCGCGCGGGACCTTCTTGCGCTTGCGCGGGGGCCGCGGCGGCGCCGTCGCCTCCGCCAGCAGCGACGCCATGCGCGCCGCCGCCGTCTCCCGGTTGCGCCACTGCGAGCGGTGCTCCGCGGCGCGGACGGTGAGCACGCCGTCCACCAGCCGGGGCGCCAGGCGCTCCAGGGCGCGCTCCTTCCACACCGGCGGCAGCGCGTCCGTCGCCGCGAGGTCGAAGCGCAGCTCCACCTGGGTGTCGCTGGTGTTCACGTGCTGCCCGCCGGGCCCCGAGGAGCGGGAGAACCGCCAGCGCAGCTCCGACTCCGGCAGGACGACGGAACCGCGGATGACGTGGGGACCGGACATGCCCCCCATGTTCCCCGCCGAACCCCCGATGCCGCACGTGGATTCCGGCCATGCCGCACGCGCTTTCGCGGGCTGGAACCCGCGCGTACCCCCGCGACGTTGTGGGAAGTGACTGTACCGTCGTCGGCACCTGACGAGCGGAACCACGAGAAAGGGACTTCTCCCATGGCTGTGAGCCTGTCCAAGGGCGGCAACGTATCGCTCTCCAAGGAGGCCCCGGGCCTCACCGCGGTGACGGTTGGCCTCGGCTGGGACGTCCGCACGACCACCGGCACCGACTTCGACCTGGACGCGAGCGCCATCGCGGTCAACGCCGCCGGCAAGGTCCACACCGACCAGCACTTCGTCTTCTTCAACAACACCGCGTCGCCGGAGCAGGCCATCGTCCACACCGGCGACAACCGCACCGGCGAGGGCGGCGGTGACGACGAGCAGATCAACGTCAACCTGGAGACGCTGCCCGCCGAGATCGAGAAGATCGTCTTCCCGGTCTCCATCTACGACGCCGAGTCGCGCAGCCAGAACTTCGGCCAGGTGCGCAACGCGTTCATCCGCATCGTCAACCAGGCGAACCAGCAGGAGATCGCCCGCTACGACCTGAGCGAAGACGCGGCCACCGAGACGGCCATGGTCTTCGGCGAGATCTACCGCAACGGCCAGGAGTGGAAGTTCCGCGCCGTCGGCCAGGGCTACGCCTCCGGCCTCACCGGCATCGCGCAGGACTTCGGCGTCAACGTGTAACGGCCACCCGCCACGGTACCGCCGGCCCGGTGGACCGCGCAGGTCACCAGCAGGTCGGAAGCAGGTCAGAGGGGGCCCACCGCTCCGGAGGTGGGCCCCTTCGCCTTGCCCGGCCCAGGCGGCGCGGCCCGGTTCCGGGCGGCGACGTGCTGGGGCGCATGGGGCGCCGGGGGGCGGGTACCCCGGCGGAATGCTGGTTCCGGGTGACAGGGCGGTGGCCCATGAGTGACGTGCGGATCTTCCTGCGACCGCTGGGGAGCCCGCTGCCGCTGGGGTTCCTCGGGCTGGCGGGGGCGACGTTCGTGCTGGCGGGCGCGCAGCTCGGGTGGGTGGGCCCCGGGGAGTCCGGCGTCGTCGGACTCGTGCTGGTGGCGTTCGCGGTGCCGATGCAGGGGCTGGCGTCCGTACTGGGGTTCCTCGGGCGCGACGTGGTGGCGGGCACCGGGATGGGGCTGCTGGCTGCGACGTGGCTGACGGTGGGGCTGGCCAAGCTCGGTTCGGTGCCGGGGACCACCAGCGACGCGGTGGGCCTGCTGCTGTTCGTCTCGGCGGCCGGGCTGCTGGTCGTCGTGGTGAGCGCGGGCTTCGGCAAGCTGCTGGCCAGCGCCGTCCTGGCCACGGCGGCCTGCCGGTTCGTCGCCACCGGGCTGTACGAGATGACCTCGGCGGACGGCTGGGAGACCGTGGCCGGGATTCTGGGGCTGCTGCTGGCGGCCGTCGCGGTGTGGGCGGCGCTCGCCTTCGTCTCCGAGGACTCCCTCGGCCGGGGCCTGGTGCCCACCCTGCGCGGGCGCCCGGGGCGCGCGGCGACGGACGGGACCATGGCGGACGAGGTGTCCGGCGTGCAGCACGAGGCCGGTGTCCGCCGCATGCTGTGAGGCCGCCCGACGGCCCCGGCCGCCCGACGCGATCCGCGCCCCCGGGTGCGCGGACCTCACCCGCGCCGGGCCCGGTGGACGCCGGGGGTGACGCTCGCGGACGGCCCCCGGGACGCGCACGTCGCCCCGGACGCGCCCCGGCGCGTCAGCCGGTGGCACGGGTACGCGCGGGCGGCCGTCGCCGTCGTCGCCGAGCCGGCGGAAGCGCGGCGTCACCCGCGCCGCGCGCCGGACCGGAGCGGCGCCCGCCCCGGCCCGGCGCTCCCGCCCCTCACGGACGGCCGCCGGCCGGCCCGGAGCGCCCCCGCTACCCCCGCCCCTCGCCGGCGCCCGCCGCGCCCTGCGTGTCCGCCGCGCCCGCCGCACCCTTCGCGTCGAAGCTCGCGAGGTAGCCGGCGGCCATGTCCTTGTCGCCGTGGCCCAGCTCCGCGGCGCGCTCGAAGCGGCGGTGGCCCGCCTCCGTGGCCTCCAGCCGGACGCCGACGCGGTCGGCCGCCGCCAGGGCCAGCCGGGCGTCCTTGGCCGCGTTGTCCACCGAGAAGCTCGTGGTGAAGTCGCCGGCCACGATCGCGGCGGACTTGACCTGGAAGTAGCCGCTGTCCATGGGCCCGCCCGAGACGACGTCCAGCACGTGCCGCGGGTCGACCCCGAGCTCCCGTGCGAGGGCGAGCGATTCGCCGACCCCGTGGGTCAGGGCGATCACCCACACGTTCAGCGCGAGCTTGAGCCGGCTGGCCGCGCCGGAGGCGCCGTCCTCGCCGACCCAGACCGTGCGCGAGCCGATCGTGTCGAAGAGCGGCTGCACGGTGTCCCGCACCGACGGCGCCGCGGCGGCGAGCACCACGAGCTTGCCCTGCTCGGCGGGCTGACGGGTGCCCTGCACGGGGGCGTCGACGAAGACGAGCCCGGCCTCGGCGGCGAAGGCGGCGAGTTCGTCGACGGCCTCGCCCACCGTGCTGACCTGCACCCACACCGTCCCCTCGGCCAGCTTCGGCGCGGCGGCCTCGACGGCCTCCAGGACGCTGGGGCCGTCCTTGAGTACGGTGACGACGACGTCGGCCCCCTCGACCGCCTCCGCCGGGGTGGCGGCGACCGTCACGCCGTCCGCGCCGAGGGCGTCGGCCTTGGCGCGGGTGCGGTTCCACGCGCGGACGGTGAAGCCGCCGCGGCTCAGGTTGCGCGCGACGGGGGCTCCGATGATCCCGGTGCCGAGCACGGCGACGACGGGCGGTGCGCTGGACATGGGTGACTCCCTGCGGTCGGGCGGGCCCCGGCGGGCCCGGCACGGTGCTGGTGCGGACTGTCTGCGGACTGGCTCCCGCCGCTCGGCCGGGCCCGGCGGACTCGCGGCCGCGCGCACGGCCGCCGAGCGGACGTCTGGTGGAACGGCCGAGGTGCGCCCCTGCGGCCGTGCGCGAAGCCCGGCGGGCGCTCCCGGGCTCGTCGAACCCGGCTACGCCCGGCGGGCGCGCACCGGACCGGGCCGGCCTCCGGCGCGCTCCCGTCTTCGCGGGCTCGGTGACCGGGAACGCCCGGGCCGGACGGCCGCCCTCACCGCTCCTGGCCCGTTTCCGGCGCCGTCTGCGGCCCCGCGGGGCGCGGCGGCAGCGTCTGCTCGACGACGTCGAGCAGCGTCTGGCGGTCGGCGACCCTGCCGAGCACGCGGAGCCCGTACAGGGCGTTCAGCAGGTACCGCGCGAACGCCCGGGGCTCGCGCTCCGGCTCGATCGAGCCGTCCCGGTGCCCCTGCTCGACGCACGCCGCCAGGGCCGCCTCGATGCGGGCGACGTTCTCCCGCACCAGCTCGGTGATCCGTTCGTCGCGCCCGCCCAGCTCCATCGCGGAGTTGACCACCAGGCAGCCGCGGCGCCCCGAGGCGCCGGCCGCCTCCTCGGCCACCACGCCCAGCAGGACGGCGCGGATGCGCTCGCGCGCCGGGCTCTCGCCCTCCTCCAGCGCGGCCACGAGCCGGGTGGTGTACTCGGCGCGGTAGCGCCCCAGCACCGCTTCGAACAACCCGTTCTTGCTGGTGAACGTGTTGTAGAGGCTGCCTCGGCCCAGGCCCGTGCTGTCCACCAGGTCCTGGGCCGAGGTGTCGGCGTACCCGTTGTCCCAGAACGTGCCCATGGCGGCGTCCAGGACCTCTTCGACTTCGAAACTTCTAGGGCGTGGCGACATGACATCAGGATACCAGTTCAGGAACGATCGTTAAAAAACCTTGAGGTGCCGCCGCACCGTGTGGTTGTCTCCCCCCAGTCGACGCGGCGCCCCGGGTTGGGGGACGCACCGGCCCGGCGTGCGGGGAGCACGGGCGAGGGCCGGACGCTCACCCAGGCCGGCGCCGTCAGGGCTCCAGACCAGCCCGGGCACCGACGCCCGCGGCATGGCACACGGGGAGGAGCCCGCCGATCTAGGGGGATCACGTGAAGACAGCTCAATCCGCCGTGCCCGTACGCGACGCCGGCCAGGTGCCCGGCACCTGCCTGCCCGGGCTGCTGGAGCAGCAGGCCGCGGCGCGGCCGGAGGCCGTGGCCGTCGTGGGCGACGCCGGCCGGCTCACCTTCCGCCAGCTCCAGCTCGCCGCGCGGCGGCTGGCGGCGCACCTGCGCGATGTGGGCGTGGGCGTCGACGACACCGTCGGGCTCTGCACCGAGCCGTCGCTGGACCTGGTCTCCGGGGCCTGGGGAGTCCTGTTCGCCGGAGCCGCCTACCTGCCGCTGTCCCCGGAGTACCCGGAGGAGCGGCTGCGCTACATGCTGGAGCACAGCGGCACCGACGTCGTCGTCACCCAGGCGCACTTACGGGAGCGGCTGCGCCGCATCGCCCGGCGGGGCACCCGCCTCGTCACGCTCACCGACGCCCAGCTCGTCCGGCCGCACACCGCGGGCTTCGGCCCCGCCGTCGCCTCCGGGGGCGGCCTCGGCCACACCGCCCGCGTCACCACCGCCTCCGCGACCGCCCGCGCCACCGCCTCCGGCGGTGGCGCGGGCGGTCCGGCCGTGCCCGGGCCGCGGCCCGACTCGCTCGCGTACGTCATCTACACCTCCGGCAGCACGGGGAAGCCGAAGGGCGTGATGATCGAGCACCGCAGCGTGGTGTCGCAGCTCCGCTGGATGCAGTCCTTCGGCCACCTGGACCGCGAGGTCACCGTCCTCCAGAAGACGCCGATGAGCTTCGACGCGGCCCAGTGGGAGATCCTGGCCCCGGCCGCCGGGGCCCGCGTCGTCGTCGGCGCCCCCGGCGTCTACCGCGACCCGGAGAGGCTCATCGCCGCCGTCGACGCCTACGGCGTGACGGCGTTACAGGCGGTGCCCACGCTCCTCCAGGCCCTGCTGGACACCGGCGCGCTCAAGACGTGCACCACGCTCCAGCGCGTCTTCTCCGGCGGCGAGGTGCTCTCCCGCAGGCTGGCCCGCGCACTGCTCGACGAACTGCCCTGGGCCTCGCTGGTCAACCTCTACGGGCCCACCGAGACGACCATCAACGCGACCGCCTGCCTGGTGGACCCGGACACGCTCGACGACGGCCCCGGCTCGGTCGCGATCGGCGTGCCGGTGGACAACACCCAGTGCTACATCCTCGACGAGCAGCGCGCGCCCGTCGACATCGGCACCACCGGCGAGCTCTACATCGGCGGCGTCCAGCTCGCCCGCGGCTACCTGCACCGGCCGGACCTGACCGACGAGCGCTTCGTCCCGTCGCCGTTCGTCCCCACCGAGCGCCTCTACCGCACCGGTGACCTCGCCCGCTGGAACCCCGACGGCACGATCACCTGCGTGGGCCGGGCCGACAACCAGGTCAAGCTCCGCGGGTACCGCGTCGAGCTGGACGAGATCGCCCTGGCCATCGAGGAACACGCCTGGATACGCCGCGCGGCGGCCGTCGTCACCGACGACCCGCGCACCGGCTCCCAGAACCTCGTCGCGTGCATCGAGCTGAACCCCCGGGAAGCCGCCGTGATGGACCAGGGCAACCACGGCGCCCACCACCAGTCCAAGTCCAGCAAGCTCCAGGTCAAGGCGCAGCTCGCGGGCGCCGGTCTGCGCGACCCCGGGGAGCTGGCCGGGCGGCCGGTGCTCCCGCTGCCCGGCCGGGAGGCGAGCGCCCGCCAGCGCGCCGAGACGTTCGCCCGCAAGACCTACCGCTTCTACGACGGCCGCCCGGTCTCCCGGGACGACCTGCTGCGGCTGCTCGCCCCGCGGCCGGCCACCGGTCCGTCCCGCGCGGTGCGCGAGCTGACCCTGCCCCAACTGGGCGAACTGCTCCGCTGGTTCGGGCCGTTCCACAGCGAGGAGCGGCTGCTGCCGAAGTACTCCTACGCCTCCCCCGGCGCCCTGTACGCCACCCAGACCTACCTGGAGACCGGCGGCCTGGACGGGGTGGCGGCGGGCCTGTACTACCACCACCCCGCCGACCACACCCTGGTCCGGATCGGCGACGCGCGCGGACGCCGGCGACCCGGCCGACGGCGCCTGGCTGCGCGTGCACTTCCTCGGCAAGAGGCGCGCCATCGAGCCGGTGTACGCCACCAACGTCCAGGAGGTCCTGGAGTTCGAGGCCGGGCACATGGTCGGCGTGTTCGAGGAGATGCTGCCCGCGTACGGACTCACCCTGCGGGCGCACGCCTTCCACCCCGGGGTCAAGGACCGTCTGGAGGTCGCCGCGGAGGACCACTACCTCGGCACCTTCGCCGTCCGGCCGGGCGACGGCACGCCCCCGCAGGACCCGACCGAGGTCTACGTGCAGGCGGCCCCCGACCGCGTCGCGGACCTGCCCGCCGGGCACTACCGCTACCGGGACGGCCGCCTGGACTTCCTGACGGACGCGGTGATCCAGCGCAAGCACGTGATCGCCATCAACCAGGCGGTGTACGACCGGGCCGCCTTCGGCATCACCGTCGTCAGCCGGGCGCCCGAGCCGTGGCTGCGCTACATCGGCATGGGCACCAAACTCCACCGGCTCCAGCGCAACCGCCAGGCGCTGGGCTTCATGTCCTCCGGCTACAGCTCCAAGTCCGGCCACCCGCTCCCGGCCGCCCGGCGCATGGACGAGATCCTCGCCGCCCAGGGGATCGAGGGCGGCCCGTCCTACTTCTTCGTGGGCGGCCCGGTGAGCCCGGAGCAGGTCGCGAGCGAGGGCATGACCGAGGACGCCGTCCACGTCAAGGGCCCCGCCGAGCTCGTCAAGGACGACCTGGCCGACGTGCTGCCCGACTACATGGTGCCCAACCGGGTCCTGGTGCTGGACGCCCTGCCGCTGACCGCCAACGGCAAGGTCGACGCGAAGGCTCTCGCCGCGCGCGAGGACGTCCGCACCGCGACCGGCAGCGCGCCCTACGTCGCCCCCGCCACGCCGCAGGAGCGGTGGCTCGCCACGGCCTGGGGCGAGGCCCTGCGCTACGAGGACGTCTCCGCGGAGGACGACTTCTTCGCCGCGGGCGGCAACTCCCTGACCGCCGTCGCCCTGGTCAACCGGATCAACCGCGAGCACGGCACGCGGCTGCCGCTCCAGGTCGTCTTCGAGGCGCCCAGGCTCTCCGCGCTGGCCGCCCGCATCGCCGAGAACTCCGCGGGAGCCGCCTCCCGGCTGGTGCGGCTCCACGGCGGCACGGGGAGCGGCCGCACGGGGGCGGACGCCGCTCCGGTGTTCTGCTGGCCCGGGCTCGGCGGCTACCCGATGAACCTGCGCACGCTGGCCCGGGAGTGCGGACTGCGGCAACCCTTCTACGGGGTGCAGGCCCACGGCATCAACCCCGGCGAGGAGCCCCACCCGACCGTGCAGGCGATGGCCGCCGCCGACGTCACCGAGATCCGGCGCGTGCAGCCGGAGGGGCCCTACCGGCTGTGGGGCTACTCCTTCGGGGCGCGCGTCGCGTTCGAGACCGCCTGGCAGCTCCAGCGGCTCGGCGCGGAGGTGGAACACCTCTTCCTCATCTGCCCCGGCAACCCGAAGGTGCGCGCCGCGGACGCCGCCCGGCACGGCCGCCAGTCCTCCTACGGCAACCCCGCCTACGTGACGATCCTGTTCTCGGTCTTCACCGGCTCCGTCACCGGCCCCGAGGTGGAGCGCTGCCTGCGGGCCACCCACGACGAGGACAGCTTCGTCGCCTTCGTCGCCGACCTCCTCCCCGCGCTCGACGCGCGGCTCGTGCGGCGCATCACCCGGATCGTCGCCGCGACCTACGAGTTCGACTACACCTTCCGCGAACTGACCGAGCGCAGGCTGAACGCGCCGGTGACGCTCTTCAAGGCGGCCGGCGACGACTACTCCTTCATCGAGGGCGCCGCCGGCTACTCCGCCGCCCCGCCGACGGTGCTCACGCTGGACGGCGACCACTACAGCGTGCTGAAGGAACACGGCGTCGGCGAACTCGTCGCGGCCGTCCGCGACCGTCTCGACGCCCGCTGACCCACGCCCTACGGAAACCGGAGCACCGCCGTGCCGCACGTGGACATCAAGCACTTCCCCAAGGAACTCTCCGACGAGGACAGGGACCGGCTGGCCGAGGCGCTGACCGCGGTCGTGGCCGAGCACTTCGGCACCCACCGCGGGGCCGTGTCCATAGCCCTGGAGGCCGTCGCGCCGGAGGAGTGGACCGAGCGGGTCGTCACCACGGCCATCGAGGCCCACCCCCACCGGCTGATCAAGGCCCCGGACTACCGGGCCTGACCCCGGCCGGGCCCGTGCTCCGGCGGCCGGACCGCCGACGGCTCCGGCTCCGGCCGCCCGGACCTCCGGCGACCGCGGCGGCCACCGCGCCGCGCGGCCGTCGCGGCCCGGTGTCCGGCGCCGGGCCCGGCAGCCCGGGCCCGGGCCGGTGGCCGGACCCCGGACCAGTTCCGCCCAAGGCCGGTGCCCGCCCCGGCCGGCGGCCGGCACCCGGGGCGTCCGCCGGTCCGGGGCCAGGCCGTCCGTTCGCCGCGCGTTCCAGTGACCACACACCCACCAGAAGGCAGGAACCACCCATGACCGACTCACTCGGCCCGCGTCTCAAGGTCGGCGTCGTCGTGCCCTCGACCAACACCTCGGCCCAGCCGGAGATGGAGGCGCTGCGGCCCCACCAGGTCACCAACCACACCGGCCGCATGGTGATCGGTGACGACTCCATGGTCGACGAACCCGGTTTCGACCACGTCATGCGAAGCATCCGCGGCTCCACCCACCCGGCGATCAGAAGCGTCGTGAGCTGCAACCCCGACTGCGTGATCATCGGCGTCTCCCCCGAGAGCTACTGGGAGGGGCCGGACTCCCACGCGCGCGTCCTGGACTCCATGCGCGAGGCCGCGGGTGGGCTGCCCGTCGTCATGAGCCCCGACGCCATTAACGCCGCGCTGAACGTGCACACCGCGCGGCGGATCGCGGTCGTCACGCCCTACCTGCCGGTCGGAGACGACTCGGTGAGCCGGTTCTTCAAGGACAACGGCTACGAGGTCGTGCGCGTCCGGGGGCTCGGCATGCCCAGCCCGGCCAAGATCTCCCACGTCCCTGCGGAGCGGCTGCGCGCCGTGGTCCAGGAGATCGACGGCCCCGAGGTCGAGGCGATCGTCCAGGTCGGCACGAACGTGGCCATGGCGAGCGTCGCGGCCGCCGCCGAGGACTGGATCGGCAAGCCCGTGCTCTCCAACAACACCGTCCTGTACTGGCACGCACTGCGCCAGAACGGCATCCACGACCGCGTCCACGGCCACGGCTCCCTGCTGTCCGAGCACTGAGAGCCCGGCGGCCGCCCGCGGCACACCCACCCGCGCTACAGCGTCCCGTCCGAGGAGACGGTCCGCGCCTCCTGGAGAGAACTCGTGACCACCACCCACAGCGGCGACAACACCACCGCGCCGCCCCTCAGTCCGCCGTCCACCGAGGACCGGCTCCCCCACCTGAAGCTGCTGGCGTTCACCGCCGCCGGCTTCCTGGCGATCATGACCGAGACCATGCCCGCGGGGCTGCTCCCGCAGATCGCGAACGGCCTGAGCGTGTCCGAGGGAATGGCGGGGCAGCTCGTCACCCTGTACGCGCTCGGGTCCGTGCTCGCGGCGATCCCGGTGATCGCCGCGACCCGCAGCGTGCGCCGCAGGCCGCTCCTGCTGACCGCGGTGGGCGGGCTGTTCGTCTTCAACACCGTCACGGCACTGTCCGGCAGCTACGCCGTCACGCTGGGGGCCCGGTTCCTCGCGGGCATGGCGGCGGGCGTGATCTGGGGCCTGCTCGCCGGCTACGCCCGGCGCCTGGTGCCCGAGCACCTCCAGGGCCGCGCCCTGGCCGTCGTCGGGGTGGGCCAGCCGATCGCCCTGACCCTCGGCGTCCCGCTGGGCACCTGGCTCGGCTCCCACGTCACCTGGCAGGGCGTCTTCTGGATCATGTCGGCCGTGGCGCTGACCCTGATGATCTGGGTGCGCGCGCTGGTGCCCGACTTCGCCGGGCAGACGGCCGCCCAGCGCCGCCCCATCCGGGAGATCTTCCTGATGCCGGGCATCCGCGCCGTCCTCGCCGTGATCTTCCTGTGGATTCTCGCCCACAACGTCCTGTACACCTACATCGCGCCGTTCCTGGACGACGCGGGCCTGGGCGAGCGGGTCGACGTGATGCTGCTGGTGTTCGGCGCCACCGCCATCGTGGGCGTCTGGTTCACCGGTCTGTTCGTCGACCGCAGACTGCGCCTGCTGACCGTCGCGAGCCTGGCGGGTCTGGCCGTCGCGGCCCTGGTGCTGGGCATCGGGCACAGCTCCCCGGTCGCGGTGGTCGTCGGCGTCGTCGCCTGGGGCCTGACGTTCGGCGGCGCGCCGACCCTGTTGCAGACCGCGATCGCCGACACGGCGGGCGACGGGGCCGACGTCGCCCAGTCGATGCTCGTCACGGTGTTCAACCTCGCCGTCGCGGGCGGCGGTGTCGTGGGCGGCCTCCTGCTGGAGTCGGCCGGGCCCGCCTCCTTCCCGTGGGTCCTGCTCGCGCTGTCCCTGGGCGCGCTGGCGGTCGTCGGCGCGGCCAGGGCGCACGGCTTCCGGCCGGGCCACCGGGTGGCCGGCTGACCGGCTGACCGGGCTGACCGGCTGACCGGCTGACCGGCTGACCGCACCCGCCCGGGAGCAGGCGTCCCGGGCGGCCGACGGGCGCCCGCCGCGCGGTGGCGGGCGGGCGGCCGGCGGTGTTCCGGGCCGGTCCCGCACTGGGCGGACCGGCCCGGAACACGCTTTTTGACCCCTTCCGCACGCCCCAGTACGTTCGACCGGAGTCTGCTGTCGAGCGTGAAGGGCGGAGTTCTTCCCGTGCACCCATCGAAGTTGAACGTGCAGGCGGCGTCCGCGCCGGACTGGCTGTGGGACGAATGGGGAGACCTGCTCGCCGCGTCCCTGCGCATCCTCCTCATCGTCGTCGCCGCGTTCGTCCTCCGGGCCGTGGCGGGGCGGGCCATCAGCCGGGTGGTGCAGCGCGTCCTCCAACCGGGCACCGGCGGCACCGCGCGGCGCGGACGCGCCCCGGCCGTGCTGCAACGCGACCCGAGCCGGGCCCGGGAGCGGCGTGAGCAGCGGGCGAAGACCATCGGCTCGGTGCTGAGCAGCTTCGTCACCATCGTCGTCGCCGTCATGGCGTTCGCCATGGTGCTGGGCGAGGTGGGCATCGCGCTCGGCCCGCTGCTGGCCAGCGCCGGCGTGGTGGGCCTGGCCATCGGCTTCGGTGCGCAGAGCCTCGTCGCCGACTACCTGTCCGGCCTGCTGATCATGGTCGAGGACCAGTACGGCGTCGGGGACGTCGTGGACTTGGGCGAGGCCGTCGGCGAGGTCGAGCAGATCGGGCTGCGGCTGACGCAGGTGCGCGACATCAACGGCAGCCTGTGGCACATCCGCAACGGCGAGATCCTGCGCGTGAAGAACGACAGCCAGGACTGGGCGCGCGCGGTGCTGGACGTCTCGGTCGCCTACGACTCCGACCTCGACACCGTCTACCGCGTCCTGGAGGAGACGGGCCGGTCGCTGCGCGAGGACCCGGAGTTCGCGGACGTGCTGCTGGAGGACCCGTCGGTGTGGGGCGTGCAGTCGCTGGACGCGGACGGCGTCGTCGTCCGCCTGGCGGTCAAGACGCAGCCGCTCCAGCAGTGGGGCGTCACCCGCGAGCTGCGGCGCCGGGTGAAGGACGCGCTGGACGCTTCCGGGGTCGAACTGCCCTTCCCGCAGCGCACGGTGTGGCTGCGCGAGCCGAAGGACGGCACCGTGCCCTCCCAGCGCGGCGACAGCTCGCTCCCCTCGCTCTGACGCCGCCGCCAACGGCCGGACGGGGCGCGGCGGCGACGGCCTCCCGGGCGGGGCGTGCGCGGGGCGTGCGGCACGGTGGGGGCGCCGGGGACCGCGGGTGCGACGTCCCCGGCGGGGCGTGGGAGCATCGGGGAATGATCGACCTCGGGTACGCGCTCTCGCGGCGGTTCCCCGACCCCCCGCAGACGCGGTACCGGGACGCCGACGTGCGCACGCTGCGGCACGACCTGTTCTGCGGCGACGTCTACCTGGCCGACGTGGACTCCGACCGGGAACTGGCCACCGCCTGGGGGTGGGTGCCGGTGCTGGACTTCGCGTGGGCCCTGTGCGACGTCGTCGAACACCTCGACCGGGACGCGCTGGGCAGCCGCTCCGCCCGGCCGCGCCACGCCGAGCTGGACTTCACCGAGTCCACCGACCGCCTGCGCTTCACCCGCCGCTTCGGCACCGTGGAGATCACCGCCGACTGGGCTCCGCGCGAGGCGCCGCTCGCCGTGCTCCACACCGAGCTGCGCCGCGAGGCCCGCGACTTCCTCAACGACCTGATCGCCGACCTGGTCGACCTCCACGACGACCTGGGCGACAACCCGGCCGTGTGGCACCTCCAGGCCCGCTTCCCCCGCGTCTGAGGAGCCGGCGAGGATCGGGGAGGCGCGGACGCGGAGGCCCGGCCCCGGCCGCACGGGGCCGGGACGCACGCAGCCGGGACGCACGCCGACGACGCGGGGCGGGGGCGCCGGGGGGCGCGGCTACGCGCGGACGTCGATGCGCAGGTGGGCGGCGAGGGCCGGGGCCAGGTCGAGGAGCTGGGTCGGGGTGAGGGTGGCGCCGGCGAGCGCGTCGACGCCGTGGGCGAGTGTCAGCCCGGCGGCCTCCCGGAAGTCGGTGTCGCGCAGCGTGGCGCCGCTGAGGGCGACGTCGCGCAGGGTGCAGTCGCGGAAGGCGACGCGCTCCAGCCGGGCGTCGCCCAGGTCCGGTTCGACCAGGACGCAGCCCTCGAAGACCACGTCGGTCAGGGTGGTGCCGCGCAGGTTGAGGTAGTCCAGCTTGCCGCCCCGGAACCGGACGCGGCGGAGCACGGCGCCGTGGAGCCGGACGCCGCCGAGGCGCGCGTCGGCGATCTCGACGTCGCGGAGGCCGGCGTCGGCGAGGTCGGTGCCGACGCCGTGGACGCCGGTCAGCGCGCAGTCGGTGAAGCGCGCGCCGCGCAGCCCGGCCTCGTCCAGCGTGACGTCGGCGAGCGCGCAGTCCAGGAACCGGGCGCCGGGCGCGTGGGCGCGGGTGAGGTCGAGGCCGGTGAAGCGCTCGGTGTCGTAGTCGCCCTCGGGGACGAGCGGCCCGGGGTGGGGGCGCAGGTCGGCGTGGGCGAGCTCGGGCGGGCGGGGCGGCGTGGGTCCGGTCCGGGGCGTGCGGCGCGTCATGGCCCCAGCATGCCGGTCGCGCGGACCGGCGCTTGACTTCAACCTAGGTTCACGTTGGAGGCTCGGGAGCGAGACGGAGACACTCCACCCGAGGGGGCACGCCATGCACGCCGTACGACTGCACGCGTTCGGACCGGCCGAGAACCTGACCTACGAGGAGGTCGCCGACCCGGAGCCGGGCCCCGGCCAGGTGCTGATCGAGGTGGCCGCGGCCGGGGTGCACCTGGTGGACACCGCGCTGCGGCAGGGGTTGCAGCTCGGGCCCACCCCGGCCCCCACGGAGCTGCCGACGGTGCCGGGCCGCGAGGTGGCCGGGCGCGTCACGGCACTGGGCGCGGACGTGGCCCCAAAGTGGCTCGGGCGGCGCGTCGTCGCACACCTGGGCATGGTCCCCGGCGGCTACGCGGAGCTGGCGGTCACCGGCACGGAGCGGCTGCACACGCTGCCGGACGACGTGGCCCCGGAGCAGGCCGTCGCCGTCGTCGGCACCGGGCGCACCGCGATGGGCATCCTGCAGTTCGCCGAGGGGCTGGGCCCCCGGGACACCGTGCTGGTCCTCGCGGCGGCCGGCGGCATCGGCTCGCTGCTGGTGCAGTACGCCCACCGGGCGGGCGCCCACGTGATCGGGGCCGCGGGCGGCCCGGCCAAGACGGCGGCCGTGCGCGAGCTGGGCGCCCACGAGGCGGTCGACTACCGCGCCGCGGACTGGACGAGCCGGGTCTCGCGCAAGCCGACCCACGTCTTCGAGGGCGTGGGCGGTGACGTGGCCCGGGCGGCGGTGGACCTCCTGGCACCGGGCGGCTCCCACCTCTCGTATGGGTACGCCTCCACCGGGTTCGACCCGTCCGGCCTGGCCGTGCTCGACGAGACCGAGCAGGCCGCCCGGGGCGTCACCTCGCAGGTGGTGCTCGGGGAGCCGATGTTCGCGAAGATCGGCGGCATGCGGAACCTGCGCGTGCTGGAGGAGCGGGCGATGGCCCGGCTGGCGGACGGAACGTTCCGGCCACCGGTCCACCGCTTCCCCCTCGCCCACGCGTCCCGCGCCCACCGCGCACTCGAAGAACGCGCGACGACGGGCAAGGTCGTCCTCACCCCGTGCGCACCGCCGTGGCACCCGAGCGCCCCGGGAGGCCGGGGCCGGGGTGTCGGGGCCGGGGCCGCCGAGGCAAGGCCGCCGAGTCGGGGCCACCGAGCCACGGCCACCGAGCCGGGACCAACGGGCCAGGGGCTCGGGTGTGCCGGGCGCGCCGCCCGACCGGCTGGGGCAGCCGTGGCGGAGCCCGGGGCGGTCAGGGGCCGGGCTCCGGAGCGGGGCCCCGGCGGCGGGCCGCCGGAGTGAGCCTCGCACCGAACCGCGGCCCGGGGCGGGGGCCCGGGACGGCTGGGCGGGCGGGGTCACTCCCGTAGGCGGGCCGTCTCGGCCCGCACCCAGGGCAGCGCGTCGTAGAGGGCCTGCCCCGGGCAGTCGGTGTGGTAGCCGTCCCGGTGCCCCGCGATGACGTCGAAGGTGGCCGTCGTCCCCTCCGGGTAGCGGCTCGCGTCGTTGGTCGAGACCAGCCGCACCGTGCCCTCCGGGTCCGCGCCCGGCCGCAGCTTCCACGCGGCCACCGCCGCGATCGCGGCCAGCATCGCCCGCGGCACCTCCGCGCCCTCGCCGAGGTCACCGAGGGCCGCGATGCCCACCGTCCGGTCGTTGAAGCCCTTGGTGTGCGCACCCAGCACCGCCCGGTCGACGCCGCCGCCCCGGCCCTCGTAGACGTTGCCGCACCGGTCGACGACGAAGTTGTACCCCAGGTCGTCCCACCCCTCGCCCTCGATGTGCGCCTCCTGCATGGCGCGCAGCAGCTCCGGCACGTCCTGCTCGCAGTCGTACCCGTTCGGGTGGTTCGTGTGGTGCACGACGACGCCCTCGACAGACCCGGTGTACACGGGCTGCTCACGCACCGCGCCCTCGTCGGCGTCCCAGCTCGCGCGTCCGACGATCGGCGGGCGGGGCGCGGCCGGTCCGGCGCGCGTCACCTCCCGCTCCGGAACCCCGATCCGTTCCGGAGCGCTCCAGGTCACCAGCGTCGCCAGCGGCAGCACCGCCACCGCCAGCGCGACCTTGCGCGGCCACATGCGTCCACCATGCGCCGCCACCCCCGCCTACGCCGCCCGGGGGACGCCCATTCGAGTGACCACACCCATCCTGAGCTGCACGAAGATCCCGCCAACCCGCCAACCCACCGGCCGGCCCCCGCACGACCCCCTACGGCGCGACCGACGGCTCCGGCCGCGCCCGTGCCTCCGCCGCGCCGCGCGCGAACCCCGCGCGCACCTCCGCCGGGACGGCGTCGCGGCGCGGCTCGACCCCCTCCAGCAGCGCCTCCACCGGCGTCACCGGCTCGCGGGCCAGCCGCCGCTTGGCGTCCAGGCCCAGCGCGTCGGCGTTCAGCAGCGCCAGCGCGCCGATCGCCCGCGGCTCCGCGTCCCGGTCCGGCGCCGTCATCGGACGGTACGTGCGGGTGACGTAGGCGGCCGGGTCGTCGGCCGCCGCCATCGCCACGGCGTACTGCTCGACGTACGCCGCCGTGCCCTCCACCAGATCCGCGCGCCGCTGCCCCGCGGCCTCCCGCGGGTACTCCGCGGCCCAGCGGCCGTGCCAGTACGCCGCCGCGGCGAGGTGCCCGTCCCGGGCGCCCGGGTCCCGGTAGGCGTCGAGCAGGCGGTTGTAGACCATGGCCCGGTACAGCCTCGCCCCCGCCTCCGCCGGCCCTTCCCCGCCCGGTCCACCGCCGCCCGGTCCACCGCCGCCCGGTCCGTCACCGCGCGGTCCACCGCCGCCCGGCCCGCCGCCATCCCCCTCCGCGGGAACGGCCAGCGACGGCCAGTCCTCCTGCACGCGGAGGTGGAACAGTTCACGCGTGGCCAGCGCGAACAGGGCCAGCGCCGGATCGGCGGACCGCAGCCCCGTGGGGTCCGGCTCCGGCCGCCCGGCCGCCTCCGGGCGCACCACGACCGACGGCTCCCCGTCCCACGTCACGGCGTCGGCCCCGCCCGGTCCGGGCACGCGCACGCCCTGCGCCGCGAACTCGTCGGGCGACACCGGGCGCAGCCCGCCCGCGTCCACGGCGAACGCCGCGTCACCGTCGCCGACGATCACCCGGTGCGCCGCGAAGTCCGCCCCGGGCCAGAACGCCCGCGTGCGCGGCCACACCCGGGCCACGGCGGCCTGCACGCCCTCCGCGAGCGCCGCCGACCGGGTGGCCGCCCCGGACGGTGACGGGGCCACCGCGCCCACGGCGGCGGCGTCCCGGCCACCGTCCACCGTGCACCCGGGCGCCACCGCCACCACCAGCAGCCCCGCCGCCAGCCTCCGCCTGCGCCCCATCCCGCGACCTCGCTCCCGCGACTCCGTGACCCGACCCCTCCCACGCTGCGCCCCCACTCCCCCCACCGCGCCCCCACACCGCCCGACCGGGTGACCCACCCCCACACCGGCTCACCGCTTCCTACCGCGTCGCCGGCTACGGCCCGGGCACCCGGCCGGTGTGCACACCGTGCGTGCCAGCCCTCAACTGCACCCGTCGCTGCACACGTTGAGCCCATGACCGGCCTGCCGCCCGCGGCCCAGGACGCCGACTCCCGAGCACGGCGGGGCCCGCCGCACCCGGCATGGCCGCCCTCCCCCGCCCAGGCGGCCTGCCGAGACGGTGCGGAGCGGTGTCGGGCCACGGCCGGACAGCCCGGAGGCCACGTCGGGTGACTTTCCACTTGCCAGGCCGATACCACCAGTGTCCCCGGACCCGCACCGCCGCCCAGCCGGTCCTGACGGGACCGGCTGGGACCTGCGGGTCACCCGATGACCTGACGCGTGAACAGGGCGGCCTGAGGGGCCGCTGGGAGCCCGGCTTGCAGCAGGGCGGTCGTCAGCTGTGCGGCGGCGTCGGGGCGGCCGAGGCCGCGGGCCTGGTGGGCCATGTGGGTACGCCGTTCCGGGGAAGTGATGACTGGTTCCAGGGCGTCCCGGAGTCGTTCGGTGGTGGCGTTCTCTTTGGTGAGGGCGATGGCGGCGCCGGAGCGTTCCAGATGCTGGGCGTTGTGGGCCTGTTCGTTCCCGGCGGAGGAGGCGAGCGGGATGAGGATGGAGGGCTTGCCCAGGGCGGTGAGCTCGGCGATGGTGCCGGCGCCGCTGCGGGAGATGACGATGTCAGCGAGAGCGAGTACGTCGGGTAGTTCGGGGCCGATGAAGTCACTGACCCAGTAGCGGGCGCGCAGTTGCGGGGGCAGGGTGTCTGCGTGCTGGCGGCACTGGTCGAGGGAGGCCGCGCCGCACTGGTGGAGCACGTTGGCTGACTGGAGGAGCCAAGGCAGGACGCCTTGGAGCAGGGTGTTGATCTGTGCGGAGCCCTGGGCTCCGCCGGTGACATACACGGTGGGCAGGGTGCGGGAGAGGCCTGTGAGGCCGAGGGCGCTGATGGCTTTGTCGGGGTGGCCGGTCAGGATCTCGGGGCGAACGGGGTTTCCGGTGACGATCGCGGTGGCGCGGGCGGCCTCGGGGATGAGCGGGAGGGTGGATTCGGAGGAGACGGCGACCTGGGTGGCGGCGCGGGCGAGGGCGCGGTTGGCCAGCCCGAGGCGGACGGTCTGCTCGTGGAGGATCAGGGGGCGACGGCAGAACGTGGCAGCCAGGCCGATGGGGACGGCGACGTAGCCGCCGGTGGACAGGACCACGTCGGGTGCGAAGCCGGAGACGATGGAGCGGGCCTGGGCGATGCCGAGAGGGACGCGGCCCATGTCCTTGATGTTGGCCGGGGAGGCCAGCTTGAGCGGGTTGCTGGAGCGGCGGATCTTGCCGGTGGTGACGGTCTTGAAAGGGATGCCTTCGGCGGGGGCCACCCGGGCTTCCAGGCCATTCGTGGTGCCGACCCACAGCACGTCGAGGGTTTTGCCGTGCTGGGCGAGGCGGGCCCGGGTGGCGCGGACGGCGGTGAGTGCGGGGTAGGTGTGGCCGCCGGTTCCGCCTCCGGTGACGAGGAGGCGGAAAGGCCGGTCAAGGCGGCGGATGCGGATGGCGAGGGGGTCGCGGGTCACGGCGGAGGAGTGTTCCGTTCGTCGGGGCGCCGACCCCACGCCGGCGCTGGCGGTGTGCGGGTGTCGCGGACGATAGCAGCGGGCCACTGCCGGTTTCAGGTGTTGCCCGTGGACAGGCTTCTGCTCCAGTCGCCGCGGTCGCCGAGCGCGCGGTTGTCGCGGCGGTAGCGCGTCACTGCCCGGGATTCGTCCTGCGGCACGGGGGTGATGCGGTCGAGTCGGGGCAGGGTGTCGGAGATGAGGAGCTTTCCGTAGCGGATCGACCGCTGCCAGACGTCGCGCACTTCGTCGCTCTCGGGCCAGATGGAGAACACGGCTTCGGCGAGCACGGGGCCGGAGTCGATGCCGGGGTCGATGGTGTGGATGGTGATGCCGTGCAGGCTCTCGCCGTTGCGCAGGGCCCAGTTCACCGGCCGGGCCCCTCGGTACTCGGGCAGGCGGCCCGGGTGGCAGTTGATGATCTGCTCGGTGGCATCGATCAGGCTGCTGCCGATGATCTTGTCGTAGAGGACGCTGAAGACGAGGCCGCAGCGGCCCGGTTCGAGCGCGCGCCAGTCACCCGAATGCACGATCCGGACAGTCGGCCAGCGCTCGGCGACGTGTTCGGAGAGCCGCATGTCCCACGGGGGTTCGGGGGTGGTGGGGATGACCGTGTCCAGGACGGTTCCGGGTAGCTGGGCGATCGTGTGGCAGGCGTGGAGGGCCAGCTCCCCTTTGCCGAGGACGGCGGCCCGCCTCATGACAGCGCCTCGCCGAGCGCGGTGACGGTCACCCGCACGTCGTGGTCGTCCATGTGCTGGTGGAAGGGCAGGGTCAGGATGTGTTGCCCCAGGTGTTCGGTGACCGGCAGCGGCCGGTGCCAGCGGGCGAAGGCGGGCTGGAGGTGGTTGGGCGGGTAGTGCGTGCCCACTCCGATACCGCGGGCACGCAGGGCGTCGAAGACACGGTCGCGGTCGGGCACGCGCACGGCGCACAGCGACGGAACGGCGTGTTCGACGTCGGCGTCCACCAGGATGGCCGCGTCCACGCTCTTGAGGGCGGTCGCGTAGCTCCGCCACAGGCCCGTGCGCAGGGTCCGGGCGGTGGTGAAGTGGGGGAGCTGGGCGAGGCCGATGGCCGCGTTGATCTGCGACAGGTGGGCCCGCAGTCCGATGCCCTGGACTCGGTAGGCGGCGATACGCGTGCGGTCCTCGGCGGTGGCGGCGATGCCGAGCAGGCGGATCGCGCGGGCCCGCTCCGCCTCCTGTGGATCGCGGGGGATGATCGCGCCGCCCTGCCCGCAGGTCAGGTTCTTGATCGGCCCGAAGCTGAAGCAGGTCAGCGCTCCGGTGGCGCCGACGCGCCGGATACCCTGGTAGGAGCCGAAGGCGTGGGCGGCGTCCTCCACGACGGTGATGCCGTGCCCGGCCAGTTCGTCGCAAAGACCGTGCAGCTCGACCGCCCGGCCGCCGTAGAGGACGGGCAGTACCGCGCGTGTCGCCGGGGTGAGGGCTTCGGCGATGCTGTGGCTGTCCACGCAGCCGGTGTCCGGGTTGACTTCGGCGAAGCGAGGTGCGGCGCCGCTGGCCACGATGGCGTGGACGGTGGCGCAGAAGGTGAAGGAGGGGACGATCACCTCGTCTCCGGGGCCGATACCGGCGGCCAGGAGAGCAATGTGGAGGGCGGCGGTGCCCGAGGAGACCGCGACGGCGTCCGGGACACCCAAGAAGTGCGCGATCTCCTTCTCGAATCGTTCGGTGACCTCGCCGTGGCCATACTGGCCGGCCTCCAGGACCTCGGCGACAGCTTCCAACTCCTGGCCGTAGAGGTAGGGGCGGGCGTTTCGTCCGTAGGAGAGCGTGCTCATGTGTTCCTCGTTCCGGGGATGGGGTCAGCGGGGAGCGGCTGCGGTGCCGGCGTCCGGGACGGTGAGCGCGGCCATGGGCGCACGCGGGTTCCGCAAGAGCGGCGCCCAGCGGCTGGGGTTGGCCCGGTACCACTGCGCGGTCTGCGCCAGCCCTTCGTCCAGAGCCTGCCGGGGCCGGTAGCCGAGACGCTCGGTGATCTTCGAGCAGTCCATCGCGTAGCGGATGTCGTTGGCCTGCCGGTCCGGCACATACTCAACGGCGTCCCAGCTGGCGCCGCACAGGCGCAGGATGACCTCGGTGAGTTGGGTGTTCGTCAGGTCTGTGCCACCGGCGATGTTGTAAACCTCGCCCGGGCCGCCGTCGCGCAGGACACGCTCGATGCCCTGGCAGTTGTCCTCCACGTGCAGCCAGTTGCGGATGTGCTCCCCCCGGCCATGGAGAGTGACTTTCCCGCCCTTCAGCAAGCGGGTGATGAACAGGGGGATGATCTTCTCGGGGTGCTGGGAGGGGCCGTAGTTGTTCGAGGACCGCGTGACGCAGACGGGCACGTTGTAGGTGTGGAAGTAGGACAGCGCCACGAGATCGCTGGCGGCCTTCGACGCGGCGTAGGGGACGGTGGGCCGCAGCGGCCAGCTCTCCGCGGCGGCACCCGTCTCCAGCGGCCCGTACACCTCGTCGGTGGAGACGTGGACCACCTTCCCGGTGCCCAGCCGCCTGGCCGCATCCAGCAGGGTCTGCGTCCCCAGAACGTTCGTCGTCACGAAGTCGCCCGCCTGGAAGAACGAGCGGTCCACATGGGACTCTGCTGCGAAGTGCACGATCGCCGTGTGCCGGCCAACCAGATCGTCCACCAGACCAGCATCGAGGATATTGCCCTCGACGAAGGTCAGCTTGGGCGACAGGAACGCCTCGCCCAGATTCTCGATGTGCCCGGCATAGGTCAGGGCGTCCAACACAGTCACCGCAGCGACGTCCGCGCAGCGCAGCAGACGCTTCACGAAGTGCGATCCGATGAACCCGGCACCACCGGTGACGAGCACTTTCTCCATGGAACCTGCCTCTGATCGAAGGGGATCAACCGTGCGGGCGCCGCCTACGGAGCGGTCGCCCACGTCGCGGCGGGAGTGGCGCCCATGCCGTACCCGATGGCGAAAATCAACAAAGGGCCAGCCGCTGCCAGCACCCGGCGCCCGGCACGGCCGGAGACCGTCAGCGCGCTCATCTCACTCACCTCACTGGGGTGGGGTGCTTGCGGCCCGCTCCGCTACGGGCCGCCCGTGTCCACGAGGACACCGCAGCTCGCTCTCCACGGGGAGAGGCAGCCTCCGACCGCGCACACGGTTTTTGCACGCGGCGTAAACGGCTTACAACCTCCGGTGCTGACAGGACGTTGTGACGGGACAATGAGCCCCCGGGGCAGGAGGTGAGTCGTGTACAACGCCCATCCGATCTGGCGCACAGCAGCGATGCGTGAGGCCCTTGCCCGCCACGACGCCGGGGCGATCGTCCGGCTGGCCCGGCGGGCGGCTGACATCACACTTGCCGATCTCGGCAAACAGGTCGGTTACACCGCCGCCTCCCTGTCCCGGATGGAACGCGGCAGGCAGCCGATGCGTGACGTGCTGCTGCTCCAGCGGCTCGCGGCCTGCCTGGACATCCCGCCGCATCTGCTCGGTCTCGCGCCACCACACCAGCGCGCAGCGCCGGAGGGACCCGGCGCCGGTAAGGTGGCGGCGCAAGCCCTGTTCGGCGCAGAGGGGGACGACCCGGTGCGACGCCGCGAACTCCTGGCCGGCCTGGCCGGAGCCACCACCAGCGCGGTCCTCAGCTCCCCGGCCGCTGCCCACGCTGCGGCGCAGCCGAGCCTGTCCGGCCTGGAAGACCTGCTGTTGCACCGGCGGCACGACCGGGCCCTCAACGCGGACCCCAACCCATCCAGCATCACCGCAGCGGTGCATGCCTCCCGGCAGGACTTCAGCGCCTGCCGCTACGACGCGCTCGCCCGCGCCCTCCCCGGCCGGATCGCGCTCGCCCAGGTACTCGGAGCCGACGGTCATCCGGAACAGGCGGCGACCGCGGTCGCCGAGCTCTACACCACAGCGACCCGGCTGTGCATCAAACTCGGCGAAGACGGTCTGGCCGCCGTCACCGCCGACCGAGCACTCACCGCAGCGCTGGGCGGCGCCGACGCCCTCACCGTCGCCGAAGCGCACCGCATGGTCTCCTCCGCCTGGCGCCGCCAAGGACACTACGGCCGCGCCACCGACGTCGCCGTCACCGCCGCCCAGCAGCTGCGCACCGACCGGAACACCGACGCGACCGAACGGCTTTCCGTCCAGGGCAACCTCTACGCCACCGCCGCCTACACCGCCGCCAAGCAGGGCGACCGGCACACCGCACACACCCTCATCGCTGAAGCCCAGGCAACCGCCGGACAGCTCGGCCACGACGCACTGCTCCGCGGCAACGTCTTCGGCCCCAGCCAGGTACTCCTCCACCGAGTCTCGATCAGCTACCTGCTCGGCGACGCGGGCCAAGCCATCGAACACGCCCGCCACATCGACGCCGCCGCGCTGCCCACCACCGAACGCCAGGCCCGCTACTGGATTGACGTCGCCCGCGCCTTCGACCAGTGGAGCAAACCCGACCGCTGCTACCGAGCCCTCCTGGCCGCTGAGCAGGCAGCGCCACAGGAAGCCCGCCGCGACTCCGTCCGGACCATGGCAGCCGGCCTCATGCGCCACGACCGCACCCTCCCCGGCGTACGAGCATTCGCCCGCCGGGTCGGCGCCCTCGCCTGACACACTGCCTACCGGGTATCCAGTTGTATTGCCTCGCGACGTTGTTGAGGCGGGTGATCGGTGGGGAGCCACCAGCTCCCGTCGACGTGGCACGCGTTGCGGGCGAGTGCCGGAGGGGCGGGCGGGCCGTAACGGTTGAGGCCGCGGGGGAAGCGTCTCGTTCTGGGGGTGGGTTCGGTGGGGGGAGATGGTGGGGTTTCTTAGGTATCCGTAGATTCGGGCTCACGGATGGTCAGGGCGGCGGGGGAGGCATAACTTCCTGCCCACTGTCCGCGCGATATTGGCGTGCTCCCGTCAGGCTCGGGGGTGTGCGGCGCGCGGTGTCGCGCCGGTGTCCACGGCTGCTGGTGGACGGGGCATCGGCGTCCCCCCACAAGGAGGTTTGTCATGCTCTCGACAGTTCGGAGACTGCTCGGCTCGGCCATGGTGGTCGCCCTGGCGGTCATGTTCCCGGTCACCGCCAACGCGGCGGAGACGACGAACGCGCCCCGGGCCCTCGCCGTCGGCGCGGCGGCCACGGCCGACGGCGGCAACCTCGTCGGCGACCAGGCCGGGAAGCAGGCGACGGCGTCGCCCCAGGCGGCCGGTGAGGACGTCAAGGCGCAGGCCTGGTACTACCACATCACCTCGTCGTGCCGCGGCTACGAGAACGCGATCGTGCGGGGCGCCGACTTCTGGGGCGGCGGCGTGCGCACGGCGAGCAGCGGGACCCCGGTCTCCTGCACGAGCGGGTACGTCCAGGGCTGCGGCGGCACCTACGTCGTCGGCTGCAACTGGGGCCAGGGGCAGCGCATCGCGCTGTCGACCCGGGTCAACGACTTCGCCCTGCTGTCGGCCCACGAGTTCGGGCACAACTGGTACGGCCACTCCGCGCAGGGCTGCGCGAGCTGGGGCAGCATCTACAACGTCATGAAGACCAACATGTGCTGACGGCTCGTCGAGTCCGCGAGCACGGGAGGGCGTGACCGCCGGGGCGGTCGCGCCCTCCCCTCGCGTGCGGCGCCTACGCGGCCGCTCCCAGCCGGTAGACGCCCGCGTCACGGGTGAGGAAGCCGTGGTCGACGAGGTGGCGGCGCACGGTGACGTGGTCGGTCCCCGAGTGCTCCGTCCACGCGCGCAGGCGGTCGTTGACGGCGGGTTCGTCGTACGCCTCGTCCGGGGCGAACGTGCGCGCGGCGAGGTGGCGCAGCAGGGTGCGGCGGCGGTCGAACTGGGCGGGGAGCCGCAGCAGGCGGCCGTCGCGGACGAACGTGCGCAGCAGCGCCTCCGCGGCCGGGTCGCCGGTGCCGTGCGACTCCGGCGGCTCGGCGCGGCGGGTGCTCGCGGCGCGGGCGGCCTCCGTGAAGCGCTCGGGACGGGCCCGCAGGCGGCCGTCGGCGCAGGTGAGCAGTCCGCCGCGCTCCAGCCGCCGGACGGCCGTGGCCACCTCGCCCGCCCCCGCGCCCGCGGCACGGCCCGCCTCGGCGAGCGACGTGGCACCGAGCGCGACGGCGGAGAAGACACGCAGGCGGACGGGTTCGGCGAGGAGGCCGACGAGCGCGGCGGGGTCGACGGGGCCGTACGGCTCGCCGGGCGCGGCGGGCTCGTCGGCCAGGGGGTCGGCAGCGGTGGCGCCGGGGGCGGCGGAAGCGTCAGGGGTGGCCATCGGGCCATGGTGGCCCGGTGCCCACGGCCGGTCCACCGATTTTGCGCCGCCGGGCCCGGCCCCGCCGTCCCGCCCGCGCCCGCACCGCCGCCGGTCCCGCGCCGCCGCCGGTCCCGCGCCGGCGGGTGACGCCGCGGGGCCAGGCACACCCGTGCCGCTCCGCCCCCGGGCGCTCGCCGTCCGGCCGCCCCGGGCGGGGTGCGCGCGGGCCGGCCCGGGGATCACTCCGCGTACATCGCGTCGATCTCCTGCTGGAAGTCGCGCACGATACGGTCCCGGCGCAGCTTCAGGGACGGCGTCACGTGGCCGCCGCGCTCGGTGAAGAGGACGGGCAGCACGGTGAAGCGGCGGATGGCCTCGGCGTGCGAGACGAGCTTGTTGGCTTCGTTCACCGCCTGCTGGATGTTGTGCCGCAGGTCGGCGTCGCGCACCAGCTCCCGCAGCGGCACCTCCCCCTTGCGGTGCATGCGGCGCCAGTGCCCCAGGCCGTCGGGGTCCAGGGTGATCAGGGCCGCGAGGTGGGTGCGGTTGTCGCCCACCACGAGGCACTGGCCGATCAGCGGGTGGGCCCGCAGCCAGTCCTCCAGCGGGGCGGGGGCGATGTTCTTGCCGCCGGAGGTGATGATCAGGTCCTTCTTGCGCCCGGTGATGGTGAGGTAGCCCTCGTCGTCCAGCGCGCCGAGGTCGCCGGTGGGCAGCCAGCCCTGGTCGTCCGTCTCCGGCACGACGACCTGGCGTTCGGCGTCCCAGTAGCCGCCGAAGACGGTCGCGCCCTTCAGCAGCACCTCGCCGTCGGCCGCGACGCGCACCGTCGTGCCGGGCATCGGCCAGCCCACCGTGCCCAGCTTGCGGCGCAGCGGCGGCGTGCAGGTGGCGGCGGCCGTGGACTCGGTGAGCCCGTAGCCCTCGTAGACCTCGATCCCGGCGCCCGCGAAGAAGGCGCCCAGCCGCCGCCCGAGCGGCGAGCCGCCGGAGATCACGTGTCGGACGTGGCCGCCGAGCGCCGCCCTGATCCGCCGGTAGACCAGCGCGTCGTACAGGCCGCGCGCCGCGCGCAGGGCGACGCCGGGGGGCTTGCCGCCCCCGGCGTCGGCGGCGGTCGCCTCGCCGTAGCGGACGGCGACCCGCTCGGCCCGCTCGAACGACGAGGCCCGGCGCATCTCCTCGGCCGTCGCCCGCGCCCGGTTGTAGATCTTCTCCAGGACGTAGGGGATCGCCAGCAGGAACGTCGGGCGGAAGGAGGCGAAGGCGGCGATCAGCTCGTCGGTGTCGGTGCTCGGCGCGTGGCCGAGGCGGACCCGCGCGCGCAGGCAGCCGATGGCCACCATCCGCCCGAAGACGTGGGCGAGGGGCAGGAACAGCACGGTGGAGGCGGGCTCGTCGCTGACGGTCTTGAACACCGGGTGCAGCAGCTCGACCGCGTTGCCCACTTCGGCCAGGAAGTTGCCGTGGGTGAGCATGCAGCCCTTGGGGCGGCCGGTGGTGCCGGAGGTGTAGATGAGCGTGGCGACGTTGTCCGGCGTCAGGTTCGCGCGGCGCTCGGTGACCAGCGCGTCCGGGACGGCCTGCCCGGTGACCATGAGCTGCTCGATCGCGCCGTTGTCGAGCTGCCACAGGTGCCGCAGCCACGGCAGCGCGCCGCGGACGCCGCTGACCAGCCGCGCGCCCGCCACGTCCTGCACCGCGATCGCGGTGCAGCCGGCGTCCTGGAGTATCCAGCGCGTCTGCGCGGCCGACGAGGTGGGGTAGACGGGCACGGTGATCAGTCCGCAGGCCCACGCGGCGAAGTCCAGCAGCGTCCACGCGTAGCTGGTGGGCGCCATGATGGCCAGCCGGTCGCCGGGACGCATCCCGGCGGCGAGCAGGCCGCGCGCGACGGCCTGCACCTGCTCGGCGAAGGCGGCGCAGGTGACGTCGTCCCAGCCGCCGTCGCGGCGGCGGCGGGCGAGCGCCACCTCCTGGGGCGCCTCGGCGGCGTTCGTGAACGGGATGTCGGCCAGTGAGCCGTGCGTGGCCGGGGGCACCAGCGGCGGCATCTCGGCCTGGCGCACCGTGCCGTCGCGGGACCGGCGCAGGAGCGGGGGAACGAGCTGGGCCGACGGCGCCCCACCGGCGGCGGGCGGCGGGGCGGCGCCGGGGGCCGCGGCGCGGGTGGTCGCGGTGCGGGTGGCTGCGGTGCTGTGCTGTGCGGACATGCGTGACGTCCTCTCCGTGCCCCGGCCCTTGTCGACAACAGTTCAATGAAACTTACCCAACCGTAGGTTGCCGCCCCCGCCCCGCCATTACCACCCCCGGCGCGATATCCCCACAGGGTTTTCACGCCGCGCCTCGCGGGTGACGCACGAACACGGCGGGCGGCACCTCGCGGGGAGGCGCCGCCCGCCGTGGGGAGGGACGGGGTGGGGCCGGGGGTCAGGCCGGGGCCGGAGCCGGGGAGGAGGCCGGGGCCGGCTGCGCGGGGCGGGACGGCTCGGGCTCTTCGTCGAGGTCGAAGGAGCGGGCGGCGTCGAAGGCGTCGGTGTCGAGGATGCGCTCGCGGGCGGAGACCAGCACCGGGACGACCGCCTGGCCGGTGACGTTCGTCGCCGTCCGCATCATGTCCAGGATCGGGTCGATGGCCAGCAGCAGGCCGACGCCCTCCAGCGGCAGGCCCAGCGTGGAGAGGGTCAGCGTGGTCATGACCGTGGCGCCGGTCAGGCCCGCGGTCGCCGCGGAGCCGATGACCGAGACGAAGGCGATGAGCAGGTAGTCCTGCACGCCCAGGGTGACGCCGAAAATTTCCGCGACGAAGATCGCCGCGAGCGCCGGGTAGATCGCGGCGCAGCCGTCCATCTTCGTCGTCGCCCCGAACGGCACCGCGAAGGAGGCGTACTCACGCGGGACGCCGAGCCGCTCGACGACCTTCTGGGTCACCGGCATGGTGCCCACCGAGGAGCGCGAGACGAAGGCGAGCTGGATCGCGGGCCAGGCGCCGCGGAAGAACTGGAACGGGCTGACGCGTCCGACGAGCCCCAGCAGCAGCGGGTAGACGCCGAACATCACCAGCAGGCAGCCCACGTAGACGTCGACGGTGAACGTGGCGTACTGGCCCAGCAGGTCCCAGCCGTACTCGTTGATCGCCTTGCCGATGAGGCCGAGCGTGCCGATCGGGGCCAGGCGGATGACCCACCACAGCGCCTTCTGGAGCAGCGCGAGCACCGACTCGCCGACGGCCAGCAGCGGGGCGGCCCGCTCCCCCATCTTCAGCGCGGCCACGCCCGCGACGGCGGCCATGAAGACGATCTGGAGCACCTTGAGCTCCGTGAACGGCGTGATGACGTCGGAGGGGACGATGCCGGTGAGGAAGTCCAGCCAGGAGCCGGAGTTCTCGGGCCGGCCGCCGTCCTCCGGGGTCAGGCCGGTGCCCGCGCCGGGGTTGGTGAGCAGCCCGATGGTCAGGCCGATGGCCACCGCGACCAGCGAGGTGGCCAGGAACCACAGCAGGGTGCGGCTGGCCAGCCGGGCGGCGTTGGAGACGTCGCGGAGCTTGGTGATGGAGATGGCGATGGCGAAGAAGACCAGCGGCGCCACGGCGAGCTTCAAAAGCTGCACGAAGAGGTCGCCGATGCGCTCCAGGCCCGAGCCGAGCCAGGCGATGTCGGCGCTGCGGGCGAGCCAGCCCAGCAGCACGCCGAGGACGAGGCCGGTGAGGATCTGGGCCCAGAACGGCACCCGGGGGAACCGTCGGGCGCGCGGCGCGCGGCCGGTGGCCGGGGACGCGGGGGACTGAGGAGACGTGGGGGACACGGACACACTCCGGAGAAGAGGCGGGCAGGGAGCGGGACACGCACGGGTCGAGCGCCGGAGATTGTCGTCCGGCCGCCGGAAAGCCGCTAGGGGGCGCGGGCTCGTCAGCCTGTGGAGGAGCAGGCCGAGCCCGGGGAACAGGCCATGGCGTGACAGCGGCAGAGATCGACGTGCAACCGCGCCACCAGCAGCGCGCCGCGCGGGGCGGCACCGGGCCGGGCGGGGTTCGTCATGGGCGTCACGCTAACACTCCCTCTTTGGGGCTCTCAAAGCCTGCCTTTGGGCGCTGGGCGCGTGGAAGCACAACACCCCGCCGGGAACGGTGCATTCCCGACGGGGTGGGCGCGGCCCTGTGACGCGTCTTACGCGACGTCGTCCTCCTGGTCGCGGTGGGCGGCGAGCCGGTTCCTGACCGAACCGGAGACGCGCTCCACGCGCGGCGCGATCTGCTGGGCCATCGCCTCGCGCTGCCGACGCAGCAGCACCATGCTGAGCGGGGCGGAGACGAGGATGGACAGCGCGAGCAGCCACAGCGGGTTCGACCTGCCCAGGCCCGCGGGGATGACCCCGAACCAGGCCAGCACGGACAGGACGACGAAGCAGGCGGCGAACAGGCCCAGCCGCAGCAGCGTGTACCGCAGCGCCGCGTGCCGCGTGCCGGGACCGGCGGCGGTCGGAGCGGCGGGCGTGCCGGCGGCGGGCGGAGCGGCGGGCGTGCGGGCGGCGGCGTTCTCGCCGGTGCCCTCGGTGGTGCCCTCGGTGGCGCGGGGTCCCCCGGCGGGGCCGGGGCTGGTGGTGCTGGTCACGGCGGTGTCTCCCTTGTCCTGGCGCGACGCGTCTCGGTCCTGGCGCGGGTCGTCTCGAAGCGGCGCGGGCCGGGGCGGGCCCGGCCGCTCCCGGCCCGTGTCGCGCGGGGCGGGCGGGGGCTCGGAGTGGCGGGGGGCGCGGGGCTCGGGCGCGTGTTCTCGGTCCGTGGTCATGTCAGGGGCAGCCACATCGTGATGTCGTCGCGGTAGTCGTCGGCCCCGGCCCGGATCGCGTCCGGCACGCGGCCGACCTCCTTGTAGCCGCACGCGGCGTAGAAGTGCTCCAGGCCCATCCCGCCCCGGCACGTCAGCCGGATGCCGCGGATGCCGTCCATGCCCCGGGCGGCGTCCTCGGCGGCGGCCAGCAGGGCCCGTCCGGCTCCCCCGCGCTGCCGCTCGGGGTGCACCATCACGGTGTAGAGCCACACCCAGTGTCGCATCAGGCGGTGGGTGTTGCGGGTGAGGAACGCCGTGGCCTTCACCTCGCCGTGCGCGTCGAAACCGGCGAGCAGCCGCGTGCGGCCCTCGGTGAGCGCGGTCAGGTGCCTGAGCAGCTCGGGGCGGACGTCCTCGCGCGTCACCGGCGGGACGAAGCCGACGGCGCCGCCCGCGTTGACGACGTCGGCCCACAGGCCGCAGATCCCGTCGAGCAGTTCCCGCTCCGGAGGCGGGTCCAGCACGTGCGTCAGCGCCACCGGTACCTCACACCCGCATCGGCTGCGGCGACTCGCGCCGGTCCGGGTCGGGGCCGGGGTACTCGCGCACCGTCTCGTAGCGGGTGTTGCGCTCGACGGGGCGGAAACCGGCGTCGCGGATGAGCTCCAGCAGGTCCTCGCGGGTCAGCTTGTCCGGGGTGCCGAAGTTGTCCGCGTCGTGCGTGATCTTGTACTCGACGACGGAGCCGTCCATGTCGTCGGCGCCGTGCTGGAGCGCGAGCTGCGCCGTCTGCACGCCGTGCATGACCCAGAAGACCTTCACGTGCGGCACGTTGTCGAACAGCAGCCGGGAGACGGCGAACGTCTTCAGTGCCTCCGCGCCGGTGGCCATGGTGGTGCGCGCCTGGAGGCGGTTGCGCACCTTGCCGTCCTTGAGGTCGACGAAGTCGTGCTGGTACCGCAGCGGGATGAAGACCTGGAAGCCGCCCGTCTCGTCCTGGAGCTCGCGCAGCCGCAGCACGTGGTCGACGCGGTGGCGCGGCTCCTCGATGTGCCCGTACAGCATGGTGCACGGGGTCTTCAGGCCCTTGGCGTGCGCCAGGCGGTGGATGCGCGACCAGTCCTCCCAGTGGGTCGCGTGGTCCACGATGTGCTGGCGGACCTCCCAGTCGAAGATCTCCGCGCCACCGCCGGTCAGCGACTCCAGGCCCGCGTCGATCAGCTCGTCCAGGATCTCGCTCGCGTCCAGGCCGGAGATCGTCTCGAAGTGGTGGATCTCGGTGGCGGTGAACGCCTTGAGCGAGACGGACTCCGGCAGCGCCTCCTTCAGCGCGCGCAGCGAGCGCGGGTAGTAGCGCCAGGGGAGCGTGGGGTGCAGGCCGTTGACGATGTGCAGCTCGGTGAGGTGCTCGCCCTCCATCTCCCCGGCGAGCTTCACGGCCTCCTCGATGCGCATCGTGTACGCGTCCTTCTCGCCCGGCTTGCGCTGGAAGGAGCAGTAGGCGCACGAGGCGGTGCACACGTTGGTCATGTTGAGGTGCCGGTTGACGTTGAAGTAGACCGCGTCACCGTTCTTGCGGGTGCGCACCTCGTGGGCGAGGCCGCCGAGCCAGGCCAGGTCGTCGCAGGCGTAGAGGGCGAGGCCGTCCTCGCGGGTCAGCCGCTCGCCGGAGCGGACCTTCTCCGCCAGCTCCCGCTTGAGCCCAGCGTCCATACCTCGCGCCTCCCTGAGTCCTGGCAGCTCGCTCGCCGCTCGCGCCGCAGACGAGCGTACGCCACCCCTTTCCGGACAAGTCGGGGCGGGGCTGGCCCGGCGGCGCGGGAGACGGAGCGGGGCCGCCCGGGGCGGACGGGACTCGCCCGGAGTGCGCGGGACCGGCCCCGCGCCCGGACGAAGCGGAGCCCTCCGGGCCGGAGGAAGCGGAGCCCGGGGGTGGACGGAACCGTCCCCGGCCGGGCGGAGCCCGCCCCGGGGCGGGACGGAACCAAGCCCACGGCCTACGGAACCGGGCCCCGGGGCCCACGGCCGGACGGCGTCGGCCGGGCCCCGGTCGCGGGGTCGACGCGGGCCGGGTCCGGCACCCGCGTCGGCCGACGGCAGCCGGCCACCGACGGCGCCGGCCACCGACGACGCCGGCCAGACGGCGCCGGTCGCCGACGGCCGTCAGCCGCCACGGCCGTCAGTCGCCGTCGGCCGTCAGTCGCCGTCGGCCTCGGGGTCCGGCAGTTCGCCGACGCGGTTCTCCCACTTGGTGGAGAGCACGATCGTGGTCCGGGTGCGCGAGACGCCCTCGGTGCCGGACAGGCGGCGGATCGTGCGCTCCAGCCCGTCCACGTCGGTGGCGCGGACCTTGAGCATGTAGGAGTCGTCGCCCGCGATGAACCAGCAGTCCTCGATCTCCACCAGCTTGCGCAGCCGCCCGGCCACGTCCTCGTGGTCGGTGGCGTCGGTGAGCGAGATGCCGATCAGCGCGGTGACGCCCAGGCCCAGGCTCGGGGCGTCGACGGTCGCGCGGTAGCCGGTGATGACCCCGGCCGCCTCCAGGCGGTTGATCCGGTCGGTGACGCTGGGCCCGGAGAGGCCGACGAGCCGACCCAGCTCCGCGTAGGAGGCCCTGCCGTTCTCCCGCAGCGCCTGGATGAGCTGTCTGTCCACCGCGTCCATGCGTCCGCTGCCTTCCACTGCGTTGCCCGTGCGTCCTTACGCAATGAGAATCTAAGCCATCGGCGCCTCAGCGCCTGCGAGGTGTTCCCTCGTGGGCCCCCGCGCACCCCGCGCGGGGACTCCCCGCCAACCCGGCGCGCGGGCCCGGGACGGCGCCGTGCGCGGGCCCGGGACGCCCCCGTGCACGGGGCGTGCGCCCGGCGTCGCGCGCTGGACGATCACCCCGCGCGCCCCCGCTCGGGCCACCGCCCCGGCGTCACCCCTGCCCCGCGCCCAGCTCCCCCGACCAGCGGCGGTAGAGCGTGTGCGGGACCCCGACGGCGTCGAGCGCGCGACCCGCGACGAAGTCCACGGCGTCCTGGATGTGCCGCGCCCCGGCGTAGAAGGCGGGCGAGGCGGGAAGCACCACCGCGCCCGCCTCGTCCAGCGTGACCAGGTGCCGCAGCGTCTGCCCGTTCAGCGGCGTCTCCCGCACGGCCACCACCAGCGGCCGCCGCTCCTTGAGCGTGACGCTGGCCGTGCGCTGGAGCAGGTCCTTGGACAGCCCGAGCGCCACCCCGGCCACGCACGCCGTGGAGGCGGGGACGATGAGCATGCCGCGCGCCGGGTAGGAGCCGGAGGACGGGCCGGCGGCCAGGTCACCGGCCGACCAGTGGCGCACGTCCGCCACGCCGACCTCGCCGAACGCCTCGGGCGAGCCGTCGGCGCCCCGGGCCAGCCAGCGGCGCAGGTCGTCGGCCCAGTGGGCGTCGCGGAAGGGGTGCCCGGTCTCGTCCAGCAGCGTCAACCGCGCGGCCCGGCTGACCACCAGGTCCACGGGTTCGCCGGCCGCGAGCAGGGCCCGCAGCACGGCGGCGGCGTAGGGCGTCCCGGAGGCTCCGGAGACGCCGACGATCCACGGGCGGCGCTCGACGTCGGTCACCCGGTCGAGCCTACGGCCCCGGCGGGCGGGCGCTAGCGTGGCCCTCGGCGCGCGTCCCGGCGCGCCGAGCCGCGCCGCCGCAGCCGGGGCGCCCGCCGAGCCAGGGAGCACGCCATCGCCACGCGCACCGACACACCGCGCCGCCCGCGCCGGGCCCCCGTGGTGACCGGCGTCGTCGCCGTCGCCGTCTGCGTCGCCCTCCTCGTCGGCGGCGCGGTGGCCTGCCGGGCGACGGAGCAGGTCACCACGGCGATGCGCGTCGCCGCCGCCGTCGAGCGCCTCGGCGCGCGCGACGCGGTGTCCGTGACCGCGCGTCTGGACGCCTCGCCGCGGCGGATCGAGCGCTACCTCGCCCACCGCGCCGGGCCCCGGGCGCAGCCGTGGCGGCTGCGGGAGCAGGCCCGGCTGCTGGCCGACCTGGAGTTCGCCGCCGCCGTGCGGGCCGACGGGCCCCTGCGCGAGCTGCCGGACTCCGCGCGCCTGGAGACCGCCGCCGCGCTCAACTTCGGCGGCCGGGACGTGCTCGGGGTGAAGTCGGTCGGCGACGAGCTGTACGTGCGCGTGGGCCTGGAGGCGCTGGCCACGGAGGTCGGCCACCGCGGGCCGGTGCTGCGGCACGCCCCGGAGCTGGAGGAGCTCACCGACGACCTGCCCTCCTCGCTGCACGTGGCGCAGTCGGCGCTGCGCGGCCGGTGGGTGCGGGTCGACCCGGCGGCGTTCGGGGAGTTCGCGGAGGTGCTGGGCGGCGAGTCCGGCGAACCGGCCGAGCGGCTCACCCGCTCCACCTCCGTGCTGACCACCGCCGACGTGCAGCGGCACCTGGCCGACGCGGTGCGCGCCACGCTGACCGGGCACGGCTCCGTGCGCGACGGCGGCACCCGGGACGGCGCCGAACGCGTCACCGTCACGCTGCCCGCCCGGGACGCCGCGCTGAGCCTGGCCGCGGCCCTGCGGCCCATCACCCACCGGCTCGGGGACCCGGACCTGACCCGGCTGGAGCACGCCCCCGACCACCGGGTGGACCTCGACCTCGCCCTCCGCCACGGCGCGCTGTCCACCCTCACCGTGGACCTCGCCCGCCTCGACCCGGACGCCCCGGCGGACGCCGGCCCGCTGCCGCTGCGCCTGGAGTTCGCGCCGGGCGAGGTCACCCGGGTGGCCGCGCCCGGCGGCGCCCGCGAGCTGCACCCGCAGGACCTGCTGGCCGCCCTCACCTACGCCACCCTGCGTGAGCCGGAGCTCTCCTCCCTGCTGCACACGTTGCGTACGCTGGAGCTGTAGCAGTCGGCGGTGGTGCACAGGGGGTAGGGATGGCGTACGGACCGAGGGGCACGGGCGCGCCCGCGTCCCGCCGCTCCCGGGCGGTCACGGCGGCCACGTTCATGCTGTCCTGGGCCGCGCTCCTGTGGCTGCTGGCCGCGTTCGACACCGCGAACGGGATGATCGTCGGCGAGTACGGCATCGAGCCGCGCCAACTCGACGAGCTGCTCGACATCTTCCCGGCCGCGTTCCTCCACTTCGGCTGGGACCACGTGGCCGCCAACACCGTGCCCCTGGTGATCTTCGGCTTCCTCGCGGCCGTGCGCGGGCTGGCCCGGTTCATCGGCGTGGTGCTCGTCATCATCGTCGTCAGCGGGCTCGGGGTGTGGCTCACCGCCCCCGGCGGCACGAACACCGCGGGCGCCTCCGGCGTCGTCTTCGGCCTGTTCGGCTACCTGCTGGTGCGCGGGTTCGTCGAGCGCGACGCGCTGGACATCACCGTCGGCGTCACCGTGCTCCTGCTGTACGGCTCGATCCTGTGGGGGGTGCTGCCCACGTCCTCCGGCGTCTCCTGGCAGGGCCACCTCTTCGGCCTCGTCGGCGGCGTCCTGGCCGCGTTCTGGCTGCGCCGCACCCCCGCGCGCCGCGCGCCGCGCCAGGGCATCGGCCCCAGCCCCTACAGCTGACGGACGGCCGCGCGGCCCCGGGGGTCCCGCGCCGGGGGCCGCTCCCCCGGCGCCGCCAGGAACGGGGCGAGGTGGGGCAGGGCGTCGGCGGCGAAGGGGGCGGCGTCGGCGGCCGCGAGGTCGTGCGCGGTGTAGACGCCGTACCCCGCGGCGGTGCTCACGCTGACCGTGGCCAGGCCCAGCCGCCGCTGGAGGAGCGACTGCCGGACGCGGACCCCGCTCACGGCGTCCCGGCGCAGCGCGGACGTCGCCCGGCTGACGGCTCCGGAGCGCAGAACCAGGTACCGCCCGCTGACGGCGTGGCCCAGCGCGCGGTACCCGGCCTCCGCGAGCAGCGCCCCGGGGAGCAGCAGGGCCAGGGCGCCGAGCCACCAGGTGGCGGCGGGCAGCGCGGTGGTGGCGGCGAGCCAGTACAGGACGAGCGCGCCGGCGGCGGCGACGGCGGCCGCCCAGCACAGGCGGCGGCGCCGCGCGGCCGCGGGGTGCGGCGCCAGGCGTGCGGCGAGGGGGCTGACCGGCTCGGCCAGCACGGCGTCCGCGACCCGCCGCGCCACCCCGCGCGGGCCGCGCGGCAGGACGGTGGCGGCGACGCTCCAGCGGGACAGGCCGGTGGTGATGACGGAGGTGTCCGTCACCCCCGCCCACCGCCACAGCAGCGGCTCGGAGAGGGCGACGCCGCGCAGCCGGGCGTCGTCGCGGGTGATCTCGCGGGTCTTCAGCAGCCCCTGCGTGGTGCGCAGGGCGGTGCCGTTCTCGGTGGGGACGCGTTCGAGCCGGAAGTGGGCGTGCTCGGTGAAGTAGGCCCCGGCCATGCCGAGGAAGCCGAGCAGCCCCACGGCGGCGAGCACGACGAGGGCGGTGCGCCAGGGGCCGAGCGCGTCCCAGTCGGCGAGGCCGCCGACCCACCCGCCGGGGTCCGCGCCGAACATCGTCGCCGTCCAGTACGCGCCCCACAGCAGCCCCGCGGCCATGACGTAGGCCCACACGTTCACCATGTTGTAGAAGACCCACGTCCAGCGGAAGCGCGCCAGCGTGGCGAGGGCGTCGGGGGGCCCGGCCCCGTCCAGCAGGTCGCGGCGGAGCGCGAGGGCGGCGTCCAGCGAGAGCGCGTCCAGGGTGAGCGCGGACTCCCCGGCGGTGTTCACCTGCCCGGCGCCGATGGTGACGCGACGCAGCCCGGCCAGCCGCCGCAGCAGGCGCGCGTCGGCGTCGACGCTGCGGATGCGGTCGCGGCGCACCGAGCGGTGGCGGACGACGAACAGCCCGGTGCGCCGCTCGACGTGCTCGGCGGTGACCCGGTACCGGGTGCGGGACCAGCGCACGAGGTCGGCGACGGCGCTCACCGCGCCGAACGCGGCCACCCCGAGCAGGGGCCACACGGTGTCGGCGTCCACCCCGACGACGACCAGCGCGACGAGGGCCGGGAGCTGGGCCAGGACGAGGCGCAGCGCGTCGACCGCCACCATGCGGCGGTCCAGGCGCAGCCAGGGCGCCTCGGGCGCGGACCCGCTCACGTGGCGTCCCCCGGGGTGCGCTGGGTGAGCGTGTTGAGCCGCTCGGCCGCCTCCTCGGCCACCGCCGGGGCGAGCCCGCGGACGCGGACGGCGCCGCTGGAGGAGGCGGTGGTGACGACGAGGGTGGACAGGCCGAGGAGCCGCTCCACCGGCCCGCGCGTGGTGTCCACGGTCTGGATGCGGGAGACGGGCGCGACGCGCCACTCCCGCACCACCCAGCCGCCGGCGGCGTAGACCGACGCGTCGGTGACCTCCCAGCGGTGGACGGCGTACCGCACGCCGGGCATGACCAGGGCGTGCAGCACGCCGAGCCCGGCCACCACGGCCAGCAGCGGTCCGGCCCACGGGCGGGCGTCCGGCCACAGCAGGTGGACGAGGGTGGGCGGCGCCGCGGCGGCCACCGCGCCGCCCACCGCGCGCACCGCCCACAGGGCGATGGTGCGACGCTCCACGCGGTGACGGGGCGGGCGCAGGCCTATCCCGTCCGGTACGGCATGAGTCAGCATGGGACACAGTGTCCCATAGCAGAACAGCATGCGCCACGGTCGTACGCCGCACTCCCGTGATGGCACAGCGGTCTATCCTCGTCCCATGCCCCGACCCGCGTCCCCGCCCCCCGGAACCACGGCACGGACGCGGCGGGCCATCCTGGACGCGGCCCTCGCCGTGCTCACCGAGGACCGCACCGCCTCGCTCAGCGAGATCGCCAGGGCCGCGGAGGTCGGCCGCAGCACCCTGCACCGCTACTTCCCCGACCGGGCGGCCCTGGTCTCCGCGCTGTTCGAGGACGCCAGCCAGGCCACCGCCCGCACGATCGAGGAGGCGGCACTCGACCGGGGCACCCCCGCCGAGGCGCTCCGCCGCCTCGTGCCGGCCCTGTTCGAGCTGGGCCCCCGGGTGAACTTCCTGTTCAACGAGACGCAGGTCACCGACGCCACCTGGGACACCGAGGCCTGGGAGAAGGCGCACTGGCCGGTCGGCGCCCTCTACGAACGCGGGCGCGCGCAGGGCTACTTCGACACCGGAATCGACGTCGACTGGTTCATCCGCTGCCTGTGGTACCTGACGTCGGCGGGCTGGGAGGCGATGGGCGAGGGCGTCCTGGCCAAGCACGAGGCCGTCGCCCGCGTCACCCGCACCCTGGAGCGCGGCGTCCTCCTGCGCGGGGAGTGAGCCCCCACCCGCCCCACCGGCCCGGGCCGCGGCAGACGCCCGAGCGGACGCCGAAGCGCCGGGCGACCCCGCCCGAGAGGGCCCACCGCAAGGTTCCGCTGCGCGACGCGTTGACATGAGAGCGCTCTCACGCGACGCTGGCGACGCCTCGACCCCATCCCCCCCCCCCCACGAGGAGGAACGGATGCGCCCCCCACGCAGACTGCTGGCATCCCTCGCCGCCGCGGCGGCCGTCGCCGCGGGCGTGCTCACCGCGGGCCCCGCCGCTCCGGCCGCGGCCGAACCCGCGGTCGCCGCCGCCGCGGACACCATCCCGCTGACCCTCACCAACGACTCCGGCCGCGCCGACCCGGTGCACGTGTACGTGATCGGCACCCAGCTCTCCACCGGACGGCAGGGCTACGCCGACGCCGACGGGACCTTCCACCCCTGGCCCCGCGGCGCCACCCCGCCGGTGCCCGCGCCCGACGCGTCGTTCCCGGGCCCGGCCGACGGCCGCTCCATGACGCTGCGGCTGCCGAAGTTCTCCGGCCGGGTCTACTTCTCCTACGGGCGGAAGCTGGACTTCCGGCTGGCCGACGGCGGCCTGGTCCAGCCCGCCGTGCAGAACCCGGCCGACCCCAACCACGACACCCTGTTCAACTGGACCGAGTACACGCTCAACGACGCGGGCCTGTGGATCAACTCCACCCAGGTGGACATGTTCTCCGCCCCGTACACCGTCGGCCTGACCGCCGCCGACGGCACCACCGAGGAGACCGGGCGGCTCCGCCCCGGCGGCTACCGGGCCGTCCTGGACGGCCTGCGCGCCCAGGGCGGCGGCTGGGAGAACCTGGTCCGCACCCGCGCCGACGGCACGGTGCTGCGCGCCCTCTCCCCCGGCCACGCCGTCGGCTCCGGCATCCTCCGCCCGGACGTGATCGACGACTACATCGACCGCGTCTGGGCGAAGTACCGGCACGAGACGCTGACCGTGACCCCCTTCGCGCACGACCCCGGCACGAAGTACCACGGCAGGGTCGACGGCGACCGCATGCACTTCACGGACGCCTCCGGGTCCGTCGTCACCTCCTTCGCCAAGCCGGACGCGGACTCCGTCTTCGGCTGCCACAAGCTCCTGGACGCCCCCAACGACCAGGTGCGCGGCCCCATCGCCCGCACCCTGTGCGCGGGCTACCACCGCACCACCCTGCTCACCAACAGCCACCAGCCCGACAGGGACGCCTCCGGCTTCTACCGAGACCCGGTGACCAACCACTACGCCCGCCTGATCCACCAGCAGATGCGCGACGGCAAGGCGTACGCCTTCGCCTTCGACGACGTCGGCGCCCACGAGTCCCTCGTCCACGACGCCGCCCCCCGCAACGCCCACATCACCCTGACCCCCTTCGACTGACCCCCGGCCCGCCACGGGACGGCAGCGACACCGGCCGCGCGCGCAGCACGTACCGCGCGGTGACGTCCCCGAAGACGACGTCCAGCGGCCGGCAGGCGATCAGCGCGCCCAACGCGGCCCGTTGACGTCCCGGCTCCAGCACCCAGGCCCGCATCCGACCGGACACCCCCGCGTCCCCGTCGGAGTCCGGGCGCGGGCGCAGGGCCCCGGGCGGCGCCCACCAGGCGCCGCCCGGCTCGGGTTCCAGCCGGTCCGCCAGTCGCCACGCCTGCGCACGGAGCCAGTTCAGCGCCCCGTCGGGCGTGCGCGTCTGGCACGCGCCGAGGACGACGGCCACCCAGTCCCCACGCACAGCCCCCTCACCCACGACCTGCGTCCAGTAGCGGGTGACGCCCCGCCTCACCGGCCCAGCCTTTCCAGGTGCTCCCGAACCGCCCGCAGCCACTCCGCGACCCTGCGGGCCAGCTCGTCAGCCGAGATCCGGGGCGCCCGCCCCCGCTCACTCACGCCCCGCCTCCCCGGTCTCCGGCCCGGCGCACCGCCCGGCGTGCCTCCGCATCAGCACGACGCAGTCGGTGACCGCCGACCAGTCGCCGACCGCACGCGCCGCCGCCATCCGCGCACGGAGTTCCGCGCACGTGGCACAGCCGCTCACGAGGCGGCCGCCTGGCGCAGCGCGGCCGCGAGCTCCCGGGCCGCGTCGGGCAGCGCCCCACCCAACTCCACGAGCCGCACCGGACCGTGCGCCGGGGAGTCCCACACCCGCTCGTCCACCCGCACGCCCGGCAGTCCCACACCAGCCTCGCGGCACGCCCGCCGCAACTCCTCCGCCGCCGACTGCGCGTCGGCCAGCCGTCCTTCAGCGATCACCACGGCCACTCCTCGCTACGCGCGCACCCCTCGCCGGGCCCGCTCTTCGTAGTCAATTGGTGACCGTCGAAGCCCAGCCGCCTAGCGCATTGAGCACCTTGAGCCATGCCGCTAAAGTGGGTCACTGGATGGCTACCCTTAGTATGCAACAGTTGTGGGAGGTCAGAGCACTGGACGAAACCTTCGGTCACAGGAGCTTGAATCCACTTCAGCGCTTCGGGCTTGACGTCCGACAAGTACGGTTGGCACGGCGGATCACGCAAAGGCATCTGGGCAGGGCCACCGGCTACTCGGAGGCGTACGTCAGCCTGGTGGAGACCGGGAAGCAAAGGCCAAGCCCACGGTTCGCCAAGGGGTGTGACATGGCCTTCGGCACCGGGGAGTTGTTCAGCAGCCTCCTGCACCGCATCGAGGAAGGCGATCATCCGAGTTGGTTCTGGCCCTACCTGGAACTGGAGGGCAAGGCGTCCGGCATCCTGGACTACTCGGTGACGAGCATCATGGGTCTGCTTCAGACTGAGGAGTACGCTCGCGCCATCTTCCGCGCCGGATATCCACGGGCATGCGCCGAGATCGTCCGAGGCAAGGTGGAAGCACGCTTGGCACGCCGCCACGTACTCGATGAGACCAGTGCCCCGACTGTGTGGGTCGTGCTGCACGAAGCGTGCCTGCGCACGGTGGTAGGCGGGCCGGAAGTGATGGCCGAGCAACTCGCCTACCTCGTGGAAGCCGCTGACTCACCACAAGTCGACATTCAGGTCATCCCGTTCTCGGCCGGTGCTTCCGCGGCGCACCTGGCGGCCTTCACGCTTCTCACGTTCGACTCGTCGCCCACCGTCCTCTACTCAGACGGGCCGTCGGGCGGAAAACTGTACGACCAAGCGGACACCGTAAGCGCAGCCCTGGAAGACTATGATCGTTTGAGAGCCAACGCACTGTCCCTGACGAGTTCCCGCGCCCTCATGCTGTCCGTAATGGAGGAGTACCGCCATGAGCACTGAACCGAACCTCGTGACCACCGAGTGGATCAAGTCGTCCTACAGCGGGTCGAACGGCGGACAGTGTGTCGAGGTCTCGCGTGGCCTCCTCGCACACGGCGTCGTGCCCGTGCGCGACTCCAAGCGGCACCACGGCCCCCAGCTCACCCTGCCCGCCCCCGAGTGGGCCGCCTTCGTCAGCGCCCTGCGCGACGGCGGGCTCACCGCCTGAACTGTCAGCGTCCGGGAACGAACGCACTGCCCCGGACGGCGTCACGCCGCCCGTGCTGGAGGAGTACCGCCATGAGCGCTGAGCCGCTTCACACCGCAGCGGAGTGGATCAAGTCGTCTTACAGCGACGGAGACGGCGGACAGTGTGTCGAGGTCTCGCGTGGCCTCCTCCCACACGGCGTCGTGCCCGTGCGCGACTCCAAGCGGCGCCACGGCCCGCAGCTCACCCTCCCCGCCGCCGAGGGGGCGGCGTTCGTCGGCGCGTTGCGGGGCGGGGGGCTCACCGCCTGACGGGGTGGGGGGTCACAGGGTGAGGCCGCGCGTCGCCAGGTCGGCGAGGGCGCAGGTGAACAGGGCGATGCCGATGAAGCCGTTGACCGTGAAGAAGGCGCGGTTGAGGCGGGAGAGGTCGCCGGGGCGCACCAGGGAGTGCTCGTAGACGAAGGCGACCGCGACGACGGCCAGGCCCGCCCAGAAGAACGCCCCCGCGTCCGTGAGCAGCGCGTACCAGGCCAGCAGGGCGAGCGTGACGACGTGGCTGGCGCGCGCGCCGTACAGGGCCGCGGCGATGCCGAAGCGCGCGGGGACGGACTTCACGCCCTGCGCGCGGTCGGCGGCCACGTCCTGGCAGGCGAAGATGAGGTCGAAGCCGCCGATCCACACGCCCACCGCGAAGCCGAGGACGACGGCCTCCCAGGACCAGGCGCCGGTGACCGCGAGCCAGGCGCCGATCGGGCCGATGGCCTGCGCGAGCCCGAGGACGGCGTGCGGGAAGTTGGTGAACCGCTTGCCGTAGGGGTAGACGACCATCGGCACGACGGCCAGCGGGGACAGCGCCAGGCACAGCGGGTTCAGCAGGGCGGCGGCGGCCAGGAAGACGGCGAGCGCGACCGCCGAGCCGGTCCACGCGGTGCGCACCGACACCGCTCCGGTGACCAGTTCGCGCCCCGCGGTGCGCGGGTTGCGGGCGTCGATCTCGCGGTCGATGATCCGGTTGGCCGCCATCGCGAACGTGCGCAGCGACACCATGGCCACGGTGACCAGGAGCAGCGTCCACCACCGCACGGAGCCGCCGTGCAGGAACATCGCCGTCAGCGCCGCGATGTAGGCGAACGGCAGCGCGAAGACGGAGTGTTCGATCAGCACGAGGCGCAGGAAGGCGCGCACCTTCCCCGGGGGCCGCGTGGCGTTCCCGGCCGCGGAGCTCACAGGCCGTACTCCCGCCAGCGCCGGTCGACCTTGGCGGCGGTGCCGGGGTCGGAGACGACCATCTCCGGCCAGCCGCGCGCGTAGCCCTCCTCGGGCCACTTCCGGGTCGCGTCGATGCCCGCCTTGCCGCCCCAGAACTGCTGGTAGGAGGCGTGGTCGAGGTGGTCCACCGGGCCCTCGACGACGGTGAGGTCGCGCGCGTAGTCGGTGTTGCCGAGCGCCCGCCAGGCGACTTCGTGCAGGTCGTGCACGTCGCAGTCGGAGTCCACGACGACGATGAGCTTGGTGAGGGACATCATGTGCGCGCCCCACACCGCGTGCATCACCTTCTGCGCGTGCTTGGGGTACTTCTTGTCGATCGAGAGGATGGCGCAGTTGTGGAAACCGCCCGCCTCGGGCAAGTGGTAGTCCACGATGTCCGGGATGATGATCTTCAGCAGCGGCAGGAAGAAGCGCTCCGTGGCCCGGCCCAGCGGCCCGTCCTCCGTCGGCGGGCGCCCGACGACGATCGACTGGAGCAGCGGGCGCCGGCGCATGGTGACGCAGTCGACGGTCAGCGCCGGGAAGTCCTCCTGCGGCGTGTAGAAGCCGGTGTGGTCGCCGAACGGGCCCTCCGGCAGCGTCTTCCCCGGCTCCAGCCAGCCCTCGACGACGACCTCGGCCTGCGCGGGCACCTGGAGCGGCACCGTCTTGCAGTCGACCATCTCCACGCGCCGGCCCTGGAGGAACCCGGCGAAGAGGTACTCGTCGATGTCCCCGGGCAGCGGGGCGGTGGAGGCGTAGGTGACGGCGGGCGGGCAGCCGAAGGCGATGGCGACGGGCAGCCGCTCGCCGCGCCGCGCGGCCACCTGGTAGTGGTTGCGGCTGTCCTTGTGGATCTGCCAGTGCATGCCGATGGTGCGCCGGTCGTGGCGCTGGAGCCGGTACAGGCCCAGGTTGCGCACGCCCGTCTCCGGGTCCTTGGTGTGCGTCAGGCCCAGGTTGAAGAAGGAGCCGCCGTCCTCGGGCCAGGTGAACAGGGCGGGCAGCGCCTCCAGGTCGACGTCGTCACCGGTGAGCACGACGTCCTGGACGGGGGCCTCCTTCACCTTCTTCGGCGGGACGTGCGTCATGCCGGCGAGCTTGCCGAACGCCTCGCGGAAGCCGACGAAGCCCTGCGGCAGCTCGGGCTTGAGCAGGCCGCCGATGCGCTGGCTGATCTCGTCGTAGGAGCGCAGGCCGAGCGCCTTCAGCAGCCGCCGGTCGGTGCCGAAGACGTTCATGGCCAGCGGCATCGCCGAGCCCTTGACGTTCTCGAAGAGCAGCGCCGGGCCCCCGGCCTTGTTGACCCGGTCGGTGATCTCGCCGACCTCCAGGTACGGGTCGACTTCGGCCGTGATCCGCTTGAGGTCGCCGTCGCGCTCCAGGGCCCGCAGCAGCGAGCGGAGATCGTCGTATGCCATACGTGCCAGTATCCGGTACGGACGCGGGCGGGTGCGGCGGGGCTCCGTTTAGGCTGGCGGTACCGCCGTCCCGTCCGCGATACACCTGGGGGCTGACCCGCATGCTGAGGTATCTGCCGTTCCTGCTGATCCTGGCAGTGTGGATCTACGCCTTCATCGACGTGCTGAACACGCGCGATGAGGAGGTCCGCAAGCTGCCGAAGCTGGCGTGGGTCTTCATCGTCCTGCTGTTCGGCCAGGTGCTGGTGGGCCCGCTGGCCTGGTTCATCGCCGGACGGCCGCGCCGCAACGCCCCCTACGGCGCCGTCCGCGCCGACGAGCGCCGCTGGGTCGCGCCGGACGACAACCCGAACTTCCTGAAGTCCCTCGGCGACCCCGGCGGGCGCCGCTCCCCGGATCCCGAGGAGCCGCCCGCCTCCGGCGACGCCCGCGACACGGGCCCGGAGGACCCGCCGAAGGGACGCTGACCCGGCCGCGCGCCCGGGGGACGGCCCCGGCCGCCGGCCACGCGGGCCCGCTCGGCCGGGACCGCGCCGGGCCCGGGCGCCGTCGCCCGCCCGCGCCGTCGCCCCGGTGTCGTGCGTCACCCCGCCCCGCGTCGGGGCGGGTCCGCGGGCCGCCGCGGAGCGGTTCGGCGGACGGCGCCGGGGGCGGCCTCACCAGGAGCGTCGCGCAGGGGCGACGCTCCGGCGCGCGGTGTCGCGCGGGGGCGGCGTAACAACGGGGCAAAGCCCGGGGATTTTCGGAACCCGGGCTCGGCGTGTAGACCTCTTGGGCAGTGCACGACCGTCCGCACAGGCGAAGGGGTACGTATGGACGGGGTCTCCCGGCGCAAGCTGCTCACGTGGGGCGCCGCCGCGACGGCGCTCGGAGTGGCCGGCTGCACCCGGCCGTCGGAGGGCGACGCGCCGCCCGGCAAGGGCGCGTCGGGACCGGAGCCGAGTCCGAGCCCGACGGTGACGCCGATCGGGGACGGGTCGACGGCCGACACCGGGCCGCAGCCCAACCAGCCGCCCGCGCCGCGCCCCCTGGAGCCCGGCGAGCGGCCGCCCCAGTTCGTCGTCTTCTCCTGGGACGGCGCCGGAGAGGTGGGCAACGGGCTGTTCCCGCGCTTCCGGAAGGTCGCGCGGGACCACGGCGCGGCCATGACGTTCTTCCTCTCCGGCCTGTACCTGCTGCCCGAGAGCAAGCGGAACCTCTACGACCCGCCCGGCAACCCGCGCGGCGCCTCCGACATCGGCTACCTGGACGACGACAACATCCGCCGCACCCTGCAGAACCTGCGGGCGGCGTGGCTGGAGGGCCACGAGATAGGCACCCACTTCAACGGCCACTTCTGCGGCGGCAGCGGCTCCGTCGAGCACTGGACGCCGCGGCAGTGGCGCTCGGAGATCGAGCAGTCGGCGGCGTTCGTCAAGGAGTGGCGCACGAACACGGGCTTCACGGAGCTGGAGCCGCTGCCGTTCGACTACGACACGGAGCTCATAGGCGGCCGCACGCCGTGCCTGCTCGGCCAGGAGAACCTGCTGCCGACGGCCGCCGAGCTCGGCTGGCGCTACGACGCCAGCTCCCCGGGCGGGCTCCAGGTCTGGCCCGCGAAGAAGCAGGGCGTGTGGGACCTGCCACTCCAGTCCGTGCCCTTCCCCGGGCGCTCGTTCGAGGTGCTGTCGATGGACTACAACATCCTCGCCAACCAGTCCAAGAACAGCACGCAGGGCCCCGTCGCGCACCACGCCGCGTGGCGCGAGGAGGCCGTCGGCGCCTTCACCCAGGGCTTCGAGCGCGCCTACGAGACCAACCGCGCACCCCTGTTCATCGGCAACCACTTCGAGGAGTGGAACGGCGGCATCTACATGGACGCCGTCGAGGAGGCCGTCAAGCACATGGCCGACGGCAGCCGGCGCGACGTGCGGCTGGTCTCCTTCCGCCAGCTCTGCGACTGGCTGGACGTCCAGGACGAGGCCGTCCTCACCAAGCTCCGCGCGCTGGGCGTGGGCCGGGAGCCCACCGGTGGCTGGACGTCCTACCTGTCCTGAGGAAAACCGTTTCCCTTTCGGCACCCGGACCCGTAAGGGTGCTGCCATGACGACGACCACCCCGCACGACCCACGACCCGTCCCCCCGCCGCACGCCGACGAACGCACCATGCTGGAGTCCTGGCTGGACTTCCACCGCGAGACGCTGGCGCTCAAGTGCCGCGGCGTCACCGACGCGCAGGCGCGGACGGCCAGCGTCGAGCCCTCCGCGCTCACCCTGCTCGGCCTCGTCCAGCACCTGGCCACCGTCGAGAGGCAGTGGTTCCGCGCGGTGCTGGCCGGAGAGGACGCGCCCCGGCTGTACGAGGGCGAGGGGGAGGGCTACGGCTTCACCCTCGTGGAGGGCCGCGGGCTGCCGGAGGCGCTGGCCGACTGGCGCGCGCAGATCGCCTACGCCCGCAAGGCGTGCGCCGCCCGCACGCTGGACGACGGCGGCACGGTGAGCGACCGGGCGGCCGAGGTGCTCGGCGCGTCCACGGTCAGCCTGCGGTGGATCTACCTGCACATGATCGAGGAGTACGCGCGCCACAACGGGCACGCGGACCTGGTGCGCGAGCGCGTCGACGGCGTCACCGGTTCCTGAGCACCGGCGCCCGCCGCACCGGGCGCCCGCCGCCGGGCCGCGCGCGGCCCGGCGGCGGGCGTCACAGACCCGAGTAGGAGTGCAGCCCGGGCACCAGCATGTTCACGCCGTAGTAGTTGAACAGCCAGCAGGCGAACGCGGCGAGGGCCAGGTAGGCGGCCTTGCGGCCCTTCCACCCGGCGGTCGCGCGGGCGTGCAGGTAGCAGGCGTAGGCGGCCCAGGTGATGAAGGACCAGACCTCCTTGGGGTCCCAGCCCCAGTAGCGCCCCCACGCCGCCTCGGCCCAGATCGCCCCGGCGACGATGGTGAACGTCCAGAACGGGAAGACGGCCGCGTTGACCCGGTAGGCGAACTTGTCCAGCGACGCGGCGGACGGCAGCCGCTCCAGCACCGAGGTGGCGAACGCGCCCGGGCTCCCGCCCCGCTCCAGCTTCCCCTCGTACCGGTCGCGGAAGAGGTACAGCACCGTGCCGACGGCGCCGAGGTAGAACAGCGCGCCGCAGCCGATGGCCAGCGAGACGTGGATGACCAGCCAGAACGAGTCCAGCGCGGGCGGGAGCTGGTCGCTCTCGGTGTACAGGACGGTCGTGGCCAGGCCCAGGTCGAGCAGGACGGTGGTGACCAGCGGCAGGCCGATCCAGCGCACGTTCTTCCTGGCGACCACGAAGGCCAGGTAGGCGCCGACGGCCACCATCGAGAACGTCGTGGAGAACTCGTACATGTTCGCCCACGGCACGCGCTGGACGGACAGGCCGCGCGTGACGACACCGGCGGCGTGGATCAGGAACGCCAGCACGGTGAGGGCGAGGGCGATGGTGCCGTAGAGGTCGCCCCGGGCGTCGCCGGCCGCCGCCCCGGGCCCGTCGGGCACGTCGGCGCGGGCACTGCCGGAGCGGGTGACGACCGCGGGCCTGTCCAGGACGGCGGTGCCGCCGCCCGCGGCGGCCCGCGCGGAGCCGCCGGCCGCCGCGCCCCGGCCCGCGGGGGCGGCCCCTGCGGACCGCGCGGGGCTCAGCGCCTCCGCCGTGCGGGCCACCCTGCTCCGCGAGCCGAAGACCCACTCGGCGATGTGGCCGACGAAGGCCAGGACGTAGACGGCCATGGCGGAGTAGATCAGCACGGTGCTGAAGTCGGCCAAAGCCTGGTTGTTCGCCGCGGCGAGGTTCACGGTTCGCTCCTTGGGCGCTCATCGGCGGGCTGGGCGGGGACGGTGCGCGGCGCCGCACCGGCGGCGTCGGACGCCGGGTCGGCGGCGTCGGCACCGGCGGCGGCACCGGACTCGGCGGCGTCGTCGGCGTCGGAGGCGGAGGCGGCGGCGGAGGCGGAGGCGGCGGACGCCTCGCCACGGGCGTCGGACCCGGCCTCCAGCACGGCGTCGGACCCGGCGTCGGACCGGGCCGCGCGGGCGGTCAGGCGCTCGGCGAGCGTGCCGAGCTCCTCCGGGAGCCGGGCGGACTCGCTGCGGCCCAGCCCGGCCAGCTCGACCACGGTGCGCCCGTCGGCTCCCGCCCGGGCGCGCACCCACACGCGCCGCCGCTGGATGAACAGCGAGGCGGCCAGCCCCGCGATCGCGGCGAGGGCACCGCCCAGGGCCCAGCCCGTCGCGGGCTTCTCGGAGATCTGGAAGGACGCCCAGCGCTCGATGCGCTCGAACTTCAGCGTCCCGGCGCCGTCCGGCAGTTCCAGCGACTCGCCGGGCAGCAGTGCTTTGCGCAGGATGTCGCCGCTCTCGTCCTGGAACGGCTCCATGTTGGTGTCGTCGAGCTGGTAGACGCTCTGCGGGAGGCCCGCGTCCACGCCGAGGTCGCCGTGGTAGGCGGACAGCGAGAGCACCGGGTAGTTGAGCGCGGGGAAGGTCGAGTGCGGGCCGCGCCGGTCGTCGATGCCGAAGGTGGGCGTGAACAGGCCGATGAAGCCGAGCTGGTCGGGCTCGCCGTCGGCGTCGCGGTAGTCGGTGACCTTGATGACGCCCTGCGCGGTGCCGTTGTCGTCCTGCGGGATGAACGGGACGGGCCCGCGGTAGGCCAGCTCGCCCTGCCCGTCGCGGACGGTGACGACGGGGGCGTAGCCGTGGTTGAGCAGGTGCACGCGCGAGTCGCCGATGGCCAGCGGCTTGTTGACCTCGATGGTGTCCTGGTGCTCCGCCCCGTCGAGGCTGTCCCAGTAGGAGACGTCGGCGCGGAAGTCGCGCGGCGTGCCCTTCTGCGGCCCGGACGGCTCGAAGGCGGAGTGGAACTCCTCCAGGGTGAAGCCGAAGGTGCCCAGGTCCTCGTAGTCGTAGAAGGGGCCGGAGCGGATGTCGTCGTACTGGGTCAGCGTGTTGCTGAACGAGTGGCCCTGGACGACGAGCTTGCCGCCCTCGACGTACCAGAGCTGCCCGACGGCGAAGGCCACCAGCATGACGATGAGCGCCAGGTGGAAGACGAGGTTGCCGGCTTCCCGCAGGTACCCCTTCTCGGCGGCGACGGAGTCCGCGCCGCCGTCCCCGCCCGCGACGCGGAACCGCCTGCCGCGCAGCAGGCCGCGCGCGGCGTCCAGCACCTCCTCGGGCGGGGCGTCGGTGTGCCAGGTGGCGTGGGCGGGCATCCGGTCCAGGCGGCGCGGCGCGCGCGGCGGGCGGGAGCGGAGCTGGCCCACGAACTGCCAGGTGCGCGGCACGATGCAGCCGATGAGCGAGACGAACAGCAGCAGGTAGATCGCGGAGAACCACACCGAGCTGTAGACGTCGAAGAGCTGGAGCGCCTCGTAGACGTCCGCGAGCGTGGGGTTGTTCTCCTTGAACTCGGCCACCTGGAACTCGTCGACGCCGTTCTGCGGGATGAGCGACCCGGGGACGGCGCCCAGGGAGAGCAGCAGGAGCAGCAGCAGCGCCACGCGCATGGACGTGAGCTGGCGCCAGAACCAGCGGGCCCAGCCCAGGACGCCGATCCCGGCGGCGCCCCGCTCACCGGCGCCGCCCGTGGGCTCCTCGGCGGGGGTCGTCGTCAGCTCGGCCCGGGCCGCGCGCGCGTCGGCGTCGGCCGCGCGCGCGTCGGCCGCGCCCGCCTCGGTCCCGCGCGCCTCAGCCGCGCCCGCCTCACCGTCGGCCACGCCCGCCCGGGCGTCCTCGCCGCGCGTGCCGACGTCGGTGCTGTCCACGTGACTCATGCCTCAGATCCCCACGGTGAAGTCCGCGGACCACACCTGCAGCTTGTAGACGATCTCGTTCCAGATCCCCGTGACCAGCAGCACGCCCACCGCGACGAGCAGCCCGCCGCCGACGCGCATCACCCAGGCGTAGTGCCGCTTGACCCAGCCGAAAGCTCCCAGCGCCCGCCGGAAGGCGAGCGCCGCGACGACGAACGGCAGGCCAAGACCGAGGCAGAACACCACCATGAGCAGCGCGCCCCGGCCCGCGCTGGCCTCGTTGTAGGCCAGCGCGTTGACGGCCGCGAGCGTCGGCCCGATGCACGGCGTCCAGCCCAGGCCGAACAGCAGGCCCAGCACCGGGGCGCCCAGCAGGCCCACGGTGGGTTTGCGGTGGATGCGGAACTCGCGCTGCCGCAGCCAGGGCAGCGCGCCCATGAAGGACAGCCCGAGCACGATGACGAAGACGCCCAGCACCCGGGTGATCGTCTCCTGGTACATCAGCAGGTGGTCACCGACGTAGCCGAAGGCGGCCCCCGTGGAGACGAAGACGGCGGTGAAGCCGAGCACGAACAGCAGCGCGCCGCCCACCATCCGGCCGCGCCGCGCCTCGGCCAGATCGGAGCCGCCCACGCCGGTGACGTAGGAGAGGTAGCCCGGCACGAGCGGCAGCACGCACGGGGAGAAGAAGGAGACCAGGCCCGCGAGGAGCGCGATCGGCAGCGCGAGCAGCAGGGCCCCGGACAGGACGGTGTCGTTGGTGTCCGTGACGGCGGCGAGCAGGTTCATGGGTGACCCCGCTCACTTCTCCGCGAGGACCGGCTCGATGATGCCGCGCAGGTCCTCTTCCGAGAGCGGCTTCAGCGCGCGCACCGCGATCCGCCCCTCCCGGTCGATGACCAGCGTGGACGGGATGGCTCTGGGGTTCAGGTTGCCCTTGGGGAAGTGGAGGACCATCTTGCCGCTGGGGTCGAAGAAGCTCGGGTACTCGATGCCGTAGCCCTCGTCGTACTTCCTGGCCATGACGACGTCGAGGTCCCGGGTGTTGATGCCGACGAACTCCACGCCGTCGTCCTTGAGCTCCTTGGAGACCTCGGCGAAGTGGGGGGCCTCGGCTCGGCAGGGCGGGCACCACGAGCCCCACACGTTCATGACGACCACCTTGCCCCGGTAGTCGGTGAGCTTCAGCTCCTGGCCGTGCAGGTCCTCGCCGACGAGGTCGGGGGCCTTGGGGCGCTGGTCCTCGGGCAGCGTGCTGATCTCGCCGGTGCCCTGCACGTAGTTCGTTCCGTTGCCGGAGGAGACGTCGTCACCCTCGCAGGCGGTCAGCAGGAGAGTCCCGGCCACGGCGGCGGCCAGCGGGGTGGCAACGCGGCGTGTGAAGCGGCCCCGGAGGGCGCGGCGGATGCTCATGTGAAAAGTTTCGCATGAGCGCCCGGGGGGTATTCCGCGCCCCCCTTGTCCCGAACGTCCGCCCTGTTCAGGCCGGTCTTCCACCGGTTCGCCACGGCTTGCGCGACGGGCGCGACGGGCGGGGCTTGGGCTGCCGGGCGGAACCGGCGCGCAGGTGCGGCGGCACCAGGTCCAGCGCGGGCTCGGCGTAGGAGACGGACACGATCGTGTCGCCCACGTAGGTGAAGCTCGTCAGCGAGGCGAGCGTGCACTCGCGGCTGCGCGGGTCGTGCCACAGGCGGCGGCGCTCGACGAAGCTGCGCACGGTCCAGATCGGGAGCTGGTGGCTGACGCAGACCGCCTCCCGGCCCCGGGCGGCGTCCTTGGCGGCGTCCAGCGCGGCGGACATCCGCACCACCTGCTCGACGTACGGCTCGCCCCAGGACGGCTTGAACGGGTTGCGCAGGTGGCGCCAGTTCCCCGGGCGGCGCAGGGCGCCGTCGCCGACGCCGAACGTCTTGCCCTGGAAGAAGTTGCCCGCCTCGACCAGCCGCTCGTCGGTGGCCACGTCCACGCCGTGCGCCTTGGCGACCGGCTGCGCCGACTCCTGCGCCCGCTCCAGCGGCGAGGCGACGACGTGCGCGATGTCGTTGCCGTCGAGCGCGTCGGCCACCCGGTCGGCCATCCGGCGGCCCAGCTCGGACAGGTGGTAGCCGGGCAGGCGGCCGTAGAGGATGCCCTCGGGGTTCTCCACCTCGCCGTGGCGCATCAGGTGGACGACCGTGACCGTCTTGTCGCGCCGCACCGCGTCGCCCCGGACGGCGTCGTGCGTCCCGCTCATGCCGCGACCGCCCGGGCCGCGGCGCGGGCGGCGGCGGGCAGCGCGGCGGCGACGCGCTCGATCGCCCGCTCGTCGTGCGCGGTGGACACGAACCAGGACTCGAAGGCCGACGGCGGCAGGTACACCCCGGCCGAGAGCATCGCGTGGAAGAACGCGGTGTAGCGGAACGTCTCCTGGGCGCGGGCCCGCTCGTAGTCGGTGACCAGCTCGTCGGTGAAGAAGACGGAGAACATGTTCCCCGCGCGCTGCACCCGGTGGGCGACGCCCTCCCCGGCCAGCGCCTCGGTGACGAGCCCGCGCAGGGTGGCGGCCGTCTCGTCCAGCCGCGCGTAGGCCGCCTCGTCGAGCTGGCGGAGCTGCGCGACGCCGGCCGCGGTGGCCACCGGGTTACCGGAGAGCGTCCCCGCCTGGTAGACCGGGCCCGCCGGGGCGAGCGCGGCCATCACGTCGGCCCGGCCGCCGAACGCCGCGGCGGGGAAGCCGCCGCCCATGACCTTGCCGAAGGTCATCAGGTCCGGGGTGACGCCGTCGAGGCCGAACCAGCCGGCCGGGGAGACGCGGAAGCCGGTCATCACCTCGTCGGAGACGTAGAGGGCGCCGTGCTCGGCGCACAGCTCCCTGAGCCCGGCGTTGAACCCCTCGGCGGGCGGCACGACGCCCATGTTGCCGGGCGAGGCCTCGGTGATGACGCAGGCGATCTGGTCCGGGTGCGCGGCGAACGCGGCCCGCACCGCCGCCAGGTCGTTGTACGGCAGCACCAGCGTCTCGCCCGCCTGCGCGCCGGTGACCCCCGGGGTGTCGGGGAGCGCGAAGGTGGCGACGCCCGAGCCCGCCGCGGCCAGCAGGGCGTCCACGTGGCCGTGGTAGCAGCCCGCGAACTTGATCACCTTGGCGCGGCCGGTGAAGCCGCGCGCGAGCCGGATCGCGGACATCGTCGCCTCGGTGCCCGAGGACACCAGCCGCACTTGCTCCACGGGCGCGACGCGGGCGACGATCTCCTCGGCCAGCTCCACCTCGCCCTCGCCCGGCGTGCCGAAGGACGTGCCGCGCTCCACCGCGGCGCGCACGGCGTCCAGGACGGCCGGGTGCCGGTGCCCGAGGATCATCGGCCCCCAGGAGCAGACGAGGTCGACGTACTCGCGGCCGTCCGCGTCCGTCAGGTACGGACCGGAACCCGAGGTCATGAACCGCGGGGTGCCGCCGACGGCCCCGAAGGCCCGTACCGGGGAGTTCACACCACCCGGCGTCACGACGGCCGCACGGTCGAAGAGGGACTGCGATACTGGTGCTTCGTACGGATAGCTCACGCAAGCCATGGTGACAGAGCTTCGCGCGCTTGTGCGGCCGGGCGTTTCACCGGCCGTGGGCGGGGGAGGTCTCTGAGACGATGATCGGGTCAGCGCGGCGAGGGCCGCGCACAGTCGGGTGGTGACATGCAGCGCGGAGGCGGACCTGGCGAGGGTCCCGGGGACCTCGAACCGGAACGCGTACCACGGGGCCGGCACCGCGGCGATGCGGCGGAGAGCGAGAGCGTCAGGGGTGGCGGCCGCGTGGAGGTGACGTACAAGTACTTCGGCGCTCCGAACGGCGCCACGGCGGCGCGCGTGCCCCTGTCGATGCGGCCCGAGGAGCTGGGCGGGGACGAGCTGGGCCAGGGCATGTTCACACGCATCAAGCCGGAGACGGTGGCCGCGATGGTCCTCACCGGCATCGAGGGGATACCCCTGCACCGCGTCCCCCCGCTCGAACTGGTCGTGCTGCACCCGGACTACGCGGTGGTCAAGCTGCCGATGACGGTGGTCGACCCCCTGCGCGGCGTCGGCGAGGAGTCCGTGGGCGCCGCCGCGTTCATCTGGTCCACCGTTCCCGAACGCGGCGGCCTCCGCGACGCGTTCGACGTCTACCGGCTGCTGCACGAGTGGCAGGACTTCAGCCACCGCCTCCACGAAGCCGGCCACGAGGCCTACTGCCTCGTCTGGCCCTGACGCCAAGTCAGACGGCTCTGGCGCGGAGCCGGTCGGACCCGGCGCGGGCGGGGCATACTGGGTGGTGATGACGTGGGTGCGGCGTGGGGCAGGGGCGTTGGTCGGCTGCGTGATCGGCGTGGCGGGCGGCGCCGGGTGTGCGACGGTGCCGCTGGAGACGGCGGCGCCCTCCGCCGGACCGGCGCCGTCGCCCACCGCGTCGGAGAGCGGGTGGGACCCGGGGCCGGCGCTGAGCGAGCCGGTGCCCTACGCCAGTTACCTCGCCGCGCACGGCTCCGCCGCGCCCGACCCGGCGCCGCACGAGCCGGGCGCCCGCCACACCGCCCGGGCCGGGGCCGTCCTGCCGGGCGAGCGGTGCTCCGGCGGGGCCGGGGCCGTGCCCGCGGCGGACGGGGGCACGCTGTGGTGCCTCGACGGCACCTGGCAGGAGCCGGACGGAACGTTCCTGGCCCCGCTGCCGCCGCGCTGAGCGCCGGGCCGCGCTAGCGCAGGCGCAGCCGCACCTCGACCTCGTGCTCCCCGGGCGAGGTGCCGTGGTCCTCGGCGTCGAACGCGGCCGTCAGCACCCTCTTCACCTGTCCCACGGGCTCCGCGGGGCCGTCGAGGTCGACGTCCACCGGCTCGGACAGCGCGCTCGGCGCCGCCGTCGCGCCGGAGGAGCCGCGGCGGGTGTCGACCTCGGCGGACCACACCATGTGGCCGCCGTGGGCGCCGCCGTCCCCGCCGTCACCGTCGCCGCCCGCGTCCCGACCCAGCGCCTCCCGGCCCGCGGGCAGCAGTCCGGCGGGAAACGCGCTCTCCAGCGCACCGAACACCGTGCCCGCCGCCGCACGGCCGCAGCCGCTGACGTGGACCCCGACGTGGTACGCGTCCTCAGGCACACTCGTCATCCTTCGACCGTACGCCTCCCGCGCCGCCCGGGCACGCCCGGCTCCCCGGGCGCGGCGGCCCCGCCCGGCGGCCGGGCTCACCCCTGGTGGCGGGCGGCGCGGTGCGCCCACAGGGCGGAGCCGGGGGCGGCGACCACCAGCCACAGGGCCCAGGGGAGGGGGAGCGCGGCGGCGTGCACCGTGGCGGCCAGCGGCGGGACGGTGCACAGCAGGGCGCCCAGGGGGCCGCGGGCGTACCACAGGGCCATCTGGAAGGGCGCGGTGTTGCCGAACGGGGTCTCCACGCCGAGCGCGACGTGCGCGGGCAGGCCGCCGCGGTAGGCGCTCACCAGCGCCGCGCCCACCATCGTCGGCGCGGCGAGGAGCAGCACCGGCCAGCCGGGGTGCCCCGCGCCGGTGAGGGCGCCCGCGCCGCAGACCCCCAAGAGCCCGGCGAGCAGGGCGGCGGCCGGGAGGAGGCCGTGCCGCAGCGCCAGCCCGCCGCGGGAGTAGGGCAGCGGCCCGGCCCGGCGCGGATCGTCCCCGTCGACGCGGGCGGGCTCGGCCAGTTGGGCGGCGGCCAGGTAGAGGGCACCGAGTGCCAGGGCCGACACCAGCACCTGGTACCGCAGCCCGTCGGCCGGGGCGGCGGCCGTCAGCAGCACCGCGGCGGTCAGCGCGACGGCGGCCCCCAGCACGCGGGCCGGGGCGCGCAGCAGGCCGGTGGCGTCGCGCCAGGGGACCAGCAGCCACCGGCGCCGGGGCACGGGCAGCCGCACCCGGGACCGGCCGACCGCCTGGTGCGGGGCGCGCAGCGTCTGCCGGGCCGCCCGCAGCCGCAGCGAGAACAGCGACGCCGTCACCGCGCGGACGAGGTGGGCGCGCCGGCGCAGCGCCTCCCCGGGCACGCCCGGCGCGGCCCGCGCGCACCAGACCGCCGCGGCCCCGAGCAGCGCGGCGGTCAGCGCGCAGGCCACCGGCCACCGCGGCGCCCCTGCGCCGACCGCCGCCACCAGGGGCTGCACCGCCCACCCCCACGGCCCCGACCACAGCAGCACCGGTCCCAGCCAGTCCGGCACCCGCGCGGCCAGTGCGCACGCCGCGAGCGCCGCGAGGCCGCCGAGCACCACCCAGCCGGACGCGCGCAGACGGCGGCCGAGCCGGAGCACGGCGCGGTCGTACCGCTCGACGAGCACGCCCACCGCCACGCAGCCCAGCCCGAGCGCGGCACCCGCCCACGCCCCCGCCGCCGCCCCCGCGCCCACGGCCGCGCCGGGGAGCGTGCCGAGCAGGAACCCGGCCGCCGCGCCCGCCGCGCCGCCCGCGAGCGCGGTGCCGCAGGCGACGGCCGCCAGCCGGGGCAGCAGCAGCCGGCGCCGCAGCAGCGGCTGCGGCAGCGCCCACCAAGCGGTGGCCGGGTCGACGCCGACGGGGCCGTGCCAGGCGGCGTGGCGGGCGGCGAGCACCGGCCCGGCGGCCCACAGCGCGGGCAGCGCGACGGCGAGCGCGGCCGGCCACCCGGCCGCGCCGGGCACGCGCTGCCACCAGGCGCCCTCGGCGGCGGCGAGCAGGTACGGCGCGCCCAGCACGGCCGCGACGAGCAGGACGCCGTAACCGGTCACCAGGGCGCCGCGCCGGCGCTCCCGCCGCCCCCGGCGGTCCGCCGCGCGCAGGTGGGCCAGCGCGCGGCGGGTCGCGGCGTCCCGGGCGTGCGCGTCCCGGGCGGGCGCGTCCGGCGCCCCGGGCCGGCCGGGGTCCGCGTCAGCGCGCATGCGGATCGGCCGCCGGTTCCGGTGGGGCGGCCGGGCGGCCGGACTCCAGTGCGAGCACCCGGTCGGCGGCGCGCTCGGTGAGGCGGGCGTCGTGGGTGGCCAGGAGGACGGCGGCGCCGCGCCGCGCGTGGGCGCGCAACCGGTCGGTGAGCCGGGCGCGCGCCCGGGCGTCCAGGCGCTGCTCGGGCTCGTCGAGCAGCAGCAGCGCGTGCGGGCGGACGAACGCGGTGGCCAGCAGCAGCGCCTGCGTCTGGCCGGAGGACAGCGCCGCGGGCAGCGCGTCGGCCCGGTCGGTGAGGCGGTGGGCGGACAGCTCGCGGGCGACGGCCGCCTCGGCGTCCGCGTCGCGCAGCCCGTGGGCGAGGGCGACGAAGCGCAGGTGCTCGCCCACCGTGAGGTCCGGGTAGAAGGACGCCGCGTCCAGCACGGCGGCGATCCGGGCGCGGGTGGCCGGCTCGTCCTCGTCGACCTCGGCGCCGTCGAACACCACGCGGCCCGCCGTGGGACGCTCCCGGCCGGCCGCCAGCCGCAGCAGCGTGGACTTGCCGCAGCCGTTGGGCCCGACCAGCGCCACGCACTCCCCCGGCGCGACGGTCAGCGAGACGCCGTGCAGCACCTCGCGCTCGCCGTAGCGGTGCGCGACCTCCCGTACGGCCAGCAGCGCGGCACCGCGCTCCGACTCCGCCATCCCCACCCCTCACCGTGCGTCGGCGTCCATGGTGCCAGGGCCGGTAGCCTGCCGACCGGGCCGCACCACGCGCGCCGCAGGGCCGTCGAGCAGCACGTCGCCAGGAGGGCATCGCATGAGCAGCCGGACCGCCGTCGTCACCGGAGCCAGCAGCGGGATCGGCGCCGCGACCGCGCGGCGGCTCGCCACGGCCGGGTACCGCGTCGTGCTCACCGCGCGCCGCGCGGACCGCGTCGCGGAGCTCGCGCGGGAGCTGGCGGACGCCGGGCACGCGGCCGAGGCCCACCCCCTCGACGTCACCGACCGGGCGGCCGTCGACGCCTTCGCCACCGCGCTGGGCCCGGTGGACGTGCTGGTCAACAACGCGGGCGGCGCGCTCGGCACCGACCCGGTGGCCACCGGCGACCCGGCCGAGTGGCGCACCATGTACGAGGTCAACGTGCTCGGCGTGCTGCACATGACGCAGGCCCTGCTGCCCGCGCTCACCGCGTCCGGCGACGGCACGGTGGTCGTCGTCTCCTCCACCGCGGGGCTCGCCGTCTACGAGGGCGGCGCCGGGTACTCCGCCGCCAAGTACGGCGCCCACGCCCTGACGGAGACGCTGCGCCTGGAGCTGTGCGGGGAGCCGGTGCGCGTCATCGAGATCGCCCCCGGCATGGTGCGCACCGAGGAGTTCGCGCTCACCCGCTTCCGGGGCGACGCCGAGCGGGCCGACGCCGTCTACGCGGGTGTGCCGGACCCGCTGAGCGCGGAGGACGTCGCCGACACCATCGCCTGGGCGGTGACCCGGCCGGCCCACGTCAACGTCGACCTGCTCGTCGTCCGGCCCCGCGCGCAGGCGTCCAACCGCAAGGTGCACCGCACCGGCTGACCACCGGCGGGGCGGGGGCGCCGGCCGCCCGGCCGTCAGGCGACGGGACCTACGGGGTGCGGCCCCGGGGCGGCCGGGTCGTCGGCGCTCCGGGCGTCCGGCACGGCCGACGGCGGCACGGCGGACCCGGCGGGCGGGGCCTTGGTGTCGGCGCCGACCGCGCGCCGGGTGCCGCCCGCCCACAGCAGCGCGCCCGCCAGCAGCACGGCCCCGCCGAGCAGCCAGGGCGCCGCCCCCGGTCGCAGCGCCCCGACGAGCAGACCGGTGAGGGCCCCGGCGGCCTGGAGCGCCAGGGACTGCACGGACAGCGCGGTCGCCCGGGCGTCGCTCGCGACGCGGCGGTGCAGGAGGTCGTTCTCGTTGGGCCCGGCGGCGCCGAGCCCGAGGTAGACCAGGGCGTAGCCGGTGGCCGCGAGCACCGCGGCGAGCGCGCCGGTGAAGGCGGCCGTGGCGCCCAGCAGGAGCAGGCCGCCCGCCCCGGCCCCCAGGCTCACCAGGATCGCGCGCTCGCCGCCGCCCGCCACCCGCGCGGTGACCGGCGCGAGGTGGCTGCCGAGGGCCGAGCAGACGAACCCGGCGCAGGCCACCAGGGCGAAGAGCACGGCGCCCGACTCCGCCGCGCCGGTCATCGACGCGGCCCGTCCGGGCGCGAGCAGCTCGATGGTGGCGAGGGCTCCCCCGGCCGCGCCCGCGCTGAGCAGCACCCGGCGCACCAGCGCGTCGCGCCCGCCCAGCCGCAGTCCGCTCGCGACGGTGACCGGCACCCCGCGCAGCACCTCGCGAGCGGTGACCGCCACACGGGGCGGCTCCCGCAGGGCGGCCAGGACGTACAGCACGAAGCCCAGCTCGCCCACCGCGCCCAGCAGCAGCGGCACGGACAGCGGTACCACCAGCCCGGACGTCGCCGCTTCGAGCCGGGAGGCGAGCGCGGCGTCGAGCCCCAGCAGCCAGGGCAGCAGACCCCCGAGCAGGACCCCGGCGGCGAGCGCCGCGGAGGTCGCCGACTCGCCCCGCGCCAGCCCGGTGCGCAGCTCCGCGTCGGGGCCGGCGCACGCGTGGACGGTGTCGACGTACCAGGCCTCGGCGGGCCCGCTCGACAGGGCGCGGCCCGCCCCCATCAGCACCATGCCCCCGGTGAACGCCCAGGCGGTGGTGCCCAGCGCGAGGAAGGTGAGCGCGGCCAGGTTCAGCACACCGGCGGCGGCCAGGACGACCCGGCGGCCCACCACGTCGGACAGTCCTCCGGTGGGCAGCTCCAGCACGGCGGCGGTGAGCGAGTGCGCGGCGAAGAAGCCCGCGATGGCCGCCAGCGCCATGCCGCGCTCGGTGAACAGCAGCACGCCGGGGGCGATGGCCAGCCCCGCGGGCAGCCAGAACAGGGCGCTCACGGTGACGTAGCGCCGCCGGGCGGTGCGTGCCGCCCCGGCCGCGCTCACGCGGCGCCGTCCGCGTCCGGCCCGGCCTGCGTCCGTCCCTGCTCCGCCCGCCGCGGTGGCGGCTCCGACCCGGGCTCCGGCGCCGGCTCCCCTTCCGGTTCCGCGGGAGCCGGCGGCGCCAGCGGGAGACCGGCGGCGAGGAACACGACGTGCTCGGCGCGCGGGTCGCCCGCGTCCCGGTCGGTCAGCGCCGTCAGCTTCTCCTCGACCACCGCGAACAGCTCGCTCAGCGACTCCGGCGTGAGCCGCGGCATCCAGTCGCCGATCCCGGACGGCTCCACCCACGCGCCGTCCAGCCGTCCGGCGGCCATGTCCGCCTGGTGCCGGGCGAGGGAGGCCCCCAGGTGCTCGATCTGGCGCCTGCGCATGAGGTCGACGAAGGCGCGGCTCTCCGGCGAGGCGTCCATGGCCGCGTTGTCCCACGAGGTCAGGGAGTGCGCCGCGCGCCACCGGCGCTCCCGGCCGTCCCGGTGCTCGGCCTCCACCACGAAGTCGTACTTCGCCAGCACCCGCAGGTGGTAGCTGGTGGACGCGGACGACTCCCCGGTGACGGCGGCGAGTTCACTGGCCGTCGCGGGCCCCCTCTCCCGCAGCAGCCCCAGCAGCCGGACCCGCAGGGGGTGGGTGAGGGCCTTCAGGGCCGCCGCGTCCGCCACGGGGTCCAGTACGCGCTTGCGCTCGTCATCTGCCATGCCGGGAGCGTAGGAGCACCGGGAACACTTTGCCAAGAAGTTTTTGCAGAATTTGTTTGGGAAAACCATCGAGCCGGGCCCCACCGCCTGAGCGGCGGGGCCCGGTGGTCAGCCCTTGACGCAGACGACCTGCCTGAGCCGGGCGACGATCTCCACCAGGTCCCGCTGCCGCTCGATGACCTGCTCGATCGGCTTGTAGGCGCTGGGGATCTCGTCCACCACGCCGGCGTCCTTGCGGCACTCCACGCCCCGCGTCTGCTCCGCCAGGTCCCGCGCGGTGAACCGCCGGCGCGCCTGGTTCCGGCTCATGCGCCGACCCGCCCCGTGCGAGGCGGAGTTGAACGACGCCGCGTTGCCCAGGCCCTTGACGATGTAGGAGCCGGTGCCCATGGAGCCCGGGATGATGCCGTACTCGCCACGGCCCGCGCGGATCGCGCCCTTGCGGGTGACGAGCAGGTCCCTCCCCTCGTACCGCTCCTCGGCCACGTAGTTGTGGTGGCAGGAGATCACCGGGTCGAACACCGGCCGGGCCTTCCCGAACTCCCTGCGCAGCACGTCGAGCGAGAGCGCCATCATCACCTCGCGGTTGCGCCGCGCGTACTCCTGCGCCCAGAACAGGTCGTTGCGGTAGGCGGCCATCTGCGGGGTGTCGGCGACGAACACGGCCAGGTCGCGGTCGACCAGGTCCCGGTTGTGCGGCAGCCGCCGCGCCTCCCCGATGTGGTACTCGGCCAGCTCCTTGCCGATGTTGCGCGATCCCGAGTGCAGCATGACCCACACGGCGCCGGACTCGTCGACGCAGAGCTCCCAGAAGTGGTTCCCGCCCCCGAGCGTGCCCATCTGCCGGGCGGCGCGCTCGCGCCGGAAGCGCACGGCCTCGGCCACGCCGTCGAAACCCGCCCAGAAGGCGCCCCAGTCGGCCGTGGCCAGACCGTGCAGCCGGGCCGGGTCGACCGGGGTGTCGTGCGCCGCGCGCCCGACCGGGATGGCCGCCTCGATCCGCGACCGCAGCCGCGACAGGTCCCCGGGGAGGTCGTTCGCGGTCAGCGACGTGCGGACGGCCGACATGCCGCAACCGATGTCCACCCCGACCGCCGCCGGGCAGACCGCGCCGCGCATCGCGATGACCGAGCCCACCGTCGCGCCCTTGCCGTAGTGCACGTCCGGCATGACGGCCAGCCCCTCGACCCACGGCAGCGTGGTGGTGTTGCGCAGTTGCCGCATGGCGACGTCCTCGACGCCGGCCGGGTCCGCCCACATCCGGATCGGCACCCGGGCGCCCGGCACCTCCGTGTACGGCATGATCGCGTCAGCTCCCCCCTGCTCATGGACGACGACTCCCGCGCGGCAACGCCGACTTCGTGGCGGCCAGGGCGCGGGATCGGCTCCATTGTGGCCGCTCGCCACCACCGCGCGGCAACACGTTTTCCCCCCGGCACCGGCCGCACGACGCACCGGACCCCGGCGCGCACCGGGCGGCACGCGCGACGGACCACGGCGCGGAACGGGGGCACGCGCCACGGACCACGGAGGCGGGGCACGGACGACACGGACACCGGGCACGGACGCGCGACGTGCCGACGCGCACGGCCCGGGCCCGTGCGCGGAACACGCGAGCGCGGTTCACCCGGGCATGGGGGGCGCCCCCGGAAGTCCCGGGCGCGGACGGCACGCGGTGCACCCCGAACGCACACCGCGCCCGTCAGCACGCGACGCGCGGGCGCGGAAGGCACCGGTACGCGACGCGCGGGCGACCGGTACGGCCGGGGCGCGCAGGTACGGCCGGGTGCCCAGGCGCGCGCGCAGGCGCCCGCCCCGCGGTGGCGTCCGCAGTGACGTTTCTCAACCCCCGCGCAAGCCGGACATAGCGCCGCATATACGCTGGCGGGCCGGACGGCCGCGCGGCGCGTGCGGTAGACAATGGGTCTGCCGTCCCGACGACGGCGCGCCAGTGCCAGCTTGTTCTCGTCCGACCGTACGAGCCACCGGGAGGCCACCGTGCAGCGCAGGACGTACCTGGGCGGCGTCGCGGTGCTCGCGGCGCTGACCGCGGTCGTGACCGGCTGCTCCGGGGTGTCCGGGCAGGGCGGCGGGGCCGGCGACGGCACGTCCGGCACGTCCGCCGAGGCCACCCCGGCGGCGCCGCCCGGCCGCTACCGCACGCTGCCCGAGCCGTGCGGCGCGCTGGGGCGGGACGTGCTGCGCGGGGCGCTGTTCCCCGGCACGGAGTCGGACGGCGCGGGCGCCGAGGCGGTGGTGGCCGCCCTGGAGGGCGAGGCCGCCGTCACCTACGACACCGACCGGCGCGTCGGCTGCTCCTGGAAGAGCTCCACCGCGCTGGGCAGCCGCCACCTCACCGTGGACCTGGAACGCGTCGTCTCCTACGACCCGACGGTCAGCGACAACGACCAGGCGGCGGAGTTGTACGAGGAGCGCGCCGCCGAGGCCGACATCCCCGAGACGCCGCCACCCACGGAACCCGCGTCCGACGAGCCCACCGACGGGGCGACCGACGGCACGGCCGACGGCGGCGCCACCGACGGGGCGTCCCCCGTGGACGCGCCCGGCGCCGCGGACGGCACCACCGAGCGGACCGCACCGGAGCCGGACGCCGACGCCACGGGCGGCCCGGCCCGGGACGGGGCCACCGGCGCGCCGCCCCCCGACCCGGCGCTGGCCCCACGTCCCCTGGAGGGCGTCGGGGAGACGGCCTACCTCGACGACGAGCTGGTCACCGCCGACGCCGGGGTCCACCGCGACATCACGCTGGTCTTCCGCACGGGCAACGTCATCGTCACCGTCGAGTACGACCAGTGGTCCACCGACAAGCGCCGCCTGCCCGACAGCGGGGAACTGCAGGAACAGGCACTGCGCCTGGCCCGGCAGCTCGCCGAGCGGCTGGAGAGTTGACCCGAGACCGGGCAACCCGAGACTGGGAAAGCGAACACACCATGCTCCACACCACCTCCTCCCCCGCCGCCCGGGCCGGTGCCGTCCGGCTGCGCCGCGCCCTGGCCCTGGCCGCCGTGCCGGTCCTGCTGGTCGCCGGCTGCTCGGGCGGCTCCGACGACAAGGGCGGCGAGGCCGCGCCGTCCCCCAGCGCGAGCAGCGCGCCGCCGGAGCCGGAGCCGGTGAAGTTCGCCGAACTGCCGGACGCCTGCTCGGTGCTGCCGAAGAAGACGGTCGAGGACGTCGTGCCCGGCGTGGAGAACGAGAAGGGCAAGGCCCTGCGCTCCAAGGACACCGACACCTACACGAGCTGCCTGTGGACGGGCCTGGACGAGTACGACTACCGCTCGCTCACCGTCTCCCTGCGCCGCTACGAGTCCGACCTCACCCTGGGCACCGGTGACGAGCGCGCCGCCCAGTACGCCGAGGAGCAGGTCGCCAAGGTCGGCGGCGACGAGGCGCACGCGTCGGTGAAGGAGGCGCCGCTGGAGGGCGTCGGCGACAGCGCGACCGGGGTCGGCTTCGACGCCGAGGTCAAGGACGGCGACGCGGCGGGCGAGTACCGCCACCAGTTCATCGCCGCCCGCACCGCCAACGTCGTCGTGACCGTCGACTACTCGGGCACCGGGTTCGAGGACGCCAAGACCCCGAGCGCCGACGCGATCCGCGAGGGCGCCGAGAAGGCCGCCAAGGCCGCCGTCGCCGGCGTCAAGTAGCCCCGGCCACCCCGCACCCCCGCCCGGTTCGTGCCCCCGTCCCCCACGGGCATGCCCTTGACAACGTGTGCCAGGCTGGGCGCCGCTCACGCTTTCGAGGGCGTACCGCACCGGGAAGGGGTCCGCGCGTGTCCGTGCCGCAGCTCAACCGCACGCACCGGGTGCTCGTCGGGGTCGTCGTGGCCGGGGCCCTGGTCATCGCGGCCATCGGCTTCGCCGGCTCCTACGCGGCCGTCCGCGACCTGGCCGAGCGCAAGGGCTTCGGCGCCTTCGCCCCCTTCTTCCCCATCGGCATCGACGCGGGCATCGTCGTCCTCCTCGCGCTCGACCTGCTGCTGACCTGGCTGCGCATCGGCTTCCCGCTCCTGCGCCAGACCGCCTGGCTGCTGACGGCGGCGACCATCGCCTTCAACGGCGCCGCCGCCTGGCCGGACCCGCTCGGCGTCGGCATGCACGCCGTCATCCCCGTGCTGTTCGTCGTCTCCGTCGAGGCGGCCCGGCACGCGGTCGGACGCGTCGCCGACATCACCGCCGACAAGCACATGGACGGCGTGCGCCTGACCCGCTGGCTGCTGGCGTTCCCCTCCACCTTCCGGCTGTGGCGCCGCATGAAGCTGTGGGAGCTGCGCTCCTACGACGAGGTGATCCGGCTGGAGCAGGACCGGTTGGTCTACCGGGCGCGGCTGCGCGCCCGGTACGGCCGCGGCTGGCGGCGCAAGGCGCCGGTGGAGGCGCTGATGCCGCTGAAGCTCGCCCGCTACGGCGTCCCCCTCGCCCAGACCGCGCCCGCGGGCCTGGCCGCCGCGGGGCTCGTCGAGCCGGAGCGGCCGACGCCGGTCGAGCCCGCGCCGCGCGCCGCCCTGCCCCCGGAACCGACGCCGCAGCCCCAGCCGCAACCTCAGCCCGAGCCGCAGCCGCAGGCCCAGCCGGAGCCGGCGCGCCCGCACGGCACCGGGGACGGCACGCCCGGGCCCGCGCCGGAGCCCGCGCCCGGACCGCGGCGGGACGACGCCCCCGGGCCGCACCCGGCCGGGGCCGGGGAGCCGGAGCCGGGCCGGGAGTACATACGTCAGCCGGGGCGCCGACCGCTGCGCAGCCCCGCGCGGACCCGGCCCGCCCCACCGGAGCCCGCCCCACCGGAGCCCGCACCCGCGCCCGCGCCCGCCGCGGAACCGGAGCGGGCGGAGGAGCCGGTCGGCCTCCCCGACGGCGTTCCGCACGAGGACGTGTACTACGCGACGTACCGCGACCTGGCCGCGCGCGGGGAGCGGCCCACCGCGCGCAGCCTCGCCGTCGCCCTGCACGAGCGCCACGGGGTGACCAACCACGACGGCACCCTGCTCAGCGAGCGCTACCTGCGCCCCTACGTCCGCGAGTGCCGCGAGCGGCTCAACGAGGAGATCGGCGTCACCGGTTGACCCGGTGGGCCGCCGGCCGCGCGGCCGTCACCCCGCGAGGAGCTTGCGGACCCGGTCGGCGCCGACGGCCAGCAGCAGGGTGGGCAGCCGGGGCCCGGTGTCCCGGCCGACCAGGAGCCGGTAGAGCAGGGCGAAGAAGGCCCGCTGGGCCTGCTTGAGCTCCGGGGTGGGCTTCGCCTCGGGCGACAGCCCGGCCTGCACCTTCGGCACGCCGTAGACGAGCGTGGTCAGCCCGTCCAGCGACCAGTGGGTGTCCAGCCCCTCCAGCAGCAGCCGCAGCGCCTCGCGCTGGCCGTCGTCCAGCGTGTCCAGCAGCTCGGTGTCAGGGGTCGTGCGCACTCGGGTGCGCTGGTCGGCCGGGACGTGGGTGGTGACCCAGCAGGCGGCGCGGTCGAGCCGGGGCCGGGTCTGGTCCAGCGCGGTGACCGGACGCCCGGGGTCCAGCTCGCCGAGGATGCGCAGGGTCTGTTCGGGCGAGCCCTGGGCGACGTCCACGACGGAGGCCAGCGTGCGGTAGGGCAGCGGGCGCGGGGTGCGCGGCAGCTCACCGGCCGCGGTGCGCACCGAGCGGTCGTAGGCGGCGACGTCGGCGGGCTGCGCGGTGCCGTCGGCGATCCTGCGCTCCAGCGCGTCCCACTCGTCGTAGGTGCGCTGGATCTCCTGGTCGAAGGCGACCTTGAAGGACTGGTTCGGCTTGCGGCGGGTGTAGAGCCAGCGCAGCAGCGGCGCCTCCATGATCTCCAGCGCGTCGGCCGGGGTGGGCACGCCACCGCGCGAGCTGGACATCTTCGCCATGCCGCTGATGCCGACGAACGCGTACATCGGCCCGATCGGCTGCCGCCCGCCGAACACCTCGCGGACGATCTGGCCGCCGACGACGTAGGAGGAGCCCGGCGAGGAGTGGTCGACGCCGGACGGCTCGAAGGTGACGCCCTCGTAGGCCCAGCGCATCGGCCAGTCGACCTTCCACACCAGCTTGCCGCGGTCGTACTCGCGCAGCAGCACCGTCTCGGCGTGGCCGCAGGCGCAGCGGTAGGCCAGCTCCGTCGTCTCGTCGTCGTAGGAGGTGACGGTGGTGAAGTCCTTCTCGCAGCGCCCGCAGTAGGGCTTGTACGGGTAGTAGGCGCCGCCCGTGCCGCTGCCGTCGTCCTCGGCCGCCGCGCCGGAGCCCTCGGCGGCGGCCAGCTCGTCGGCGTCCACCGGCTTCTGCTGCTGCTTCCCCTGCTTCTGCGGCTGCCCCCGCTGGGCGCCCGCCCCGTCCGGGCCGCCCGGCTTCTGCTTGGTGCGGTAGCGGTCGAGCACCGCGTCGATGGTGTGCCGCTCGCGCATGGCCAGCAGGATCTGCTCGCGGTAGGCCCCGGAGGTGTACTGCTGGGTCTGGCTGATGCCGCGGTACTCCACGCCCAGCTCGGCCAGCGACGTCACCAGCGCGGCCTTGAAGTGCTCGGCCCAGTTCGGGTGCTCGCTGCCGGGCGGCGCGGGCACGGAGGTGAGCGGCTTGCCGATGTGCTCCGACCACGACGCGTCGATCCCGGCCGGCACCTTGCGGAAGCGGTCGTAGTCGTCCCAGGAGATGAGGTGCACGCACGCGTGGCCGCGCCGCCGGATCTCGTCGGCCACCAGGTGCGGGGTCATGACCTCGCGGAGATTGCCCAGGTGGATCGGCCCCGAGGGGCTGAGGCCCGAGGCGCAGACGATGGGTTTGCCGGGGGCGTGGCGCTCCGCCTCGGCGATGACCTCGTCCGCGAATCGGGAGACCCAGTCGGTCTCGGTGCTAGGAGCCACGGTCGGCACGTCCTTCTTTCGCGTTGCTGGGTGGTGCTTGCGCTTGGTCCGCGCGGCCATTGTCCCAGACGGCGCCGCACCCCCCGGCCGGGTCCCGCCCCCAGACGTTCGCCGCCCCCCCGGCCGCGTCCCGCCCCCGGACGGCACTGCCCCCCGGCCGGGTCCCGCCCCCGGACGGCACTGCCCCCCGGCCGGGTCCCGCCGCGTGGAAAGCCGTGCCGGGCCCAGGCACCCGCGTGGGATACTGCGCGGATACGTACCCACCGCCGATCGGAACGGTTCACCATCCATGGCTTCGGTCTCCTCACTCGCCGCAACGGTCCACCAGCGCGTCGCGGACGCCCTCTCGGCAGCTCTGCCGGAGGCCGCCGACGCGGACCCGCTGCTGCGACGCAGCGACCGGGCGGACTTCCAGGCCAACGGCATGCTCGCGCTCGCCAAGCGGCTGGGGGGCAACCCGCGTGAGCTGGCCGCCCGGGTCGTGGCGGGGCTGCCCGAGGACGACGAGGTGATCGGCGGCGTCGAGGTCTCCGGGCCGGGCTTCCTCAACGTCACCGTGGCCGACGCGGCGATCGTGCGCACGCTCGCCGCCCGGTACGCCGACGCGCGCCTGGGCGTCCCGTTCGCCGAGCGGCCGGGCACCACCGTCGTCGACTACTCCCAGCCCAACGTCGCCAAGGAGATGCACGTCGGCCACCTGCGCTCGACGGTCATCGGGGACGCCGTCGTGCGCATCCTGGAGCACCGCGGCGAGCAGGTCGTCCGGCGCCACCACATCGGGGACTGGGGCACCCAGTTCGGCATGCTCATCCAGTACCTGATCGAGCACCCGCACGAGCTGGACCACGCCTCGGACGCGGAGCGGGGCACCGAGGGCGGCGAGGCCGCGATGGCGCGCCTGAACCGGCTCTACAAGGCCTCGCGCACCCTGTTCGACTCCGACGAGGGGTTCAAGTCCCGTGCCCGGGACCGGGTGGTGCGCCTCCAGGGGGGCGACGAGGAGACGCTCGCGCTGTGGCACAAGATCGTGGACGAGTCGAAGATCTACTTCCAGGCCGTCTACGACCAGCTCGACGTGGAGATCCGCGACGCGGACGTGGTGGGCGAGAGCGCCTACAACGACGACCTCCAGCGGGTCGTGCGGGACCTGGAGGAGTCGGGCGTGGCCGTGCGCTCCGACGGCGCGCTGTGCGTGTTCTTCGACGACGTCAAGGGCCCCGACGGCACACCCAGCCCGCTGATCGTGCAGAAGTCCAACGGCGGCTTCGGCTACGCGGCCACCGACCTGGCCGCGATCCGCGACCGCGTGGGCACGCTGCACGCCGACACCCTGCTGTACGTGGTGGACGCCCGGCAGGCGCTGCACTTCCGCATGGTCTTCGAGACGGCGCGCCGCGCGGGCTGGCTGCCCGAGGGCACGGTCGCCCGGCAGCTCGCCTTCGGCACGGTGCTGGGCAGGGACGGCAAGCCGTTCAAGACCCGGGAGGGCGAGACGGTGCGCCTGGTCGACCTGCTGGGCGAGGCGGTGGAGCGCGCGTCCACCGTCGTCCGGGAGAAGGCGCGCGACCTCACCGAGCAGGAGATCGCCGAGCGGTCCGCGCAGGTGGGCATCGGCGCCGTCAAGTACGCCGACCTGTCCACCTCCATGTCGCGCGACTACGTCTTCGACCTGGACCGCATGGTCTCGCTGACCGGCGACACCAGCGTCTACCTCCAGTACGCGTACGCGCGCGTCCAGTCGATCCTGCGCCGGGCCGCCTCCGGGGACGTGCGGCCCGTCGCGCACCCGGAGCTGCCCCTGGCCGCGGCCGAGCGGGCGCTCGGACTCCACCTGGACGAGTTCGGGGCGACGCTGGCGGGCGTGGCCGAGAGCTACGAGCCGCACAAGCTGGCCGCCTACCTGTACGGGCTGGCCACGCACCTGACGACGTTCTACGAGCACTGCCCGGTGATCAAGGAGGGCGTGGAGCGGGAGACGTCCGAGAACCGCCTGTTCCTGTGCGACCTCACCGGCCGCACGCTGCACCAGGGCATGGCGCTCCTGGGCATCCGCACCCCCGAGCGCCTGTAGGCGCCGCCCCCCGGCATGCGAGAGGCCCCCCGCCGCGGCGGGGGGCCTCTCGCATGCCGGGGGGCGGCGTCAGCGCCCCGCGCGGAGCCAGCGGGCGGCCTCGGTCGCCCAGTAGGTGAGGATGAGCGAGGCCCCGGCGCGGGTGAAGCTCGTCAGCGTCTCCAGGATGGCCCGCTCGCGCTCGATCCAGCCCTTCTCGGCCGCCGCCTCGACCATCGCGTACTCGCCGGAGATCTGGTAGACGCCCACCGGCACGACGGCCTCCCGGGAGACGTCGCGCAGCACGTCGAGGTAGGGCAGGCCCGGCTTGACCATCACCATGTCGGCGCCCTCGGCCACGTCGAGCGCCAGTTCGCGCAGCGCCTCGCGGCCGTTCGCCGGGTCCTGCTGGTAGGTCTTGCGGTCGCCCGTCAGCGAGGAGTTGACCGCCTCGCGGAAGGGGCCGTAGAACGCCGACGCGTACTTCGCGGTGTAGGCGAACAGCGCGACGTCGGTGTGCCCGGCGCCGTCCAGCGCGCGGCGCACGTGGCCGACCTGCCCGTCCATCATGCCGCTGGGGCCGAGCACGTGGGCGCCCGCCTCGGCCTGGCGCACGGCCATCTCGGCGTACCGCTCCAGCGTGGCGTCGTTGTCCACCCGGCCCCGGGCGTCGAGCACGCCGCAGTGGCCGTGGTCGGTGAACTCGTCCAGGCACAGGTCGGACATGACCACCAGGTCGTCCCCGACCTCGGCGCGCACGTCCCGCAGCGCGACCTGGAGGATGCCCTCGGGGTCGGTGCCCTGCGAGCCGACGGCGTCCTTGTGCTCGGGGACGCCGAACAGCATGATCCCGCCGACGCCCGCCGCGACCGCCTCGGCGGCGGCCCGGCGCAGCGAGTCGCGGGTGTGCTGCACGACGCCCGGCATGGACGACACCGGCACCGGCGCGCTGACGCCCTCCCGGACGAACGCCGGGAGGATCAGGTCGGCGGGGTCCGTGCGGTGCTCGGCGACCATGCGGCGCATGGCCGGCGTGGTGCGCAGGCGGCGCGGCCGGGCCGCGGGGAAGCCGCCGTGGCGGTGGGTGCCGCCGTAGCCGTCGGTACCGGTCACGAGCGTGCCCTCCTCCTGGTCGGCCGCTTCTCGCTGGGCCGCTTGACGGGTTCGCCCGCGTCGACGGCCGCCGCCCGGCGCCGCGCGCCGAACTCGGCGAGCGCCTCGGCCAGCCTGTGCACCGACGGCTCCGGCGCGAGCACGTCGACGCGCAGTCCGTGCTCCTCGGCCGTCTTGGCCGTGGCGGGGCCGATGCAGGCGATGACGGTGACGTTGTGCGGCTTGCCGGCGATCCCGACGAGGTTCCGCACGGTGCTGGAGGAGGTGAACAGCACGGCGTCGAATCCGCCGCCCTTGATCATCTCCCGGGTCTCGGCCGGGGGCGGCGAGGCGCGCACGGTGCGGTACGCCGTCACGTCGTCTACCTCCCAGCCCAGCTCGATGAGGCCGGCCACCAGGGTCTCGGTGGCGATGTCGGCGCGCGGCAGGAAGACCCGGTCGATCGGGTCGAACACCGGGTCGTAGGGCGGCCAGTCCTCCAGCAGCCCGGCGGCGGACTGCTCCCCGGAGGGGACGAGGTCGGGCTTGACGCCGAAGTCGACGAGCGCCTTGGCCGTCTGGTCCCCGACGGCGGCGACCTTGATGCCCGCGAAGGCCCGGGCGTCCAGCCCGTACTCCTCGAACTTCTCCCGCACCGCCTTCACCGCGTTGACCGAGGTGAAGGCGATCCACTCGTAGCGCCCGGTGACCAGGCCCTTGACGGCCCGCTCCATCTGCTGCGGAGTGCGCGGCGGCTCGACCGCGATCGTGGGGACCTCGGCCGGGACGGCGCCGTAGGAGCGGAGCTGGTCCGACAGGAAGGCGGCCTGCTCCTTGGTCCGCGGCACCAGCACGTTCCACCCGAACAGCGGCTTGGACTCGAACCACGCGAGCTGGTCGCGCCGGGCGGGCGCGCTGTGCTCGCCGACGACCGCTATCACGCTCTGGCCGCCGTCCGCCGCGGGCAGCACCTTGGCCTGCTTGAGCGTCTGGGCGAGCGAGCCGAGCGTCGCGGCCCAGGTGCGCTGCCGGGTCGTGGTGCCCGCGAGGGTGACGGTGAGCGGGGTGTCGGGCTTGCGGCCGGCCGAGACGAGCTCGGCGGCGGCGACCGTCACCGCGTCCAGCGTGGTGGAGATGACCACCGTCGCGTCCGAGGCGCCCATCTCGGCCCAGCAGCGCGCGTCGGCGGTGCGGGCGTCGATGAAGCGCACGTCGGTGCCGTGCTCGTCGCGCAGCGGCACCCCGGCGTAGGCGGGGACGCCGACGGCCGTGGCGATGCCGGGCACGACCTCGAAGGTGATGCCCGCCGCGGCGCAGCCCAGCATCTCGGCGGCGGCGTCGGCGTCCAGGCCCGGGTCGCCGAGCACCGCACGCACCACCCGCCTGCCGGAGCGCGCGGCCGCCATGACAAGATCTGCTGCACCGGCAGATGTGGCGGAAGTCTCGGCCGAGTCGTCCGCCGCTGCCTGCAGGGGTGTGTCCACGCCTGCCCGCGCGTGGGGCCGTACCACGTCGTGGACCTGGGGGTCGGCGACGAGCACGTCGGCCTGGGCCAGGGCCTCGACGGCGCGGAGAGTCAGCAAGCCCGGGTCGCCAGGCCCGGCGCCGAGGAAGGTGACGTGTCCCTCAGCGCCGTACAGGTGTCGCGCCGGCGACGCGGCGGGTGCCGCGCGCCCGGCCGCCGCGCCCTGCGGGGCGGACGCCGACGTGGCGACGGGTCCTCCCTCGCGCTGCGCGGACGCGGTGCTCTTGGCCGCCGGGCGCCGGGGCGCGGCGCTCTTGGCCGTGGTGCGCCGGGCCGCGCCCTTGGCCCGTGGGGCGCGCTCGGCCGGGGGTCGCTCGGCGTCGCCCGGCTCGGGGGCCGCGGGCGGGTTCGGGGTGGGTGGGCTCGGGGCGCCCTCGGTGTTCTGGGCGGCGGCCTTGCCGCGGGCCGTGCGCCGGGGCGGCGCCGTCTCCTCGGGCTGGGTGCCCTGGGCTGCGGACGCGGTGGCGGTGTGGGCGGTGGTGGGGCTCAATGTGCTCGCTCCCCCATCAGACCGGCCGCACCCTTGGCGAGCATCGCGTCGGCGAGCTCGCGGCCCAGGCGCTCGGCCTGGGTGAGCTGCTCGGCGGTGGATGCCGGTACGGGACCGGTGGCGGACAGCTGCACCAGCGTCGCGCCGTCGAGCGTGCCGACGACGCCGCGCAGGCGCATTTCGGTGACTTCCTGCCCGGCGCCCGTGACGTCGGCCAGCGCGCCGACGGGCGCGCTGCATCCGGCCTCCAGGGCGGCGAGCAGCGTGCGCTCGGCGGCCACGGCGGCCCGCGTGTGCGGGTCGTCGAGCGCGGCGAGCGCGGTGGCGAGGTGCGCGTCGGACGTCGCGCACTCCACCGCCAGTGCCCCCTGCCCGGGTGCGGGCAGTACGGCGTCGGGGTCCAGGAGTTCGCTCGCCTCGCCGATCCGCCCCAGGCGGCTCAGCCCGGCGGCGGCCAGGACGACGGCGTCGAGTTCACCGGAACGGACGAACCCGATCCGGGTGTCGACGTTACCCCGGATGGGGACGGCCTCCAGGTGCGCGCCCAGCGCGCGGGCCCAGGCGTTCAACTGCGCCATGCGGCGCGGCGAGCCGGTGCCCACGCGGACGGGCGCGGCGGGCGAGCCCTGCGCGGCGAGCCGCTCGAAGCCGAGCCCGTCGCGGGCGATCAGCGCGTCCCTGGGGTCCTCGCGGGGCGGGACGGCGGCGATCGTCAGCTCGGGCGGCTGCTGGGTGGGCAGGTCCTTGAGCGAGTGCACGGCCAGGTCGATCGTCCCGGCGAGCAGGGCGTCGCGCAGCGCGGAGACGAACACGCCGGTGCCGCCGATCTGCGCGAGCTGCTCGCGGGAGACGTCGCCGTACGTGGTGATCTCCACGAGTTCGACGGGCCGCCCGGTGAGCCGGGTGACGCGCTCGGCGACCTGCCCGGACTGGGCCGTGGCGAGCCTGCTGCGCCGGGTGCCCAGGCGCAGCGGCGGCCCCTGGCCCGTGGGGTGGTCAGTGGGGGTGGGGCTCATGGCCGCTCCTGTTCGGCTTGCTGACAGCGGCGACCGTCTGCGGGTCGAGGTCGAAGAGTTCGCGCAGGGCCTCCGCGTAGCCCGCGCCGCCGGGTTCCCCGGCGAGCTGTTTGACGCGCACGGTCGGCGCGTGCAGCAGCTTGTCGACCACGCGGCGCACCGTCTGCGTGATCTCCGCGCGCTCCCGCTCCGCCAGGCCGGGCAGCCGCCCCTCCAGGCGGGCCATCTCGCTGGCGACGAGGTCGGAGGCCATCGTGCGCAGGGCGACGACGGTGGGCGTGATCGTCGCGGCCCGCTGGGCGGCGCCGAAGGCGGCCACCTCGTCGGCGACGATGCCGCGCACGGCGTCCACGTCAGCGGCCATCGGGGCGTCGGCCGCGGCCTCCGCGAGCGACTCGATGTCCACCAGGCGGGCGCCGTCGACCCGGTGCACGGCGGCGTCGATGTCGCGCGGCATCGCGAGGTCGAGCAGGGCCAGCGGGGTGTGCCGCTCCTCCACGGCCGCCTCCACGGCGGCCCGGGAGAGCACCAGCCCGGTGGCGCCGGTGCAGGAGACGACGACGTCGGCCGCGGCCAGCTCGGCGGGCACGTCCGCCATCGGCACCGCGCGGCCGCCGAGGGTGGTGGCCAGGCGCTCGGCGCGCTCCCGCGTCCTGTTGGCGATCACCAGTTCGGTGACACCGGCGCGCGCGAGCGTCGTCGCGGCCAGCGCCGACATGGAGCCGGCGCCGATGACCAGCGCGCTCTTGTCCTTCGCCCAGCGCTCGACGTCCAGCGGCTCACCGGGGCGTCCGGCGGCGAGCTGTTCGAGACCGAAGGTGACCAGGGACTGACCGGCCTTGTCGATCCCCGTCTCGCTGTGCGCCCGCTTGCCGACCCGCAGCGCCTGCTGGAACAGGTCGTTCAGCAGCCGCCCGGCGGTGTGCTGCTCCTGGCCGAGCGCGAGCGCGTCCTTGATCTGGCCGAGAATCTGCCCCTCGCCGACGACCATCGAGTCCAGGCCGCAGGCCACCGAGAACAGGTGGTGGACGGCGCGGTCCTCGTAGTGGACGTACAGGTAGGGCGTCAGCTCCTCCAGCGCCACGCCGCTGTGGCGCGCGAGCAGCGTGGACAGCTCGGCGACCCCGGCGTGGAACTTGTCCACGTCGGCGTACAGCTCGATGCGGTTGCAGGTGGACAGGGCCGCGGCCTCGGTGGCGGGCTCGGTGCCCACCACGTCCGCGAGCAGCGGTCCGCGCGCGTGCGGGGCGAGCGCGGCCCGCTCCAGCACGCTGACCGGGGCGCTGCGGTGGCTCAGACCGACGACGAGCAGGCTCATGCCGGCATCACGGCGGGGAAGTCCCCGTCAGGCCCTGCCTCGGTGTCGCCGCTCTTGCCGTCGGCCCGGCCCGGGTCGCGCCGCGTCACGGAGACGGCGGGCGGGGCGACCGGTGTTCCGGTGTCGGCCCCCGGCGGTTCGGCGTCCACGCCCTCCAGCTCACCGGCCTTGCGCTGCTCGTGGAAGGCGAGGATCTGCAGCTCTATGGAGAGGTCCACCTTGCGCACGTCCACCCCCTCGGGCACGGAGAGCACGGTGGGTGCGAAGTTCAGGATCGAGGTCACGCCAGCGGCCACCAGGCGGTCGCAGACCTGCTGCGCGGCCCCGGCGGGGGTGGCGATGACGCCGATGGAGACGCCGTTGTCGTCGACGATGCGCTCCAGCTCGTCGCTGTGCCGCACCTCGATGCCCGCGACGGGCTTGCCCGTCATCGCCGGGTCGGCGTCGATCAGGGAGGCGACGCGAAAGCCCCGGGAGGCGAACCCGCCGTAGTTGGCCAGCGCGGCGCCGAGGTTGCCGATACCGACGATGACGACCGGCCAGTCCTGGGTCAGCCCCAGCTCGCGGGAGATCTGGTAGACGAGGTACTCCACGTCGTACCCCACGCCCCGGGTGCCGTAGGAGCCGAGGTAGGAGAAGTCCTTGCGCAGCTTGGCCGAGTTCACGCCGGCCGCGGCGGCCAGCTCCTCCGAGGAGACCGTGGGGACCGAGCGCTCCGACAGCGCCGTCAGCGCCCGCAGGTACAGCGGAAGTCGGGCGACGGTAGCCTCGGGAATCCCTCGGCTGCGGGTCGCCGGTCGGTGGTTTCGGCCAGTTGCCACGTTGCTCCTGCCGGTTGCGCGAAGCGGTGAGCGGCCCTGTGCGCCGGGCGCGCCGGTACCGCTCCGTCCCGGACAGGCTATGCCTTTGTGAAAGCGTGCACAAAGATGGTGTCCGTTTTGTCCGCAGGAAGTGACCGGCGCCACACGCACCAATGGGGACACCCGCACACTCTCCTCACGTATAGCCCGCCGGCGGCAAAACGACCTTCGATGGTAAACCAGCCCCGCTCAGCCGCCCAGTGCCGCGCGCAGCCGGGCCGGGTCCACCCGCCAGAAGTCGTGCTGCGCCCCGTCGACGAGCACCACCGGGATCTGCTCCCAGTACCTGCGGTGCAGCTCGGCGTCCCGGGTGATGTCCCGCTCCTCCCAGGTCGCGCCCGTCTCCGCGCACACGCGCTCGATCACGGCGCGGGCGTCGTCGCACAGGTGGCAGCCGGGCTTGCCGATGAGCGTCACGGTCTTCACCGACCGGTCGGGGGTGTCCATGAGCACCATTGTCCCGCCCGACGAGGACGGTCCATCCCGTCGTCACCGGACCGATGCGCCGCACTGGCTATCCTCGTCGCATGGGCGCACTGGCATGGCTCACCCCCCGTAAGCGCGCGGCGACCGAGGCGAGCGTCCTGGCGGGCGAGGCCGCGGCGGAGGCCGCGCGGAAGACCGAGCGCCCCGAACCCGACTTCCCCGTCGCCGGGGACACCCGCGCCGCCGCCTTCTTCGACCTGGACAACACGGTCATGCAGGGCGCCGCGCTGTTCCACTTCGGCCGCGGCCTCTACAAGCGCCGGTTCTTCCACACCCGCGAGCTGGCCCGGTTCGCCTGGCAGCAGGCCTACTTCCGGCTCGCCGGCGCGGAGAACGCCGAGCACATGGCCGACGTCCGCAGCAGCGCGCTGTCCATCGTCAAGGGCCACCGCGTCGACGAGCTCGTGGCCATCGGCGAGGAGATCTACGACGAGTACATGGCCGGCCGCATCTGGCCCGGCACCCGCGCGCTCGCCCAGGCCCACCTGGACGCGGGCCAGAAGGTGTGGCTGGTGACGGCCGCGCCGGTGGAGACGGCCACGCTCATCGCCGCGCGGCTGGGGCTCACCGGCGCGCTCGGCACGGTGGCCGAGTCCGTCGACGGCGTCTACACCGGCCGCCTCGTCGGCGAACCGCTGCACGGGCCCGCCAAGGCGGAGGCGGTGCGCGCGCTGGCGGTCGCCGAGGACCTGGACCTGGCGCGCTGCGCCGCCTACAGCGACTCGGCCAACGACATCCCCATGCTCTCGCTGGTCGGCCACCCCTACGCCATCAACCCCGACAGCCGGCTCCGGGTCCACGCCCGGGACAACGGCTGGCGCCTGCGGGACTACCGCACCGGGCGCAAGGCGGCCAGGGTCGGCCTGCCCGCGGCGGCCGGCGTCGGCGCGGTCGCCGGCGGCGCGGCGGCGGCCGCGGCGATCCGCCGCCGCCGCTGACCCCGGCCCCCGCCCCGCGCGCACCGCTCCCCGCGCCGCGCGCCGCGCACCGACCCTCCGGGGGCCCGGCGGCCTCTCGGCCGGTCGGCGCGCCGCCCGGGGTGACCGCCGGGCTTCCCGCGCACCCACCGCCGCCCGGCGCCGCGCGCGAAGGGTAGGGCACCACCCCGTCACTCCACCGGAGTCGGACGGAAATCGACCGGACTACGCGAGAAAACGGTCAACTCCCGTCGCGTGTTCGATAACCGAGCGAACCGCAAACCGCGACAGACCAAACCGAATCGATGATTTAGGCAACTACGCGTAGCGCGGTCAGCACGAAGGGTTATTCTCCTCAGACGCAATCCGGTGCCAGACGTCCCGCCATCGGACGGTCGGTCCCGCACTGCACGTGATGGAAGTTCTGCCTCTGGGAGTCCCGTGTACCCACACGTCGGGGTTGACGCCTCGGGCCTGGCCAGGCTGCGCGCGACGGTCGCCGACCGGCTGCGCGCACTCGTCCCCGTCCCCGCCGCCAGCGCCGTGCCGGCCTTCGCCGGAGCCGTCCCCACCCCCGCACGCCCCGCCTTCGCCCTCGCCGACGGCGTCGTCAGCGCGGTGCCCGCCACCTCGCTGGGCAGACGGAGCCGCACCGGGGCCGCGGGCTCCACCGCCCGACGGCCCACGGACAGCGACAGCCGCCGGATGATGGATCTGGTGGAGCGGGCGCAGGAGGGCGACACCGACGCCTTCGGCCAGCTCTACGACCAGTACTCGGACACCGTCTACCGGTACATCTACTACCGCGTGGGCGGCCGCGCGACGGCCGAGGACCTCACCAGCGAGACCTTCCTGCGCGCCCTGCGCCGCATCGGCACCTTCACCTGGCAGGGCCGCGACTTCGGCGCCTGGCTGGTGACGATCGCCCGGAACCTGGTGGCCGACCACTTCAAGTCCAGCCGCTTCCGCCTGGAGGTCACCACCGGGGAGATGCTGGACGCCAACGAGGTCGAGCGCAGCCCCGAGGACTCCGTCCTGGAGTCCCTGTCCAAAGACGCCCTGCTCGCCGCCGTCCGACGGCTCAACCCGCAGCAGCAGGAGTGCGTGACGCTGCGCTTCCTGCACGGCCTGTCGGTGGCCGAGACGGCCCGGATCATGGGCAAGAACGAGGGCGCGATCAAGACGTTGCAGTACCGCGCCGTCCGCACCCTGGCCCGGCTCCTGCCGGATGACGTCCGCTGACCGGGCGCCCCGGCCGCCCCTCGCCGCCCCGGCCGCACCTGTCCCCGCCTCCGTCCCTTTACCCGAGCACCTCCCCGGTCCCGTTCCCGAGCACGTCCCCGCCACGCTCCGTCGACACCGAGCCACGACCGATGACCTCTCCGTCATGTTCTTCCGCACATCGCGGCTTTTCCGTAACCCGGATGCGTCGCCGCTCGTTGGGGGGTGTGCAGGCTCCCCGCGGTATCGCGCGGTCCATCCCGTGTCACTCGATCGGGTGGTTCGGCGCGGGCCGCGCAACCCGCCGTACGGTGCCGGGAGTCAACCGTGCTGACGTAAGGAGGTGCCGCCCGTGATCGGCTCCGTATCGACGACCCGGCGGGCCAACGCCTTCGCCCAGGCCCTCGACGAGCGAGCGAGCGCGACGGCGGGCGACACCGCCGACGCCGCCCCGCCGCCCGACGCGGCCCCGCCCGGCGCGCACCGTGCGCCGAGCCCGGGCGGGGCAGCGGACGAGGCCGAGCGCGGCGTCCTGCTCGCGCTCACCGAGGACCTGGCCGCCCTGCCCGCCCCGGAGCTGGACCCCGAGGTGAAGGCCGTCCAGCGGGCGCAGCTCATCGCCGCGATGGAGACCCAGTTCGCCCACGGCGGCGCGGCGGTCCCCGAGCAGCGCGGCCGCTCCCGCAAGGGCGCCCACCGGGCCACGGCCCCGCTCGGCCGCATCCGCCCGCGCACCCGGCTCGGCAAGGGGCTGGCGGCCGGCGGGCTGACGGTCGGCGTGGCCGCCGGGGCGCTCAGCGGCGTGGCGGCGGCCAGCACCGACGCCCTGCCCGGCGACACCCTCTACGGCCTCAAGCGCGGCATGGAGGACCTCAAGCTGGACCTGGCCGGGGACGACGCCGAGCGCGGCGTCGTCCACCTCGACCACGCCTCCACCCGGCTCAACGAGGCCCGCCGCCTCCTGGAGCGCGACCGTGCCGGGGCGCTCGACCACCAGTCGCTCACCGAGGTGCGCGGCGCGCTCACCGCGATGCGGGTCAACGCGGCCGAGGGCCATCGCCTGCTCAGCGGCGTCTACGAGCGTGACGGCAGCCTGGGGCCGATGCGCTCGCTGTCCGCCTTCGCCCAGTCCCACCGCACCACGTGGGCGCAACTGCGCGACCGCCTCCCGGCCCAGTTGCACGACGTGAGCGACGAGGTGACGTCGGTCTTCGACGCCATAAGCGACGACGTGGAGCCCATCGAGGATCTGCTGCCCTCCACCGAGCCGCGCACCGCACCCCCCGGGTCGGCCGGCCCCGGCTCGGACGACGGCACCGGCGCGGGCCGGGACGGCGCCCCCTCCTCCCCCCGCGGCGACGCCGGCCCCGGCTCCGGCCCGGCGTCACCGCCCGTGGAGGAGCGCTCCCCCGACGGCCGCGAGGCCCCGAGCCCGTCCACCCCCGGCGGGGACGGCGGCGAGCCGGAGGACGGCGGCCTCCTCGGCGGCCCCGGGCTGCTCGACCCGCCGCGCACCGGCGCGCCGGGCGACGGCGAACGCCCGGGCCCCTCCGGGCTCCCCACGCCGGACATCACCATCCCGCCGCTGCTCCCCGGCGGCCTTCCCGGCCTGGGCCTGGACGTCGGCGAGGAGTGACGCGCCTCCCGTCCGCCCGCGCCGGGCGCACGGGAGGCGTGGCCGCGCCCGGCCGTCGGACGAGCCCCGACCGCGGACGCCGCCCGATGGAGGGGGCCCGGGAGATCCCTCAGAAGAACACCGAGCGGCGCTGGACCAGCAGCTTGTAGAGCGTGTGCTGGATCTTCTCGCGCACCTGGTCGGTCAGGTGGAACATCAGCACCGGGTCGTCGGCGGCCTCCGGTTCGTACCCGTCCGTCGGGATCGGCTCGCCGAACTGGATCGTCCACTTCGTCGGTAGCGGCACCGCCCCCAGCGGCCCGAGCCAGGGGAACGTCGGCGTGAGCGGGAAGTAGGGCAGCCCCAGCAGCCGCGCGAGCGTACGGGCGTTGCCGAGCATCGGGTGGATCTCCTCCGCGCCGACGATGGAGCACGGGACGATCGGCACCCCCGCCCGCAGCGCCGTGGAGACGAACCCGCCGCGCCCGAAGCGCTGGAGCTTGTAGCGGTCGGCGAACGGCTTGCCGACGCCCTTGAAGCCCTCCGGCATCACGCCGACCACCTCACCGCGCGTCAGGAGCCGCTCGGCGTCCTCCGCGCAGGCCAGCGTGTGCCCGGCCTTGCGGGCCAGCTCGCCGACGACGGGGAGCACGAACACCAGGTCGGCGGCGAGCAGGCGCAGGTGACGGCCGGCCGGATGGTGGTCGTGCACGGCGACCTGGAGCATCAGCCCGTCCCACGGCAGCGTGCCGGAGTGGTTGGCGACGACGAGCGCGCCGCCGTCCGCCGGGATGTTCTCGATGCCGCGCACCTCGACGCGGAAGTAGGCGTCGTAGACGGGCCGCAGGAGCGACATGAGCACCTGCTCGGTCAGCTCCGCGTCGTACCCGAAGTCGTCCACCTCGTACTCGCCGGTGAGGCGGCGCCGCAGGAAGGACAGGCCGCGCGCGGCACGCCGGTCCCACTCGTCCCCCAGGAGCCGCTCCAGCGCTCCCGGCCGCGCCACCGCGCCCGGCCCCCGGCCGCCGCCGGGCGTGGACGCCGGGCCGCCCTCCGCCGCGCCGCCTTCCGCGCCGGACGGCCGCTCCCGGGACCGCTCCGCCAGCGGGCCGCGCCGCGCCGGCCGGGCGGCGGACGCCTGCTCGCCCACCGAGGCCAGCGCCCCGCGCTTCGTCCGCCGCGCGCCGCGCGCCCGGTCGTCGTCGAAGGGGATGACCTTGGCGTCAGCCATGGCGGACGGCCTCCTGGAGTCGGTCGACGGCCCGGTGCACGGTGCTGGGCGGCAGCGGTCCGGGGCCGTGCACGCGGATGAAGTCGGCGAGCGCGTCGGCGGTGGTGTACTCGGGCTCGAAGCCCAGGATGGCGCGCATCGCGGTGGTGTCCACCACCCGCCCGTGGGTCAGCAGCCGCACGTGCTCGGGGGAGATCTCGCGCGCGCCCACACCGCGCAGGGCCGCACCCGCCCAGGTGAGCGCGGGCAGCGGCAGCGGCAGCGTGGGACGGCCGAGACGGCGCGCGCACTGCGAGAGCACCACCACGCCGTCGCCCGCGATGTTGAACGTGCCCGCGGCCAGGCTGCCGCGCCGGGGCTCCCCCGCCGCCAGCGCCAGCACGGCGAGGGCGTCGTCCTCGTGCACGAACTGCAGCCGCGGGTCGTAGCCGAAGACGGTGGGCAGCACGGGCAGCGTGAGGTACTCGGCCAGCGGCGACCCGGCGCGCGCGCCCAGGACGTCGGCGAAGCGCAGCACGGTCACGGCGATGTCGGGGCGGCGCCGGGCGAACCCGCGCACGTAGCCCTCGACTTCCAGGAGGTCCTTGGCGAAGCCGCCGCCGGGCAGCTCCTTGGGCACGGTCGTCTCCCGGCACACCGCCGGGTCGCGCGGCGCACCGCCGTAGACGTGGGTGCTGGACTTCACCACCAGCCGCCGGACGGCGGGCGCCTTCTGGCACGCCCCGAGGAGCTGCATGGTGCCGATGACGTTGGCTTCCTTGACCGCCGCCCGGCTGCCGCGGCGCACCGGTGGCGTGGCGTTGACGTCGAGGTGGACGACGGTGTCCACGGAGCGCTCCACGAGGAGCTTGCCGACCGCGGGGTGTTGGATGTCGGCCCGCACGAACTCGGCCGCCCCCAGCCGGTGGGCGGGCGGCTCGGTGTCGACGGCGAGGACGAGGTCGACGTCCGGCTCGCGCTGGACGCGTCGCACGAACCGACCGGCCAGCGGCCGGGCGGCTCCGGTGACGAGAACGACCCTGCCCACATTCCCTCCCGCGTCCCGGGGGCGGTGCGACATCCCCGGCCACCGTATCGGCTGAACGTTTCGCCTGCCGCGACCCACCGGCTCGTGCGCGCCCCTGCGGACGGTACGCGCCGCACCGGACGGTACGCGCCGCTCGGGACGGTGCGGACGACGGCCGCCCGGTCGGCACACGCGGCGCGGCGCGGACGACGACCGGCACACACCCGCCGCGAGCGGCGCGTGGTGGCGGCGGCACGTGACGGCGGCGCGTGGTGCGCGCACGCTGCGCGGACCCACCGGAGCAGGAGGCGGAGTTCGGACGGCGCCGTGCGACGGCCCGCGGGAGGTGGCGTGCTCGGCGCCGCGGCCGTCCGCGCGCGCCACCCCCGGAAACGCCGCGGCCCTCCCGGGTCGCGGAAGACGCGACGGGGAGGGCCACGGAGGGTTCGGCCTTACGGCCGGCGCGTGCGGCGCTCGCTCACTTCTTGTTGCGGCGCTGCACACGCGTGCGCTTGAGCAGCTTGCGGTGCTTCTTCTTGGCCATCCGCTTACGCCGCTTCTTGATAACAGAGCCCACGACTACCCTCGCTCACTTGATCACTCGGTGCGGGGCGTCCGAGCCCACACTACCTACGTTGGCCCAGCCTACCCGGCACTGGCGGCTGGCCGTGAATCGAGGGGGGCTCCCAGCCGGCGTCAGGCGCTTTCCACCCCCACATACGATTGCTGGAGGTACTCGTGGACGGCGTTCTCGGGCACGCGGAACGACCGGCCCACGCGAATGGCCGGCAGATGACCGCTGTGCACCAGCCGGTACACGGTCATCTTGGAAACCCGCATCACCGCGGCGACTTCCGCCACGGTCAGAAAGTTGACCTCGCTGAGAGGCTTCTCGCCAGCAGCCATGTCACACCTGAACCTTTCGCACATGTCGGGCACCGGCTTCCCCTCCGATGCACCTGCTCGCATGCGCGCTCCTCCCCAGATTAGGGGCGGGTGATGCAAGTGGGGAAGAGGAGTAGCGATCGGTCTCCTACTGTGACAGACGGGCCCGATTGAGTACATAGCGCGTGAGCGGCAGGTAGTGGACCCGCGCCACAGCGTCATCGAGGGGCACGGCCACGCGCACGGTGCCCTCGGCCTCCGCGACGAACGGCGCGGGGTCGGCCGTGCCCGCCGGTCCGACCGCGTCGATACCGAGCTGACCTGCGCCGCAGAGCCAGCCGTGGTCACCGATCACCAGCTCCGGCACCCCCGCTCCGGCCGCCGCCAGGTCCGCGAGCGCCACCCGGAGCGGCAGGGGGGAGCGGCAGGGGGCACCCGGCGCATCGGGGGCGCACGGAAGCCCGTTCCCGCGCACCAATGCGACTCCTCGTACCGCGGTGAGGGTGTGCGCGCGCGGTCCGCCGGGGGCGGGCACGGCCACGCCACGGCCCTGCCGGGGCGTCAGCACCCGGCAGCCGGCGGCCTCCAGGGCGGCGGCCAGCGCCCCGAAGAAGTCCAGCAGCGACCGGGGCCGCCCCGTGCCGAGCAGCACGGCGGCCCGGCGGCGGGCGGCCGCGCCCAGCCGGTCCGCGAACGCGTCGAGCGCGTCGACGGTACGGGCGGGATCGATCCGGCAGCCGGACGCGGCCACCGCGTCCGGAGACGTGCCGCACCGCTCGGCGACGAGGCCGACCAGCTCCACCACGCTCCACCGTCCGCGCGGCTCCAGGCCCAGCAGGGCACGCGGGTCCCGCGCGGCGAAGAGGCGGTACCGGTCCAGCCGGCCGCCGTCGGGGCGGCCGGGCTCCGCCACCGCACCGGGCGGGGCGGCCGAGGCGAGATGGGCCCGCAGGGCGTCGCTGCTCAACACCCTGCGTATGGTGCCGGTTGACCCGGCGCCAGGGGGCGGAACGCGTCCGCGTCACCCGATGCGGTGGGGCACGGCCGGGCCGGTCCGGGCGCCCCGGGCGGTGCGGTGGCCGCAGCCGCGTGCCCCACCGGGTGTCAGGGCAGCAGGCCGTGGGCCGGGAAGACGGCGCGGCGCGCGGCGAGCACCGCCTGGTCCAGCGCGTCGGCCGGGTCGTAGCCGGACGTCTCCCAGTCCCGCCACGTCGGCTCGCGACCGTCGGTCATCCGTCGCGGGGCGTCCTGCCGCGTGGCCGCGTAGACGGCCTGGCGCCACTCCTCGGGCACGGGCGTCTCCGGCGCGATCGGCTCCCCTGCGGCGATGGCCACCAGGTGCGTCCACGTGCGCGGTACGACGTCGACGACCGCGTACCCCCCGCCGCCGAGCGCGAGCCAGCGCCCCTCGGCGTACGCGTGCGCCCAGTCGTGCAGCGCGCTCGCGGCGGCCCGTTGGGCGTCGACGGTCACCGCCAGGTGCGCCAGCGGGTCCTCCAGGTGCGTGTCCGCGCCGTGCTGGGTGACCAGCACCGTCGGCCGGAACGCCGCCAGCAGTTCCGGGACGACCGCGTGCAGGGCCCGCAGCCACCCCGCGTCCGCGATCCCGGGCGGCAGGGCGACGTTGACCGCGGAGCCCTCGGCCCGCGCGCCGCCGGACTCCTCGGGCCAGCCGGTGCCCGGGAACAGGACGCGCGGGTGCTCGTGGAGCGAGATCGTCAGCACCCGGGGGTCGTCCCAGAACGCCGCCTGCACCCCGTCGCCGTGGTGTACGTCGACGTCGACGTAGGCGACGCGTTCCGCCCCCAGCTCCAGCAGCCGGGCGATGGCCAGGGCGGCGTCGTTGTAGACGCAGAAGCCCGCCGCCGAGCCCGGCATGGCGTGGTGGAGCCCGCCGGCGAAGTTGACGGCGTGCCGCGCCGCACCCCGCCAGATCGCGTCGGCGGCCCCGAGCGACTGCCCGGCGATGAGCGCCGAGGCCTCGTGCATGCCGGCGAAGGCCGGGTCGTCCTCGGTGCCGAGCCCGTAGGAGCCGTCGGCCAGCGAGGGGTCGGCGGAGATTTTGCGCACGGCGTCGACGTAGTCGGCGCGGTGGACGAGCCCGAGCGTGGAGGGCCCGGCGGAGGGGGCCGCCACCACCTCGGCCCGGCGATCCAGGCCGAAGGCCCGGACGAGGCGCATGGTCAGGTCGAGACGAACCGGGTCCATGGGGTGCCCGGAACCGAAGTCGTACCCGGTCACCGCGTCGTCCCACATCACACGTGCTGTGCCGCTCATGCCGCCACCGTATCGACCGCGGATGGCACAAAAAAGAGTTGTGGCCCATGCCACACGGCATGGGCCACAACTCATAAAATTTGTTCGGCGGCGTCCTACTCTCCCACACACTCCCGCATGCAGTACCATCGGCGCTGA
>NZ_JAPKFL010000070.1 GCF_026262575.1 Streptomyces marinisediminis
TCTCCAACCTCGCCTTCTCAACCCCCCAACACCTCGTCCAGCGCATCCGACACGGACTGCGGCACATCCAGTACCGCAGCCACCTCATAGACGGCTGCCTCGCCGAGACCGGCCTGCCCATCAGACCCGCCTGACCCGGCGCGACACCACGAGTTTAACCTCAGTAACCACTCGACGGACGGTCCGCTTCACGAAGCGCGAGGCTCACGAAACCCAGCAAGCGTGGGGTGTAACGCGCTTCCGGTTGCCGGACACATACACGGTCGGAGGGCAGATGAGGATATCGATAGAGGAGCGCTTCACCGAGGTGTATCGCAGCCACCGTGCAGCGGTTGAGCGGTACGTCATGCGCCGCGCTCACGCCGACGTGACGGCTGACATCGTCGCCGAGGTGTTCTTGACCGCCTGGCGCAAGGCTGACGCCATGCCAGCTAACGATGCGCTGCCGTGGCTGTACGGCGTTGCACGGCGTGTACTTGCCAATCACCGTCGGGCCCAACAACGTAGAGCGGACCTGACCGACCTGTTGGCTGCCCAGCCACAGGGAGTAACCGTAAACGGTACCGAGGGCGTAATAGCTCGAGAGGATCTCGCCCGGGCCATGGGCGAGTTGAGCGAGTCTGACCAGGAGATCTTGAAGCTAGTGCTGTGGGAGGACCTGACGCCTGCCGTGGCTGCTGTCGTGCTCGGCAGTAGCAATGTTGCGACCAGGGTCCGTTTCCATCGGGCGCGACAGCGGCTCCGCCGTCGCCTCGAACCCGCATACGACAACGCTGCGACCAAACGGATGCGCCCGAAGGGGCAGGAGGTCACTCATGTACAGCCTTGACGAACTGGTCCGTTCGGCCGATCCGGCAAAGGGGCGCAACCTGGCTACGGAAGCCGAGAGCGAAGCCATGCTGGAAAGGATTCTGGCAACGCCCCGACGGGACTCTGCCCGTCGGACCCGGCGTCGCCCCCTCCTGATGCTCGCCGCGGCGACACTCACCGCAGGGACGCTGGTTACGGGAGCCGGGTTGGTCCTCGACCCGGCACAGCAGCAGGCGTACGCGGCCACGCCTCCGCCTCTCCATCTGCAGGAGAACGCTGAAGCCTCAGCAGCGGAGGTCCTAGAGGAAGTTGCGGCCACGGCGGAGCGCCTACCTTCTCCCGCGATCCCGGAGAACGCCGCCGCACACTTCGAACGGGAGATGTGGTCACTCTTTACGCGAATCGACGGCAAGCAGGTGACCTCCCGCATCGTCCCCCAGCACTATGAAATCTGGATCAGGCCTGATGGGACAAGAAAACAGACGATCGAGGAGGACGGGACCACACGGACCACTCAAGGCTCAGCCGCCGGCGACCCATCTGCTCCAGAGGGCGAGGGGGCGGAGGCGATGAAGCGGTGGGTCCTGGCAGCCGGCGATGGCTCAGGAGCCGGAGCGTTCTTCGACCGCTACCCTGAGAAGGCACTGGACAGGGTCTTCACTCCGAAACAGCGGGCAGCCCTGCTGCGAGCCATGGCGTCCTTCGACGGCGTCGAGTACAACGGCACTGTAACCGACCGATCCGGGCGCCGCGGTGCCGCATTCTCAGTCGAATCCGACTTCGGTGGCCTGCCGAGCAAGCAGACACTCATCATCGACCCGGCTACCGGAAATTTGATGGCCTACGAAAGCATGCTCACCAAGGACCCAGGCGAGCTGAAGGTAAAAATTCCAGCCGTCACTCAGTACGTGACTTTCCTGAAGGGCGAATACGTCAGCAACGCAGAGTGATCAACCTCAGTTCCCCGGGCAGGTAGGGGATTACCCGCGAGCATCAGTAGAAAGCGCTGTTCGACAAGGTAACCAGTGTTATTTGCTCTGATGGCCTGAGCCAATGACGTTTTCTCAGCGAAGTGGTCTTCGCGGGGTGAGTTGGTGCGGGGCTTGCCGGGTGGGGCAGTTGCACCCCGGGTGCGGGCAGACGTAAAGCCCCTGGTAGGACGGTTCTCACCACAAGATCGTCCGCTGAACCAGAGGCTTCACGTTGGTCACCTATGTTGCCACGCTCGATGTCCCGCGCCATGTCGTGGAGTACCTGTCCCGGCTGCTGGCCGCGCACCGGCGCCGGATCGGCACCCCGAGGGGTTCCCGGGCGCTGGGCACTTTCCGTCAGGCTGTGCTGGTGCTGCGCTGGTTCCGGACACGCGGGTGCGTTCACTGCCTGGCCCGGGATGCCGGCGTCTCGCAGGCCACCGGCTACCGCTACCTGCACGAAGGCATCGATGTGCTGGCGGCCCAAGCCCCGGACCTGCACGAAGTGCTGGACCGCTGCCGCGAGGAGGGGATGAGCCACATCGTCCTGGACGGCACCTTGGTCTCCTGCGACCGCGTCACCGGGGCCACCGAGAAGGGCACCGACCTGTGGTACTCCGGCAAGGCCAAGCACTTCGCGGGAAACATCCAGTTCACAGCCGCCCCCGATGGCACCCCCCTGTGGGTCTCCGACGTGGAACCCGGCAGCGTCCATGATCTGCGTGCCTCCCGCATCCACGCCCTGCCCGCCCTGTACGAGGCGGCCCGCGACGGCCTGCCCACTCTGGCCGATGTCGGCTACACCGGCGCAGGCAAGGGCGTCCACACCCCGTTCCGCCCCGCACCCCGACATCGCCTCCCCACTCGCACCGGACACCCGCACCCACAACCGACTCCAACGCGGCGTCCGAGCCCTGGGAGAGCGCGCAGCCGCCGAACTCAAACAACGCTGGCGCGCACTCCAGCACGTCACGCTCAGCCCCAACCGGATCTGACGCATCGCCCAGGCCGCACTCGTCCTCAACAACTCAACAACTCCTGGAAATGAAGGACTGAGAAAACGTCAATGATTCTTTGGCTCAGGCGGTGAC
>NZ_JAPKFL010000071.1 GCF_026262575.1 Streptomyces marinisediminis
CCGCCCCCCGCCCCCCCCGCCCCCCCCCCCCGCCTCCCCCCCCCCCCCCCCCCCACCCCCCCACCCCCCCCCCCCCCCCCCCCCCCCCCCCCGCCCCGCCACGCCCCCGAACAGACGAAAATCCCGACCGTGGACGATCGGGACCTTCGTCCAGCCCGGTGGAGACGCTTCTCCTGGCGAAACCCCCTTGTCCGGGGCCTCGCTGTGTCGTCAAGCCAACTGAGCTCCTTGATAGGCAAATTGGATATGACGCACTGAGGGGACGTCACCCGCCACATGGAAGCCTGACGTACTGTTCGGCAGTGAACGCCGACGGCGTCAGGCCGTCTTGCGCCCCGCGGGTAGGAGATCGCATGCAGGATCCTTCGGACTCGACGGAGGCCGCTGGGCCCGAAGGAAACGGCCGGAGCGGTACCGGCGACTCACGTGCCGCGGACTGTCCGGCACCCCGCTCGGGCAGCGACCCGGCGGCGGCGTCCACGGTGCTGGTGGAGGTGCGGCCTGGGGTCGCCGTCGCCTTCGGCGAGGTCCCCGCGGAGCTCGTCGCGGAGCTCAAGCTCCGTCCGGTCGACTTGGGGCTCGTGTCGGTCGACGACCGAACGCGGATCTCGGCAGCCCTCGCCTCGATCGGCAACACGGCGACCGTGGGCGGCAACCTCGCGCACGCGTTCGCCAGTGTGGAGGGGGTCTACAGGCTCGGCGACGCGGCGCGGGCGTATCTGAGCGCCGGCGGGACGCTCGCCGTCAAGGACGGCGCGAATCTCGGAGCAGTGTTCCTCAACGGCAAGATAGTCCACCAGGTCCGCTGGGTCCCGGTCACCGCGGTGACCGCTGCGGGGGTCGTGGCCGCGATCGGGCCGGCACTGGCCATGGTCGCGCTTCACATGATGCTGAGCCAGGTCGCGAGCCTCGTCCGAACCAACATCGCGCTGACAAGCCAGGTCCTCACGACCATGCGCCACGGGCAGTGGGCCGACCTGACGGCGCTCGTCGATTCCGTCGACAGTGCGGTCGGCCGCGCGCGAGAACTCGAAGCGGTCACGACGACCGAGTGGGAGAAGGTCGCGGCCAAGGACGACGACCTGCGCAAGCAGCGTGAAACGTACCGTCTGCACGTCGGCGAACACGTCCGGCAGCTCGGACAGCTCGACACACCCGGCCGACGTCAGTACCTCGAGACGAACGCCGCGGCGATCATTTTCGACGCCCATGCCCTCCTGTCATCGCTCAAGGCATGGACCGGGTACCAGACGCTCCACGCTGCGCGTGCGAGAGCCGCTGGACGCGAAGACGACGACGAGGCACGGCTCGTCGAGATCATCGAGCGCGAGACCGGCGAGGAGTTCACCTCCGCATTGGCCGAGACGACGAGTCTCGTCGACTCGCTGACGCGGGAGCTACGCATCATCGCCGAGCTCCCCGGACGGGCGACGGTGCCGCTGGTAGGGAAGCGGAAGGACGCGAAAAGGGCTCGTCTCACCAGCGCCGAACTTCTCAAGGCCATCCAGCCCCTTGCCGACGCTCTCCATCCACCAGCCCCTCCACTCCAAGCTCCTGCCGTCGTCTGCGCGCCCAAGTCACTGAATGTCCAGCGGTACCTGCGCATCCTGCGATGGTTCCTCGAGGACGGTGAGACCCTCCGCGCCCTCGGTCTCGATGCCCCCGCCCGCATTGGCGCGATCCTCGACGGAGCGAAGGGAAAGGTCGCGTCGGCGATGGACAAGACGGCGTCGAGGAATCTGGTCGCCGTCACGGACCGCCGCATCATCACGGCCAAGACGAACGCATTCCTCGGGCAAGGTGAAATCGGTCGTGCATTCCCGGTAGACCGAGTGCGATACGTCCGAGCACCGGCTACGCGGGACGGGAACGGGCGCTCGGTGATCGACCTCATCACGCCCGAGGACAACATCCGGTGGCTCTTCGAATCCGACGTCGACGACTCCGACGTGACCGCGCTCGCCGCGGTGCTGGCCGAGTCGATGAACATCCCGGATGACGAACGGGTGCGACTTCGACAGCGGCGCCACGTCCCACTGGAAACCGGCACGGGAGGCGAGGGTGCCGGTACGAAACCTGTGGAACCGGCTGGATCGCCGGCTCCGACCGGCGATGGCAGCCCCTGACTCCTGCCGCTGCTCTGGTGACCAGGGCTCTCGCGTGCCCCGGCGGTTGCTCCAGCCCTGGACTGCGGAGCGCCGACGGCTGCGCGAGGCCCCGCACCGATGGCGGTTCCGTGCACATGCGCCCATGCTTGCCGGAAGCTCCCACCC
>NZ_JAPKFL010000072.1 GCF_026262575.1 Streptomyces marinisediminis
CGGTGCTGCTGCCGGGCACGGCCTTCGTGGACCTGGCCCTCCACGCCGGCGACCGCGTCGGCTGCGGCACCATCGACGAACTCACCCTCCAAGCACCGCTCGTACTCCCCGAACACGGCGCGCTCACCCTCCAGGTCGTCATCGGCACCGAGGACCCCGACGGCACCCGCTCGATCACCGTGCACTCCGCCCCCGTCGCCACCCAGGGCGCGGAGGACGCGGCGTGGACGCTGCACGCCACCGGCACCCTCACCACCACCGCCACCCCGCCCGCCGGGGGCGGCCTCACCCCGTGGCCGCCCCCGAACGCCCGGGCCGTGGACACCACCGGGCTCTACGAGGAACTCGCCACGGCCGGCTACGACTACGGCCCACTCTTCCAGGGCCTGAAGACCGCCTGGCGCGACGGCGACGACCTCTACGCCGAGATCGCCCTCCCCCACGACCAGTGGGACCACGCCACCGGCCACGTCCTGCACCCCGCACTCCTGGACGCCGCACTCCACACCATCGCCGCCACCGGCGCCCACCCCACCACCGACGGCCCCGCCCTCCCCTTCTCCTGGACCGGCGTCACCCTCACCACCCACGGCACCCCCCTCCTACGCACCCACCTCACCACCCACCCCGACAACACCCTCACCCTCACCCTCGCCGACCACAACGGCACCACCATCGGCCACATCAACACCCTCACCCTCCGCACCATCACCCCCGACCAACTCTCCGCCGCGCAGGCCGCAGGGCAGACGGTCGACTCGCTGTACCGCGTCGCGTGGACGACGGTCCCCGCTCCCCCGGCCCCGGCGCCGGTCACCGGTGTCGACGTCCTGGCCGTGCCCGCTGCCTCCACGGGCGATGACCCGGTGTCGGGGGTGCAGGAGGTGCTCGCCGACACCCTCGCCCGGGTCCAGGACTGGCTCACCACCCACCACGACGACGACACCCACCTCGTCGTCCTCACCCACGGCGCCGTCGAAGCCGCCGACACCCCCCTCACCAACCTCCCCGCAGCCGCCGTCTGGGGCCTGATCCGCACCGCCCAGACCGAACACCCGCACCGCATCACCCTCCTCGACACCGACCAACCCCACACCCCACAGACCGACCTCGACACCGCCCTGGCCACCGCCCTGGCCACCGGCGAACCCCAACTCGCCCTCCGCGACCACCACCTCTACGCCCCCCGCCTGACCACCACATCCCAACCCACACCCCACACCCCACCCCAACCCCTCACCGGCACCATCCTCATCACCGGCGCCACCGGAGCACTCGGCAGCCACATCGCCCGCCACCTCGTCACCCACCACGGCGCCCGCACCCTCGCCCTCCTCTCCCGCCAACCCAACGGCGGACCCAACGGCCACCACCTCACCACCGAACTCCAACAACTCGGCGCCACCATCCACTGGCACACCGCCGACGCCGCCGACCCCCACGCCCTCGCCCCCATCATCCACACCCACCAACACGACCTCACCACCGTCATCCACGCCGCAGGAACCCTCAACGACGCCACCCTCCACACCCAAACACCCCACCACCTCACCACCACACTCCAACCCAAAGCCACCGTCGCCTGGAACCTCCACACCCTCACCACCCACCTCAACCTCACCCACTTCATCCTCTTCTCCTCCGCCGCCGGCACCCTCGGCGGCGCCGGACAAGCCAACTACGCCGCCGCCAACGCCTACCTCGACGCCCTCGCCCACCACCGCCACACCCACAACCTCCCCGCCACCTCACTCGCCTGGGGCCCCTGGGCAGAAGGCGGCATGGCCCACACCCTCACCCCCACCGACCACACCCGCATGCACCGCGCCGGCATCCCACCCCTCACCCCCACCCACGCACTCCACCTCCTCGACACCAGCCTGATGTCGGACCGTGCGGCCGTGGTGCCGGTCAACCTCGACCTCGCAGTCGTCCGCCGGTCGGCGCGGCAGGGCCGTGAGGTTCCGCACCTGCTGCGCGGGCTGGTCCGGGTGCCCGCTCGCCGGGTCGCGGACACCGGTGCGGCCGGTGCCGGGCTGGCGGACCGGCTGGCCGGGCGGCCGCCGCGGGAGCGGCTCGGTCTCGTGCTGGACGCGGTGCGCGCCGAGGTCGCGGCCGTGCTCGGCCACGACACCACCGACGCCGTCCCACCCCACCGCGCCTTCACCGAACTCGGCTTCGACTCCCTCACCGCCGTCGAACTCCGCAACCGCCTCACCACCACCACCGGCCTCCGCCTCCCCGCCACCCTCGTCTTCGAC
>NZ_JAPKFL010000073.1 GCF_026262575.1 Streptomyces marinisediminis
GTCGGCACGCTCGACCGCCTCCCAGAACTCCGCGTCACCGGCCTCGGTGGCCTGCGGGGGTGTGGTGGTGGAGGGCTGGGGCCAGTAGCGCTGGTGCTGGAAGGCGTAGGTGGGCAGCTCGACGCGGCGGGCGCCGGACCCGGCGTAGTACGCCTGCCAGTCGACGGTGGTGCCGCGCACGTGAAGTTCGGCGAGCGCGGTGACCAGGGACTCGGGCTCGGGACGGCTCTTGCGCAGGGCGGGCACGAACGCGGCGGCTGCCGCACCGTCGGACCCGGGTTCGGGGGCGGAGTTGGTGGCTTGCTGGGCCAGGGCGGTCAGGGTGCCGCCCGGTCCCACCTCGACGTAGGTGCTCGCGCCCAGACCCGCCAGGTGCCGCATGCCGTCGTGAAAGCGCACCGCCTGGCGGACGTGGCGCACCCAGTACTCGGCAGTAGCCAGCTCCTCCCCAGCCACGTCACCGGTGAGGTTGGAGACGACCGGGATGCGCGGGGCCTGGTAGGTCAGGCTCTCGGCGACGGTGCGGAACTCCTGAAGCATCGGGTCCATGCGCGGGGAGTGGAAGGCGTGACTGACGTTGAGCCGCTTGCTCTTGTCGAACCGTGCAGCGATCTCCGCCACGGCGTCCTCATCACCGGAGATGACCACGGAGGTGGGTCCGTTGACGGCGGCGATCGACACTCCGTCGATCAGGTGCGCGGTGATCTCGTCCTCGGTGGCCTGCACGGCGATCATCGCCCCACCGGTCGGCAAAGCTTGCATGAGCCGGCCGCGTGCGGCGACCAGCCGGGCGGCGTCCTCCAGCGACCACACCCCCGCCACGTGGGCGGCGGCGAGTTCGCCGATGGAGTGACCGAGCAGGTAGTCGGGGGTGACGCCCCAGTGCTCCAACAGCCGGAACAGCGCCACTTCCAGCGCGAACAGTCCGGCCTGGGTGAAGACGGTCTGGTCCAGCAGCTCCGAGCCGTCGAAGACCACCTCGCGGACGGAGGTGTCCAGGTGGCGGTCCAGCTCCGCGCACACCGCGTCGAGGGCGTCCGCGAACACCGGGTAGGCGTCGTACAGTTCGCGGCCCATCCCGGCCCGCTGCGAACCCTGACCGGAGAACAGGAACGCGGCACGACCGCCGCTCGCCTGCCCGGTCACCACGCCCGCCGGAGCCTGCCCCTGTGCCACCGCGGCCAGCAGTCCGGCCCGGTCGGCACCGACCACCACCGCACGGTGTTCGAACACCGACCGCGACACCGCAAGCGACCAGCCCACATCCACCGGCGACCCCAGCGAGCCCACCCGCTCCAGCAACCGCCCCGCCTGCCCCGCCAACGCCTGCGCCGACTTCGCCGACAGCACCCACGGCACCACCGGAAGGACGGAGGCGGTGGCCTGGTGCAGTTCGCGCTCGGCGGTGTCCGCGTCGAGGGCGAGGCCGCGGTCGCGCAGGGCGTTCACCGTGTCGGCCAGGTGCCGCAGCGGCGGGTGTTCCCGGTGCTGGGCGGAGCGGAACAGGGAGTCGTCGCCGTCGAGGCAGGAGCGTCCCAGGGCGGTGAGCACGCCGTCGGGACCGAGTTCGAGGAAGCGGGACACTCCGCGGGCGTCGAGCGTGCGCACGCCGTCGTGGAAGCGGACGGCTTCGCGGACGTGGCGCACCCAGTAGTCGGCGGTGGCCAGCTCGTCCCCGGCCACGTCACCGGTGAGGTTGGAGACGACGGGGATGCGCGGGGCCCGGTGGGTCAGGTTCTCCGCGACCGCGCGGAACTCCTCCAGCATCGGGTCCATGTGCGCGGAGTGGAAGGCGTGGCTGACCCGGAGTCGCGCTGTGCGCTCGAACCGCCGTGCCACGGCGTCGACGGCGTCGGCGTCCCCGGAGACGACCACGGACGTGGGTCCGTTGACGGCGGCGACGGCGACGCCGTCCGCGAGGAGCGGGCGCACGGCGTCCTCGGCGGCGCGGACGGCGACCATG
>NZ_JAPKFL010000074.1 GCF_026262575.1 Streptomyces marinisediminis
GCCAGGTGGGCCCTACTTTTTGGGCTTCTCCCGCTCGGCCCTCGGGCTCCTCGTCTCGCCCTCGGCCTGGGCCTTTCTGGCCCGCTCGGCCTTCCTCCGCCTTGCGCGCGGCCTCTTCCGCGTCCGCCTTGCGCCGGAGGGGGACGAGTCTGGCGATGGCACGTTCTTGACAGCGCGCCGCGTCCGCGGCCGGAGCGCCAGCTCCGGTACCAGGATGTCGGTGATGCGACGGCGAACTTGGAAGTCGGTCAATCCCGTCAACTGTTATTGACGACCCGAGGAGCGGTCAATTAAGGTTGACGCGTGGATGTGGAAGAGCTGACCGAACTGGTGGCATCGACGGTCAAGCACGACCCGTTGGTGGGGTTGGGTGCCGTCGCGCGGCTCCGCGCCGAGACGGAACGCATCGAAGCGGCGCTGGTGCGCCGCGCCCGTAACAACGGTGCTACGTGGCCGCAAATCGCAGCCGTCCTCGGTGTTTCGAAGCAGGCAGTGCACAAGAAGCACGCCGGTCGGGGCCTGTTGGGCGGTCGGTCATGAGCGCCGCGGTCCATGGCGACGAACGGCTCACTGCCAGACTCGGTGAACTGCTGGGTCCGCGCCACCCGGTCGCCACGGCGGCCGTGGTCACGCCTGGGGACATGAAGGTGGGGAGCTGCGGCACCGACCTCGAGGCTGACTTCGAAGTCGGCTCGATCGCAAAGGCCGTTACCGGGCTGCTCTACGCCGACGCCCTCGCCCGAGGCGAAATCGGCACCGACACGAGCCTTGGCGAACTCCTGCCACTGGGTGATGTCCCCGCAGCACGAGTGCCACTGCGATGGCTGAGCACACACCGGTCCGGCTTGCCCCGACTACCCAAGTCCACACGGCCATGGCGGCGCACTATCGCCCTGTGGCGACACGGAACCAACCCCTACGGCGAGAACCTCGAGCAGCTTCTCGCCCAGGCCCGAGACGTCTCCCTGAGCAAGCCGCGGCCTCGCTACTCCAACCTCGGGTTCGAACTTCTCGGACACGCCCTCGCTCACGCCGCCACGACGACCTACGCAGAGCTCGTCCAACAGCGCATCGCCATTCCTTTGGGACTTGACTGCTTCTACGTCCCGGAAACAGTCGACCAGCTTCGCCCCGGGGCGCTCAACGGCAGAAGCCGCCGAGGACAATCGCGGCAACCCTGGACCGGCGAGGGACTCGGACCGGCAGGCGGCATCCGGGCCTCCATCACCAGCATGGCCCGCTTCGCAGCGGCGATACTCAACGGCAGTGCTCCGGGCATCACCGCTCTCGATCCGATCGTGCCCTTCGGCTCCGGCGCCCGCATCGGCGCTGCATGGATCACGACCCACGTGGAAGGCCGGCCGATCACTTGGCACAACGGCGGCACTGGCGGCTTCCGCTCCTGGCTCGGACTCGACCGCGGCACTGGCACCGGAGTCGCCATCCTTTCGGCCACCGCCGCACCAGTCGACCGTTACGGGTTCACACTTCTGGCCGAGCACAGCCCGACAACGGCTGAACACCGTTGAGCACGTCCGTCGCCAACACGGAACTCACGGTACGGGTCTTACGAGCTCGTGCATGCTTTTTGGCGGTGCGCGTTGGAGACCGTGAATATGCCGCTATGTGCTATTTTCGCATACCGCTGGCCAAAGGAGCACATCGGGCGTCAGGTTCGTGATCCG
>NZ_JAPKFL010000075.1 GCF_026262575.1 Streptomyces marinisediminis
GAGGATCTGGATGCTGCGGATGGAGTCGCCGCCGAGGTGGAAGAAGTCGTCGTGGCGGCCGACGCGGTCGACGTCGAGGACGTCGCGCCAGATGTGGGCGAGGGTTTCCTCGTGGCCGGGCTCGGGTGGGGTGTAGGTGGTGCCGAGTTCGGGGCGGTCGCCGGAGGGGGAGGGCAGGGCCCGGTGGTCGAGTTTGCCCTGGGGGGTGAGGGGGAGGGTGTCGAGGAAGACGAAGTGGCGGGGGATCATGTAGGCGGGCAGGTGTTGGCTGAGTGCTTGGCGGAGTGTGGTTGTTGTGGGTGTTTCGGTGGTGTGGTCGGGGATGAGGTAGGCGACGAGGTCGGTTTGGTCGTTGTGGTCGTTGCGGGGGATGGTGTGGGCTTGGTGGATGCCGGGTTGGGCGGTGAGGTGGGTGTTGATTTCGTTGGTTTCGATGCGGTGGCCGCGGATTTTGGTTTGGGTGTCGGTGCGGCCGTGGTAGTGGAGTTGTCCGTTGGGGGTGTAGTGGGCGAGGTCGCCGGTGTGGTAGAGGCGGGTGCCGGGGTGGTGGGTGAGGTGGTTGGGGGTGAAGCGGGTGGCGGTGAGGGTGGGTTGGTGGGTGTAGCCGCGGGCGAGTCCGGGTCCGGTGATGTGGATTTCGCCGGGGACGCCGATGGGGGTGGGTTGGCCGTGGGGGTCGAGGAGGTGGAGGTGGAGGTCGGGGAGGGGTTGGCCGATGGTGGTGTGGGGTTGGGTGAGGTGGTGGGGGGTGATGGGGGTGGTGGTGACGTGGACGGTGGTTTCGGTGATGCCGTACATGTTGATGAGGGCGGGGTGGGTGTGGCCGTGGCGTTGGGTCCAGCGTTGGAGTGAGGGTGGGTCGAGGGGTTCGCCGCCGAAGATGATGGCGCGGAGGGTGGTGAGGGGGTGTGGGTGGTGGGTGTTGGTGTGTTCGAGTTGGCGGAAGGCGGTGGGGGTTTGGTTGAGGATGGTGGTGTGGGTGTGGTGGAGGAGGGTGTGGAAGGCGTGGGTGTCGCGGGTGGTGTGGTGGGGGGTGATGATGAGGTGGGCGCCGGTGGTGAGGGCGCCCCACATTTCCCAGACGGAGAAGTCGAAGGCGTAGGAGTGGAAGAGGGTCCATACGTCGTCGGGGCCGTAGGGCAGGCGGGTGTGGACGGCTTCGAGGAGTCGGGTGACGTTGGTGTGGGTGATGGTGGTGCCTTTGGGGCGGCCGGTGGAGCCGGAGGTGAAGATGACGTAGGCCGCGTTGTCCGGATGCATGTCGGGGAGTTCGGGGTTGCCGGGTTCGGCGGTGTCCAGGGTGCTGAGGTTCAGGGTGGTCCAGGGGCCGTGGGGGAGTGTGTGGTGGGTGGTGGGGTGGGTGAGGACGAGGGTGGTGCGGGTTTCGGTGAGCATGAGGGTGATGCGGTCGGCGGGGAAGGCGGTGTCCAGGGGGACGTAGGCGCCGCCGGCCAGGAGTACGGCCAGGGTGGCGACGGCCGTTTCCAGGGAGCGTTCGACGTACACCCCGACACAGGTCTCGGGGCC
>NZ_JAPKFL010000076.1 GCF_026262575.1 Streptomyces marinisediminis
ACTTCGGCCGGTGTCCGCCAGCCCAGGACCTTGCGGGGCCGATTGTTGATCGCCATGGCGACAGCTTCGAGGTCCGTGGACGACCAACGGGAGAGATCGGTGCCCTTCGGGAAGTACTGACGTAGCAGTCCGTTCGTGTTCTCGTTCGTCGGTCGTTGCCAGGGGGAGTGCGGATCAGCGAAGAACACCTTCGTCCCGGTGTCAAAAGCGAACTGGGCATGGGCGGAGAGTTCCTTCCCGCGGTCCCAGGTGAGGCTCTTGCGTAGCTGCTCGGGCAGTTGCGTCATCGACGTCGTGAGCGCCGCGTTCATCGCGATCGCGCCATAGCCCCCGAGCGAGGTGCCGTTCTTCACGGGTGGAATCTCGCCCCAGCCCTCAAGCCGGGGCAGGTGCACGAGGAGCGTGGAGCGGCTGCTGCGTTCGACGAGCGTGCCGATCGCGGAGCGGCCCGTTCCGATGATCAAATCGCCTTCCCAGTGTCCGGGGACCGCGCGGTCCCCGGCCTCGACGGGGCGTTCACTGAGGACGACGTCCGCGGTGACATGCCCCTGTGGCTTGTTCTGTGACCGTGCACGGGGCGTCCGCAGCGCCCGGCCGGTACGCAGACACGTGACCAGCTCCCGCTTGAGCGCGCCACGGCCCTCGATGAACAGCGCCTGGTAGATCGCTTCGTGGCTGACGCGCATGGACTCATCATCGGGGAAGTCGACACGCAGCCGGTGTGAGATCTGCTCCGGGCTCCATGCCGTCGCCCATCTTCTGTCCTGCCGGTGCGGCTTGTTCAGGCCCTTCCACGCGGGCGTCCTGGGTCCGGCGACGATCGTGCCGTCGGGACGCCGGACACGGCCGGCGAGCCGTTCCTGCACGTATTCACGCAACTCGTCGTTGCCTGCGAGTTTCGCAGTCTTCGGGCGCTTCGCGGCCTGCTGTGCTTTCCACTGCGCGACCAGAGCCCGATAGACCGGTTTGCCGCCGCGGGTCGCCGCGTTGCGGCGCAGCTCGCGTGAGACCGTGCCCGCGTCGCGGCCGATCCGGCGGGCGATCTCGCGCACGCCGAGCTCCTGGGCGCGCAGCAGCGCGATCTCCTCGCGCTCGGCGAACGACAGGTAGCGGCCGGTGGGCTCGTCCAGGCTGATCGGCGGCATTCCGCCAGCGTGACGGAACCACCGGATCCCGACCGGTGCCGACACGCCGACCCCCTCAGCCGCCTGGACCGTGGTGACCCCAGACGCGATCAGACGCCAGAACTCACGCTGCACAGCGCGCGACGGCTCCGGACGGCCGGGCGAGCGCATCGGCGCCCGCATCGCCCGGTCCGCGGCCCATTGCCGTCGCGCCCCCGCCGGAGCCTGCGGCACCGACTTCCTCGGTCGTCCCATCCAACACCTCCACGATCAAGGTGTTGCGACGACCGGTTGAATCCACC
>NZ_JAPKFL010000077.1 GCF_026262575.1 Streptomyces marinisediminis
AAGCCGAAGCCTCCGGAGCCTCAACGGCTTCGGCGTCCCCCTCCTCCACGATCACGTGCGCGTTCGTCCCGCTGATCCCGAACGAGGACACACCCGCCCGGCGCGGACGCTCACCCGCAGGCCACTCCCGCGCCCGGGTCAGCAACTCCACCGCACCCGAAGCCCACTCCACCTTCGACGACGGCTCGTCCACGTGCAGCGTGCGCGGCAGCGTCCCGTGCCGCATCGCCAGCACCATCTTGATCACACCCGCCACACCAGCCGCAGCCTGCGTGTGCCCCAGGTTCGACTTCACCGAGCCCAGCCACAACGGCTCATCCGACCCACGCTCCTGGCCGTAGGTCGCCAGGACCGCCTGCGCCTCGATCGGGTCACCCAGCGTCGTCCCCGTACCGTGCGCCTCCACCGCGTCCACGTCGGACGCCGACAACCCGGCACTGGCCAGCGCCTCCCGGATCACCCGCTGCTGCGAGGGGCCGTTGGGCGCGGTGAGCCCGTTGGAGGCGCCGTCCTGGTTGACGGCCGTGCCCCGGACGACCGCGAACACCCGGTGCCCGTTGCGCCGCGCGTCCGACAGCCGCTCCACCACCAGCACGCCCACGCCCTCGGACCAGCCGGTCCCGTCGGCGGCGTCGGAGAAGGACTTGCACCGCCCGTCGAACGAGAGGCCGCCCTGGCGGGAGAACTCGGCGAAGGTGGTGGGGGTGGCCATGACGGTCACGCCGCCGGCCAGCGCCATCGTGCACTCACCGCCACGCAGCGCCTGGATCGCCCAGTGCAGCGCCACCAGCGACGACGAACACGCCGTGTCCACCGTCACCGCCGGACCCTCCAGACCCAGCGCGTACGACACCCGGCCCGACACCACACTGCCCGCGTTGCCGGTACCCAGGAACCCCTCGGCGTCCTCGGCATCCGCCAACCGGGTGACGTAGTCGTGGTACATGAGCCCGGCGTAGACGCCGGTGCGCGAGCCCTTGAGCGTGGTGGGGTCGATGCCCGCGTGCTCGATCGCCTCCCAGGAGCTCTCCAGCAGGAGCCGCTGCTGCGGGTCCATCGCCAGGGCCTCGCGCGGGGAGATGCCGAAGAACGCCGGGTCGAAGGCGGCGGCGTCGTGCAGGAAACCACCCTGCGTCGCGGACGCGGACACGTCCCATCCGCGGTCGGTGGGGAAGGGCCCGATGGCGTCGTTGCTGTGGGTGATGAGGTGCCAGAGGTCGTCGGGGTTGGTGATGCCGCCGGGGTAGCGGCAGGCCATGCCGATGATGGCGATGGGTTCGTCGTCGGTGGGCCCGGTGGTGGTGGTGTTGGTGGTGGGTGGGGTGGTGGTGTCGGGGTGGAGTTGTTGGTGGAGGTGGTGGGCGAGTTGGGTGGTGGTGGGGTGGTCGAAGACGAGGGTGGCGGGGAGGTGGAGGCCGGTCAGGG
>NZ_JAPKFL010000078.1 GCF_026262575.1 Streptomyces marinisediminis
ATCGGCTTGAACTTGCGGTCCACGGTACGGTTTCCGGGAGAAACGAGCTCGACCACGAGCTGTACGCCCTCGGCGTCGACGCTGACGCCGTCCTCGGCGGTCGCGCCGGTGTCGGTCACCACAAGGTCGGGGACCACGAGACCGGAGGGCAGGATGACGTTGATGGCTTCCAGCACCTCGACTGGCGCCTCCGCAGCCGTGGCCGCCGCGTGGAGGATCATGGCGAGGCGGAGCGAGGCCCGCTGGTGGCGGATGCCGGGAGCGGGGGACATTACGAGGGATTCCCCCAGCAGCTCGTAGCGCATGGTGCGGTCTTCGGGCAAGGCGAGGACGTCGGCGACGGTCCAGGGCCCTGTGTGGTCGATGGCAACGCTCATCCCTTTCACCTCCTCACCCGACCGGCAAGTCTCAGCGTGACCTCGACGGGCGGTACACAACCAGCATACGGGCGCTCTCGCCTGCTGACACCGGGTTCCGCTTCCATGGGGATCCATCGAACCCGCGTGCTGCCCGGTCGTCCGACGGGGCCGCCACCGGCGTGTGCTCGCCCGTGGTCGGCCGGCTGCCGGGATGCTGGCGCGTCGCGTGTTCTTGGTGGCTTCCCGCCCTCCTCGACGGCAGCCTGGCGGATCCACTTCGACAGCGTCATCTCATGGACGCCGAAGTCCTTCGCGACCTGCGCGAGGGTGACGCCCTTCTCGCGGTTGAGCGCGACGCGGACCACCTTGTCACGGAACTCTCGGGGACAGGGAACTGGCACGGCTACATCCTTCCAGGCCGCCCTCAGGGCAAGCCAGGTCAGGTGTCACCCCACCGTGCAGCAGTCCCGATCGGGTATCCGGCCGAGCAGGTCGACGAGGAGCTCGTGATCCGGGACGGACGTGCGAACAGGTGCACAGATGCGGGACGATGGCATGGCGCGGGCGTCGTTCCCTGGTCGGACAGAAGGCGTAGGAACCTCTGTCCAACCGGACCGGAACGCGCCCGCGCACCTCACTCACCCGAAAAACCCCACGTCACAAGGCTGCCAGACGACTATGCCGGAGCCCTGGGGGCAGACCGGGTCGAGGGGCCGGTTCTGCCACTCGGTCATGCCGTCCATGACCTTGTCGGTGATCGTGGAGATCGTCGTTTTCGATACCTCGGCGCGGTAGACCTCGGCCGGGTGGGCCTGGACCTCGCCGGTCGTCAGACCCCTCGCGGACAGCGGGATCACCATCTCGTCCACGCCGGACAAGCGCTTATGCCGCTTGCGGACGATCTCCGGCTCGAAGCTGCCCTCGCGGTCACGGGGCACGGCTATCCCCACCGGCCCGACGTCCGTGAGCACGGTCTTGCCCCGAGTGCCGTTACGCGAGTTCCCACCATTCTTCCCGGCCGGATCATGCTT
>NZ_JAPKFL010000079.1 GCF_026262575.1 Streptomyces marinisediminis
CTTTGCCCCGACTGTATAGCGATCATCCGTGCACGGACCTCTTCGTGCACGAAGTGGTCGAATGCACTCACGCCCTGCACCAGTGCAGACCGCAAGAGATCATCGGTATTAATCACCGATGTCAGTTGAGCCCGGAGCACAGAGGCAGTCGAAATCAAATCACGCGCATACGTGATATTTTGTTTGAAGAGCTGCACCTCGGAGGCAGGCATGCAAACCTCACCTCTTCGCGTCTTCGATCAAAGACTCCACTCGGCTTGCGAGTGCACTGAAGTCATCATGGAACGAGTCGCGAGACGCGACGAAGTTATCCAGTACATCCCCCGCGGCGCTCAACTGCTCTTCCGTCAGAGAGAATACAGGCGTGGCATGTTCCTGCGAGCGAGAAATCAAGCTATTGAAGTCAGCGATCAAGGCAAGATTCAGCCCCGCATTAATACCGTTTTCTTCGTATACCCTGTTCGGCAAGAGCAGGTCTTCCACCTCCAGCGCGGGACGCAACCTAGTCTCTACAGCGATGTCAATCTGGTCGATCCAGCGCTGAAAGGCGGATGCCGCTCGTCCCTTCCGAGGTCGGTACTTCTGAATTACGGTACCCAGAATCTTGAGCTTGGGCTCAGGGAATGGGTACGCGGCATCCTTCAACACTGGCAACCTGCTCGCCTGATCAGCCCATACCTTCCAACGGGGAAGGATACGCGCGAGTGAGTCAATGGCCATGACCGAGAAAATGTCTGGCGAAGTCGGAAGGACCATGTAGTCACTGATCGAGACAAGGTTCTGATTGATCGCGCCCAGCCCTGGACTCATATCGATCAAGATATAGTCGGCCTGGATCGATTTGCCGGTTGCCTCAAGTAGAAAGTCAAAGCTACCAGGAAGGTTCTGCAATGCTTGGATAGCAGCGGACAGTTCCTGTGCGATTCCCAAGGTCACTTCGAGTTCAGCCAGACGCAAGTCCCCAGCCAGGAGATGCAAGCCGGGACGCGCCTTTACGGTGACCGTTTCAACTGCCTCGATAGATCGCGGCTGGGCTTCAAAGGCTGGAAGCAGGCCCGAACGAAGGGTGTTCCTCCCCTGCGTCTCATAGAAATTTTCCAATTCATCGGCGCCCTGAAATCCGAGCACCATTCCGGTCAGATTGCACTGAGGGTCGGAATCAACCATCAGAACTTTCTTTCCTTGCTCCGCCAGCATCCACCCGAGGTTGAACACAGTGGTGGTCTTGCTCACGCCACCCTTGTGATTGAACAGCGCGATCTTCTGCATTGCACAGGCCCTTCCCACGAAGTCAAGAGATCGTATCGCAATTCGCCCTACCAGAGGGAGAGTTGAAGGGGAGGGCTCCGCAATCATAGCCGGACTAGGCCGGTTGTAC
>NZ_JAPKFL010000008.1 GCF_026262575.1 Streptomyces marinisediminis
CCGGGACGAGGGGCACGAGGGGCACGAGGGAGACGGAAAGCCGGACGGGGACGGCGTCCTGCACGCCATGGTGCCGGTGTCCCTGCTGAACGGCCTGGAGGCGTTCGCCACCCGGGTCGGCGTGCCGTTCAAGAGCGTCGTGCTCGCCGCCCACCTGAAGGTGCTGAGCCTGGTGTCCGGCCGCGCGGACGTGGTCACGGGGTTGACGGCCAACGGGCGGCTGGAGGAGAGCGACGGCACCGAGGTGCGCGGACTCTTCCTCAACACCCTCCCCTTCCGCCTCACGCTCCCCGAGGGGAGCTGGGCCGACCTCGCCCGGGCCGTCTTCCGCCGGGAGCGGGACATGCTGCCCCACCGCCGGTACCCGATGGCCGCGCTGCGCCGCTCCCTGGGCGGCGGCCCGCTGTTCGAGACCAACGTCACCTACAACGACTTCGCCCAGTACGGCGCGCTCGCCGAGACCGGCTCGCTGCGCACCGGCAGCCCGGGGGCCGACGTGCCGGGCGTGGCGCTGAGCGACTTCCCGTGCAGCGTCACCTTCAGCCGCGAGCCGCTGGCCGGCGGGATGCGGGTGGAGGTGGAGTACGACCCGCGCGTGGTGTCGGCCGCGCAGGCCGCCCGGCTGCGCGACCAGCACCTGCGGGCGCTGGCCGAGATGGCCTGGGACGCCGACGCCGACCACCGCACGGCCCGCCTGCTGGACGACGCCGAGCGGGCCCGGCTGGCGGACTGGCGGCGCGCGCCGGGCGAGCCGGCCGAGGCGCCGGTGCCGGAGCTGTTCCGCCGCCAGGTGGCGCGCACCCCGGACGCCGTGGCCGTCGAGGACGGGGCGACGCGGCTGACGTTCGCCGAGCTGGACGCGCGCAGCGAGGCCCTGGCGCGGCGGCTGCGCCGGGCCGGGGCGGGCCGGGGAGACCTGGTGGGCATGCTGCTGCGGCCGGGCACGGCGGCGCTGGTGACGATGTGGGCGGTGTGGAAGGCGGGAGCCGCGTTCGTCCCGCTGGACCCGGAGCTGCCGCGCCCGCGCCTGCACGCCATGCTGGCCGACGCCGCGCCCGTCCTGCTGGTCGCCGACGGCCCGCACGCCGCGCCGCGGGAGTACCGCGTGCTCGACCCGGCGGCCCCCGGCCCCGGCGAGCCGGAGCCGGCGGCGTCCCCCGAGGCGGCGCTGCCGCGCGTGGACCGGGACGACCTGGCCTACGTCATGTTCACCTCCGGTACGACCGGCCGGCCCAAGGGCGTGCTGATCGCACACGGGGGCCTGGCCGACGTGGCGACGGGCTCGGTGCTGCGCCGCGTGCGGTCGCTGGGGTCGCCGGGCCCACTGCGCGTGGCGACCGGCACCTCCGCCTACGTCTCGGACTTCTACCTCGCCCAGCTCCTGCTGCTGCTGGACGGCCACACCCTGTGCGTGCTCGACGCCGACGAGCGGCGCGACCCGGCGCGGCTGGTCGCCCGGGCGCAGGACCCCCGGCGCGCGGTGGACGTGCTGGACGCGACGACCGCGCAGGTGCAGCTCCTGGTGGACCACGGGCTGCTGGACGCGCCGCACCCGCCGCGCGTGGTGACCTTCGGCGGCGAGGCGTGCCCGCCGGACCTGTGGCGGCGGCTCGCGGCCCGGCCGGGCCCGGCGGCCTACAACGCCTACGGGCCCACCGAGGCCACGATCGAGGCGGCGGTCGCCCCGGTGACGGACGGGACGGGGCCGGTCATCGGCACCCCGTGCGCCACCGCCCGGGTGCACCTGCTGGACGACGCCGGGTACGAGGTGCCCCCGGGTACCGTGGGCGAGCTCCACATCGGCGGCCCCGGCGTGGGGCGCGGCTACCTGGGCCGCCCCGGTGCCACGGCCGCGCGCTTCGTGCCCGACCCGTGGGGCCCGCCCGGCGCCCGGCTCTACCGGACGGGAGACCTGGCCCGGCGCACCGGCGGCGGGGACCTGGAGTTCCACGGCCGGGTCGACCACCAGGTCAAGGTACTGGGCCAGCGGGTGGAGCCGGAGGAGGTCGAGGCGGTCCTGCGGGCCCACCCGGACGTGGCGGCCGCCCTGGTCGGCCGCGACGCGGTGCGCGAACGGCTGGTGGCGAACGTCGTCCCGGCCGACGGGGCGCGGCCGGACCAGCGGCGGCTGCGCGAGCACGCCGCGGCCCACCTGCCCGCCGCCGCCGTCCCCGCGCTCGTCCTGCCCGTGGCAGCCCTCCCCCTGACCCCGGCGGGCAAGCTCGACCGCGGCGCCCTGCGCACGCAGGACGCGACCGGCGACGCGGCCGGGCCGGACATGGCCGGGGGCGAAGCGGCGGACGAGGCCGCGAGCGCCCCGCTGTCGGCCACCGAGCACCGGGTGGCCCGGGTGTGGGCCGAGCTGCTGGGCACGCGGCCCGGCCCGCACGAGGACTTCTTCGCCGCCGGGGGCCACAGCCTGCTGGCCGTGCGGCTGGCGGCGGAGCTGGGCGCGGCCTTCGGCACCACCATGCCGCTCGGGCAGCTCTACCGCACGCCCACGGTGGCCGGACAGGCCGCCTACCTGGACACGGCGGCCGGGGCGGACTCCGCCGGGCACCGGGCGCGCGGACACGGCGGGCGCCGGGTGGTGCCGCTGGGCGGCACGCCGGGGCTGCGTCCCCTGGTGCTGGTGCACCCGCTGGGCGGGACGCTGTTCTGCTACCTCGGCCTCGCCTCCCGCGTCGCGGACCGCTTCGAGGTGCTCGGCGTGCAGGGCGACGTACAGGGGGACGTGGCGGGCGGCGAGCGGACGGCCGACTTCACCGCGACGGCCCGCCGGTACGCCCGGGAGCTGGCGCCGCGGCTGCGCGGGCGGCGGCCGGTGGTGGCCGGCTGGTCCGCCGGCGGCGTCCTGGCCCACGAGGTCGCCGTGCGGCTGGCCGAGCTGGGCGTGGAGGCCGAACGGGTCGTCGTCGTGGACACCGCGCCACACCACGGCGGGCGGACGCGGACGGACGCCGCGGCGCTGCGGCGGCTGCGGCCGAAGGTCGAGCGACTGGGTCCCGCCCGGCTGCTGGCCGAGGACGGCGCCCACGGCCTGCTGGAACTGCTCGGCGTGGACCCGCGGGCGCTGGCCGAGCTGGACGGCCGGCTCGTCGCCTCGCTCATGGGGTTCTGGCAGGGCATGCTCTCCGGCCTCGCCGCCCACCGCCCGGCGGTCTTCGGCGGCCCCGTCCACCTGGTCCTGTCCCGGGACGCGGCGCCCGGCGCCCGGGACGCCGCGATCACCGGGTGGCGTCCGCTCTCCGGCGCCCTGCACGTGGCCTCGGCCGAGGGCGACCACTACCAGCTCATGCGCGACCCGTGGGTCTCGGCCGTCGCCGACGCGCTCACCGACCCGAACGAAACGAAAGGAGCCTGACGTGCTGGTGCTCGGTATCAGCGGACTCGACAAGTCGGCGTCCGTGAAGCGGGAGATGCTGCCCGGTCTGGACTGGCGCGAGCAGCGGCTCGTGCAGGGGCTGGACTCCGCGGCGGCCCTGGTGAGCGAGGACGGCGTCCTGGCCGCGTCGGCGCAGGAGCGCCACGACGGCGACAAGGGCACCGGCGCCTTCCCGGCGGACGCCGTCGAGGCGTGCCTGCGCATGGCCGGGGTGACCCTGGACGACGTGGACTTCGTGGCCCACGGCTTCCGGTACGAGCGCTCCCCCGCCTTCGCGCGGGACGCGTTCGCCCGGCGCTGGTTCGACGAGGTCTACGATCCGCGGGTGCAGCGCGAGGTGCTGCGCGCCTACCGTCCGGACCAGGACTGGGAGCGCAAGTTCGTGCCGGTGCGGCACCACCTGGCGCACGCGGCCAGCGCCTACCACCTCAGCGGCTTCCGCGAGGCCACGGTGCTGGTCGCGGACGGGATGGGCGAGACGGAGTCCACGTCCGTGCTGACGGGCGACGGGCCCGGCCTGCGGTTCGCGCGCACCTACCCGGTCTCCGCCTCGCTCGGCATCCTCTACAGCGTCGTCACCCAGTACCTGGGCTTCCTGCCCGGGATGGACGAGTACAAGGTCATGGGCCTGGCGCCCTACGGGGACGCGGCGCGGTTCGCGGACGTGGCCGAGCACCTGGTGCGCCGCACGGCCGGCGGCCGCCTGGCCGTGCCCGTCCTGGCGCACGACAAGTCGCCGACGGAGCGCGAGACCCACCGCGGGGCCATCCGGCGGCTGGAGGAGCTGTTCGGCCCGGCCCGGCACCCCGAGGCCCCGGTGGAGAGCCGGCACATGGACGTGGCGGCGACCCTCCAGCGGCGGCTGGAGGAGAGCCTGCTCGACGTGTTGCGCACCGCGCGCGCCGAGGACGGTGCCGCCTCCCGGGACCTGTGCATGGCCGGCGGGGTGGCGCTCAACTGCACCGCCAACGGCGCGATCGCGCGCAGCGGGCTCTTCGACCGGGTCTTCGTCCAGCCCGCCGCCGGCGACGACGGCACGGCCCTGGGCGCCGCCCTGTGGCAGTTGCGCCGGCACGTTCCCGCGCCGCCCACGGCGATGACGATGCCGTACTGGGGCGAGGAGTTCGGCCCCGCGGACCTCGACGCGGCGCTGGGCGCGCTGGGCCCGGGCCACCGGGTGCGGCGGCTGCCCGAGGAGGAGCTGACGCGGGAGGTCTCGTCCCTGATCCGGGGCGGGCGGGTGGTCGCCTGGTTCCAGGGGCGCATGGAGTTCGGGCCCCGGGCGCTGGGCAACCGCAGCATCCTGGCGGACCCCACGGCGCCGGGCATGCGGGCGCACCTGAACACCGTCGTCAAGCAGCGCGAGGAGTTCCGCCCGTTCGCCCCGGCGGTCCTGGCCGAGCAGGCGCACACCTACTTCGAGGTGGACCCGGCGCGGGAGGCGATGTACCGGCACATGCTCTTCACCGCGCAGGTGCGTCCCGAGTGGCGGGCCGAACTGCCCTCCGTCACGCACGTGGACGGCTCGGCGCGGGTGCAGACCGTCGACCGGTCCAGCGCGCCGCTGTTCTGGCGGCTGATCCGGCGGGTGGGCGACGACTCGGGCATCCCCATGGTCGTCAACACCTCCTTCAACCTCCGGGGCCAGCCCATCGTGCGCACGCCCGGCGAGGCGGTGGCGACCTTCGCCCGCTCGACGCTGGACGCCCTCGCGCTCGGCGACCGGCTGGTGACCCGGGTCGAGGGCGCGGGCACGGGGGCGGTCGGCCATGGCTGAGCCGACCGGAACCCGCCGCCCGGACACCGGCCCGGAGGGCCTGCGCGCCGCGCTCGCCGACGCCTGGCGAAGCGCGCTGGGCCTGGCGGACATCGCGGAGGACACCGACTTCTTCCACGAGGGCGGCGACTCGGTCCTGGCGGTGGAGATCGCGCTGCTGGTGCGCGAGCTGACCGGCACCGAGGTCGACCTCGACATCCTCTACGACCACCCGCGCTTCGGCGCCCTGCTGGCCGCCCTCGCCCCCGGGCAGGACGCGGGACGGGCGCGCGAACGGGAGCTGACCGGGCCGGAGGAGCGGCTGTGGGCCGTGGAGCAGCTCCACCCGGGCACGGCCGTGTACCACGTCGGCGTCGGCTACCGGTTCCCCGTCGCTTGGGACGTGGCCCGGCTGAGGACGGCGCTGCGGGCGCTGGCCGGGCGGCACGAGGCGCTGCGGCGCGGCTTCGTCCGGCCGGGCCGGGCCGTCACGGTGCCCGAGGCCGAGGTGCCCTGCCGCTGGGTGGACGCCCGGGGCGTGTCGGAGGCGGAGGTGGCGGCCCTGGTGGCCGACGAGGTGCGCACCCCGTTCGACCTGGCGCGTCCGCCGCTGCTGCGGGCGCTGGTCGTCGACCGGGGCGAGGAGGGCGGCCGGCTGGTCCTCACCGCGCACCACCTGGTGTGCGACGGGCTCTCGCTGGCGCTGCTGGAGGCCGACGTCGAACGGCTCTACGCCGACCCCGCGGCGCCGCCCGCGACCGACGCGGCCGCCGGGGCGGCGCAGGGGACCGCCCCGGCGCCGCGGCCGGCCCGCGCGCACACGCCGGACGCCACGGCGGGCCCCGGTGCGGGCCCCGGTGCGGGTGCCAATCCGGGCGCCGACGCGGCGCTGGCCCACTGGCGCGCGGCGCTGGCCGACTGCCCGCCGGGGCTGGCGCTGCCGCACGACCGCCCCCGCCCGGCCCGGCTGGGCACCGGCGGCGCGGCGCACCGCGTCAGCCTCGCGCCCGGGGAGCCGGCGGCGCTGTGGGCGCTGGCCCGGGAGGAGCGGCTCAGCCCGTTCATGGCGTGGACGGCCGCCTACGTCGCCGGACTGGCCGCCGTGACCGGCGAGCGGGACGTGGTGGTCTGCGTGCCGCTGTCCTCGCGCACCCCCGAACAGGCCGCCGAGGTCGGCATGTTCGTCGACATCCTGCCGCTGCGCGTCACACTCGCCCCCGGCGCCACGCCACGGGACCTGCTGCGGCACGTGCGGCGCGTGGTCACCGGGGCCCTGGCCCACCCGGTGCCCTTCCAGACGCTCGTGGACGCGCTGTGGTCCGCCGACGACCGCTCCCGCGCACCGCTCGCGCAGACGGCCCTCACCTACCTGGACACGGCCGGGCGCGGGCTGCGCCTGGCGGGCCACCACGCCGAGCGGGAGCAGTTCGCCACGGGGACGGCGAAGTACGAGCTGCTGTGGTCGGTCACGCGGCGCGCCGAGGAGACGGTGTGCGAGCTGGAGTTCTCCACCGACCTGTGCGGCACCGAACGCGGCGCCGAGATCCACCGGCGCCTGCTGCGCACCGTCCGGGACGCCTTCGCCCGCCCCGACGACCCCCTGCCCCTGGCCGGCGCGGCCGGGACGGCCCCCGCGGGGGCGCGCGCCCCCGGGGCGGAGCCGGTCGCGGCCGCCCCCGCCGGCGCGCGGCCGCGGGAAGCGCGGCCGGACGCCGGAATCCACCAGCGGGTGCGGCGGCAGGCCGCCGCCCGGCCGGACGCGGTGGCCGTGCGGCACGCCGGGCACGAGCTGACCTACCGCGAGCTGGACCGGCGCGCCGCCGCCGTCGCGACCGGCCTGCGCCGGGCCGGGCACGCCCGCGGCGCGGTCGTGGCGGTGCCGATGGAGCGCGGCATCCCGGCCGTGGTGGCCTGCCTCGGCGTGCTCTACGCGGGCTGCGCCTACCTGCCGGTGGACGCGGGGCAGCCCGCCGCGCGCGCCCGGGAGATCCTGCGCGCGGCCGCCGACGCGGCCCTCGTCCCGGCGCAGAGCGCGCTCGCGGAGCCGCTGTCCGGGGTGGTGCCCACCTACCGGTTGGCGGACCTGGAGGCGGCCCCGGGCGCGCCCGGGGAGCCGGTGGCCGTCTCCGGCGAGGACGTGGCCTACGTGATGAGCACCTCCGGTTCGACCGGTCGGCCCAAGGCCGTGCTGGTGCCGCACCGGGCCGTCAGCCGCCTGGTGCCCGACGCCGACTTCGCGGCCCTCACCCCCGCGGACCGGGTCGCCCACGTCGCCAACCCCGCGTTCGACGCCGCCACCTTCGAGATGTGGGGCGCTCTGACCGGCGGCGGCACGCTGGTGATCGCGGACCGCGACGTCCTCCTCTCCCCCGCCCGGCTGCGCGCCTTCCTGGCGGCCGAGCGCATCACCGTCATGTTCCTCACCGTCACCCTGCTCAACCAGCTCGTGGACTTCGCGCCGGACGCCTTCGCCTCCTTGCGGGTGCTGGTGTTCGGCGGGGAGAAGCAGGACAACCGGCGGCTGCGGAGGCTGTTCTCGGCCGGGCCGGCCGGGCGGGTGGTCAACGGCTACGGGCCGACCGAGAACACCACGTTCAGCACCGCCCACACCGTCACCCCCGACGACCTGGCCGACGACGTGGTGCCGCTGGGCGCGCCGCTGCCGCGCAGCACCGCCCACGTGCTGGACGAGGCCGGCCGGCCGGTGCCGCCCGGCGGCACGGGCGAGCTGTACGTGGGCGGGGACGGGCTGGCCCACGGCTACCTCGGCGCCCCGGAGCTGACGGCCGCCTCGTTCGTCCCCGACCCGTTCGGCGGCGGTGGCGGCCGGCTGTACCGCACCGGCGACCAGGTGCGGGTGCTGCCCGACGGCCGCCGGGAGTACGTCGGCCGGCTGGACGGCCAGGTGAAGGTGCGCGGCCACCGGGTGGAGCCGGGCGAGATCGAGCACGCCGCGCGGCGGCTGGCCGGCGTGGCCGACGCCGTGGTGCTCGCCCGGCCGGGCCCCGAGGGCACCGAGCTGACCGCGTGCGTCACCCCGGGGGCGGGGGCCGCGCTGGACGCCGCCGAGCTGCGCGAGCGGCTGCGCGAGGAGCTGCCGCCGTACCTGGTCCCGGCCGTCCGGGTCGTGGAGCGGGTCCCGGTGACGCCGAACGGCAAGGCCGACCACGCCGCGCTGCGCGACCTGCTCGACCGGCCCGACCCCGCACGGGACGACGGACCCGGCCCCGCGCAGGACGGGCGGGACCCGCTGGCCGCCGCCGTCGCCGCCGTGTGGCGCGAGGTGCTCGGCACCGACCGGGCCGCACCGGGCGACGACTTCCTGCGGCTCGGCGGCCACTCCCTGAAGGCGCTGCGCCTGCTGGCCCGGCTGGACGAGGAACTGGCCGCCGAGGTGGAGCTGGCCGACTTCTTCGCCGAGCCGACCCTGGCGGCCCTCACCGGGCTCGTCCGGGCCGACCTCGACCCCAAGGACGCGCGATGACCACACCCACCCCGCTGACGGACGCCGCCCGCCCGGTGCCCGGACCCACGCCGCCCGCCACCGTGCGCCGGTTCCTGCGGCACGCGCACGAGCGCCCGGACCAGGTCGCCGTGGAGGAGGCGGACGGCACCACGCTGACCTACGCCGCGCTGCGGTCGGCCGCCCGCGCGCGGGCGCGGGAGCTGGCGGCGGAGGGCGTGCGGCCGGGGTTCCGGGTGGCCGTCGAGCGCGGCTACGGCACCGGGTACGTCGTGAGCCTGCTGGCCACCTGGCTGCTGGACGCCGTCGCGGTGCCGCTGGACCCGGCGTCCCCGGCCGAGCGGCGCCGCTACCAGGTCCGGCGGGCCGACTGCCGCGCGGCGGTCACCGGCGCGCACGCCGACGGCGTCGTGCGGGAGGCCGTCGCCCGGAACACCGCCGCCGCCGCCGAGGCAGAGGCCGCCGCCGGGCCCGCCGGCGCGGCGTCCCTCGGCGCGGAGCCGGTCGGCACGGAGCCGGCCGCGTACGTGCTGTTCACCTCCGGCTCCACCGGACTGCCCAAGGGCGTCGAGATCGGGCACGCCGGGCTGCTCGGCATGCTCGACCACTTCTCGGGCCTGGCGGAGCTGGGCCCCGGCGGGCGGATGCTCGCGCACAGCAGCGTGGTGTTCGACATGTCGGTGCCCGAGATGCTGATGCCGCTGACCAGCGGCGGCACCCTCGTCGTCGCGCCCGAACGGTGCGCCCGCAACCCGGAGTTCTTCGCCCGCTGGCTGCGCGAGCGGCCCGCCTGCGTGGCGTTCGCCACGCCCAGCCAGCTCCGGCTGCTCCTGCCGTTCCTGGCCGGGGCCCGGGTCTTCACCCACCTGTTCAGCGGCGGGGAGGCGCTGTCCGCCGCCCTGGCCACGGAGCTGGACGCGGTCACGGGCACGCTGTGGAACGCCTACGGGCCGACCGAGACCACGGTGTGCGCGCTGTGCGCGCGCCTGGAGCCGCCCCACCGCGACCCGCTGCCGATCGGCGAGCCCGTCCCGGGACTGCGCGCGCGGGTGTTGGACGCCGACCGGCGGCCGGTGCCCGACGGGACCGTGGGCGAGCTGTGCCTGTCCGGCGTCGCGGTGGCCCGCGGGTACGTCGGCAGCCCGGAGCTGACCGCCCGGTCCTTCACCACGGAACCGGACGGCACCCGCACCTACCACACCGGCGACCTGGTGCGCGTCGGCCCGGACGGCCGCTTCACCTTCCACGGCCGGGCGGACGACCAGGTCAAGATCCGCGGCCACCGCGTCGAGCTGGGCGAGATCGAGACGGTCGCCGAGCGGGTGCCCGGCGTGGCGCAGGCGGTGGCGGTGCTCTCCGACGTGCTGCGCGGGCGTCCCGAACTGCACCTGGCCGTCGTCGCCGACCCGCGGGAGGCGGCCGGTCCCGAGGGCGCCCGGGCCCTGGAGAGCGCGCTGCGGGAGCGGCTGCACCGGGAGCTGCCCGTCGCCATGCGCCCGGGGCGCCTGCTGTTCTTCCCCGGCCTGCCCCGCAACCGCGCGGGCAAGACCAGCAGGCCCGACGTCCGGCGCCTGGTCGACGAGCACCTGCGCCCCGGCCCGCCCGGCCCCGCCTGACGCCCTCCGGCGCGCCCCCGGCGCCCGGCCCGGCCCCGCCCGCACCCCCGCACACCGACACCGACACCGACACCGACACCGACACCGACACCGACGAAAAGGAAGCACAGCGATGAGCGAGCCCACCACCGAGACCCGCTACCAGGTCGTCCGCAACGACGAGGAGCAGTACAGCATCTGGGCCGAGGGGCGGCCGATGCCCGCCGGCTGGCACGCCACCGGCGTCACCGGCAGCCAGGACGAGTGCCTGGCCCACATCGGGGAGGTGTGGACGGACATGCGGCCCAAGAGTCTGCGCGTCGCCATGGGCGAGGGCTGAACCGACACCGACCGGTCGGGCGCCGGGCGCCGCACGCGGCGCCCGGCGCCCGACCGCCGCCGAGACTCGTGGAGGACAGCCGTGTGGGCGCTTCTTCGCCACAACGCGCAGTTCCGCCGGCTGTTCACCGGCGAGGCCGTCTCCAGCTTCGGAGACAGCGCCATGTTCCTGTCCCTGGCCATCTGGGCGAAGGACCTCACCGGCTCGGACGCCGCCGCCGGGGCCGTCGTGCTGGCCCTGACCGTGCCCGGGCTGGCCGCCCCGCTGCTGGGCCACCTGGTGGACCGGGTGCGCCGCAAGCCGCTGCTGCTGCGGATGTACGGCGCCATGGCGGTGCTCGTGCTGTCCCTGCTGGCGGTGCGGGACGCGGGCGAGCTGTGGATCATCTACGTGGTCGCCGTCGCCTACGGGGTGCTCGTGTCCACCCCGGCGCGGCAGGCGCTGCTCAAGGACCTGCTGCGCTCCTCGCAGGCGGTGGAGGCCAGGGCGCTGCTCATCGCCACCCGGGAGGGCGTGCGCATCCTCTCCCCGGTGGCGGGCGCCGGTGTGTACGTCGCGTTCGGCGGCGGCGCGCTGGCCGTCCTGGGGGCCCTGACCCTGGTCGTGGCGGCGCTGCTGCTGGCCTCGGTCCACGTGGTGGAGTCCGAGCCGGAGCCCGCCGAGCGGTTCCGCACCGCGGTGATCGCCGGGTTCCGGTTCCTGCCGCGGGTTCCGCTGCTGTTCCGGCTGACGCTGGCCATGGTGCTCTTCCTGGGCGTCGTGGGCATGCTGGAGACCGCCGCCTTCGCCGCCGTGGACCAGGGGCTGGGGCGGCCGGCCGCGTTCATCGGGGTGCTCGCCTCGGTCCAGGGCGTCGGCTCCGTGCTGGGCGGGCTGCTCGCCGCCCGGCTCGCCCGGCGGTTCGGGGACGTGGGGACGAGCGTGGTGGGGTACGCGGTCATCGCGGCCGGGCTGCTGCTGTGCGTCACCCGGCACGAGGCGCCGTTCCTGGCGGGCGCCGCGCTCATCGGCGTGGGGCTGCCGCTGCTCGCCGTGGTGCTGGGCACCGCCTGCCACCTGTACGCGCCCGCCCGCATGCAGGGCCGGGTCAACGCCGTCGTCAACACCGCGCGGGACGGGGCGCAGTCGCTCTCCCTGGCCGCCGGGGCCGCGGTGATCGGGATGGTGGACTACCGGGTGCTGTACGGCGTGATGGCCGTCGCCACCCTGGGGTGCGCGCTCTCCCTGCTCGTGCGCCGCGTCACGGCCCCCGAGGTGGTGCCCTCGCTGGCGGACGCGGACGAGCGGGCGTGAGCGGCGCCCCACGCGCGTCCGCACCCGGCCCACCGCGTGGCGGGGCGGGGGCGGACGCGGGTGGTCAGGACGGGGTGGGCGCGTGCTCGGCGGGCAGCCGGGCGGCGGCGGCCTCGTCGACCAGCCACAGCGTGCGCTCGCGGCCACGGGCGCCGGCCGCCGGGGCCCGCACCTCGTCGGCTCCGCCCAGCGCGAGCGCGACCGCCTCGGCCTTCGCCTCCCCGGCGACGACGCACCACACCTCGCGCGCCGCGCGGATGGCGGGAAGCGTCAGCGAGACGCGGGTGGGCGGCGGCTTGGGCGAGTCGTGCACCCCGACGACCGTGCGCTCGCGCTCGCGCACGCCCGGCAGCCCCGGGAAGAGGGAGGCGACGTGGGCGTCCGGGCCGAGGCCGAGGAGCAGCACGTCGAAGGCGGGCACCGGGCCGCCGTCCTCCGGGAGCGCGGCCGCCGACAGCTCGGCGGCGTACCCCTCGGCCGCCGCGTCGGCGTCGTCGGCGAACGTGCCGCCCGCCGGCTCCATCGGGTGCACCCGGGCCGGGTCCAGCGGGACGGCGTCCAGCAGGGCCTCGCGGGCCTGGGTCTCGTTGCGGTCGGCGTGGCCCGCGGGCAGGAAGCGCTCGTCGCCCCACCACACTTCCAGCCGCCCCCAGTCGACGGAGTCGCGCGCCGGGGAGGCGGCCAGCGCGGCGAGCACCGCGATGCCGGTGCCGCCGCCGGTGAGGACGACCGAGGCCTCGCCGCGTTCGCTCTGGGCCGCCACGAGGGCGGTGACGAGCCGGGCCGCGGTGGCCCGGGCCACCTCCTGCTCGTCCCTGTGGACCACGACCTGCGGGGTGAGCGTCATCGCGCTGCCGCCTTTCCCGTAGTGGACTTGCCCGAGCGCCTGGACCGGGCGGGTTCCCCGCTGGGCGCGGCCTGAACGGCCGCGGGGGCACCCAGGTTCTCCAGGCCGTGGCACAGGGCGTGGTGGTAGGCCTCGTCGGGGTCCAGGCGGCGCAGCTCCTCGGCGATGAGCTCGGCCGTGGAGCGGCGGTGCAGCGCGACGTGCCGGTCGGGCTGCCCGGGGACGGCCAGCGCCGCCAGCCGCCCGTCGGGCCGGTCGAGGCAGATCTCGCCGTCCGGGGTGGCCAGGCGCACGGCGGTGATGCCGGGCCCCTCGGACACGTTCCGCTCGACCGGGACGCCGAGCCGGTCGGCCAGCCACAGCGCCAGCAGCTCGGTGCTGGGGTTGTACTCCTCGCCCTCGACGACGGCCGCGGTGACCCGGGGGCGCTGCCGGCCCAGCGGCTGCTGGTCCAGCGCGGCGGCGAGCACGCTGCGCCAGGGGGTGATCCGGGTCCAGGCCAGGTCGGTGTCGCCGGGCGCGTAGGTCTGGGCGCGGTGGGCCAGGGTGGCCACCGGGTCCTCGGCGGCGGCGCTGTCGGTGATGCGCCGCTGGGCGAGCGTGCCCAGCAGGTCGGCCGCGGGGCTGCTGGGCGCGTCCTCGGGCCACCAGACGACGACGGGCGCGTCCGGCAGGAGCAGCGGCAGCACCACGGAGGAGGCGTGCCCGGCCAGCTCCCCGTGCAGCCGCAGCAGGACGGTCTCGCCGGTGCCGGACTCGCCGCCGAGGCGCACCTCGGCGTCCAGGCGGGCCTGGGCGCGGTCGCGCGGCGAGCGGCCCGGGCGGCGGATGACGACCAGGATGCGCGAGGGGTGCTCGCGCGACGCGTCGCTCGCGGCCTTCAGCGCGTCGTAGTGGTTGCCCTCGTCGGTGACGATGACCAGGGTCAGCACCATGCCGACGGCCGGGAACCCGGCCGCCCGCCGCGCCTTGACCAGCGCCGCGTTGACCTGCCCTGACGTGGTGTGCGTGAGGTCGATGTTCATGGCCGGCGCCAGCTCCTACCGTCGCGTGCGAGCATCTCGTCGGCCGCCTTGGGCCCCCAGGTCCCGGCGGTGTACGGCTCGGGCTTGCCGTGCCCGTCCCAGTACGCCTCCACGGGGTCGAGGATCTCCCAGGACCGTTCGACCTCCTGGTGGCGCGGGAAGAGGTTGGCGTCCCCGAGCAGGACGTCGAGGATCAGCCGCTCGTACGCCTCCGGGCTGGACTCGGTGAAGGACTCGCCGTAGGCGAAGTCCATCGTCACGTCGCGGATCTCCATCGAGGTGCCCGGCACCTTGGAACCGAACCTGATCGTGACGCCCTCGTCCGGCTGCACCCGGATGACCAGGGCGTTCTGGCCGAGCTCCTGGGTGTCGGTGGCGTCGAAGGGCGAGTAGGGGGCGCGCTGGAAGACCACGGCGATCTCGGTGACCCGGCGGCCGAGCCGCTTGCCGGTGCGCAGGTAGAAGGGCACGCCCGCCCAGCGCCGGTTGTCGATCTCCAGCTTGATCGCGGCGAAGGTGTCCGTCTTGGACTTGGGGTCGATGCCCTCTTCCTCCAGGTAGCCGAGCACCTTCCGGCCGCCCTGCCAGCCCGCGGTGTACTGCCCGCGCACGGTGTGCTTGCCCAGGTCGGACGGCAGCCGCACGGCGTTGAGCACCTTCAGCTTCTCCAGCACCAGCGCCTTGGCGTCGAAGGAGGAGGGCTCCTCCATCGCGGTGAGCGCCAGGAGCTGGAGGAGGTGGTTCTGGATGACGTCGCGCGCGGAGCCGATGCCGTCGTAGTAGCCCGCCCGGCCGCCGATGCCGATGTCCTCGGCCATGGTGATCTGCACGTGGTCGACGTAGGAGCGGTTCCACAGCGGCTCGAACATGGTGTTGGCGAACCGCAGCGCGAGGATGTTCTGGACCGTCTCCTTGCCGAGATAGTGGTCGATGCGGAAGACCTCGCTGGCGCGGAAGACGCCGTGGATCACCTCGTTGAGCTCCTGGGCGCTGGCCAGGTCGTGCCCGAAGGGCTTCTCCACCACGGCGCGGCGCCAGGACCCGGCGGGCGCGTCGGACAGGCCGTGCTTCTTGAGCTGCTGGACGACGGTGGGGAAGAACCGCGGGGGCACCGAGAGGTAGAAGGCGAAGTTGCCGCCGGTGCCGCGCTCCTTGTCCAGCTCGTGGATGGTGGTCTTCAGCACCTCGAAGGCCGCGTCGTCGTCGAAGACGCCGGGCACGAAGCGCATGCCCTGGGCGAGCTGCTGCCAGACCTCCTCCCGGAACGGCGTCCTGGCGTGCTCCTTGACGGCCTCGTACACGACCTGGGCGAAGTCCTCGTGCTCCCAGTCGCGGCGGGCGAAGCCGACGAGCGAGAAGCCCGGCGGCAGCAGCCCGCGGTTGGCCAGGTCGTAGACGGCCGGCATGAGCTTCTTGCGGCTGAGGTCACCGGTGACGCCGAAGATGACCAGGCCCGACGGCCCCGCGATGCGCGGGAGCCGCCGGTCCTGTGCGTCACGCAGCGGGTTGCCGGCGGCTGCCGCGGCTGCGTCGCTGCTCACCTTCGTTACAGCTCCTTCGGGGCGAGACGTTCCAGCTCGGCCTGGGTGGAGGCGAGCAGGTCGTTCCAGGACGCCTCGAACTTCTCCACGCCCTCGCGTTCGAGCTGGGCGACGACGTCGTCGTAGGAGATGCCCAGCCGCTCGACGGCGTCCAGGTCCGCGCGGGCCCGCTCGTAGGTGCCGCGCACCGTGTCGCCGGTGATCTCGGCGTGGTCGGCGGCGGCCTCCAAGGTGGCCTCCGGCATGGTGTTGACGGTGTCGGGGGCGACCAGCTCGGTGACGTAGAGCGTGTCCGGGTAGGCCGGGTCCTTCACGCCGGTGGAGGCCCACAGCGGCCGCTGCCGGTTGGCGTTCTTGGTCTCCAGCGCCTGCCAGCGGTCGGAGGCGATGACCTCCTCGTAGGCCTGGTAGGCCAGCCGGGCGTTGGCCAGCGCGGCCTTGCCGCGCAGCGCCTTCGCCTCGTCGGTGCCCAGCGCGTCGAGCCGCTGGTCGATCTCGGTGTCCACGCGGGAGACGAAGAACGACGCCACGGAGTGGATCTGGGAGATGTCCAGCCCCTTGGCGTCGGCCTTCTCCAGACCCGTCAGGTAGGCGTCCAGCACCTCGCGGTAGCGCTCCAGCGAGAAGATCAGCGTGACGTTGACGCTGATGCCGCTGGCGATCGTCTGCGTGATGGCGGGCAGCCCGGCGAGGGTGGCCGGGATCTTGATCAGCGTGTTGGGCCGGTCGACCAGCCAGGCCAGTTGGCGGGCCTCGGCGACCGTGGCCCGGGTGTTGTGGGCCAGGCGCGGGTCGACCTCGATCGAGACGCGCCCGTCCCGGCCACCGGTGGCCTCGTGGACGGGGCGCAGGATGTCGGCCGCGTCCCGTACGTCCGCGGTCGTGATCATGCGCAGCGCCTCCTCGACGGAGACCCGGCGGAAGGCGAGGTCGCCCACCTGCTGCTCGTACCCCTCGCCCGCGGAGATCGCCTTCTGGAAGATCGACGGGTTGGTGGTGACGCCGACGACGTGCTGCTGGTCCAGCATCTCCGCGAGGTGGCCGGACGTGATGCGCCCGCGCGAGAGGTCGTCCAGCCAGATCGCCACGCCCTCGTCGCTCAGGCGCTTGAGTGCGTCTGTCATGGGAATTGCATCTCCTGCTTGTCGCTTGTCGGGTACGTGCGTCAGCGCGCGGCCTGGACGGCGTCGCGGGCGGCGGCGGCCACCGCCTGGCCGGTCAGGCCGAACTCGCGGTACAGCGTCTGGTAGTCGGCCGAGGCGCCGAAGTGCTCCAGCGAGACGATCCGGCCGGCGTCCCCCACGTAGCGGTGCCAGGACTGCGCCACGCCGGCCTCGACGGCGACGCGGGCCCGCACCGACGGCGGCAGGACGGCGTCCTTCCACGCCTGGTCCTGCTCCTCGAACCACTCCACGCAGGGCATGGAGACCACGCGGGCCCGGATGCCCTCGGCGGCCAGCTCCGCGCGCGCGGCCACGGCGAGCTGCACCTCGGACCCGGTGCCGATCAGGAGCACGTCCGGCTCGCCGCCCTCGGCCTCCAGCAGCACGTAGCCGCCCTTGGCCGCGTCGGGGTCGGGCGCGTAGGTGGGCACGTTCTGCCGGGTGAGGGCGAGGCCGTGCGGCGCCGGGTGGAGCGCGTGGCGCTCCAGGATCTCCGCCCACACCGCCGCCGTCTCGTTCGCGTCGGCGGGGCGGACGACGTTCAGGCCCGGGATGGCGCGCAGCGCGGAGAGCTGCTCGACGGGCTGGTGCGTGGGGCCGTCCTCGCCCAGACCGATCGAGTCGTGCGTCCACACGTAGGTGACCGGGGTCTTCATCAGCGCGGCGAGCCGCACGGAGGCGCGCATGTAGTCGGAGAACACCAGGAAGGTGCCGCCGTAGATCCGGGTGTTGCCGTGCAGGGCGACGCCGTTCATGACGGCGCCCATGGCGTGCTCGCGGATGCCGTAGTGCACGGTGCGGCCGTAGGGGTCGGCGCCGGGGAGCTTGTTGCCCTCCGGGAGGAAGGACGTCTCGGCGACGGTGGTGTTGTTCGAGCCGGCGAGGTCGGCGGAGCCGCCCCACAGCTCGGGCAGCACCGGGGCCAGGGCCTTGAGCACCGCGCCCGAGGCCTTGCGGGTGGCCACGTCCTTGCCCGGCTCGAAGGTGGGCAGCACCTCGCGCCAGCCCTCGGGGAGCTGCCGCTCGCGGACGCGGTCCCAGGTGGCGGCGCGCTCGGGGTTGGCGCCGCGCCAGGCGGCCAGCTCCTTCTCCCACGCGGCCTTGGCCCGCTCGCCGCGCTCCACGGCCTGCCGGGTGTGCGCGAGCACCTCCTCCTCGACGGTGAAGCTCGCCTCGGGGTCGAAGCCCAGCAGCCGCTTGGTCGCCGCCACCTCCTCGGCGCCCAGCGCGGAGCCGTGCGCCGCCTCGGTGTTCTGCGCGTTCGGCGCGGGCCAGGCGATGATGGAGCGCGCCGCGATGAGCGAGGGCCGCGAGGTCTCCGCCTTGGCCGCCTTGAACGCCTCGAACAGCGCCTTCGGGTCCAGGTCGCCGTTCTCGGCCTGCTCCACGCGCTGCACGTGCCAGCCGTAGGCCTCGTAGCGCTTGAGGGTGTCCTCGGAGACGGCCGTCTCGGTGTCGCCCTCGATGGAGATGTGGTTGTCGTCCCACAGCATCACGAGGTTGCCGAGCTTCTGGTGCCCGGCGAGCGAGGACGCCTCGGCGGCCACGCCTTCCTGGAGGTCGCCGTCGCCGCACAGCACCCAGACGGTGTGGTCGAACGGCGACTGGCCCGCGGGGGTCTGCGGGTCGTACAGGCCGCGCTCGTAGCGGGCGGCCATCGCCATGCCGACCGCGTTGCCGATGCCCTGGCCGAGCGGGCCGGTGGTCGTCTCCACGCCGGTGGTGTGGTGGACCTCCGGGTGGCCGGGCGTCTTGCTGCCCCAGGTGCGGAAGGCCTTCAGGTCGTCCAGCTCCAGGCCGTAGCCGGCCAGGTAGAGCTGGATGTAGAGGGTGAGGCTGGAGTGGCCGACGGAGAGGACGAAACGGTCCCGGCCCGTCCAGTGGGAGTCGGCCGGGTCATGGCGCATCAGCTTCTGGAACAGCACGTAGGCGGCCGGGGCCAGGCTCATCGCCGTGCCCGGGTGGCCGTTGCCGACCTTCTGGACGGCGTCCATGGCCAGGACCCGGACCGTGTCGACGGCCCGCTGGTCGAGGTCGGTCCAAGAGAACGTCTCGGCTTCTGTGGTGGTCGGCTTGGTGCTCACCCTGGCTCAGGGCTCCTCTCGCGTACGAAAAAGCCGGTGACCTGTCCCTTCACCGCGCGCTGCCGAGCCTACCGCCGACCGTGCCGCCGCCTTCGCAGGTACTCGATCCGTGGTCACCGCCCCACGGTTACCCCTTTCCTGGGCAACCCTCACCTCCCGCCCGATATTTCCCCGTCCCTCCTCCACCCCCTGCCCCCGCCCCGCACCGGCGCTCGCGCCACCGCGCGCCGTCGTCCCGGTCCGCGCCGCCGCGCCCGCCATCGCGCTGCGGTCCGCGTCCGGGCGCGCCGGCATCCCGGGCCGCCGCGTCGCGGTGCCCGCACGACCCGCCGCAGGCGTGCCCCCGCTTCCCGCCCGCCGGGCCGCCGGGCACCCGGCGGCGCACCGCTCGTCCCGCGCCCGCGGGCCGCGGTCCGGTCCGCATGCGCCGCACCCGACCGCCGTGCCGCATTCCACGGTGCGCCGTCGCGGCCCGCCGCAGGCCCGCCGCTCCTCCTCGCCCGCCGCTCCTCGCCCGCCGCCGGACGGAGCCGCCCTCCCGCCCGCTCCGTGCCGCCGCACCCGCCGGCCCGCGGCCCCTTTCCCGGACGCCGCCGCGTCACGGTCCGGACCGTGGGCGGGTGCGCGGGCGCCGGTACCGCTTCCGGCGCATACCGCCCAACACGGCCACCCCCCGAGCGGCCCGTGTATGGCGGCCGTCTAAAGTGGCGTGGTACGTGAGAGCCGTCCGGGCGCCCCCGGAGGCCTCGCCCGTTCCGCGCGGCGCGAGCCGCGGATGTCACTTGTGATCAGGGGTGTTCGTGACGGCCGTCGAATCCCGCCCTGCGGGGGTGCTCGCGCCGGACCAGAAGGGCCGAGCTCCGTTCCCGGCCCGGGTGAAGGCGTTCGTGGCCCTCACCAAGCCGCGCATCATCGAGCTCCTGCTGATCACCACCGTCCCGGTGATGTTCCTGGCCGCCGGGGGCGTGCCGGACCTGGGCCTGGTGGCGGCCACCTGCGTCGGCGGCTACCTGTCCGCGGGCGGCGCGAACGCGCTGAACATGTACATCGACCGCGACATCGACGCCCTGATGACGCGCACGGCACACCGCCCGCTGGTCACCGGGGTCCTGCGGCCCTGGGAAGGCCTGGTCTTCGGTCTCGCGCTCGCGGTCGTCTCCACGCTGTGGTTCGGCCTCCTGGTCAACTGGCTCTCGGCCGCGCTGTCGCTGGGCGCGCTGCTGTTCTACGTCGTCGTCTACACCATGCTGCTGAAGCGGCGGACCACGCAGAACATCGTGTGGGGCGGCATCGCCGGCTGCATGCCGGTGCTGATCGGCTGGTCCTCGGTGACGAACGAGGTGAGCTGGGCGGCCGTGGTGCTCTTCCTGGTGATCTTCTTCTGGACGCCGCCGCACTACTGGCCGCTGTCGATGAAGGTCAAGGACGACTACGCGCGCGTCGGCGTGCCGATGCTGCCCGTGGTCGCCTCCAACCGGGTGGTGGCCCGGCAGATCGTCCTCTACAGCTGGGTGATGGTCGGCGTCTCGCTGCTGCTGTGGCCGCTGGGGTACGTCGGCTGGTTCTACACCTCCGTCGCGCTGGCCGCGGGCGGCTGGTGGCTGTGGGAGGCGCACGCGCTGCAGTCGCGGGCCAAGTCGGGGGTGACGGGCCCGGGGCTCAAGGAGATGCGCCTGTTCCACTGGTCCATCACCTACGTCTCGCTCCTGTTCATCGCCGTGGCGGTCGACCCCTTCCTGCGCTGACGCCGCGCGCTCCGGCCGGACGGCGTGGTCCACGCCACGTGCGCCCTCGGCGATACCGGCGAGTAGCATCGGGGTATGGCTGAGACGCAGGACAACGGGACGACGAACACGACCGGTACCGCCGAGCCGGAGGCCCCGGCCGCGGCCAAGCGCGCCGCACGGCACGTGGCCCGGCTGACCAAGCAGATCACCGCGTTCGCCGAACGGCACGGCGGCAGCGCGGAGGGGCAGCTTTCCTACGTGGGACAGCGCGGAGTGCGCATCGTGCTGGTCGGCCGGGACGGCACCTGGGGCGACCTGATGGCCCCCCACCACGGCATCGCCGAGCAGGCGGTGCGGCGGGCGGGCATCACCGTGCGGGAGCACTTCGACGGCGAGATGGCGGCCCGCGTCCGCACCGGCCCCTACGAGTGGTCGCGCATGGCGGGCATCCAGGTCGGCGGCCCGAGCAACACCTGACCCCGCGGGGCCCGCCCCCGGGGCGGGCGGGGAAGGCGTCCGGGGCCGGTAGGGAGCACATCGCCCCCGCGCCCCCGGAACGGGCGCACGCGGCGGGGAGGCGGCACGCCCGACGACGCCGCACCGGACCCCGCGCACCGACGGCGCGACGCCGCCCGGACCCGCGCGGCGCGGCCGCGCGCCCCGCGGACGGCACCGCGTTTGCCGCGCGGTGGCGGCTACGCGGTGGAGCCGGCGGGGGCGGGGCGGGCGGCGGCGACCGGGGGCTCGGTGGTCCGGGGCTCGCCGGGGGCGGGCGGGGCGCCGCGCTCGCGCAGGCCGAGCCAGACCCGGAGCACCGCGATCCACACCAGCGTGGAGCCGAACAGGTGGACGCCCACCAGGAGCTCCGGCACGTCGGTCAGGTACTGGGCGTAGCCGACGACCATCTGCGAGGCCAGCACCAGGAGCAGGTCGCGGACGCGGGCGCGCGGGCCGTCCGGGGCGTCCAGCGCCCGCAGGGCCAGCCACAGCGCCACGGTGAGGGCGACGACCAGCCAGGCGGAGGCCGCGTGCACCCGGGTGATCGTCTCCCAGCCGACGAACTCCATGCGCGGCACGTCGCTGCTGTCCCCGGCGTGCGGGCCGGTCCCGGTGACCAGGGTGCCGACGGTGACGAGCAGCGCCGTGGCCGCCACCAGCGCGCCGCCGAGCTGGCGCACCCGGGCGCCGACCAGCGGCCGGGGCGGGGCGTCGCCCTCCCGTGCGCGCAGCCAGGTGACGACGGTGACCGTGATGAGCGCGGTGGCCAGCAGGAAGTGCCCGGCCACGGTGTAGGGGTTCAGGGCCAGCAGCACCGTGATGCCGCCGAGCACCGCGTTGGCCAGGACGATCCAGAACTGCGCCCACGCCAGCCGGAGCAGGCCCCGGCGGAGCGGGACGGCGCTGCGGATGGCCGCGATGGCCCAGCCCACGGCCGCGCACAGCACGTAGGTGAGCAGCCGGTTGCCGAACTCGATGGCGCCGTGCACACCCATCTCGGGGGTGGCGAAGAGGCTGTCGCCGGTGCACTTGGGCCAGGTGTCGCACCCGAGCCCGGAGCCCGTCAGCCGGACGGCTCCGCCGGTGACGACGATGACGACGCTCATGACCACGGCGGCCAGTGTGGCGCGCTCGACGATGCGCTGGGGCGGCGTCCAGCGGGCGGCGACGTACGCGAGGGGGTTACGCGCGGCTTCGAGGAGTTTGGGCACGGGCTCCATGGTAAGCGCGAGCTTGTGCGTCCATTCACGAGGGCCCCCGGGGCCGCGCCCGCCACCCTCCCCGCGCGGGCCGCTACCCCACCCGGGGACGCAGCGGGGCCACCCCCGGGCTCAGGGGGAGCTTTCGGGGGGCGGGGACGGATGGGGCGACCTTGCCTTCGTCCTCGTCTTCGGGAAAGTAGGCGGACAGCTCCCGACGTCCGCTGATGCGCAGCTTGCGGTAGCAGTGCGTCAGGTGGGACTCCACGTTGCGGATGCTGACCTGGAGGGACCGGGCGATGGTGCGGTTGCTCATCCCGCGCGAGGCGAGTTCGGCGACCTGGCGTTCGGACCGGGTGAGCAGCGCCTCGGCGGAGGCCTTGCGGGGATCGGGCCGGCCGCCGGCGTGACGCAGCGCCGCGTGCACCTGCTCGACCAGGCCGTCGGCGCCGAGCGAGACGCTCACCTCGTTCGCCCGGTGCAGCAGGGCCCGCGCGCGGGCGGCGTTGCCGGTGCGCCCGTGGCCCTGCCCGGCGACGTAGAGGGAGCGGGCGAACAGCAGCGGGGCGTCCTGCGGCTCCAGCACGTCCACGGCCTGCTGGGCGTAGCGCAGGGCGTCGTTGCCCGAGCTGACGGTGGCCAGTGCCACCAGGGCGCGCCCGGTGGCGAAGGGCGCGGACCAGCGGCGGGCGGCCTCCACCTCCTGGCGGGCCAGGGTGCGGGCGCTGGCGCGGTCACCCATTCCGGCGTGCAGCAGGGCCTTGGTCGACCGCCAGGGCACGACCGCCGGGTTGTGCACGCCGCGGCGCTCCAGCTCCTGTCCGCAGGAGGCGACCAGCTCCAGCGCGCGCAGCGGTTCGCCCAGCCGCCCCAGTGCCTGCGCGGCGCTGCGCCACAGGTGCAGGTGCCACCAGGTGGCCGACTGCACGGGGCGCGAGAGGGCCGTGTCGACCAGCTCGGCGGCGTCCGCCATGCGGCCCTTCTCCAGCGCCACCTCGATGAGCACGCTGCTGGCCAGGGCGCCGACGTGGTGGCGGGCGGCGCCGATCCGGCCGAGCATGGCCAGCGCCTGCTCGGCGTCGCCGGTGGCGCACCCGAGCAGGCCGCGGTGGAGGCACACCAGGCCGCGCACCGCCAGCGCCTCCGCGATGCGGGTGACCCGCCCGTCGGCGCGGGCGAGGCCGGCCTCGGTGTCGACGTAGCGCTGGGCCTCGGTGAAGTCCCCCGCCCACAGCAGGCCGAGCACGGCGTAGTACCAGGAGGGGGACCCGTAGGGGGCGCGCGGCACGGACAGGATGGTGCGCGCGATGCGCCGCACGGCACCGGCGCCGGTGCCGCGCGCGGTGCGCACCAGCACGATGGACTCCAGCCGCTCGGCCGTCATGCTGGGGTCGGCGCAGCCGCCGTCCAGGACGCACACGTGGGTGAGGTGGCGGCTGAGCCGGGCGGCGACGGAGGCGTCGTGCGGGTGGACCAGGCGGTAGGCCTGCTGGAGCACCCGGCGTGCCTCGACCGGCTCGTCCAGGCGCAGCAGGATGTCGGCCAGTCGCAGCGACTCCTCGGCGCGCTCCCGGTGCCCGACGGCGTGGTCCACCAGGGCCGACTGGGCGCGCACGGACGCCGGGAGGTTCAGCCCGACCAGGGCCTGGACGCGCAGCCGTTCGGCGCTGGCGCTCAGGCGGGCCGGGACGCCGTGGGTGACGACCTTGTCGATCAGCTTCATGGCCGTCGCGGCGTCGTGGGCGACCAGTTCCCGCGCGGTGTCCAGCAGGAGTGCGGCCATCCACGGGGCGTCCAGCCGGTCGGCCCGCAGCAGGTGGGAGACGATCGCCTCCGGCTCCTCGCCCCGGCGGTGCCGGTGGTGGGCCACCCTGCGGTGCAGCTCGGCCCGGCGGGCGGAGGCGATGTCCTGGTAGAGCAGGTGGGCCAGCACCGGGTGCCGGAAGGTGAGGTCGGAGCCGTGCAGCAGGCCGGCCTCGACCAGCCGGTCCAGCGCCTCGGAGGCCTCCGGCGCGCCCATGCCGTACAGCTCGGCGACGAGGTCGGCGTGCACGTCGGTGCGGATGAGGCTGGCGGCGTAGGCGGCGGGCAGCGCGTGGTCGCTCAGCCGCCGCAGCAGGCACAGCACCCGCTCCCGCACCGCGCGCAGCCGGGCGGGGAGCTCCGCGCCCTGGGCGCAGGAGCCGGTGCGGTCGGCCCGGGTGGGCCGGGTGTGGGTGAGGAACTGCTCGGAGAGCAGGTAGGGGTTGCCGCCGCTGTCGGCGATCAGGGTGTCGGCGCCCGGGGCGGTGCCTTCGCCGAGGGCGGCCACGAGTTCGCGCGCGGCCTCGGAACTGAGGTCGCGCAACCGCATGTGCCGGTCGGGCGAGACCCGTTCCAACAGCTCCACCAGGAGGTTCTGGTCGCTGACCGGGTCCCCGCAGCGCTGGCTGGTGAGCAGCGCCACCGGGAGCCGGTCGATGCGCCGGCTCAGGTAGCCCAGCCACAGCAGGGACTGCGGGTCGGCGCAGTGGAGCCCGTCCACCGTGACGAGCAGCGGCGTGCGTTTCGCCTCGTGGCTCAGCAGCGCGAACCAGGCGTCCAGTTCCGGGAAGTCGGGCAGCCCGCCGGCGGCGTGCTGCGAGGCGGCCAGCGTGGGGGGCGAGCCCTCCAGGCAGGCCAGGAGCTGGCGCACGATCCCCAGGGGGTGGCTCTGCTCCGTGGGCGAGGCGGTGGCCGAGAGCACGAGCATGCCCTGTTCCCTCGCCGTCTCCTCCGCCCACCGCAGCAGCGACGTCTTGCCGGTTCCGATGATGCCTTCGACCAGGCCCGTCGTCCCCGTGCCCGCCTGCGCCGCCTCCAGCATCCCTAAGACGGTCCGCGACTCCGCGTCGCGGCCGAACAACTTCCTGGCCACCGGTTCCTGCGCCCCCCTTGATCAACGCTCCAGCAGCCCACGCCGCCCCTCCCGGGCGTGGCCGGGCCGGTCGTCGGAGCACTTTTCAGTCGACCGCGGCCGGCTCCGGGGGGACTGGGTCAGAGTCCCCGCGCCGTGCGGCGGTCCTGAACTGAGGTCTGTGTGTTGTCAGATCCCGCATGAAACAGATACCGTGCGTAACTTTTTTGACACTACCACGCAAATCCCCACCGCTGAAAGTTCCTATCGAACATGCACTCCATCCGGTGGCCGACTTTCGGCCACTGAGCAGGTGGTCCCGGGGAACGGCTCCCCAGGCGCGTCCCACCGGGCGTTTCCCGGAAACGGCAACGAAAGTTGTCTCCCGGGGGAGGCGGACGCACGCTGTGGGCCGTGGCGGCGTCGCTGCGGTGGCAGCGGCGCGTGCCCTGCAAGGCGCGGAAGACGATGGGAAGGCCGGAGATGTCATCCAACGATGCGCTGTACGACGCGGTGGTGGTCGGGGCGGGCGCCGGCGGATCGAACGCGGCCCTGGTCCTGGCCCGCTCCCGGCGCCGGATCGCGGTGGTCGACTCCGGCACGCCGCGCAACGCCCCCTCGGCCCACCTGCACGGTTTCCTCTCCCGGGACGGCATGGCCCCGCGAGCCCTGCTGGACGCGGGCCACGGCGAACTCGCCCGCTACGGCGTGGAGCTGGTCACGGACGAGGCGGTGGCCGTCGAGCCGGGCTTCCGGGTCCGGCTGGCGGGCGGAGCGGTGCTCGCGGCGCGCCGCCTCGTGGTCGCCACCGGCCTGCGCGACGAACTGCCCGACCTCCCCGGCCTGCGCGAGCGGTGGGGCAGGGACGTGCTGCACTGCCCCTACTGCCACGGCTACGAGGTGCGTGACCGGCCGCTGGGCGTGCTGGGCACCTCGCCCGCCGCCCCGGAGCAGGCGCTGCTGGTGCGCCAGTGGTCCCGCGACGTCGTCCTCTTCGCGCACACCCTCTCGCTCACCGACGCGCAGCGCGAGCGCCTCACCGCGCGCGGGGTGCACATCGCCGAGGGCACCGTCGAGCGCCTGGTCGTCGAGGACGACCGGCTGCGCGGCGTCGAGCTGGCCCAGGGCCGCGGCATCCCGCGCGAGGCCGTCTTCGTCGCCCCGCGGATGGTGCCGCGCGACGAGCTGCTCACGAGCCTGGGCTGCGTCCGGGCCGAGGACGGCTTCGTGCCGACGGACCGCACCGGCCGCACGCGGGTGCCCGGGCTGTGGGCGGTCGGCAACGTCGTCGACCCGCGCGCCCTGGTGGCCGGCTCCGCCGGAATGGGCTCGGCCGCGGCGTTCGCCCTCAACCACGACCTGGTGGAAGAGGACGTCGAGCGGGCCGTCGAGGAGCACCGCACACCCGAGGTCCCACCGGCACTCGTCCCCGGTGCCGTCTGGTGACCTCCCCGCCGCGCCCGCCCGGTCGCCTCTCCCGTCCCCCGTCGGGACGCGTCCGGGCGGGCGCATTCCGCGGTACCGCCGGGCCGGCGGCCCGGCGCTCCGCGCAACCCCCGGAGCCGCTCTGCCAGAGGAGAAAGCCGTGTACCCCCACCCCACCGGGAGCATCGACGGTCAGGACCGCCCCGACCAGCGGGAGCGGGCGGCAGAGCTGCACCTGCCGGCGCTGGAGGCGGCGGTGGACTGGCTGCGCAACCTGCTGCGCACCGCCGACGGGCGCGACGGCGCGGTGCGCCGCGTGCTCGACGTCGGCGGCGCCACCGGCACGGCGACCTGCCTGCTGGCGCGCTTCTTCCCCAACGCCGAGGTCGTCGCCGTCGACCGCTGCGCCGAGCGGCTGACCCGGGTCGCGGCGCGGGCCGGACGCGAGCACCTGGGCACGCGGGTGCGCACCCACCGCGTCGGGCAGCCGTTCCAGGTGGCCCCGCTGGCGGACGCGGACGTCATCTGGGGCGGCGACGTCACCCAGCACGCGGGCGACCAGCAGGCGGCGCTGGACCGGCTGGCCGCGGCCCTGCGGCCCGGGGGCCTGCTCGCCGTCGTCGAGCCGGGGCTGGCCCCCCGGTTCCTGCCCCGGGAGATCGGCATGGGCCGCCCGGGGCTCCAGGCACGGCTGGACTGCGCGGTCGACGACGAGCTCGCCGCCCAGCGCGCACGGCTGCCGGGCTGCACCACGGTGGTCGAGGACTGGCCGGCGCTGCTCGCCCGCGCCGGGCTGGTGCCCACCGGCAGCCGCACCTTCCTCGTCGACGTGCCGGCCCCGCTGGACCTGCCGGCCCGCGAGTACCTGTACGACCACCTGACCTGGCTGCGCGACCAGGTGGGCGGCCGGCTCGACCCGGCGGACCGCGAGACGCTGAACCACCTGCTGGACGGCGACGCCTGCACCGGCATCCTGTGGCGCCCCGACGCCTTCTACCTGGCCGCCCTCACCGTGCACACCGCGCGCACCTGCCGCCGGGCCTGAGCCCCGGCCACTCCCCCAGCCGACCGCGACCGGCCGCCAACCGGCCGCGCCGGACGCCGCCGGACGCCGACACGGTGCCACCGGACGCCGTCGCGCGCCCGAGACGGTGCCGGCGCGCCGCGGGCACGGAGCCGGAGCGGCGCCCGCGGCGCGAGACGGTGCCGGCGCGGCCGGACCCGCTCGGTGCCCGCCGGGGCCGGGGGAGCGGCCACCGCGGCAGCGGGTCCGGCGGCGCGGCCCCGGAGGCGCGTGGGGGCCGCTCCCCCGGGCGGGCCGCGCGGGCCCGGGCCCGGCTAGGCGGTGCCGGGGGGCGCCTGGCCCCAGCCCCAGACGGGCACGGTGTCCCGCTTGGACGGCGGCGCGTCGGGCTGCGAGTTGGCCATGGCGCGCCGCGAGCCCCACTCGATGTAGGCCACGAACGCCGAGCGGAACTCCGGGTCGGTGGGCAGGCCGATCTCGTCGGCCGCCTCCATCATGAGTTTCACCCAGCGCTGCCGCTGCTCGGGCTCGATGGCCTTGCCGCGGTGGCTTTTGAGCATGCGGTGGAATCCGCCGAGTTCCTCGGTGTAGGCGGGCGGGCCGCCGAAGACCTCACCCAGCCACAGGGCGACGTGGTGCGGGTGATCGTCGGTCATGTACTGGAAAAGCGGAGCGAGCAGTTCATCTTGACGGACGCGCCGGTAGAACTCCTCGGTCAGCCGGTCCATCACCTCCGCGCCACCGGCCCATTCGTAGATCGTGGGAACCGATTCGGCCATGACGACACCTCTCGATAGTCCTGTTCCGTTGAAGTACGTCCCCGCCACCGGACGCCTGCCGGGGGTCGCGCGCGGTCAACCGGAATGCCGCAGCCCGAGGAGTTCGCCCACGACGCGTGCGGCCTCCTCCGGGGCGGGCAGGGCGGGGTGGTGTGAGTAGTTGCCCGAGGAAACGTCGTAACTGTCGTGCCAGACCGGCTCGGGGATGTGGTGGCCGTCCTCCCTGAGCTGGGCGATGTTCCGCTTCACCGCGGGCTTCTGCCACATGGCGGCACCCATCACGGGGAAGAAGACGACGGGCACCGAGGCGGAGAGGATGACGACGCCCAGCCGGTTGGGGGCGGCGCCCGCGGCGGCGGTGGCGAGCGTGTTGGCGGTGGCGGGGAGCACCACCACGATGTCGTGGTCCGCGGCCAGCCGGGACGGCTTGTCGGTCGGCCAGTCGGCCGGCGACTCGCCGTGGACGACCCGCTCGGCGAACAGCCGCAGCGCCTCGGGTCGGACGAACGCGGCGGCGGTGTGGGTCAACAGCACCGTGTAGGTGCCGCCGAGTGCCTCGCGCATGGCGCCGAGGTACGTGGGAAGTGACGTCACGGCCACCGACCCGGTGGCCGCTACGAGTATGCGCTTGTGCGAAGCGCGCTGCGCACTTGGCTCTTCCATGGGCAATCCTCTGGGAAACGTCGGCCCGTGCGGTGCGGGAACGCGGACGAGTTGAACGGGAGCGCCCGATTCCGGATGTCTCCCACCCGCCGTGCCGGGGTTACGACCGGTACACCGGGGAACCCGGAGAAGCCGGGGAGACGGCCCCCGGCGGCAGCCAACGTAGCGAGGTATTCCCCGCCCGTCCAGGCTGATCCGGCCCCTCGGGAGAACCCTTCGGTGCATTCCCCGGAACCCTTCGGTCAGTTCTACGGGGCCACCGCATTGAGCACCCGACGGCCCGCCCCATAGGTTTCCCACGGGAGGCACCGGCGCCCTTCCGGGACTGGCCGGAAAACGCTCTCCCCATGCCCTCCCCATGCCCTCCGCAGGGACTCGGCGCATCCCGCACCACGCGTCCCCTCGTGCCGGAGCCGGGCCGGTAACGGCGGTCCGGCCGGCCGGAAACCCCGTGTCACCCCGTGCGAGAGACCCCGCCGCACCGAACGGAAAAGAGGCTTCGACTTCCATGAACGACCTCCTGACCGATCCGCAGGACCTGCCGAGCGTCGAACCGGACCGCGCGGCGCGCCACGAGCCGTTCCCGCTCGCGGACATCCAGCAGGCGTACCTGATCGGACGTCACCAGGGGCTCGCCCTGGGCGGCGTGTCGAGCCACTTCTACTTCGAGTTCGAGGGCCCGGGGCTGGACGTGCCGCGGCTCACCACGGCGCTGGGGCAGGTCGTCAAGCGCCACGGCATGCTGCGCGCGGTGGTGGACGCGGACAGCCGGCAGCGCGTGCGCGCCCACGTGCCGGCGCCGCACATCGCCACCACCGACCTGCGCGCGGTCTCCGAGGAGGAGCGCACCCGGGCGCTCGGCGACCTGCGCGCCGAGCTGGAGAGCCAGGTGCTCCCCGCCGACCAGGGCTTCCCCTTCGACGTCCGCGCCACGTTGCTGCCCGGGGACCTCGTCCGGCTGCACGTCAGCTTCGACCTGCTCTTCGCCGACACGCACGGCTTCCTGCTCCTGCTGCACGAGTGGCGGCGCTTCTACGACGAGCCCGAGTGGTCCCCCGCGCCGCTCACCCTCTCCTTCCGCGACTACCTGCTGGCCCAGCAGGAGCTCCAGGACGGCGAGGCGGGCGCCCGGGCGGCCGAGTACTGGCGCGCCCGCCTCGACGCCCTGCCGCCCGCCCCCGAGCTGCCGCTCGCGGCCACCCCCGAGGAGCTGGGCCGCCCCGCGTTCGTCCGGCACCGCACGGTGCTGCCCGCCGAGCGCTGGGACGCAGTGCGCCGCAGCGCCGCGCGCCACGGCCTGGACCCCTCCGACGTGCTGCTCGCGGCCTACTGCGAGGTGCTGCGCACCTGGTCCAAGCGGCAGGACTTCACCGTGACGCTGAGCCTGCTGAACCGGCTGCCGCTGCACCCGGAGGTCGGCCAGATCATCGGCGACTTCCTCTCCCCCTCCCTGCTGGCCGTCTCCGGCGACCCCCGCGAGTCGTTCCTGGAGCGTGCCGCGGCCGTGCGCCGGCAGCGGCAGGAGGACCTGCGCCACGCGCTCCACGGCGGCGTGCGCGTCCTGCGCGACCTCACCCGCGCCCGGGGCGACGGGCGCAGCGTGGCGATGCCCGTGGTCTTCACCAACACCCTCGACGGCCCCGAGCACGCCGGCGGCGACGCGCTGAGCGCCTTCGGGCGCGTGGTCCACGAGGCCAGCCAGACCCCGCAGGTGTGGCTGGAGAACCAGGTCTTCGAGGCGGACGGCGCGCTCGTGCTGTCCTGGAACGCCGTGGCCGGGCTCTTCCCCGCGGGCGTGCTGGAGGCGATGTTCGACGCCTACCGCACGCTGCTGGACCGGCTGGTGGACGACGCGTCGGTGTGGGACCAGACGGCCGGCGTCGTGCCGCTGCCCGCCGCCCAGCGCGCCGAGCGGGACGCCGCCAACGCCACGGCGCAGGACATCCCGGCGCGCCGGCTGCACGACCTGGTCGGCGAGGCCGCCGCCCGCCGCCCGGACGCGGTGGCGGTCGCGGCCGACGGGGCCGAGACCACCTACCGCCGGCTGACCGAGGACGCGCACCGGCTGGCGCACCGCCTGCGCACCGGCTGCGGCGTCCGGCCCAACACCCTGGTCGCGGTCTCCATGCGGCCGGGCGCGGCGCAGATATCGGCGCTGCTGGGCGTCCTGCACTCCGGAGCCGCGTACGTCGCCATCGACCCCGAGCTGCCCGAGGAGCGCCGTCACCGGCTGCTGGACCGGTGCGGGGCCACCGCCGTGGTCACCGAGCCCGACCTGCGCACGGGGCTGGCGTGGCCCGAGGGGCTGGAGGTCGTCACCCTGGACGACGAGGCCACCCGGGCGTGCGAGACCCGGGCGCCGGAGCCGGTGCAGGGGCCCGACGACCTCGCCTACGTGATCTTCACCTCCGGCTCCACGGGCGAGCCCAAGGGCGTCATGATCGCGCACCGCAGCGCCGCCAACACCGTGCAGGACATCAACCGGCGCTTCGACGTCGACGAGCACGACCGGGTGCTGGCGCTGGCGCCGACCGGCTTCGACCTGTCCGTCTACGACATCTTCGGCGTGCTGGGAGCGGGCGGCACCGTGGTGGTGCCCGCACCGGGCCGGGGCAACGACACCGCCCACTGGACCGAGCTGATCGAGCGGCACGGCGTGACCATCTGGAACAGCGTGCCGGCCCCGATGCGGCTGTGGGGCGACTCGCTGGGCCCCGACGACGCGGCGCGCGCGGCCACCCTGCGCCTGGCCCTGCTCAGCGGCGACTGGATTCCCGTCGACCTGCCCGACGCCGTCCGGAGCAAGGTGCCCAGCGTCCGGCTGATCAGCCTCGGCGGCGCCACCGAGGGGTCGATCTGGTCGGTCCACTACCCCATCGGTGAGGTGCCCGAGACCTGGACGAGCATCCCCTACGGCACGCCGCTGGCCAACCAGACGCTGCACGTCTACAACACCTGGCTGGAGCCCACCCCCGTCGGCGTGACCGGTGAGATCCACATCGGCGGCACCGGGGTGGCGCAGGGCTACTGGGCCGACCCCACGCGCACCGCGGAGCGCTTCATCACCCACCCGCGCACCGGGCAGCGGCTGTACCGCACCGGCGATCTGGGCCGCTACCTGCCCGGCGGCGACATCGAGATCCTGGGCCGCGAGGACTTCCAGGTGAAGATCAACGGCTACCGCGTCGAGCTGGGCGAGATCGAGGCCGCGCTCTCCCGGCAGCCCGGCGTGCGCCAGGTGATGGTGACCGCACCGGCCCACCCGCGCACCGGACAGCGGCAGTTGACGGCCTACCTGGTCGCCGAGGAACCGGCCGCCGTGGACCCGGCGGTGCTGCGCAAGGCCATGGAGGACCTGCTGCCCGGCTACATGGTGCCCTCGCACTACCTGGCGCTGGACGCGCTGCCGCTGACGGGCAACGGGAAGATCGACCGAGCGGCGCTCCCCCAGCCCTGGGAGGAGGGCTCCCAGCCGGAGGCCCGCGTGCGGCCCCGCAACCCCGTCGAGGAGCGGCTCCTCGCGCTGTGGGCCCAGCAGCTCGGGCACGACGACTTCGGGATCGAGGACGGCTTCTTCGACGTCGGGGGCGACTCCCTGCACGCCGTGGGCATCCTCGGCCAGCTCCGCGCCGAGTTCGGCATCGACGCCTCGGCGGAACAGGAGGTGATCGAGGGGCTGTTCATGAACGCCAGCATCTCCTCGTTCGCCGAGATCATCACGTCCAGCAAGGAGTCGGCGGAATGACTGCCACGGAGACCGAGTGGGACCACGTGATCGTCGGGGCGGGGGCGGCCGGTTCGGTCCTGGCCCGGCGCCTGTCCGAAGACGGCACCCAGCGCGTCCTGCTCCTGGAGGCCGGTGACGAACAGCCGCCGGCCGGCCAGGACAACCCCCTCAAGGACGCCAGCCGGCTGATCCTCAGCGGCTACAACTGGGACTACCGCGCCAACCTGCGCTCCAGCGAGCGGCGGGAGAACCTGCTCGACGGACGCCCGGGCCCCGAGCCGGAGTCCGGCTCGGCCGCCGGTCGCCGCTCGCGCGCCCTGTGGAACCGCTTCCCCTACCAGCTCGGCAAGGTGGTGGGCGGCTCCTCGGCCGTCAACGGCGCCATCGCCATGCGCGGCCTGCCGCGCGACTTCGCCGACTGGGTGGCGCGCGGCAACCCGGACTGGTCCTGGGAGCAGGTGCTCCCCTACTACCGGGCCATCGAGAACGACGCGGACTTCCCCGGGGGGCAGCACGGCTCCGGCGGCCCGGTGCCCGTCCGCCGCCCGGGGCCCGAGCAGCTCCACGAGCTGGAGACCGCCTTCTGGCAGGAGTGCAACAAGCTGGGCGTGCCGGACCTGCCCGACCTCAACGGCGGGGTCGAGGCCGGGGTCGGCCCCGTGCCCGCCAACGCGCTCGGCGGCGAGCGGGTGGACGCGTCCACCGCGTATCTCGCGCAGGCGCGCACCCGGCCCAACCTGGAGGTGCGCACCGGCGCCCGGGCCACCCGGGTGCTGTTCGAGGGCACGCGCGCGGTCGGCGTCGTCGTGGTGCGCGAGGGCCGGCTGACCATCGCGCGGGCGAAGAACATCGTGCTCAGCGCGGGGGCCATCGGCACGCCGGTCATCCTCCAGCGCTCGGGGGTGGGCGACGCGCGGCTGTCGGCCGTCCTCGGCCTGACGCCGGTGGTGGACCTGCCGGGCGTCGGCGAGAACCTGGCCGACCACCCCTCGGTCGTCATCTGGTCGCTGCCCAAGCCGGGCGTGTGCAAGCCGGGCCTGCCCTGGCGGCAGATCGCCGCGCGCACCCGCAGCGGGTACGACGACGACGTCGACGTGCAGCTCGGGCTGCTCAACAACGTGGTCAGCACGACGATCCCGGGCTTCGTGGACCGCCTGGGGTGGCCCATGGTCGTCGGTTTCTCGATCATGCTGATGCGGCCGAAGTCGCGCGGGCGCGTCTTCCTGGAGGACGCCGACCCGCGCAGCGCCCCGGTCATCGAGCTCGGGCTCGGCAGCGAGAGCGAGGACGTGGACCGGCTCATGCACGGCGTGCGGACGGCCTGGCGCGTGCTGCGCTCCAGCGCCATCGCCGACGAGCTGGAGCAGACCCAGTTCTGGACGGACTCGATGATCGGCAACGACATCGTGCTGCGCAACGGCGTCCGCAACATCATGAACCCCGGCTGGCACGCGGTGGGCTCCTGCCGCATGGGCCCGGACTCCGACCCCATGGCCGTCGTCGACCAGGACTGCCGGGTGCACGGCGTGGAGAACCTGCGCGTGGTGGACGCCTCCGTCTTCCCCTCCATCCCCAGCGTGCCGACCAACCTCACGACGCTGATGCTGGCCGAGCGCGTGGCCTCCGGCGGGAAGGGGTGAGCGCCGTGCCGCACGCCTCCCGCCCTCCGGTGCGGCTGTACTGCTTCCCGCACGCCGGGTCCAGCTCGATGGTCTACCGCAACTGGACGGCGCCCGAGGGAGCACCGCTCCAGGTGGTGGGCGTCGACCAGCCCGGCCGCGGGCCCCGGGCCCGCGAGCCGCGCATCGCGGACTTCCCCGCGCTGGTGCGGTCGCTGGCCGAGGAGGTGATCGCCGACGTGACCAAGGCGCGGCAGGAGCGCGGTGACCTGGCCTACGCGACGTTCGGACACAGCTTCGGCGCGACGCTCAGCCTGGTCGTGGGGGCCGCCGTGGCCCGCACGCTCGGCGAGCCGCCGGCCGCGGCCGTCCTGTCGGCCGCCGTCCCGCCCCGGCTGCGCCCGGACGACGACACGATCGGACTGAGCGACGAGGAGCTGCTGGCGAAGATCATCGCCGACGGCGGCACCCCGCCCGGGCTGCTGGCCAACGCCACGATGGCCCAGATGGTGGTCCGCATGATGCGCGAGGACTACGTGATCCGGGGCCAGTTCCCGCGCGACGACACACCGTGGGTGGACTACCCGCTGACGCTGGTCGCCGCGCGGGAGGACGTCCACGCCCGCCCCGAGGAGGTGTGGCGGTGGTCGGAGCACACCACGGCCGACTGCCGCCGGGTGGAGATCGACGGCGGGCATTTCGCCGCGATGCGCGACCCGCGGAAAACCCTCGGAATCGTGGCCGACGCCGTGTGGCCGGGCCGGGGCTGAATCCACCGCACAGCCGCACCGCCGCCCGGCCGTGCGGCTGTGCGGAATTCAGCGCGACACAACGCGAAAACGAGGAGTGTGACCGTGGGAAACGGCGTGTACACGTCCCAGCACGAGGACTTCCGCAGTATGTGCCGGGAATTCCTGGCCCGTGAGGCGGTGCCGTACCACGACGCGTGGGAAAAGGAGGGGATCATCAGCCGGGAATTCTGGCGAAAGGCCGGGAAGACCGGGCTGCTGGGCATGGGCGTGCCGGAGGAGTACGGAGGCGGCGGGGAGCCGGACTTCCGCTACCACGCGGTGCTCGCCGAGGAGCTGGTGCGCGCCCAGGTGACCGCGCCCGGGCTCATCGCGCACAACGACGTCGTCGCCTCCTACCTGGCCACGCGCACCACGCCCGAGCAGGCCGAGCGCTGGCTGCCCGGGCTGTGCTCCGGGGAGCTGGTCGCGGCGATCGCGATGAGCGAGCCGGACGCCGGGTCCAACGTCGCCGACATCCGCACCACCGCGGTGCGCGACGGGGACAGCTACGTGCTGAAGGGGCAGAAGACCTTCATCACCAACGGGGAGAACTCCGACGTGGTGCTCGTGGCCGCCAAGACCGCGCCCGAGCGGGGCGCGCAGGGCATCAGCCTGCTGGTGGTGGAGCGCGGCACCGAGGGCTTCGAGCGGGGCCGGCGGCTGGAGAAGCTGGGCTGGCAGGCCAGCGACACCTGCGAGCTGTTCTTCGACGAGTGCCGGGTGCCGGTGGACAACCTCGTCGGCCGGGAGAACGCCGGGATGGCGTACATGATGGCCGGCCTGCCCCGGGAGCGGCTCAGCATCGCCACGGTGGCCGTCGCGGCCGCCGAGCGCATGCTGGCCGACGCCCTGGAGTACGCGCGGCAGCGCCAGGCCTTCGGCCAGGCCATCGGCTCCCACCAGCACAACCGGTTCAAGCTGGCCACCATGGACACCCAGGTCACCATCGCCCGGGTGTTCCTGGACCACTGCATGGGCGAACTGAACGCCGGGAAGCTCACCGTGGTGGACGCCGCCAAGGCCAAGTGGTGGACCACCGAGCTGCAGGTGGAGGTGGCCCACCACTGCCTCCAGCTCTTCGGCGGCTACGGCTACCTCAAGGAGAGCCGGATCTCCAAGGACTGGGCCAACAGCCGGGTGCAGACGATCTACGGCGGCACCACCGAGATCATGAAGGAGATGATCGGCCGCTCGCTGGGGCTGTGACCCGCCGGCCGGTCCCGTACACGGCGAACGCCGCCGCCGCACCGAGGGGGTGCGGCGGCGGCGTTCGCCGTGTACGGGTCGGGACGAAGCCCGCGGACGGGCGCGCGGGCGCCGGGCGGGAGCCGCCCGGTCGCGCCGGGCCCCCGCCGGGCGCCGGACGCCCGCCGTCGGCCCACCGACCGCCGAACGCCCGTCCCGGGACGCCGGCCGCCGGACGCGGCCGGCGGGCCGGTGCGGGCCGGTGCGGGCCGGTGCGGGCCGGTGCGGGCCGGTGCGGGCCGGTGCGGGCCGGTGCGGGCCGGTGCGGGCCGGTGCGGTGCCCGCACGACACCAGGTCGCGCGGGCACCGCGGGCCGGTCAGCGGTTCTTGCGGCACACGGCGTAGTAGTCCCGCAGCAGGGTCGCCACCTCGGGGCTGAGGCGCGAGAGGAACAGCAGCTCGGCGGGCGGGGTGAACTCCGCGTCGAGCTCCTCGGCCCACGCCGCGGTGGCCGGGTGCAGGTCCTTCTCGATCCAGCCGTGCCAGTCGACCGGGATCGTCCAGTCCTGCTCGTAGCCGATGCCGATCGTGTGGTCCACGACGTCCTGGATGACCTGCTCGCGGGTCCACGCCTGGAGCGGCTGGCGCACCGGGGTGAACGTGTCGAGGTCGACGGTGGGCTCCTCGCCCAGCATCCGGGCGGCGATCTCCTGGGAGAGCAGCGGGGAGAGGTGCAGACCGTCCCGGTAGGTGCCGGTCATGATCCACAGGTTCTCCATGCCGCCCTCGCCGAGCAGCGGGAAGCCGTCCACGGACACCGGCCGGTTGCCGACCTGGACCTTGGCGACCTCGCTGTCCCACAGCCCGCGCCGGACCTGGCGGTGCGCGCACTGGAGCAGGAAGACCAGGTCCCGCATCTCGGGGTCGACGCGGGGCTCCGGGGAGAGGATGTTGGTGGCGCCCAGGTAGACCTGCCCCTCGCCGCGGGGCACGACGTGCAGGCCGCAGGCGAAGGAGCGGTTCGGCGTGCGGATGACGCTGCGCGGCGCCGTCCCGTCCGCCGTGCGCATCAGCGCGGAGACGCCGTAGCCGCTGACCAGGCGCGGGATGCGGGGCCCCACGGGCAGCGTGTCCAGCAGCTTCTGGGTGCGGGCGCCGGCGGCCAGGACGACCTGCCCGGCGGTGAGCCGCTCCCCGTTCGCCAGCGTGACGCCGGTGACCTGGTCGCCGGTGTGGGTGACCTCGGCCGCGAGCTCGGTGACGAGCGTGCCGCCCGTCTTGACGAACGCCGCCTCCAGCCGCTCCAGCAGCGCGGCGGAGTTCACCGCGTGCTCGTTGGGTATCTGGAACGCCCGCAGCGGCCGGGAGATGGGCTCGGCGTCCACCCAGTCCAGGTCGACCGGGTCGATGTCCTCGAACGGCTGCTCGTAGCGGTCGAGCTCCTCGCGGATGACGGCGAAGTTGGCGTCGTCGATCTCCGAGGTGCCGATCGCGTTGAGGATCACGGTGGTGCCCTCGGCCGTCTTGATGTCGGCGCCGCTGACCTCCGCCTCCAGCGCCGCCAGCCACTCCGGCCACATCGCGGTGGCCTTCATGCCGAGTTCGAGCTTCTGCCTGCCGTACTGGCTGGCCACCAGGGACGTGGTGACCTCGCCGAAGCTGCCGAGCATCGCCCCGGCGGCCGTCGAGCCCGCCCACGGGCGGTGCGGCTGCCCCAGCAGCCCGACGCGCTGCCCGCGCCGCGTCAGCACCAGCGCCAGGGACAGGCCCAAGGCTCCGTTTCCGACGACGAGAACATCAAAAGAGCGGGATTCTGCGCCTTGTCTGACACTCATTCCGTATCCGTTCTCCCGAGGTCGTTTCCACGCACACGTCGGCCCGGCGTCTGCGACGCCGGGCCGGCATGTTCGCGGCTAGCGGGAGAATGGCACGGCCGGAGACCGCGCGCCAAGAGAATTCCCGGAAACGGCAATTACCCGAGGTATGCAGCCAGTTTCTTTTCCAGGGCGGGTTTCGGAGCGGCACCGACCCAGCCTTCCCGGGCTTCTCCCCCGGAATAGATCACGAAGGCCGGAATGGAGGAGACCCCGTGCTGCGCCGCGACGCCGGGCTCCTGGTCGACGTTGACCTTGACCACGTCCAGGACCTTCGCCTGCTCGGCGGCCAGTTGCTCCACGATCGGGGTGACCATGCGGCACGGGGCGCACCAGGGGGCCCAGAACTGGATCAGGACGGGTTTGTCCGAGTGCAGCACGCGGTCGGAGAACGTCTCCTCGGTGACGCTGTCCACGGGGTTGGGGGCCATGGGTGGTTCCTCCTGTGTCATCGGTGGGCGTTGCCGTCGGTGGCGTGGGGCGCCGTCAGCGGCGTGGGCCGTCGCCGGGCGCGGTGTGGGTGGTCGGCGCGCGGCGTGGGCGGCCGCCGCGCGCGGCGGGGCGTCGGACGGCTCATCCGTCCGCCGGTGCCGCCGCGCGGGCGGGTGCGCGGCGCGAGGGCGGCGCGGGCGCGGGCGCGGTGGAGGTCAGGTGGTGAGCGGTCGTCCCGCGGACACCCGGGGCGCCGGCCGCCGCCCCGCCCGGCGTTCCCGCGCGGGTCCGTGCCTCCGCCGCTCGCGCCACCGCGGTGGTCCGCCCCCCGGCGGGGGCCGCGGGCGGGGCCGAAGCCACCGCCGCGCACGTCGCCGGCACCCGGGCCGCGCGGGCCGGTGCGGGGCGGGCTGACGCGCCCGCACCCGCGTGCACGGGGTGCGGAGCCCGCTCGGCGGCGCTTGCTCCACGGGGAGGGGACATGCTGACGGAACTCCTCGTCGCCGTGGCCGCGGGCTCCGGGTCGGCGGTCCGGGCGCGGGAACCGGTGTGCTGGGTGGTGCGCTGGCCCGGAGCGGCCGGTGCTCCGGGGTCGTGTCGGTCCACCGGCCCGGGACGCGGCGCCGCGGCCGGTGGCCGGGGCGCGGTACCGGATGACGGCGTACCTACGTCAACAGGGTGCGACCGACGGGGTTCCCAGGCAATTCTTGTTGCCGTTTCCGGGACGGCCACGTTGAATGGACCGCGTGGATCACTCAGCCGCCATAGCCCGCGCCCTCACCGAGGTCGGCCCTCGCCTGAAGCGGCTGCGCACCGCGCGACGCGTGACGCTGGCCGCGCTCTCCGAGGTGACCGGCATCTCCAAGAGCACGCTGTCCCGGCTGGAGTCCGGGCAGCGCCGACCCAGCCTGGAGCTGCTGCTGCCCATCGCCCAGGCCCACCAGGTACCGCTGGACGAACTCGTCGGGGCCCCGGAGGTCGGGGACCCGCGCATCCGGCTGACGTCCCACCAGGTCGACGGCAACACCGTGCTCCCGCTGACGCGTCAGCCGGGACCGCTGCAGAGCTACAAGATGATCATTCCGGCGCACCGCAGCACGCCCGAGGTGTGCACGCACGAGGGCTACGAGTGGCTCTACGTGCTCTCCGGGCGGCTGCGGCTGATCCTGGCCGACCACGACGTCGTCCTCGGCCCCGGGGAGGCGGCCGAGTTCGACACCCGGCTGCCGCACTGGTTCGGCACCACCGGCCACGGCCCCGTCGAGCTGCTCAGCCTCTTCGGCCGGCAGGGCGAACGCATCCACACCCGCGCCCGCCCGCGCAAGCGCGAGGAGCGCCAGGGCCACGAGGAGCCCGCCCGCTGACCCGGCCGTGGCGGGCGGGCCGGGACGGGCGGGCCGCACCGGCCCGCCCGCTCGGCGGCCGGCGGCCGGTCAGCGCCCGCGCAGCTCGCGGTAGCGGGCGACCAGGGCCGACGTCGAGCCGTCCAGCCCGGGCACCTCGGCGCCCTCGGTCAGCGCCGGTTCGATGCGCTTGGCCAGGACCTTGCCCAGTTCGACGCCCCACTGGTCGAAGGAGTCGATGTTCCAGATCGCGCCCTGCACGAACACCTTGTGCTCGTAGAGCGCGATGAGCTGCCCGAGCACGGCCGGGGTGAGGGCGGAGGCCAGGATCGTCGTCGTGGGCCGGTCGCCGGGGAAGGTGCGGTGCGGCACCTGCTCCTCTGGCACGCCCCCGGCGCGCACCTCCTCGGCCGTCTTGCCGAACGCCAGGGCCTGGCCCTGCGCGAAGAGGTTGGCCATCAGCAGGTCGTGCTGGTCGCGCAGCGGCCCGAGCTCGGCGACGGGTTCGGCGAAGCCGATCAGGTCGGCGGGGACGAGCTTGGTGCCCTGGTGCAGAAGCTGGTAGTAGGCGTGCTGCCCGTTGGTGCCGGGCGTGCCCCACACCACGGGCCCGGTCTGCCAGTCCACCGGCCGGCCCTGGCGGTCCACGGACTTGCCGTTGGACTCCATGTCGAGCTGCTGGAGGTAGGCGGTGAACTTGGACAGGTAGTGCGAGTACGGCAGCACGGCGTGGGCCTGCGCGCCGTGGAAGCCGCCGTACCAGACGCCGAGCAGGCCCAGCAGCAGCGGCGCGTTGTCCTCGGCCGGCGCGGTGCGGAAGTGCTCGTCCATGAGGCGGAAGCCGTCCAGCATCTCGCGGAACCGCTCCGGGCCGATGGCCACCATCAGCGACAGGCCGATCGCCGAGTCGTAGGAGTACCGGCCGCCGACCCAGTCCCAGAACTCGAACATGTTCGCCGTGTCGATGCCGAACGCGGCGACCTCGCCGGCGTTGGTGGAGACGGCGACGAAGTGCCGGGCCACGGCCTCCTCGCCCGCGCCGAGCCCGTCGAGCAGCCAGGCCCGGGCGGCGTGGGCGTTGGTGATCGTCTCGATGGTGGTGAACGTCTTGGAGGCGACGACGAACAGCGTCTCGGCCGGGTCGAGGTCGCGCACCGCCTCGTGCAGATCGGCGCCGTCCACGTTGGAGACGAAGCGGAAGTCGAGCTCCCGCAGCGTGTAGGGGCGCAGCGTCTCGTAGGCCATGGCGGGCCCGAGGTCGGAGCCGCCGATGCCGATGTTCACGACGGTGCGGATGCGGCGGCCGGTGTGGCCGGTCCACGCGCCGGAGCGCACCTGCTCGGCGAAGCGGGCCATCGCGTCGAGCACGGCGTGCACCGCCGGGACGACGTTCTCGCCGTCCACCTCGACGACCGCGTCGCGCGGGGCGCGCAGCGCGGTGTGCAGGACCGCCCGGCCCTCGGTGGTGTTGATCTTCTCGCCGCGGAACATGGCGTCGCGCAGCGCGGCGACCCCGGCGGCGTCCGCGAGGGCGCGCAGCAGGGCCAGCGTCTCGTCGGTGACCAGGTGCTTGGAGTAGTCCAGGTACAGGTCGCCGACCTGGAGGCGGTAGCGCTCCGCGCGTGTCGGGTCGGCGTCGAACAGGCCGCGCAGGTGCGGCGCGCCGACCTGCTCGCGGTGTTCCGCCAGTGCGGCCCACTCCGGCAGTCGGTCCAGGCGTTCGCCGTTCATGTGTGGTGGAAGCCCCTCGTGATCGTCGTTCCCCGCCGGTGACGACTCTAGAGGGCGCCGCGCGCCGCCGCGGGCCGTGACCCGCCTTGCGCGGGGCTCACCACCGCGCGGGCGCCGCCAAGGGCCCGGAGCGCGTCACAGCTCGCCGCGGAGCTTGGCCAGCGCCTCGGCGAGAATGGCCTCGCCGTCCGCGTCGCTGCGCCGCTCCCGGACGTACGCCAGGTGCGTCTTGTACGGCTCCGTGCGCGGGGGCGCCGGGGGGTTGTCCTGGTCCTGCCCCGCGGGGAAGCCGCACCGCGGGCAGTCCCACGTGTCGGGCACCTGCGCGTCGCTGGCGAAGCTCGGCTGCGTCTCGTGCCCGTTGGAGCACCAGAAGGAAATGCGCAGCCGGGGCGCGGACTCGCCGCGCTCGGCCTCCCCCATCGGCCCGGCACCCACCCGGCTGCCCCGGATCGCGTTGCCACCTGCCACGGTCGTCACTCCCTGCCTCACGGTGCTGCGAAGTCGCCCCAGTCTACGTAGGGCCCAACGCGCGTCCCCTGGCCGGAGTTACCCCTCCGCGCGGAACGCGGTCCTCATGATAGGCAGCAAGCGGCCGCCCCTGTCAGCACCGCGTCCGCGCCGACCGCCGGATCAGGCCTTCATCATGACGCCGAGCGCCACGATGAGGGCGAACCAGACGAGGCCGACGACGACCGTGATCCGGTCGAGGTTGCGCTCGGCGACCGAGGAGCCGCCGACCGAGGACTGCATGCCGCCGCCGAACATGTCGGACAGGCCGCCGCCCTTGCCCTTGTGCATCAGGACCAGCAGCATCAGCAGCCCGCTGAAGATGAGCAGGGCGATCGACAGACCCAGTTCCACGGTTGGACCAACTCTCGGCTTCGGTGAACGGACGGTGGTGAGACAGCCTACGACGCGGGCGCCCCCTCGGCCCAGCCCGGCCGCGGAACCGGCCGGACCGGGCCGGGGGGAGCGCGCGGCGGGGCCTACTGGTCGCGGAAGCGGACGATCTTGACGAACTCGTCCACGTCCAGCGAGGCGCCGCCGACCAGGGCGCCGTCGACGTCCGGCTGGTCCATGATCGCGGCCACGTTGCCGGACTTCACGGACCCGCCGTACTGGATGCGGACGCCGTCGGCCAGTCCCTCGTCGTACAGCTCGGCGAGGCGGCCCCGGATCGCCTGGCAGACCTCCTGGGCGTCCTCGGGGGTGGCCACCTCGCCCGTCCCGATGGCCCACACCGGCTCGTAGGCGATGACGATGGCGGCGGCGTCCTCCGCGGCCACCCCGGCCAGCGCGCCGTCGAGCTGGGCGAGGGTGTGCGCGACCTGGTCGCCCGCCTTGCGGACCTCCAGGCCCTCGCCCACGCACAGGATCGGGATGAGGCCGTGCTCGAAGGCGGCCTTCACCTTGGCGTTGCACAGCTCGTCGGTCTCGCCGTGGTACTGGCGGCGCTCGGAGTGGCCGACGACGGCGTAGGTGCAGTTCAGCTTGGCCAGCATCGGGCCGCTGACCTCGCCGGTGTAGGCGCCCGAGGTGTGCGCGGAGATGTCCTGGGCCCCGTACTTGATCTTCAGCTTGTCGCCGTCGACCAGGGTCTGCACCGAGCGCAGGTCGGTGAAGGGCGGCAGGACGGCGACGTCGACACCGTCGTAGTCCTTGTCCGCGAGGGCGAAGGCGAGCTTCTGGACGTGGGCGATGGCCTCCAGGTGGTTGAGGTTCATCTTCCAGTTGCCCGCCATGATGGGCGTGCGCGAACTCATGCGGTTCAGTCCTCCAGTGCGGCGAGGCCGGGCAGCGTCTTGCCCTCGAGGTACTCGAGGCTGGCGCCGCCACCGGTCGAGATGTGGCCGAAGGCGTTCTCGTCGTAGCCCAGGATGCGCACGGCGGCCGCGCTGTCCCCGCCGCCGACGACGGTGAACGCGGGGCTGTCGAGCAGGGCCTGGGCGAGCGCGCGGGTGCCCTCGGCGTAGTCGGGGTGTTCGAAGACGCCCATGGGGCCGTTCCAGAACACGGTGGCCGCGTCCGCGAGCTTCGCCGCGTACAGCTTCCGCGTCTCGGGGCCGACGTCCAGGCCCTGCAGGCCCTCGGGGATGGCGTCGGCGGCGACGGTCACCGGGTGGGCGGGCGCCTTCGTCCTCAGGTCGGGGAAGCCGTCGGCGGCCAGGACGTCGACGGGCAGGACGAACTCCACGCCGCGCTCCTCGGCGCGCCGCAGGTACTCCCGCACGGCCGGCACCTGGTCCTCCTGGAGCAGCGAGTCGCCCACGGCGTGCCCCTGCGCCTTGAGGAAGGTGTAGGCCATGCCGCCGCCGATCAGGATGCGGTCGGCCTTCTCCAGCAGGTGCTCGATCACGCCGAGCTTGTCGGAGACCTTCGCGCCGCCGAGCACGACGGCGTAGGGCCGCTCGACCTCGTCGGTGAGCTTCCTGAGGACGCCGACCTCGGTGGCGATCAGTCCGCCGGCGGCGTGCGGCAGCCGGGCCGGCAGGTCGTAGACCGAGGCGTGCCGGCGGTGGACCGCGCCGAAGCCGTCACCGACGTAGGCGTCCGCCAGGGCGGCCAGCTCGTCGGCGAAGGCACCGCGCTCGGCGTCGTCCTTGCTGGTCTCGCCCGGGTTGAAGCGGAGGTTCTCCAGCAGCGTGACCCCGCCGTCGCCCAGAGAGGCGACGGTGGCCTTCGCGCTGTCCCCCACGGTGTCCGTCGCGAACGCGACGCCGCCGCGCGCCGAGGCGCCCAGCAGCTCGCCCAGCCGCCGGGCGACCGGGGCGAGGGAGAAGCGCGGGTCCGGCTCGCCCTTGGGACGGCCGAGGTGGGAGGCGACGACCACCCGGGCGCCGGCGTCGGCCAGGCGCCTGATCGTCGGGACGGCGGCCCGGATGCGGCCGTCGTCGGTGATGGTGTCCCCGTCCAGCGGGACGTTGAGGTCAGCGCGGACGAAGACCCGCTGGCCGCCGACGCCTTCGGCGAGGAGTTCGTCGATCGTCTTCATGGTGGTGGGTGGCTCCTTGAGATCAGCCCTGCGACATGGCGCGGGGCCCGCGCGGCGCGCCGGTGCGCCGCGCGGGCCCCGTCCCGGTCACTTCTCGTGCCCTGCGACCGCGCGCGGTCTCAGAGCTGGTTGCCGACGAAGACGGTGAGGTCGACCAGGCGGTTGGAGTAGCCCCACTCGTTGTCGTACCAGCCGACGATCTTGACCTGCTTGCCCATCACCATGGTGAGCGAGGAGTCGAAGGTGCACGAGGCCGGCCAGTTGACGATGTCGGAGGAGACGATCGGGTCGGCGGTGTACTCCAGGATGCCCTTGAGCTGACCCTGGGCGGCCTGCTGGAAGGCCTCGTTGACCTCGTCCTTGGAGACCTCGCGGTCCAGCTCGACGACCAGGTCGGTCACCGAGCCGGTCGGCACGGGCACGCGCATGGCGATGCCGTCCAGCTTGCCCTGGAGCTGGGGCAGCACCAGCGCGGTGGCCTTCGCGGCGCCGGTGGAGGTGGGGATGATGTTCTCCGCGGCGGCGCGGGCGCGGCGCAGGTCCTTGTGCGGGAAGTCCAGGATGCGCTGGTCGTTGGTGTAGGCGTGGACCGTCGTCATCATGCCCTTGACGATGCCGAAGCTCTCGTCCAGCACCTTGGCCATCGGCGCCACGCAGTTGGTGGTGCAGGAGGCGTTGGAGATGACGTGGTGCTCGTCCGGCCGGTAGCTGTCGTTGTTGACGCCCATCACCACGGTGATGTCCTCGTCCTTGGCCGGGGCCGAGATGAGGACCTTCTTGGCGCCGCCGGCCAGGTGCTTGGCGGCGTCGTCGCGCTTGGTGAAGATGCCGGTGGACTCGACGACGACGTCGACGCCCAGCTCGCCCCACGGGATGTCGGCCGGGTTCCGCTCGGAGAGGACCTTGACGGTCTTGTCGCCGACGGTGATGGTGTCCTCGGTGTGCGTCACCTCGTCCTTGATCCGGCCGAGGATGGAGTCGTACTTCAGCAGGTGCGCGGTGGTCGCGGTGTCACCCAGGTCGTTGACAGCCACGATCTCGATGTCCGCACCCTGCTCCAGCAGCGCGCGGAAGTAGTTGCGACCGATGCGGCCAAAGCCGTTGATGCCTACGCGGATCGTCACGAACCGATCTCCTCGTTGGTGCGCCGGTGAAGATCTCCGGCGAGCGTGTTTGGGATGTCCCCGACCACCTCCGACCCTACCGCGCCGGGATGGGCCCGGTGACATCGACCGGCGGGTGGAGCGCGTCAGCGCCGGGGGCGCACGCCTCGGTCGGCACGGGCGGCGCGCGGAGGCCCGGCGCGGGCCGTGGGCGCGGCGCCCTCCCTTGGCCCGGGAAAGGCTTTGGACCGGCCCCGTGCCGGGGGCCGGGACGCCGGGCCGGACGCGCCCGCCGGGCGGGGTCAGCCCACCATCTCCTCCGTCAGCGAGGCCTCCGTGCCCGGGATGCCCAGGTCGGAGGCGCGCTTGTCGGCCATGGCCAGCAGGCGGCGGATGCGCCCGGCGACCGCGTCCTTGGTCAGCGGCGGGTCCGCCAGCGCGCCCAGCTCCTCCAGCGAGGCCTGCTTGTGCTCCATGCGCAGGCGGCCGGCGGCGGCCAGGTGCTCGGGCACGTCGTCCGCGAGGATCTCCAGCGCGCGCTGGACCCGGGCGCCGGCGGCCACGGCCGCGCGCGCCGAGCGGCGCAGGTTCGCGTCGTCGAAGTTCGCCAGCCGGTTCGCCGTCGCCCGCACCTCCCGCCGCATGCGGCGCTCCTCCCAGGCGAGCACCGACTCGTGCGCGCCCAGCCGCGTCAACAGCGCGCCGATCGCGTCACCGTCACGGACGACGACGCGGTCAACGCCGCGCACCTCCCGGGCCTTCGCCCCGATCTGCAGCCGCCGCGCCGCGCCCACGAGGGCGAGCGCCGCCTCCGGGCCGGGGCAGGTGACCTCCAGGGAGGAGGAGCGGCCGGGCTCGGTCAGCGAGCCGTGGGCGAGGAAGGCGCCGCGCCAGGCCGCCTCCGCGTCGCAGGTGGCGCCGGAGACGACCTGGGGCGGCAGCCCGCGGATCGGCCGGCCCCGGCCGTCGACCAGGCCGGTCTGCCGGGCGAGCTGGTCCCCGCCGGCCACCACCCGCACGACGTAGCGGCTGCCGCGCCGCAGCCCGCCGGGGGCCATGACCACCAGGTCCGAGGAGTGTCCGAAGATCTCCAGGATGTCCTTGCGCAGCCGCCGCGCCGCGATGCCGGTGTCCAGCTCGGCCTCGATGACGATGCGCCCGCTGACCAGGTGCAGCCCGCCGGCGAACCGCAGGATGGAGGAGACCTCCGACTTCCGGCAGCAGGTCCGCGTCACGGGAAGCCGCGAGATCTCGTCCTTCACCGCTGCCGTCATCGCCATGGGCCGATCCTTCCATGCATCCGAAAAATACGGTCGTACGCGGCGGCCAGCCGTTCCGGGTCGTGACGGGCGGTGTGACCGGCCGCGGCCACCCGCGCCAGCTCCACCGTGCCGCCCAGCCGCTCGGCGGCCTCGCGCAGACTCGGCTGGTCGGGCACAGCATCCTCGTCCGCCAGCACGACGTCGAAGGTGAGTTTAGGGGCGTGTCGGGCCAAAACCTCCAAATGACGCTGCGGGGAGAAACCATCCGTCTCTCCCGGCTGGGGGGCGAGGTTCAGCGACAGCACCTTGCGCGCCCGCGTCTCCGCCAGGGCCTGGAGCAGCTCGGGGACCAGCAGGTGCGGGATCACCGACGAGAACCACGAGCCCGGCCCGAGGACGACCCAGTCGGCGTCCAGCACCGCCTCGACGGCCTCCGGCACGGCGGGCGGGTCGGTCGGGTCCAGCCGCACCTGGAGGACCTCGCCCCGGGTGAGCGCCACGGTGGCCTGGCCGACGACGGTGGTGACGCGGTCGGGCCGAGCGGGGTCGTGGCCGCGCACCTGCGCCTGCAGCCGCAGCGGCACGGCGGACATGGGCAGCACGCGCCCGTGCGCGCCGAGCAGCTTGCCGACGAGGTCGAGGGCGGCGACGTGGTTGCCGAGCTGCTCCCACAGGGCCACGATCAGCAGGTTGCCCACGGCGTGCCCGTGCAGCTCGCCCTCGCCGGCGAAGCGGTGCTGGACGACGCGGGCCCAGGTCTGCCCCCACTCGTCGTCCCCGCACAGCGCGGCCAGCGCCTTGCGCAGATCGCCGGGGGGCAGGACGTCCAGCTCGGCGCGCAGCCGCCCGCTGGAGCCGCCGTCGTCGGCGACGGTGACGACGGCGGTGAGGTCACCGGTGATCCGCCGCAGCGCCGTGAGCGAGGCGGACAGCCCCATGCCCCCGCCCAGCGCGACGACCTTGGGCTGGCCCTTGCCGGGCAGGAGTCTGCGGCGGCGCAGGCGCAGGGAGCGGCCGGTGACCGAACTCATTCGCGGCCCATGTCCCGGTGCACGACGACCGTCTCCACGCCCTCGGCCGACAGCCGGCGGCCCAGCCGTTCGCTCATCGCCACGCTGCGGTGCTTGCCGCCCGTGCAGCCGATGGCGATCGTGACGTAGCGCTTGCCCTCGCGCCGGTACCCGGTGGCCACGAGCCCGAGCAGCTCCGTGTAGCGGTCCAGGAACTCCTTGGCGCCGGGCTGGTCGAAGACGTAGTCGGCCACCTCCGGGCTCGTCCCGGTGAAGGGGCGCAGCTCGGGCACCCAGTGCGGGTTGGGCAGGAAGCGGCAGTCGGCCACCAGGTCGGCGTCGACGGGCAGGCCGTACTTGTAGCCGAAGGACATCACCGTGGCCCGCAGCTCGGGCTCCTCCTCGCCGGCGAACCGGGCGTCCATCTTGGCGCGCAGCTCGTGCACGTTGAGGCTGGAGGTGTCGATGACCAGGTCGGCGTCCCCGCGCAGCTCGCGCAGCAGGTCCCGCTCGGCGGCGATGCCGTCGACGATGCGGCCGTCACCCTGCAGCGGGTGCGGGCGGCGCACGGACTCGAAGCGGCGCACCAGCGCGTCGTCGGACGCCTCCAGGAAGACGGTGCGCCGGGTGACGTGCTTGGCCTCCAGGTCGGCCAGGGACTCCTTGAGGTTGTCGAAGAAGCGGCGGCCCCGGACGTCGACGACGACCGCGATGCGGGCCACGTTGCCCTGCGAGCGGGCGCCGAGGTCGACCATGGTGGGGATCAGGGCGGGTGGCAGGTTGTCCACGACGAACCAGCCGAGGTCCTCCAGGCACTTGGCCGCCGTGCTGCGGCCCGCGCCTGACATGCCGGAGATGATCACCAGCTCCGGGATCGTCGCCGCCTCGGGGCCCTCCGCCTCGGCCGCCGTGCCCGTGTCCACCTGTGCTCCCGTCTCGTGCGTGGGGTGTGCCGGTCCGTGCGCCGGGTCCGGCGCGGGCCGGGTGGGGTGACCCGTGCCCGGTCCGCCGTCCGGCGTGCCGGCGCCGGCCGCGCTCGCGTCACGGGCCGCGCCCGTGGCGCCTCTCGGTTCGTGGCTGCCCATCTTCTGCTCCCCCGGATCGGTGTCGGTACGCGTGCCGGGCACGTCTACGTTCCATCATCGTCGATGATCTCGCCCGTGGCGGTGTTGACCGCCGGGACGCCGCGGGGCCGCGCGGCCAGGGCGGCGGCGACCGTCTCGGCGGTCTTGCGGCCTATGCCGGGCACCTCGCAGATCTCCTCCACGGTGGCCGACCGCAGCCGCCTGACCGAGCCGAAGTGCTTCACCAGCGCCTGCTTTCGGGCCTCGCCGAGCCCCGGCACGGCGTCCAGCGGTCCCGTCCTCAGCGCGCGCGAGCGCTTGCCGCGCTGGTAGCGGATGGCGAACCGGTGGGCCTCGTCCCGCACCCGCTGGAGCAGGTACAGGCCCTCGCTGCTGCGCGGCAGCACCACCGGGTCGTGCTCGCCGGGCACCCACACCTCCTCCAGCCGCTTGGCCAGGCCGCAGACGGCCACGTCGTCGACGCCGAGCTCGTCGAGCGCGGCGCGGGCCGCGGCCACCTGCGGTCGGCCGCCGTCGACCACCACCAACTGCGGCGGGTAGGCGAAGCGCCTGGGCCTGCCCTCGGCGGTGCGCGGGCCGGTCTCCGCGGGGTCGTCCTCGCCGTCCTCCTCGGGCACCGTCCACTCCCCCGTCTCCCGGCGTTCGGCCAGGTAGCGGCGGAACCGGCGGCCGACGACCTCGCGCATGGCGCGCACGTCGTCCTGGCCGGCGAAGGACCGGATCTGGAAGCGCCGGTACTCGCTCTTGCGGGCGAGGCCGTCCTCGAAGACGACCATGGACGCCACGACGTCCTCGCCCTGGAGGTGGGAGACGTCGAAGCACTCGATGCGCAGCGGGACGCTGTCCAGCTCCAGCGCCTCGGCGATCTCCTCCAGGGCGCGGGACCGGGTGGTCAGGTCGGAGGCGCGCTTGGTCTTGTGCAGGGCCAGGGCCTGCTGCGCGTTGCGCTCGACGGTCTCCATCAGCGCCCGCTTGTCGCCGCGCTGCGGCACGCGCAGGCTGACCCGGGAGCCGCGGCGTTCGGTGAGCCACTGGCCGACCGGCTCGGCCGGGTCGGGCAGGGCGGGGACGAGCACCTCCTTGGGCACGGCGTCCCCGCGCTCCTCGCCGTAGAGCTGCTGGAGCGCGTGCTCGACCAGGTCGGCCCGGGTGACGGCCTCGACCTTGTCGGTGACCCAGCCGCGCTGCCCGCGCACCCGGCCCCCGCGCACGTGGAAGATCTGCACCGCCGCCTCCAGCTCGTCCTCGGCCAGCGCGACGAGGTCGGCGTCGGTGGCGTCGGTGAGGACGACGGCGTTCTTCTCCATGGCGCGCTTGAGCGCCCCGATGTCGTCCCGCAGCCGGGCGGCCCGCTCGTACTCCATCTCCTCGGCCGCCTCCGCCATCGCCTCCTCCAGCCGGCGCAGGTAGGCGCCGGTGCGCCCGGCCATGAAGTCGGCGAACTCCTCGGCCAGTTCGCGGTGCTCCGCGGCGCTGACCCGGCCGACGCAGGGCGCGGCGCACTTGTCGATGTAGCCCAGCAGGCAGGGGCGGCCGATCTGCGCCGAGCGCTTGAAGACGCCGGCCGAGCAGGTGCGCACCGGGAAGACCCGCAGCAGCAGGTCGACGGTCTCGCGGATCGCCCAGGCGTGGCTGTAGGGGCCGAAGTAGCGCACGCCCTTGCGCTTGGCGCCGCGCATGACCTGTACCCGGGGGTACTCCTCGTTCAGCGTCACGGCCAGGTACGGGTAGCTCTTGTCGTCGCGGTACTTGACGTTGAACCGGGGGTCGAACTCCTTGATCCAGGTGTACTCGAGCTGGAGGGCCTCGACCTCGGTGCCGACGACCGTCCACTCCACGGAGGCCGCCGTCGTCACCATCGTGCGGGTGCGCGGGTGCAGCCCGGCCAGGTCCTGGAAGTAGGAGGCGAGGCGCTGCCGCAGGCTCTTGGCCTTGCCCACGTAGATCACCCGGCGGTGCTCGTCGCGGAAGCGGTAGACGCCGGGCGAGTCCGGGACCTGGCCGGGTTCGGGCCGGTAGCTGGACGGATCTGCCATGTCGGACACCCTACGTGCGGGCGGGGACGGTCCGCGGTGACCGCCCCCGTCCGCCGCACCCCAGCCGCAGGGGGGGAAGTGAGCGCCGGGCCCCAGGCTGTGTCGGCTGCGGCTGATCGCGTGACCTGAAAGGGCCCACGCGACCTGCACGGTCGCGTGGGCCCTTGTTCTGTGCGCGGAGACGGGCGCGCCCTGACTGACGACTAGTAGCGGAGGTCCCGCTGCTCGGTGATCAGGCGGCCGGCGATGTGCAGGTTGCCTTCGGAGTCGAGCACGGCGATGATCTTCTTCGTCGAACCGTGATGGGTCGTGAAGTAGATCTTGTCCGCCTCCTGCGAGGTGGAGTAGTTCGAGTTCACGGACAGCTCGATGCTCACGGGAGAGCTGATGAGCACGTCCTTCTTGGGCGAGTTCGGGTAGACCTGGTTCTGCCGCAGCCGGATGCGGCCGTGGGTGTCTCCCTCGTCCCAGTCCGTCGCTACCCCGAGATCGATGTCAGCCATGCGACTTCCCCCTTTTGCTGGTATGTGGGCTCTCGGCGCAGGTACTGCGGGGCGCCTGCGCCGCAGCTAAACCTATGCGGACAACGCAGGTGTCGCCCCTGACGGTGCCTGCGTATGGCCGAATCTCGACCTCAGGTGTCTCGAATCAGCGTGCAGGCCACCCGAGGGCGCGGGTGCGGCCGGCGGAGCAGGATGCATGTGGCTACCAGCCTCGTGCGCGCCACTCCGGGAGATGGGGGCGCTCCGCCCCGAGGGTGGTGTCGTTACCGTGACCGGGGTAGACCCACGTCTCGTCGGGGAGGGCGCCGAACACCTTGGCTTCCAGGTCATCCATCAGGGAGTTGAACTCCTCCGGTTGTGTTGTCCGTCCAGGACCGCCGGGGAAGAGGCAGTCGCCGGTGAACAGGTGCGGGTGCCCGTGCGGGTCGTCGTAGACGAGCGCGACGGAGCCCGGGGTGTGCCCGACCAGGTGGCGGACGGTGAGCCGGCAGGCGCCGAAGGACACGGTGGCGCCGTCGTCCAGCGGCTCGTCGGTGGGCACCGGGATGCCGTCGGCGTCCTCCCGGCCCGCGTAGGTGCGCGCGCCGGTGGCGGTGACCACTTCCTCCAGGGCCTGCCAGTGGTCGCCGTGCCGGTGGGTGGTGACCACACCGGTGATCCCGTCGCCGCCGATCAGGTGCAGCAGCGTCTCGGGGTCGTTGGCCGCGTCGACGAGGAGCTGCTCCCCGGTCGTGCGGCAGCGCAGCAGGTAGGCGTTGTTGTCCATGGGGCCGACGGCGACCTTGGAGATCATCAGGTCGGCCAGTTCGTGCACGTCGGCGGGGCCGCCGACGGTGACCTTTCCGGTGTAGGGCATGTGCGCTCCTTGCGGCGGGTGGGGCGGGTGCGCGCGGTTCACAGCGGCGGCAGCAGCGGGAGCCGGCCGCCGTCGGTGGACAGTCCGGTGCCGGGGGTGCGCCCGGCGAGCCAGCCCGCCAGCGCGGCGGCGGACCCGGTGACGACGACGGGGCCGGTGGCGTCGCCCTCGCCGTCCGGGCCGCCGGGGTTCATCGGGCGCCCGGTGCGCCAGGTGCGGCCGGCGTCGTCGCGCAGCTCGGTGGCCGGGACCTCGGAGTTGCCGGTGAAGCGCTTGGCCAGGTAGGCGATGAGCCGGCCGGTGAACTCCGCGGGCAGCTCGTCCAGGGTGCGGCCCGCGTCGAGGTCGAGGTGGTGCAGCTCGATCTCCACCTGGCGGCGGAAGGGGATGGCGGCGGCGCGGTCGCGCACGCCGTTGCGCAGCTCCACCTCGCGCTGCCACTCCTCGCCCCGGTAGCGCGCGAAGGCGCGGTCCAGCCGCTCGGCGGTCTCCCGGACGTCGTCGAGCTGCTCACCGAGCGGGCGGGCGGCGCCGCGCTCGATGTCGGCGTCGCGCGCCTCGGCGCTGGCGTACATGGGGCGGCCTTCGAGGACGTTCACCAGCGCGTCGGCGTTGCGCGCGAGGTGGGTGAGCACGTGCCCGCGGGACCAGCCGGGCAGGGCGGACGGGGCGGTGACGGCCGCCTCCGGGGCCGCTCCGGCGGCGTCGGCGGGGGCAAGTTTCGCGACCGCCGCGAGCAGCGTGCCGGTGGACTCCCGCAGGACGGCGACGTCGTGCTCCGGCGCGGTGGCGCCGTTCGCTGGGGCGCCGTTCGCGGGGGTGCCGGGGGTGCCGGCGGTCTCGGGGGTCTCGGACGCGGAGGAAGTCATGATCCAACGCTACGCCGAACCCGCCCCGGCCGGGGATGCCGGGACGCTCCGGCCCCGCGGGGCCGCCGGGTGCGCGCGGGAGCCGGGGCCCGCGCCCGCCACGTTCGGGTGATATCGGGCACGGGGGGCGCGGGACGGCGTCGAATCGAATGTGCGTGCTATAAGCTCGCGCGAGTGGCATCTCGACGACATTCCGGCGGCGGCCCCCATACCCTGGGAGGGGGGCCGCCTGCCCGTGCCCTCTCCCCGCAACGAAAGGTGCCGACCGGCGTGGCCGACCGTCTCATCGTGCGTGGCGCTCGCGAGCACAATCTGAAGAACGTCTCGCTCGACCTCCCACGCGACTCCCTCATCGTCTTCACCGGGCTGTCGGGGTCGGGCAAGTCCTCGCTCGCGTTCGACACCATCTTCGCCGAGGGCCAGCGGCGCTACGTGGAGTCCCTGTCGTCCTACGCACGGCAGTTCCTGGGCCAGATGGACAAGCCGGACGTCGACTTCATCGAGGGCCTGTCCCCGGCGGTGTCGATCGACCAGAAGTCCACCTCGCGCAACCCCCGCTCGACGGTCGGCACGATCACCGAGGTCTACGACTACCTGCGGCTGCTGTTCGCCCGGATCGGCAAGCCGCACTGCCCCGAGTGCGGCCGGCCCATCGCCCGGCAGTCCCCGCAGGCCGTGGTGGACAAGGTGCTCTCGCTGGCCGAGGGCAGCCGTTTCCAGGTGCTCTCGCCGCTGGTGCGCGAGCGCAAGGGCGAGTTCGCCGACCTCTTCGCCGACCTGCAGACCAAGGGCTACAGCCGCGCCCGCGTCGACGGCGCCACGGTGCAGCTCTCGGACCCGCCGAAGCTGAAGAAGCAGGAGAAGCACACGATCGAGGTGGTCGTGGACCGCCTCACCGTCAAGGAGAGCGCCAAGCGGCGGCTGACGGACTCGGTCGAGACGGCGCTGGGCCTGTCCGGCGGCATGGTCATCCTGGACTTCGTCGATCTGGACGAGGACGACCCGCAGCGCGAGCGGATGTTCTCCGAGCACCTGTACTGCCCCCACGACGACCTGTCGTTCGAGGAGCTGGAACCGCGCTCGTTCTCCTTCAACTCCCCCTTCGGCGCCTGCCCGGAGTGCACCGGCATCGGCACCCGCATGGAGGTCGACCCCGACCTCATCGTCCCGGACCCGGACAAGTCGCTGGACGAGGGCGCGATCCACCCGTGGTCGCACGGGCACAACAAGGAGTACTTCGGGCGGCTGGTCGGCGCGCTGGCCGACGCCCTGGGCTTCCGCACCGACATCCCGTGGGCCGGGCTCCCGCAGCGCGCGAGGAAGGCCCTGCTGAACGGCCACCGCACCCAGATCGACGTGCGCTACCGCAACCGGTACGGGCGGGAGCGCTCCTACACCACCGCCTTCGAGGGCGCGGTGCCGTTCGTGCGCCGCCGGCACTCCGAGGCCGAGTCGGACACCAGCCGCGAGCGCTTCGAGGGCTACATGCGCGAGGTGCCCTGCCCGTCGTGCGAGGGCACCCGGCTGAAGCCGATCGTGCTGGCGGTGACGGTGCACGGGCGGTCGATCGCCGACATCTCGGCCATGTCCATCAGCGAGTGCGCCGACTTCCTGCGCGAGCTGGAGCTCACCGCGCGCGAGAAGAAGATCGCCGAGCGGGTGCTGAAGGAGGTCAACGAGCGGCTGCGGTTCCTCGTCGACGTCGGCCTGGACTACCTCTCGCTCAACCGCGCGGCCGGGACGCTCTCCGGCGGCGAGGCGCAGCGCATCCGGCTGGCCACGCAGATCGGCTCCGGCCTCGTCGGCGTCCTGTACGTGCTGGACGAGCCGTCGATCGGCCTGCACCAGCGGGACAACCACCGGCTCATCGAGACGCTGGTGCGGCTGCGGAACCTGGGCAACACGCTCATCGTCGTCGAGCACGACGAGGACACCATCCGCGCCTCGGACTGGGTGGTCGACATCGGCCCCGGCGCGGGCGAGCACGGCGGCGAGGTCGTGCACAGCGGCCCGCTGGCCGAACTGCTGGCCAACGACGCGTCGACGACCGGCCAGTACCTCGCCGGGCGGCGCAGCATCCCCACCCCCGACAAGCGCCGCCCGGTGGACGAGGGGCGCAAGCTCACCGTCGTCGGCGCACGCGAGCACAACCTGCGCGACATCGACGTCGAGTTCCCGCTCGGCGTGCTGACGGCCGTCACCGGCGTCTCGGGCTCGGGCAAGTCCACCCTGGTCAACGACATCCTCTACACCCACCTGGCGCGCGAGCTGAACGGCGCGAAGACGGTGCCCGGGCGGCACACCCGGGTGACGGGCGACGACCTGGTGGACAAGGTCGTGCACGTGGACCAGTCGCCCATCGGCCGCACCCCGCGCTCCAACCCGGCCACCTACACGGGCGTCTTCGACCACGTGCGCCGGCTGTTCGCCGAGACGATGGAGGCCAAGGTCCGCGGCTACCTGCCGGGGCGCTTCTCCTTCAACGTCAAGGGCGGTCGCTGCGAGAACTGCTCGGGCGACGGCACGATCAAGATCGAGATGAACTTCCTGCCCGACGTCTACGTGCCGTGCGAGGTCTGCCACGGCGCCCGGTACAACCGGGAGACGCTGGAGGTGCACTACAAGGGCAAGAACATCGCCGAGGTGCTGGACATGCCGATCGAGGAGGCGCTCGGCTTCTTCGAGGCCGTCCCCGCGATCGCCCGGCACCTGCGCACGCTCACCGACGTCGGCCTGGGCTACGTGCGGCTGGGCCAGTCCGCGCCGACGCTCTCCGGCGGCGAGGCGCAGCGCGTCAAGCTCGCCTCCGAGCTGCAGAAGCGCTCCACCGGGCGGACGGTCTACGTGCTGGACGAGCCCACGACGGGACTGCACTTCGAGGACATCCGCAAGCTCATCAGCGTGCTGGAGGGCCTGGTCGACAAGGGCAACTCGGTCATCGTCATCGAGCACAACCTCGACGTCGTCAAGACGGCGGACTGGGTGGTCGACATGGGCCCCGAGGGCGGCGTCGGCGGCGGCCTGGTCGTCGCCGAGGGCACGCCCGAGGAGGTGGCGGCGGTACCGGCCAGCCACACCGGCAAGTTCCTGCGCGAGCTGCTCGGCGACCGGGTCAGCGACGCCCCGGTGGCGCGGGCTCCGCGCGCGCGGAGCCCGCGCAAGAAGGCGGCCCGGCGATGAGCGACCCGGCACGGACGCGGCCCGACCGCCGGGCCGTGCTCCGGGGCGCCGCCGCGACGGTGGCCGGTGCGGCCGGGCTCGGCGCCGCAGGCTGCGCGGGCCCGGAGGAGCCGGCGCCCGCCCCGCCCGAGGAGCCGGTGACGCTGGGCCGCGCGGCCCGGGTTCCGGTGGGCGAGGCGCACGTCTTCCCCGACCACCACGTCGTCGTCGCGCAGCCGGAACCGGGCGCCTACCGCGCGTTCAGCGCGGTGTGCACCCACCGGCAGTGCCCGATGGCCTTCGTGGAGCGCCTGGAGGTCGTGTGCACCTGCCACGGTTCGCGCTTCGACGCGACGACGGGCGCGGTGCGCCAGGGCCCGGCCCGCGACCCCCTCCCGGAAGTCCCCGTCCGCGCCCAGGGCGACGACCTGGTGGCCGGCTAGCCGACGCCGCGGCGCTCGCGCGGCCCCGGGGCTGTCCGTCCGTGCGGTCCTCCGGGGCGTCCGACCGCCGCCCGCGCGGTACGTCGGGACGCCGCGGGCCCGGCCTCGGCCGGGCCCGCCGTCGGTGGCCGGGCCCGCGTCCCGCCCCGAGACGGCCGCGCGCACGCTCGTCCCCCTCCGTCCGCGTGCGGCTCCGCGGCTCCGCCCGCGGCCTGGCGGGTCACGTCCCATCCCGCGACGATGGGCACGGAGCCACTCGCCCTCAAGCCGCCCCACGGGGCGCGGAGATCACCCGGGCGCGCCGCACGCCGTGCACGCGGACGCGGGGACCGGCTGCCACCCTGTCCGGCGTGACAGCCCTACGCGGCCTCCTGCTCACCCTGGCCACCTCGCTCCTGCTGACGGCGACGGCCGCACCGGCCCGCCCCGCACCTCCGGCCCACCCGGCGCCGCCGGCCTCGGCGCCGGAGGCCGGGCCCGGGCCCCGGGCCCCCTCCGGCTCCAGCTCCGGCGACCGGCGCAGCCTGCCGGTCGCCCCCGGCGTCACGCTCACCTCCTGGGACGAACCCGACGCGGTGGCGCCGCTGCGAGCGGGCGCGCTCACCGTGGACCTCGCCGCGGGCGCCCGCGTGGACTACCTCGCCCCCGCCTCGGTGGCCGAGCGGCGCACCGTCAGCGAGCTGGCGGCGGCGCACGCGCCCGGGGCCGGACGCCGTACCGTCGCGGCGCTCAACGGGGACTTCTTCGACCTGGGCGGCACCGGCGCCCCGCTCGGCCCCGGCCTGCGCGACGGCGTGCTGCGGCACTCCGGCAGCCGGGGCCACACCCGGGCCGTCGGCTTCGGCCCCAGGAGCGGCGGCCGCGTGCTCGACCTCCTCCTCGCGGGCACCGTCCACCTGCCGCACGGCGCCGAGCTGCCGCTCGGCGGGTACGACGCGGCCGACGTGCCCGAGGACGGCATCGGCGCCTACACCCCCCGGTGGGGCACGGCGGACCGGGCGCTGACCGTGGACGGTGCGCAGCGGACCGCGGAGGTGGCCGTGGCCGACGGCGCCGTGGTCTCCGTCCGTGCCGCACCCGGGCGCGGGGCGGTGCCGGAGGGCACCACCGTGCTGGTGGGACGCGGCGCGGGCGCCCGGGCGCTGGCCGCGCTCGCCCCCGGCGACCCGGTGCGGCTGACGTACGGGCCGCGCACCGGGGACGGCGGGCCGCTGCCGCGCACGGCGGTCGGCGGGCGGGAACCGCTGGTGGTCGACGGCGCACCGCGGGACTGGACGGGGGCGCCGAACGACCGCGCCGCGCCCCGGACGGCGGTGGGCTTCTCGGCCGACGGCACGCGGCTGTTCGTGCTGACCGTGGACGGCCGCCAGGCGGCCTCCCGGGGCGTCACGCTGACGCGGCTGGGTCGGATGCTGCACGGGCTGGGCGCCCACCACGCGCTGAACCTGGACGGCGGCGGCTCCTCGACCCTGCTGGCCGGGGCGCCGGGCGCCGCGGCGCCCGAGGTGGTCAACGACCCCTCCGACGGCGCCGAGCGGCCGGTGCCCAACGGGCTCGCCGTCACCGTGCCCCTGGGCAGCGGGCGCCCGGCGGGCTTCCACGTGCGTCCACTGGTGGAGCGCACCGGCGCGCGCCCCGAGCGGGTCTTCCCCGGGCTCACCCGCAGGCTCGCGGCGACCGCCCACGACGAGACGTACGGCCCGGCGCACGCCGTGCCCAGGTGGCGGGTGGACCGGCCCGACCGGGGCGCGGTGGACGCCGGGGGAACCGTGCGCGCCCTGCGTCCGGGGCCGCTCACGGTGACCGCGTGGGCGGGCCGGGCCCGCGGCGGCACGCGGCTGGAGGTGCTCACCGGGCTGGCCCGCCTCCGGGCGACGAGCGGGCGCGTCGGCCTGGCGGCGGCGGGCGACAGCGCCGCGTTCGGCCTCGTCGGCTCCGACGCGGGCGGCCGGGAGGCACCCGTGGAGCCGGGCGACGTCCGGCTCTCCTACGACCGCGAGCTGTTCGACGTCACCGCCGACCCGGCGCGCGGCACGCTCACCGTGACGGCCCGCGCCGACGCGGGCTCCGGCCGGGTGACGGCCGAGGTGGCCGGGCGGCGCGCCGTGGTGGAGGTCGGCATCGGGCTGACGGACGTGCCGGTGGCCGACTTCTCGGACGCCGACCGCTGGGCGTTCTCGGCGGCGCGGGCCGAGGGCGCGCTGAGCGCGGACCCGGCGGGCCGGAAGGGACTCGGGCTGCGGCTGCGCTACGACTTCGGCCGCTCGACGCGGACCCGGGCCGCCTACGCGACGCCGCCCGCCCCGCTGCCGGTGCCCGGGCGGCCGCGGGCGTTCACGCTGTGGCTGCGCGGGGACGGGCACGGCGCGTGGCCCTCGCTGCGGGTGACCGACGCGGCCGGGGTGGGCCACGTGCTGCGCGGGCCGCACGTGACGTGGCACGGCTGGCGCCGGATCTCCTTCCCCGTCCCGGCCGGGCTCGCCCACCCGGTGACCGTCGAGCGCCTGTACCTCGCCGAGACGCGGGCGACCGCGCGGTACGCGGGCGAGGTCGTCCTCGACGAGTTGACGGCCCGGGTGCCGCCGGAGCCCCGCGCCCCGCGGGTGGGCTGAGGCTGTCGGTCGGTCCGGGGCCAGGGACGAGGTCGGTCCGGGGCCAGGGACGACCCACGACAGCCCACTGCGATCATCGGGCACCCCACCGAGGCAGGCCCCGGACCGGCCAACAGCGCCACCGGGGAGTCGAGGCGGGGGCCGGGCCGCGGGTGGGGTGGTGGCGGGGGCTGCGGGGTGCGGGGCGTCCCTCCGCCCCGGGGCCGGGGCGGAGGGGCGGCGCCGTGCGTCAGTTCACCGACGCGTCGTCGTCGGACGGGTTCCGCGCGGCCTCGGCCTTCTGCTTCCTCGTGGCCAGCAGGCTGGTCACGGTCGTGATGACGAGCACCCCGCAGATGACGGCCAGGGAGACCGGCGTGCTGATCACCGGGACGTGCACGCCGTACTCGTGCAGCGCGTGCAGCACCAGCTTGACGCCGATGAAGCCGAGGATGATCGACAGACCGTAGGACAGGTGGACGAGCTTCCGCAGCAGGCCGCCGATCAGGAAGTAGAGCTGCCGCAGGCCCATCAGCGCGAAGGCGTTCGCGGTGAAGACGATGTACGGGTCCTGGGTCAGACCGAAGATCGCCGGGATGGAGTCCAGCGCGAACAGGACGTCGGTGGTGCCGATGGCGAGCATGACGATCAGCATCGGCGTCATCAGCCGCCGGCCGTTCTGGACGATCGTCATCCGGGTGCCGTGGTACTGGTCGGTCGAGGGGAAGCGGCGCTCGATCGCCTTCAGGAGACGGTTCTCCTCGTACGCCTCCTCTTCCTCCTCCGCCCGGGCCTCCTGGATCAGCTTCCACGCCGTCCAGACGAGGAAGGCGCCGAAGACGAAGAAGATCCAGGCGAACTGCGAGATGAGCGCGGCGCCCGCGGCGATGAAGCCCGCCCGGAGCACCAGGGCGATCAGCACGCCGATCATCAGCACGCGCTGCTGGTAGATCGCGGGGACGGCGAACTTCGCCATGATGAGGATGAAGACGAAGAGGTTGTCGACGCTCAGCGACTTCTCGGTGATGTACCCGGCGAAGAACTCACCGGACGCCTGGGCGTCGCCCCACCACAGCAGGCTGGCGCCGAAGGCGACGGCGAGCGCGACCCAGACGGCCGACCAGATGCCCGCCTCCTTGATGGACACCTCGTGCGGTTTGCGCCCGCCGATGAAGAAGTCGACGGCGATCAGGGCGCACAGAACGACGACGGTCACGACCCAGGTGGTCAGGGTTACTTCCATGCAGCACTCCTCCGGCTGTCAGTGGCCGGAGGTCTCTTCCGTCCGGGCCGTCGCGGCCGCGGACCGATGCCCCGGGGCCGCAAAGGTTCGGCCCGTACTGACGGGAACATCGCGTGCGGGAGTACTCCCCTCCGTGTCATGCAGCGTACGACACCTTCAAGAAAAGGCAAAGGCGGGTCCCGCCCGGCGCCCCGGGCACGCGACGGCGACCGGCCCCAGGGCACGCGACAGCGACCGGCCCCAGGGCACGCGACGGCGTCCGACCGGGCGACGGCGCCGGACCGCGGCGGGGCGCGCCCGTGGGCGGGCCACCGGGCGGACGCACCGCCCAGGCGCCGGGAGCGCGGTGCGGGACGGCGCCGGCGGACGCAGCCCGGCGCGCGACCCGTCCGGGGCGCCGGCCCGCGCGGGAGGGGTGCGCGCCGGCCCGCGCGGAGTGCCGCGGCCGGGCCGGGCGCGCGGGCCGGGGCCGCCCGCGGACGGGGGGCCGCCTGCGCGGGCGGAACGGCCGACGCGGGCGGAGCAGCCTGCGAGCACGCCGCGGCCCGGAAGCGCCGAGGGGCGGCCCGGGAGCACGGAGCCGCCCGCGAGCACGGGCGGCGGGCGCATCCCCGCCGCACCGCGCGGGGCCGCGCCCGTCCCGGCGGGCGCGGCTACCTCAGCCCGGCCTCGCGCATCTGGCGCAGCTCCTTCTTCAGCTCGCCCACCTCGTCCCGCAGCCGGGCGGCGACCTCGAACTGCAGCTCGGCGGCGGCGGCCCGCATGCGCTCGGTGAGCTCCTCGATGATCCCGGCCAGCTCCGTCGCCGGCCGGTCGGCGGGGGCGTCGGCGGTGCCGACCGCGCCGCGTCCGGCGGCACCGCGAGCGTCGCCCTTGACGACGCCCTTGCCCAGCGCGGGGACCGGCGCCTTCGGCTTGCCGCCGCCCTTGCCGCCGCCGACGGCCTGCCGGTAGCCGGTGCCCAGCAGCTCCTCGGTGTCGAGCTCCTCGCGGGCGATGGCCGAGACGATGTCGCCGATCTTCTTGCGCAGCGGCTGCGGGTCGATGCCGCGCTCGGTGTTGTAGGCGATCTGCTTGGCGCGGCGCCGGTTGGTCTCGTCGATGGCCCGCTCCATCGCCGGGGTGACCTTGTCCGCGTACATGTGCACCTGGCCGGAGACGTTGCGCGCGGCACGGCCGATGGTCTGGATGAGGGAGGTGCCCGAGCGCAGGAAGCCCTCCTTGTCCGCGTCCAGGATCGCCACCAGGGAGACTTCCGGCAGGTCCAGCCCCTCGCGCAGCAGGTTGATGCCGACCAGCACGTCGTACTCCCCCGCGCGCAGTTCGCGCAGCAGCTCCACCCGGCGCAGGGTGTCCACGTCGCTGTGCAGGTAGCGCACCGCGATGCCCATCTCCAGGAAGTAGTCCGTCAGGTCCTCGGCCATCTTCTTGGTCAGGGTGGTGACCAGGACGCGCTCGTCCTTCTCGGTGCGGGTGCGGATCTCGTGCACCAGGTCGTCGATCTGACCCTCGGTGGGCTTGACGACGACCTCCGGGTCCACCAGGCCGGTGGGGCGGATGATCTGCTCGACGACGCCGTCGGAGCGGGACAGCTCGTAGGCGCCGGGCGTGGCGGACAGGTAGACCGTCTGCCCGATGCGCTCCAGGAACTCCTCCCACTTCAGCGGCCGGTTGTCCATCGCCGAGGGCAGCCGGAAGCCGTGGTCGACCAGGGTGCGCTTGCGGGAGGCGTCGCCCTCGTACATGGCGCCGACCTGCGGCACGGTGACGTGGGACTCGTCGATCACCAGGAGGAAGTCCTCCGGGAAGTAGTCCAGCAGCGTGTGCGGCGGGGAGCCGGGCTCGCGGCCGTCGATGTGCAGCGAGTAGTTCTCGATGCCCGAGCAGGTGCCGATCTGCTGCATCATCTCCAGGTCGTAGGTGGTGCGCATGCGCAGGCGCTGGGCCTCCAGCAGCTTGCCCTGCTTCTCCATCGCCGTCAGCGTCCGCGCCAGCTCGTCCTCGATGGCGCGCACCGCCCGGTGCATGCGCTCCTCACCGGCCACGTAGTGGGAGGCGGGGAAGACGTACAGCTCGGTGTCGTCGGAGACCACCTCGCCGGTGATCGGGTGGAGCGTGGAGAGCGCCTCGATCTCGTCCCCGAACATCTCGATCCGCACGGCGAGTTCCTCGTAGACGGGGAAGACCTCGATGGTGTCCCCCCGGACCCGGAAGGTGCCGCGGCTGAAGCTGACGTCGTTGCGGGCGTACTGGATCTCCACCAGGCGGCGCAGCAGCGCGTCGCGGTCGACCTCGTCCCCGACCTTCAGCGGCACCATGCGGTCCACGTACTCCTGCGGCGTGCCCAGGCCGTAGATGCAGGAGACGGAGGCGACCACCACCACGTCCCGCCGGGTGAGCAGCGAGTTCGTGGCGCTGTGCCGCAACCGCTCGACCTCCTCGTTGATCGAGGAGTCCTTCTCGATGTAGGTGTCGGACTGCGGGACGTACGCCTCCGGCTGGTAGTAGTCGTAGTAGGAGACGAAGTACTCCACGGCGTTGTTCGGCAGCAGCTCGCGGAACTCGTTGGCGAGCTGGGCGGCGAGCGTCTTGTTCGGCGCCATCACCAGCGTGGGCCGCTGGAGCTTCTCGATCATCCACGCGGTGGTCGCCGACTTGCCGGTGCCCGTGGCGCCGAGCAGCACCACGTCCTTCTCCCCCGCCTCGACGCGCCGGGCGAGCTCGGCGATGGCGGTGGGCTGGTCCCCACTGGGCTGGTAGGGGCTGACGACCTCGAAGGGCGCCACCTTGCGTTCGATCTGGGTCACGGGCCGCATGACACCCACGGTACGGCGCGGCACCGACAACGTTCAGCTCGTCGTCACCCGGCACCCGTTTGGCGCCCACGTATGCGCAGCGTGCTGCGGGAATGCTCCTTGCGTGCGCGTCGCTGACGCGGTGCGACACCGCGCTGACGCACCGTCGAGAGCAGCGGGCGGGACGCGCACGACGCGCACCGCCGTCCCTGACGTGAGGAGCCCCCTGTGTCCCTTCGCCCCACCGCTGTGACCGGCTCGTTCCTGTCCGTCGTCGCCTTCCTCCTCACCGCCGCGCCGGCCCCGGCCGCCCCGGCGGACCAGGGCGCGGGGGCGGGCGCCGCCGCCCCGGCCGCCGCGCCCTCGGTCCCCGCGCCGGAGGCTCCCGAGGCCCCCGAGGCCCCGGAAGCTCCGGAGGCACCCGAAGCGCCCGAGGCGCCGGCCGCACCGGACGCCCCGGCGGCGCCCGCCGCGCCCCGGCCCGGCGGCGTCGTGCCCGTCGCGCACCGCGGCGCTTCCGCCTACGCCCCGGAGAACACGCTGGCGGCGGCCGACAAGGCGGACGAGCTCGGCATCACCTGGGTGGAGAACGACGTCCAGCGCACGAAGGACGGCGAGCTGATCGTCATGCACGACGAGACGCTGAGCCGCACTACCGACGTCGAGGAGGTCTTCCCCGACCGCGCGCCGTGGAAGGTGACCGACTTCACCGCGGCGGAGATCGACCGGCTGGACGCCGGGAGCTGGTTCGACGCGCGGTACGCGGGCGAGGGCGTGCCCACGCTGACGGAGTTCCTGGACACGATCACCGCGAACAACCAGAAGCTGCTGCTGGAGATCAAGAAGCCGGAGCTGTACCCGGGCATCGAGCGGGACATCCTGCGGGAGCTGCGCAAGGAGGGCTGGCTCGACCGGCGCCACCTGCGCACCCGGCTGGCCGTGCAGACGTTCGACGCCGCCTCCCTGCGCCGCGTCCACGAGCTCAAGCCCGAGGTCAAGACCGGCTTCCTGGGCACGCCGAAGGTGGCCGACCTGCCCCGGTACGCCGCCTTCGCCGACCAGGTCAACCCGCGCTACACCACCGTCACCGCCGAGTACGTCGACGCCGTGCACGCCACCCGGGGTCCGAGCGGGCGGCCCCTGGAGCTGTTCACCTGGACCGTGGACGATGCCGACACGGCTGCCCGGATGGCCGGCCTCGGGGTCGACGGCATCATCAGCAACCGTCCGGACGTCGTGCGCGACGCGGCCCGCGGCCGGAGCTGACGCGCGCCGCACGGGCGGGGCCGGGCCCGTACCGCCCCGTACCCGCCCCGGGCCGGTCCCGTCCCGGTCCCGTCCCGTCCGGCACGGGCCGCGCGAAGCCCGGCCGGGGGCGCCCGCGCGGCCGTAAGGTCTCGCGTATGACCCCAACGACCGTGCCCGCGTCCTGGACGGTGCGGCAGACGCCCGTCGGACCGCTGCTGCTCCTCGCCACCGCCGACGGCCTGCTGCACGTGGGCTTCCACGCCGACGAGCGCCGGGTCCGGCGCGCGCTGGCCCAGGCGGGCGGCCGGCTCGGCACGGAGCCCACCGAGTCGGCCGACGCCGGGGCCCACCCGGTGCTCCGCCAGGCGGCCGAGGAGCTGGACGCCTACTTCACCGGCGGGCTGCGCGCGTTCCACACCCCGCTGGACTGGGCGCTGACCGGCGGGTTCACCGCGCGGGTGCTGCGCGAGCTGGCGCACGCGGTCCCCTACGGCAGCCTCGTGACCTACCAGGACCTGGCCGACGCCGTGGGGTCCCCCGGCGCGGTGCGCGCCGTCGGCGCGGCGATGGGCGCCAACCCGCTGCCGGTGCTCGTCCCGTGCCACCGGGTGGTGGCCACCGGCGGCGGCATCGGCGGCTTCAGCGGCGGCCTGGAGACCAAGCGGGCGCTGCTGGCCGTGGAGGGCCTCCTGCCCGCGCCGCTCTTCTAGCGCCGTTCGCCGCCAGCCCGCCCGTGCGGCACCCCGCGCACTCCCGGCACCGCACGCCCGGCACCGCGCGCCCGGCACCGCGCGCCCGGTGCGCGTCCGGCGCACGCGGACGGCGGCAGGAGCGCGCCGGGGCGGGCGCCGGACTCCCGGGGCGCCCGCCCCGGGGCGCCGGGCGCCCGTCTGCCGCGCGCCCGGCGCCCCGCGTCGGCGGTGTGCGTCCGTGTGCCGGGCGTGCGCCGGGTCCAGACACCCGCGCTCCGGTGTGCTCGTCTGCCCGTCCGATGGGCGGCGTCCGGCCCGGCTGCCACAATGCGCGCTGTGAACGAGCCTGCTGACAGCACCGACACCCCCGCCATATCCGCCACCGTCCCCGCCGTCTCCCCCGTCGTGCCGCCGCCGGCGGAGGCCGCCCCGGAGGCCGTACGGCTCGCGGCGATCCGACGGCGGACCAACGCCGTACTGGTGGTCACCCAGGTGCTCGGCGGGCTGGGCGTGGCGACCGCGATCGCGCTCGCCGCCGTGCTGGCCGAGGACATCGGCGGCTCGGAGGCCGTGGCCGGGCTCGCCTCGACCGCGTCGGTGATCGGTACCGCGCTGCTGTCCCTGCCGCTGGCCGCGCTGATGGCGGCCCGCGGGCGCAGGCCGGGCCTGACGCTGGCCTACCTGATCGCCGCGGCCGGCGGCGCGGTCGTCGTGGTCGGGGCCGTACTGGCCTGGTTCCCGCTGCTCCTGCTGGGCATGGCGGCCTTCGGCGCGGGCTCGTCGGCCAACCTCCAGGCGCGGTTCGCCGCGGCGGACCTGGCCGAACCGCGCCACCGGGCGCGGACGATCTCGCTGGTGGTGTGGGCCACGACGATCGGCGCGGTGGCCGGCCCCAACCTGGCGAGCCCGGCCGGGCGGAGTCTGGCCGGGCTCGGCATCCCCGAGACGGCGGGCCCGTTCGTCTGGGGCGCCGGGATCTTCCTGGTCGCGGCCGCGCTGGTGTGGCTGCTGCTGCGGCCGGACCCGCTGCTGACGGCGCGGGCGCTCGCTGCGGCCGGCGGCGGCGCGCCGGACTCCTCCGCCGACCGCTCCCTGCGGGCCGGCTGGCGGGCCGTCGCCGCCTCGCCGCGCGCCCGGCTGGCGCTCGCGACCGTGACCGGCTCGCACACGGTGATGGTCGCGGTGATGGTGATGACCCCGGTCGACCTCAGCCACCACGGAGCCGACCTGGAGCTGATCGGCCTGGTGATCAGCGGCCACATCGGCGGGATGTACGCGTTCTCGCCGCTGATGGGGTGGCTCGCCGACCGGGTGGGCCGGGTGTCGGTGATCGCCCTGGCCGTGGCCCTGCTGGCGTGCGCGACGCTGCTCGCCGGGACGGCGGGCGCCAGCCACACGCAGAGCGCGGTGGGGCTGTTCCTGCTGGGCCTGGGCTGGTCGGCGGGGCTGGTCGCGGGCTCGGCGCTGCTGACCGACGCGGTGCCGCAGGCCGCGCGGGCGGCCGCGCAGGGCCTGTCCGACCTGTCGATGAACGCGGCGGCGGGGCTGGGCGGGGCACTGGCCGGGCTGATCGTGGCCCAGGCGGGCTACGGCTGGCTCAACGCGGCAGCCGCGGCGCTGCTGCTGCCCCTGGCCGCCCTGGCCCTGTGGACCCCGCGCGGCCGCGCCTGACCCGGCCCCGGGCAGGGCGCGGCGGGCGCGGGCACGGCCCGCCGGACACGCCCGGCGCCGGGGCGACGACGCCGGTCACCGCGCGCCCGGGCACGGCGCGCCGCGGACCGGCTCGGCGCCGTGCCCGGCACGCGGCCCGGGCGCCGGGGCCGCACGGCGCGCCGCGTGCCGCGTGCCGCCGAAGCGTGCGCGCCGTCGAAGCGTGCGCGCCGTCGGGGGGCCCGCCCCGGTGCCTCCGCGCCGGGACGCCGCGCGACCGGCACGCGGGGTCGCTCCACCCGCCCGGGGCCGGTGACCGCACGCGGCCCCGCGTCCCCCGCCGCCCGCGTCCCCCGGCCCGGAAGGCGCCGCGCGGCCGGGCGCCGCACCCGTCCGCCGGAGACGGTACGGGTGCGCCCGCCGCGCGCGGCGGCCCGGCGCGGCTACCGGGGGTGGACGCGGAAGGAGACCGCCGTCGTGCCGAGCCGTTCGCGCAGGGGCTCCATCGCGGACGTCAGGAAGGAGCGCGCGTACCGCTCCGGCGGCTCCTCGCTCAGCGCGGCCAGGTAGGCGCGGTGCTCGGTGAGCGAGGCGACCGCGCGCTCGACGTCGGTGTCCGTGACCCGCTGGACGTGCGTGGGGTCGGCGACGGCGGCCACCGCCACCCAGCGCACACCGTCCCAGCGTTCCGGGCCGGCGTCGGGGAAGATCCACCGGTTGCCCGCGTCACCGGCCGCGTCGACCACGGCGCGCGCGACGGCCCGGTGGTCGGGGGTGTTCCAGTAGCCGCCCGGCCAGGTGTCGTCGCCGCTGATGGTGAGCACCAGGTCGGGGCGGTGGCGGCGGATCGCGGCGGCGAGGTCGCGGCGCAGCGGGACGCCGTACTCGACGACGCCGTCCCGGTGGTCGAGGAACTCCACGGTCCGCACCCCGACGACCTCCGCGCTCGCCTGCTGCTCGCGCGTGCGCACCCGGGCCGCCTCCGCGGGCTCCATCGTGTCGATGCCCGCCTCGCCGCGCGTGACCAGCAGGTAGGTGACGTCCTTGCCCTGCGCCGTCCAGTGCGCGACGGCCGCCGCCGCGCCGTACTCGAGGTCGTCGGGGTGGGCGACCACCGCCAGCGCCCGCTGCCAGTCCTGCGGCATGTCCGCCAGCTCGTCCGCCACTTGCGCCTCCCTGGGTCGTTGACGTAGCGATGCTCACACGGGGGCTTCCCGTCTGGCACCACGGCATACCGGCGACCGGCGAAAGGCTCATCCCCATGTCCCGACGACTGCACACCAACCGCTCGTCCCTGGCGCACAAGCTGGCCTACGCGGCGCGCCACCCCAGCCGCGTGCGGCCCTACCTGCGCCGCCTGGCGCGGGACTGGCGGCTGCGGCGGGCGTCGGGCGGGGACCACGTCGCCTACTACCGGGCGGTGATGCGGGACGACACGGCCCGCGACCCGAAGTCGGCGGTGGGCAGCGCCACGCACGAGCGCTGGGTGGCGCTCGGTCAGATGCAGTTCGACTACCTGGTGCGGCACGGGCTGGCCCCCGGCGACCGCATGCTGGAGATCGGCTGCGGCAACCTGCGCGCGGGCCGCCTGTTCATCGAGTACCTGGAGCCCGGCCACTACCACGGCGTCGACATCTCGCCGGAGATCCTGCTCGCCGCGCGGCAGACGCTGATCCGGCACGGCCTGGCGGACAAGCTGCCCCACCTGACGCTCGTGGACGACCTCAAGCTGGCGCACCTGCCGGACGGCCACTTCACGGTGGTGCACGCCCACAGCGTCTTCTCGCACTCGCCCGTCGAGGTCATCGACGAGTGCCTGGCGCACGTGGGCCGCGTCCTGGCGCCGGGCGGGCACTTCGACTTCACCTACAACCGCACGCTGGGCAACGAGCACCACGTGCTGCGCGAGGACTTCTACTACCGCACGGAGACGCTGACGGCGCTCGCCGCGTCGCACGGGCTGGTGGCCCGGCCGATGGCGGACTGGGACGAGCTGCCGCACAAGCAGTCGAAGATCCGGGTGACGCACCCCGGCTGACGCCCTGCCGGGCTCCCCCGCGTCCGGCGGGCGGGCCGCGGGCTTCCCCCGGACGAGTGTCACGACGCCGCCACCCCGGCTAACGACCGGCGTGGCGGCGTTGTCGTGCTCCCCACCCTGCGCATCAGTGGGATTGTCATATTAATCCTACAATGTGACCTTGGAGTGGAGCCGTGTCACACCCCGGACGAGTCCGCATCGCCGCGCTGCTGACGGCCGCGCTGCTCACCCCGCTCGCCGCCTGCGGCCAGCCGGACCCCGCGACGCCCCGGTCGGACGGCTCGCGGCAGCCGACCCCGGCCGGCGAGGCGGACGCCGCATCGTTCACCCTGGTCGCCACCGGCGACATCCTCAGCCACGACTCGGTGATCCGGCAGGCCGCGGCCGACGCGGGCGGCGGTGAGGGCGGCTACGCGTTCCAGCGGATGCTCGCGGGCGCCAAACCGGTCGTCGACGCCGCCGACCTGGCCATCTGTCACCTGGAGACGGTCGTCGGCGCGGACGGCGGCCCGTTCACCGGCTATCCGATGTTCCGCACGCCGCCCCAGGTCGCGCAGGCCATCGCGGACACCGGCTACGACAGTTGCTCGACGGCCTCGAACCACACCCTGGACGCCGGCGCGGAGGGCGTCACCCGGACGCTGGCGGCGCTGGACGCCGCCGGGGTGCGCCACGTGGGCTCGGCCCGCTCCGCCGCCGAACGCGACCGCCCGGCGCTGCTGGAGGCCGGCGGCGCGCGGGTGGCCCAGCTCGCCTACACCTACGGCACGAACGGCATCCCCGTGCCCGAGGACCAGCCCTACCTGGTCAACCTCATCGACCCCGACCGCATCATCGCCGACGCCGAGGCCGCGCGGCGGGGCGGGGCGGACGTGGTGGTGGTCAGCATGCACTGGGGCACCGAGTGGCAGGAGGAGCCGGACGCGCGGCAGCTCGCGCTGGCCGAGCACCTGACCGCCGCCGAGGTGGACGGGCGGCGCGCCGTCGACCTCGTCGTCGGCACCCACGCCCACGTCCCGCAGGCGTACGAGAAGGTCAACGGCACCTGGGTGGTGTACGGCATGGGCGACCAGGTGGCCGGGGTGATGAGCGACCCGCGCGGCCAGCTCGGTTCGGCGGCCCGCTTCACCTTCGCGCCGCCGGAGCGCGCCGACGGCGCGTGGCGGGTGACGCGGGCCGAGTTCGTCCCGCACGTCATGGCCAACGACCCGCTGCGCGTGGTCAACCTGCCGCGCGCGCTGCGCGAGGACCCGGACCAGCCCGCCTACGCCGAGGCCCGGGACCGCATCCGGGACGCCGTACTGAGCCGGGACGGCGCGGCGGACGGCCTGCGCATGGGCCGGTGACCGCCCCCGCCGGCGGGCGTGCTGGGATCGCCCCATGGTCTCCCAGCGGCGCGTCCTGATCATCGCCTACGACGACGCGCAGATCCTCGACATCGCCTGCCCCAGCGGCGCCCTGGACATCGCCAACCGCTACGGCGCCGCCCCGCCCTACGCCATCGAGCTCGGCACTCTGGGCCGCCGCGCCGCCCGCAGCTCGACCGGGATCGTGCTGGGGGCCGGCCGCGGCCTGGAGACCGTGACGGGGCGGCTGGACACGCTGCTCGTCGTGGGCGGGGCGGGCTCGCAGGACGCGGCGGCCGACGAGCGGCTGCTGGCGCAGGTGCGCCGCCTGGCCGGGCGCAGCCGCCGCGTCGCCTCGGTGTGCACGGGCACCTACGTGCTGGCCGCCGCCGGGCTGCTGGACCACCGGCGGGTGACGACGCACTGGGGGCACGGCGAGCGGCTCGCCGCCCGCCACCCCGAGGTGGCCGTCGACGTCGGACCGCTGTACGTGCGGGACGGCGACGTCTACACCTCCGCCGGGGTGACCAGCGCCCTGGACCTGACGCTCTCGCTGATCGAGGACGACCACGGGCCCACCCTGGCCCGTGCCGTCGCCCGGGAGCTGGTGACGTACCTGCACCGGCCCGCCGACCAGGCGCAGATCAGCACGTTCCTGGCCGGGCCGCCGCCGGGCGACCGGCTGGTCCGGGACCTGCTGGGCCACATCGGCGGCCACCTGGCCGACGACCTGGCGCCGCGCGCGCTCGCCGCCCGGGCCGGGGTGAGCACCCGGCACCTGAGCCGCCTGTTCGCCGCACACCTGGGCACCACCCCGGCGCGGGCCGTGCGCGCCGCGCGCACCGAGGCGGCGGCCCACCTGGTGCGCTCCAGCGGGCTGCCGCTGGCCGCGATCGCCCGGCGCTGCGGGTTCGGCTCCGCGCAGAGCATGCGCCAGGCGCTGCGGGAGCGCTACGGCGTCAGCGGGGACACACTGCGCAAGATGCCGGACATGCCGCGCGCGCGTCCCTCGCCACCGCAGCACACTCCCGTGCCATGACGACTTCCGACGCACCCCGCCCGACGACCCGCAGGACCCTGCTCGGCGGCACCGTGGCGGCCACCGCCGCGTTCGCGACCGCCGGCGCGGCCGGCCCCGCCGCGGCCCGCGCGCACCACGCGGACGGCACCGCGCCGTCCCCCGGCGCCGGGCGGCCCGGGCGCCCCGGCCGCCCGGGCCCGTCCATCGGCGTCCTGCTGTACGACGGCTTCAGCCTGCTGGACCCGACCGGCCCCACGGAGGTGCTGTCCCGGCTGCCGGGCGCCACGGTGACGATGGTCGCCGAGCGCCGCGGGCCGGTGCGCACCGACACCGGCGACGCCGCCGTGCTGGCCGACCGGGCGCTCGACGAGGTGGACCGGTTCGACGTGCTGCTCGTCCCGGGCGCCGGGAACCGCGGCACGATCGCCGCGATGGAGAACCGGTCCCTGCTGCGCTGGATACGCCGCGTCCACCGCCGCACCCGGTGGACCACCTCCGTGTGCACCGGCTCGCTCGTCCTGGCCGCCGCCGGGCTGCTGGACGGGCGGCGGGCCACCACGTACTGGGCGTCGGCCGGATACCTGGAGGCCACCTTCGACGTGACCTACCTGCCGGAGCGGTACGTGCGCGCCGGGAAGATCATCACAGCGGCGGGCGTCTCGGCGGGCGTGGACATGGCGCTGTACCTGGCCGCCCTCCTCACGGACGAGACCACGGCCCGGGCCGTCCAACTGGCCGTCGAGTACGACCCGCGACCCCCCTTCGACGCCGGGAACGCAGCAACGGCCGACCCGGAACTGAAGGAGCTGGCGCTGAGGATCCTCGCGGACTCCCAGCGCTGACCGCACATCCGTCCACCACGTCATCCGATGGTGCGTTCCGCCGCCGGTCCGCGCCCCCGGCGGCAGACTGTAGGCCGAACGGGTGAGCGCGGGCCGCTGCCCGAGGACGGTGAGGGGACGCGATGGCGCGAAGCACGGATGCAGCAAGCGGGCCGCACGAGCAGGCCCTGGTACTGGCGGCGGGCGTGGCCGACGTGGTGCTGAGCGGCGTCGGCGCGGCCGCCGGCACGGTCCGCGGGTTCCTGCGGCGCGCGGACCACGCGGAACTGGCCCAGGACGCGCGGCGCGACCTGGCGGCCCGCGGCCGGCTGGCCCTGGACAAGTACGCCGCCCTGCCGCCGGCCCACCTGGAGATCCTGGCCCGCCAGGCGCTGGCCCGGCGGGCCGACGGCGGCGGTGACTGAGCCCTGGGACCCGGCCGCCTTCAAGGCACGGGTCGACCGGGAGCTGGAGCGCTTCGTCACCGAGCGGACCGCCCGGCTGCTCGACGTCGACGCCGACCTCGCCCCGGTGGCCGGCCAGGTGGCGGCCGCCGTCGCGCACGGCAAGCGCCTGCGGGCGGCGTTCTGCTACTGGGGCTGGCGCGCGGCCGGACAGCCGGACAGCGACGCGCTGGTGCGCGCGGCGGCCTCCATGGAGCTGGTGCACGCGGCGGCCGTCGTGCACGACGACATCATCGACGACAGCCCGCTGCGGCACGGCCTGCCCACCGCCCACGTCGCGCTGCGCCGGGCGCCGGGCGGGCGACGGCTCCCGCGGGCGGCGGCGCGCGCCCTGGCGATGCTCGTCGGCGACTGGCTCATCGCACTGGCCGGCGAGCTGTTCGCGGACAACGGCCTACCCGCCGCCTACCTGTCGCGCGCCCGGCCCCTGTGGGCGGCGCTCGCCCGCGACCTCGTCGCGGGGGCCTGCCTGGAGATCCTGCGCACCGGCGGCCCGCCGGACACCGCGGCCTCCCTCAAGATCGTCCGGTACAAGACCGCCAAGTACACCGTCGAGCAGCCCCTGCTGATCGGCGGCGTCCTGGCCGGTGCCGACCGGCGCACGCGGGCGGCGCTCTCCGACTACGGGCTGCCGCTGGGCGAGGCCTTCCAACTGCGCGACGACCTGCTCGGCCTGTTCGGCGACGCCGGGCGGACGGGCAAGGCGTGCCTGGACGACCTGCGCGCCCACCGGCCCACGGCGCTGCTGGCCGAGACGTGGCGGGCCGCGGACCCCGGGGAGCGCGAGCTGCTGCGCGGCCTGCTGGGGCGGCGCGGCCTGGGCGAGCCGGAGCTGGCGCAGGTGCGCGCGCTCATGCGGCGGCTGGCCGCCCCCGAGCGCGTCGAGCACATGATCGCCGGCCGGGTGGCCACGGCGGTGCGGGCCCTGGACGACGCCGCCCTGCCCGCCCCCGCCGCCCACGCCCTGACCGGCCTGGCCCGGTCCGCGACGACCCGTCAGCACTGAAACGGCCCGGCAGACCCCGCGTCCCGCCCCATCGGGGCGGGACGCACACCAGGAGGCAGCAGATGACCTACACCGACGCGTCACTGGACGCCCTGCGCCACGCGGGCGACGAGCTCGCCGACGCCACCGTCGCCACGCTGTTCGAGCGCGGGGAAGTCGGCACGTTCAACACGTTGATGCGCTACGTCGCGACCGTGGGCGCTCCCCTGCCCGACGGACTGCCCGCCGTCGCGCGGGAGTACCTGCACGCCACCAGCGCGCCGCCCGCTTGGGTGGACTGGGAGACGATGGAGCGGGCGCGGCTGTTCTTCGCGGACAACGACGTGCACATCACCACGGCCCTGTCCTTCGCCGCCATGCCCGCCTGCTACCTCGTGCCGCACGTCGCCAGGCTGCTCTCGGCGACGCACGGCCTGAGCTACCCGGCCAAGCGCATGGCGGAGACCGGGCAGTTCACCGTCTACCTGATGCGGCCCGACGCCTTCGAGGCGGGCAGCCGCTTCCTGCCCGCCGCCCAGAAGGTGCGGCTGCTGCACGCCTCCATCCGCCACCACCTGCTCCGCGAGGGGCGATGGGACAGCGCGGCGCTGGGCACTCCGATCTGCCAGGAGGACATGATCGGCGGCCAGATGTTCTTCTCCCTGCTGGTGCTGGACAGCCTGCACCGGCTGAACGTCCACATGAGCCCCGAAGGCGCCGAGGCGTACTTCTACGCCTGGCGGGTGGTCGGCGCGCTGCTCGGCGTCGACCAGGAGAGCGTGCCGCGCGACCTCGACCAGGGCCGCGCCTTCCTCGACCGGTACATGCTCCGCCACATGGGGCCCAGCGCGGAGGGCGTCCACCTGACCCGCCAACTCGTCGAGCTCTACGAGCAGGTGGTGCCGGGCACCGTCTTCGACCCGCTCGTCCCGGCCCTGATCCGCTACCTGGTCGGGGACACCTGCGCCGACTGGCTGGAGGTGCCGCGCACCGCCTGGGACCGGCTGGTGCGGACCGTGCCGCACCTGCTGGGGGTGCTGGAGACCGCGGAGGACCGGTCCCCGCTGGCGGCCTGGGCACTGGACCGGCTCGGCCGCCACACCACCCTGTTCGAGCTGTCCTCACTCACCCGGGGCCGGGTCATGCACTACGCGATCCCCGAAGCCCTCCGCCCCGACTACGGCCTCTCCCCCACCGTCCCCCCACCCCACCGCTGGACCCCACCACCCCCCGCCCCCCTCGACTGACACCCACCGCACACGACACACCCCCGGCCGCGGCCACCCCGGCACCAGCCCGCCCGACACCGGCCCCTAGCGGCCGCTGCGACCCTCAACGGCCCCGGAGGACGGTCGCCACCCGACGGCACCTGCCTGCCGACAATCGCGGTCACTGTTGCGATCCTCGACCGTCCCGGGGGTCGGTCGCCACCACCGCTTGCGGGTGCGGGCCGTCCGGTAGACGCGGTTGCGATCCTCGACCGTCCCGGGGGTCGGTCGCCACCCGAGCCCCCGCACTGCTGGACCACGCCCGAGCGGTGGTTGCGATCCTCGACCGTCCCGGGGGTCGGTCGCCACTTCTCGCCGTCGACGGGCTGCCAGTAGCCCTTGGTGTTGCGATCCTCGACCGTCCCGGGGGTCGGTCGCCACCGATCGAGATCAGCTCGATGGTGCGCCCGTCCTCCAGGTTGCGATCCTCGACCGTCCCGGGGGTCGGTCGCCACGGTGTCTGAACTGCCGTTTTGTCTGCTGGTCGTTGCGAATCGCAGCCACCAGGGGGAACAAGTCGGGCGTTTCAGACATTCTACTTCGGTGCGACTCGCGTGTTCCGTGTGTACTTGTGGTACCGAACCCGCTTCGCAAGCGGTGAGTCGTGGCCAGTGTGACAGAGACCCGGACCCGCTCCAATCCTGTCGCCGGAGACCCACTACACCACGGATGCCTCCCCTGTCTCCGTTTTCAGTGAGGGCGGGGTTGTTGTCAGTGCAGTGGCCTACGGTATGCGCGTCCATCGGAAGTGAGTGGCACTCGGGTGCGAGGGGGCACTGTTGTACGCACACAGTGCGAACGCCAGTGGGGTTCGGCACGGTCTGGCTGAGCATCTACGGGGCTCTGCCGTCTTGGCGCGACGGTTCGGTGCCGTGTTCGGCGCGGGTGACATCGCCGCGTACCTGGCGCTCGTGCACGATGTCGGCAAAGGAACGTGCATGTGGCAGAACGGGCTTGTGCGGGCGGAGCGGAGCGGTGCCCGCGTCGGCGTTCCCCACAAGGGCGCTGGGGCGAAGTTGGCGGCGGAGCACATCGGGTCTGCCTTCGCCACGCTGGTACACGGCCACCACGGCGGTTTACCCGATCGGCACCGCATCCGGGAGGAACTTCTGACCCTGTCCGGTGACGGGCCCGACGCCCAAGCCGCGGAGGAGGCCGTCACGGCTGTGCGAGCGATGGTGCCCGAGGTCGTCCCGCCGCAGCGCTTACCCCTGCCCGGCTGGCTCGGGGAAGGCCGGCGCGACCAAATGGCCCTGGAGCTGGACATGTTGTCGCGGATGCTGTTCAGCACATTGGTCGACGCCGACTTCCTCGACACCGCGGCGCATTTCGCAGGCGCCTCCCCGCAGGTCGCTCCCGACGCCGATATGCGTCGGCTGAGCGAACGGTTCGAAGGCCGACGGCAGGCGTTCTTGGCCCGTCGTGAACGCTCCGAACTCGACGCTGTGCGCGAGGATGTCTACCAGCAGGCGTTGGCAGCCGCGGCCAGAGCTCCCGGGCTCTACCGATTGCATGTCCCGACCGGTGGGGGCAAGACTCTCGCTTCGGCCGGGTTCGCACTGCGGCACGCCGCCGAGCACGGGAAGCGGCGTGTCGTGGTCGCTGTTCCGTTCATCAGCATCACCGAGCAGAACGCCCAGGTCTACCGGAGGATGATGGACCCGGCGGGCGGGGAGTCCGGTGGACCCGTCGTACTGGAGCACCACAGCTCGGTGGAGCTGGACGACACCGGAGCCGGACGCTGGGCGCGGCTGGCCGCGGAGAATTGGGACGCACCGTTCGTGGTGACGACGACAGTGCAACTTTTCCACTCGCTCTTCGCCCACCGTCCCTCGGCGATGCGGAAGCTGCACCGGCTGGCCGGTTCGGTGATCGTGCTCGACGAGGTCCAGGCACTCCCGGACCGGCTGCTGGCACCGATTCTCAGCTCCCTGCGGAGCCTGGTGGACCGGTTCGGGGCGACCGTGGTCCTGGCTTCCGCCACGCAGCCGGAGTTCTGGTCCCACCCTGAGCTGGAGGGCATGTCGCGACTGGAGATGGTGGACGACGTCGAGCGCCTCTTCCAGCGGCTCAAACGAGTCGACTACGCGTGGCGGCTTGAAGCAGACCTGAGCTGGGAGGTGCTGGCCTCCGAGATCACGGCGGAGCCGGAGCGCCAGGTACTGGCCGTGGTCAACACGACCGCCGATGCCGCACGTCTGCACCGGGCGGTTGAGGAGGCGGTGCCCGACCGCGATGCCCCTCGCGTGCTGCACCTCTCGACCCGGATGACGGCAGGGCATCGACGCGAGGTCATCGCCACGATCCGACAGCTCCTGGACTCCGGGCAGGCCACGCTGGTGGTCTCCACCTCGCTGATCGAGGCCGGGGTCGACCTCGATTTCCCGTGCGTCTACCGGGCGGTGACCTCGGCGGAGTCGCTACAGCAGGCGGCCGGCCGCTGCAACCGGGAAGGCAGGTTGAAGGCCGGACGGGTGGTCGTCTTCAACCCGGCCGAGGGCGGTGAACCCCGTGACAAGGCCTACCGCGCCGCAAGGGAAGCCACCAGTCTGTACTTCGGTCCGGATCTGAACCGCCCCGACGACCTCGGCGCGTTGTCCGCGTATTACCTGGAGCGCTACTCGGCGCAGGGTTCGGACGGACGAGCCTTCGGCAAGGCCATCCAGGACGCACGCCGCGATCTCGACTTCCCGCAGGTCGCCGCCGACTTTCAGATGATCGAACAGGATCACACCAGCCCGGTGGTGGTGATCCGCCCCGAGGTGAGCGAGGAGGACCGGGAGCAGGCGAGGAAGGACATCGGCCGACTGCGCGGCGACTTCCCCACCGGCCCTGACGTACTGCGACGCCTCCAGCCGCATACCGCTGCACTACCTCGGCCGGAGGTGCACGCAGCGGTGAACGCGGGGCTTGCCGAACCGATCACCGGCGATCTCGTGGAATGGCTCGGCAACTACGACGAAGACCGCGGTCTGGACCGCGACGAGCCCGAGGACCGGACCCAGTTCACCCTGTAGTGAGTGTGAGATACACGGAGGCTGCTCCCTGATATGGCAGCATCGATTTGCCTCTCCGGGGCTAGCGGCCCCCTCTACGGGCCGAGAATCGCAACCCTATTAGCGACGCGGGCAGTGTTAGCCACGGGCCCGGATATCGACGGGTCGGCCGGGTGCCTGCCGCGCGTTGGAGCGCGCGGCAGGCACCCGGGTCAACGAGATCCGAACGCCAGCAGAACCTGGCAGGGAGGCCACAGGACCAGCACCACCACGAGCAGAATAAATGTTCGGCAGTCGAATACCTGTACTCGTCTTTCCATCAGGGTCTCCGTTCTCTATAAGTGACGCGACTGGTGGAGCCAAGTGCCCGGCATAGCCGGACTCGTCGCCTGTTGACGTTACCGATTCTTTAAGATGATCCGCCTCGGATGACGCACCGACACGAGGAGCCACAGGGCCGCACGAGGGATCAGTCCCGCCGTCGAGGCGGAGGCGGGGCCTCCCCGTGTTCATGCACGTGTTCTCGCTACTTCCTATCGAAAGCGTTGACTTCCTCAGGAGCGAACATGGTTGGTACGACCGCCGGTACGCGGCGGATGACCCGAGGCAACGACGGGTGGATGTTCCCCGACCTGGTCGTCGAGACCTGGGGAGAAATGGCGTGCTTCACCCGGCCGGAGCTGAAGTCCGAACGGGTGAGCTATCAGGTGATGACGCCCTCGGCCGCGAACGGGCTGTTGCAGGCGATTTTCTGGAAGCCGCAGTTTCAGTACGTCATCACGAAGATCGAGGTGCTGCGCCCTGTGCGGTGGCATCTGCTGCGCAGGAACGAGGTGCGGTCCGTCACCTCCACCGCCGAGGTGGAGGCGCTGAAGAAGAGCCGGACCCACCGCTATGACGTCGAGGCGGACCGGGATCAGCGCAGCACCATGGCGCTGTCGGATGTCCGCTACCGCATCCACGCACAGGTGGTCGTGTCGGCGGAGGCCAGGGTCGGGGGCAGAGGTTTTCCACCAGCGTCTGAGGAGAAGTACCGCGATCAGTTGCGCCGCCGAGTGGAGCGGGGGGCGTGCTTCTCGCAGCCGTTCTTCGGGTGCCGCGAATTCACCGCTCATTTCGGACCGCTGGATGCGGCCGAGAAGGTGCAAGAGACGTTCACCGAGGAGCTGGGCGTCATGCTGCACTCGATCGAGTACACGCCGGGAGGCGATGAGCAGTACCGGTGGTTTCGTGCCCGGGTCGAGAACGGGGTGCTGCACGTGCCGCGCGAGCCGCTGCCGAGGGAGGCCGTGGCCATGCCGCAGGGCCCGTGGCGCGCCGACGGCCCGGAGGCCTGAGCGATGCTGTTGCAGAGGCTGAACGAGTTCGCCGCCAGAGCAGCCGAGGAGCTGCCGGCCGAGTACTACCGCTCAAAGACCGTCCACTGGGTGCTGCGCATCGCCGAGGACGGCAGAAGCGCCGAGTTGCAGGGTGATGGGCCGCTGCCCGCCAAGCAGCGGGACCAGGCGGTGGTCGAGCAGGTTCCCCACGTCCAGCGGTCCGGGACGAAGGTGCCCCCGTACCTGCTGGTCGATACGGCCGAGTTCGTGCTCGGGGTGCCCAGGTCCGGGGAAGGGTCGGCTGGTGAGAAGTTGGCCGTCGAGGCGGAGCGTCGGCATCGCGCCTGGCGTGCACTCGCACTGGCCTGGGCGGGCAGTGCTCCGGAGGACGGCACCGCGTCAGCGCTGCGCGTCTACCTGACCGATCCCGTGGTGCGGCCCGCCGCCGTTGGCCCGCGTGTCGAGGCCAAGGATCTGGTGGCGGTACGGGTGGGGCGTCGCTGGCTCCACACGCTTCCCTCCGTGCAGCGGTACTGGGCTGAGGAGGTACGGCGCCGCAAGGGGGGCCGTACCGAGCGGTCGGGGTTGTGCCTGGTCTGCGGAAAGCGCGCCTCCCTGCTGGCGACGATTCCCGAACCGGTCAAGAAGGGGGCCGTCCCCACGGCCGGTGGCAGCAACGAAGGGCAACTGATCTCCATCAACGCCGCCGCGCAGGGTCGGCGGGGCATCACGCAACTGGCGAACACCCCGATCTGCCACTCCTGCGGGGGCCGCGCCATGGCGGCGCTCAACCACCTGCTCGCTTCGGACCGCCACAGCCGGCGCTTCCGGGAGAACGGCGTTCTGGTCTGGTGGACCCGCGTGGGTTCGGCGGACGACGATCTCCGCGCCGTGGTCCAGGACGAGTTGGACGAGACGCTCGTCGGCCGGATGGTCGACAGCCTCAACGACCGCCCGACCCCGCTGGCGACACGAGGCGTCGATACGGACGTGTTCTACGGCCTGACGCTCGGGCTGAACAACGCGCGGGTCGTCGTGCGCGACTGGATCGACGTGCCCGTACGAGAGGTCACAACGCACCTGGGGCGCTGGTTCGCACAGCACGGGGTCTTCGACGGCTGGGAGGGCCGGGTCCGGTGGGTGCCGGTCTGGCTGATGGCCCTGTCCTGCGGCCGCTGGAACGGTGACCGCTACGCCAAGGACAGCGCGCCGCGTGACCTGGAACACGCCCTGCTCCGCTCCGCGCTCGGCGGATCTCCGGTCCCGGCCCGCGTCCTGCCGACTCTCCTTCAACGCATCCAGGCCGACCAGCGCATCGACACACCCCGTGTCGCGCTGCTGCGCCTCGTCCTCAACCGCAACCATCACGAGAGGAACGCCGTGGACCCGGCAATGCCCGAACGGCTCGACGAAACGAGTGACGACCCCGCGTACACGGCGGGCCGCATGTTCTTCGTCCTCGAAGAGACGCAGCGCCTCGCCCTGCACAACCTCAACACGTCGCTGCGGGACAAGCACTTCCGCACCGCGATGATCGCACCCCGCACGACGATGACACAGCTTGCGGCCAACTCCGTCGCCCACTTCAGACGGTTGTCACGTGACAATCCGGCCGCCGGTACCGCACTGCTCAACCGGCTCTCCGAGCTGCAAGCGCGGCTGACGAACACGCTGCCCCAGCACCTCACCCCGGAAGGGCAGGCCCGGTTCGTCCTCGGCTACTTCCACCAACGCCACTCCTCCGGCCAGGCCGCGCGAAAGCAGCGCGAGACCGGCAAGGCGAGCCCACCGGACGATGAGGCCACGGTGACAGCGGCCCAGGCCTGACCGTACCGCTCGGCCCGCCCCCTCATTCCACCGGCAGCCGTACCCCAGAAGGAACACACCGCCATGACCACCGACACCACCAGCCTCGACGCCGTCCACCTCGACCCCACCCGCAAGCACGACTTCGTCTTCCTCATCGAAGCCGTCGACTCCAACCCGAACGGCGATCCCGACAACGGAGGCATTCCGCGCACCGACCCGATCACCGGCCAGGGTCTGATCACCGATGTCGCCGTGAAGCGGAAGTTGCGCGACACCGTCGCCATGCTCAACGAATTCGAGGAGACCCCGGGTAACGACATCTACGTCGAGGCCGGTGTCGCACTGAACGCGCAGCACGAACGCGCCTACGCCGAGGGTGCCGCCGACGGCCCTCGGTCCGCCCAGGCGTGGATGTGCCGGAACTTCTTCGACGTCCGCATGTTCGGTGCCGTCATGACCACCGGCAAGAAGGGCAAGTGGGCCGGCCGCGTCCAGGGTCCGGTACAGATCGGATTCGCCCGCTCCATCGACCCCGTCACCCCCTTCGACATCGGCATCACCCGCGTCACCCCCACCCGTCAGGAAGACGTCGACGCCTGGAACAAGCCCGACCCCGACGACAAGAAGAACAAGGGCAAGGAGACCGAGATGGGCTCCAAGCACGTCGTCCCCTACGGTCTCTACAAGGGCGTCGGCCACTTCAGCGCCCCCCTGGCCAAGAAGACCGGGGTCAGTGCGCAGGACCTCGCCACGCTCTGGCGCGCCTTCACCCTGATGTTCGAGCACGACCGGGCCGCCGCCCGCGCCGGCCTCGCGCTCCGCGGTCTGTACGTCTTCACCCACGACGACGCCTTCGGCCGCGCCCCCTCCCACCAACTCGCCGACAGCGTCAAGATCGCCGCTCGCGGCGACGCCACCGCCCGCGCCTTCGACGACTACCAGCTCAACGTCCCCGCCGAGCCACCCGCCGGAGTCACGCTCACCACGCTCCTGCCCCAGACCCAGCCGGCGTGACCACCGCCTCCGAGGCTCAGGCCGGAAACGGGCCCTTACCGCAGGTGCCCCTTTCCGCCCTGGAGCACTACGCCTACTGCCCCCGCCAGAGCGGACTCATCCTCCTGGAAGACGCTTTCGAGGACGACGCTGCCACCGTCCGCGGAACGCTCCTCCACCAGCGCGTGGACACACCCGGGAACCGCGGACGGGGTACCGTCCGCACCCTCCACCGCCTCCCCGTCTACCACGACGATCTCGGACTCTACGGCTACTGCGACACCGTAGAACTCCACGCCGACGGCCGGGTCCTCCCAGTGGAGCACAAATCGGGGCGCTACCTCCCCGGGAGGCCCGCCGACGTCCAGACCGCAGGGCAAGCCCTGTGCCTGGAGTCCATGTTCGGCACCCGCATCAGCCGAGCGGCCGTCTACTCGGCCGCCGACCGCCGTCGCCACACCGTGACCATCGACCAATTCCTCCGAGACCAGGTCCGCGACCTCACCACCGAGATCCGCACCATGCTCACCACCAGCGCCCTGCCCCGTCCGGCAGCAGACAACCGCTGCCGCCGCTGCTCGATGGCCACCTCCTGCATGCCCCGCGTCCTCAGCGGCACCGAACGCTTCCGGCGCGCCCTGCGCGACCTGTACCGCACCGACCCACCACCGGACCAGAGATGACGACCGAACTCCTCAACACCCTCTACGTCCAGACCCAGGGCATCGAACTCCGTCTCGAAGAGGACTCCCTTCGCATCCGCCTCCCCGATCAGCCCGCACGCCGCGTCCTGCCCCTGCGCCGCATCGACGCTATCGTCGTCTACGGACACGTCACCCTGACCACCGAACTCATCGCCCGCTGCGCCCAGGACCGCCGACCCGTCACCTGGATGACCCGCGCCGGCCGGTTCCTCGGCCGCCTCGACGGCGCGGTGCAGGGCAACGTCCTCCTCCGGCACGCCCAGCACCGAGCACACGACGACAAGGACACCCGGGTCGCGATCGCCAGGAACGCCGTAGCCGCCAAGATTCGCAACAGCCGTTGGGTGCTTCTCCGCGCCGCCCGCGACGCCGCCCCGGCACAACAGGCCGCGATGCGCACAGCGGCGAGCGAACTCGCCGACGCCTTGGCCAAGACCCCCGAGGCGCCCGACACCGACACCCTCATGGGATACGAAGGCAATGCCGCACGCCTCCACTTCGAAACGCTCCGCCACGCACTCCGGCCGGCCGACGGCATCCCGCCGTTCGTGCGCCGCGAACGTAGACCCCCGACAGACCCGGTGAACTCCGCCCTGTCTTTCGCCTACGGACTGCTGCGTGGCCTCGTACACGGCGCCGCCGAACAGGTGGGACTCGACCCGTACGTCGGCTACCTTCACGGAATCCGGCCCGGCAAGCCGGCCCTCGTCCTCGACCTCATGGAAGAGTTCCGCGCCCCCTTGGCCGACCGGCTCGTGCTCACCCTCTTCAACCGACGCCAACTCCGCGCCGAACACTTCGACCACCTGCCCGGCGGCGCCGTCACTCTCACCGACGACGGCCGCACCGCTCTGGTCCAGGCATGGCAGGAGGCCAGACAGCAGACCTGGGCGCACACCCTCTCCGGCCGGGGGGTGCCCGCCGGGCTGCTCCCCGTGATGCAAGCACGCCTCCTCGCCCGCCACCTCCGCGGCGACCTCCCCGCCTACCTCCCCTGGACCGCCACCTGATGGACCTCCTCCTCACCTACGATGTCGACACCACCACCCTCGGGGGCGCCCGCCGACTGCGACGCGTCGCGAAACTCTGCGAAGGCTACGGCTTGCGCGTCCAGAAATCGGTCTTCGAAATCGTCACCGACGAGGCCGACCTCCTCCGCCTCCTAGCGAGTATCGACGCCACGATCGACCACGACCGAGACAGCATCCGCGTCTACCGCCTCCCCCACCACGGTCTCACCGCCGTTCAAACCCGAGGCACCGCCCAGCTACAGTCACACCGAGACGACCTCATCGTCTGAACCAGCACACGCTTCGGAACCCCAAGTGCACACACGAAACCCGCATCGCACCGAAGCAGAATGCCCGAAACGCCCTGAATGAACTTGAAGATCGGTGTCACGCTGGCATTCCCAGAGGCGAAACAGCAGCTCAAACACCGTGGCAACCGCCCTCCGGGGCGGTCGAGGATCGCAACGCGGACTACCTGGCGATGACCAGCAAGACCGTCGCGTGGCAACCGCCCTCCGGGGCGGTCGAGGATCGCAACACTTCGCCGATCCGCACCACCATCACCCAGTCGCTGGTGGCAACCGCCCTCCGGGGCGGTCGAGGATCGCAACCCGGCCGGGGCGTCGTCGTGCTCCTGGTCGTGCTCGTGTGGCAACCGCCCTCCGGGGCGGTCGAGGATCGCAACCCCGCCAGCTCGTGAGCGTGCTCGCGGAGAAGATCGTGGCGACCGCCCTCCGGGGCGGTCGAGGATCGCAACCTCAACTATCCGCCGGACTTCGCCGACCACCTCCGCCGGTGGCGACCGCCCTCCGGGGCGGTCGAGGATCGCAACTCGTAAGGCCGCACCGCCGGGCGAGAGATGATGCGCGTGGCGACCGCCCTCCAGGGCGACTGAGGTCGCAACCTCTCCTCGAACTTCTGGATCAGACCGTCCTCCGAGGTGGCGGCCGCCCCCACCGAGAAGCCGCTTCTTCCAGCCAGTTTTCCCACTCCGGCTGGCCAGCCTGTAACTCTTGTCGCCTGTCGTATGGTGGCGGTCAGTGCTGGAAAGTCCTGGTCAACCGGTGCGGCCACGGGGCTTCAACCGGACGGTCGGCAGCTCCGGGGCGGGGAATAGGGGTTCCGGACAGCCGCGGACGGGGCCGAACCGGTCGGTGGCCGCCGTCCAACTTTCCGGCCACCAGCCAGGTGACGGTTTGCAGACCGGTGTGCGGGTGCGGTGCGATGCGCATGCCGGGCGGTCGGCGATGTCCTCTGGACCGAAGTGGTCGACGAAGCACCACGCGCCGACCATGCGCCGCCCACGCTGCGGCAGCAGCCGCCGCACGGTGGTGTAGCGGCCCAGCGGCACGTCGTGTCCGGGCAGCAGCACGCTCTCCGGCTCGGTGGTCGCGCGCGGGTCGCCTTCGTCTGCCGTGCACTCGCTCAGGGAGCGGCGATACGGGCTCCGGCCCGGACGAGGGGGCGGACGGCGGCCCGGGGTGTCCGGGCGAGCAGGGCGGGGGCGGCGAGCCCGATGAGCGCGCCGCAGGCCACGTCGCTGGGGTAGTGGGCGCCGCAGTGCACGCGCTGCACGCCGATCAGCGCGGCCGGGACGCAGGCGAGGGCCCCGGCGGCCGGCCACACCAGTGCGACGCCGCCGGAGAACGCGGCGGCAGCCGCCACGTGCCCGGAGGGGAAGGACGAGGAGCCGGGCCGGGCGGGCGGTTCGGCACGGCCCACCAGCTCGTTCGGCGGGCGCCGGCGGGCGTAGAGCTGCTTGAACACGGCGTTGGCCAGCAGTTGGGCCGCGCCCATGCTCAGCAGCCCGGCCGCCGCGGCGCGCCGCCCGCGCGCACCGCCGCCCGCGGCCAGGACGAGCGCGCCGCCCCACCACAGCTTGGTCCGGGACGCGGCGGCTTCCAGGCCGTCCAGCACGCGGACGAGGCCGGGGGCGTCGAGGGAGCTGACGCGGCGGGTCAGGGCACGGTCCAGACGGCGGACGCGACGCAGTGGGGGCGAGGGACGCATGGCTGACACCTGCCACGTCCCCCGTCCGCTAAACCGGAACTCATGGTTCCGGTCAGCCGGGCACCCGCGCCGCACCGACGCCCCGGCGCCCCGACGCCTCCGCGGCACCGGCGCCCCGACAGGCCGAGGCCGCCCGTCCGACCGCGGTGGCGGCTACTCGGGCGCGGTGAACTCCGGGGGTGCCGCGGTGGGGGCGCCGCCGGTGGGCAGCGGCTCGTCCGGGCAGGCGTTCAGGACACGGGTGAGCGCGTCGTGCTCCGCCCGGGTCACCCACAGGCCGTACTTGTGCTTGACGCCCACCTGCGCGGCGGCGTAGGCGCACCGGTAGGGCTCGTGCGGGGGGAGCCAGGTGGCGGCGTCGGCGTCGCCCTTGGCGCGGTTGGCCCCGGCGTCGACGGCCAGCAGGTTGAGCGGGTCGTTGGCGAAGGCGATGCGCTTGGCGGGGTCCCAGGCGTGGGCGCCCTTCTGCCAGGCGTCGGAGAGGGCGACGAGGTGGTCTATGTCCACCTCGCTGCGGCCCCCGCGGGCGAAGGCGATGGACTCACCGGTGAACGGGTCCGGGTCCAGCGTCCCGGAGGTGACGGCGCAGCCGTTTGCGTCGACGGCGATCCCGGTGAGATCGCGGCTGAGTATGTCGTCACGGGTGCCGCAGCCGTTGCCGTCGGTGTCGGCCCACGGCGAGCCGAACTTGCGCCGGTCGTAGTCGGTTTCGGCGGCGCGCTCCCCGACCGTCAGGTCGGCGAGGGCGCGCAGGGCGGAGTCGGCGGGGGGTTCGTCCCCCGCCTCCGGCACGTTCTCCACCGTGCAGGCGGTGGCTACGAACAGGGCGGCGAGGACGGCGGGCGCGGCGGCGCGGGTACGACGGGTCACGCCCGATCACCCTAGCGGCCCCACGTCCCCCGGCCCAGCGCCAGGGCACCCCACGCGACCGCCGGGCCGGCGCGCGCGGCACCCGTGCGCTTCTCGCCGCACGCCGTGCCGCGCCCCCGCCGAGGAGAGGACCGGCAAGGGCGAGGGGCGCGCGGTCGGCCCGCTCGTGCCGCACCGGGCCGTCGCCCAGCGCGGCGTCGACCTGCGGCGCGTCCCCGCCCCGCGCCGTGCGGCTCGGCCCGGCGCTGCGCGGCTCGGCCCCGCGCGGCGCTGTGCGGCCCCGGCTCGGCGCTGTGCTGTGCGGCGGGGCGCTGTGCAGCCCAGCGCGGCCCGGCACCGCACTGCGCGTCAGGACCCGGCCCGGCGCTGCGCGGCACTGCGCTATGCGCCACCACCCGGCGCGGCGCTGTCCGGCGCGTCTGCCCGGCGCCGTGCCACACGCCCTGCGCGGAAGCCGCCGGTGCGAGCCCGCACGTCACGGCGCTGACCGGCGCGGCCCAGTACACCCTGACACCGCACTGCGCACCACGACCCGGCGCGGCGCTGACCAAAGCGGCCGTGAGGCGTTCGCCGGGTACGCGGCGGGCCGGGACGGGTCAGGAGTCGTCGAAGCGGGCCGCGTCGAGGTAGTCGGGGCGCGGGTCGAGCGCGGCGGCGAGGCGGAAGTGGCGGCGGGCCTCGCCGGAGCGGCTGGCGCGCTCCAGCGTGCGGGCCAGCGCGAAGTGGGCGAAGGCGTTGTCCGGCTCGCGCTCCAGGACGAGCTGGAACTCCAGCTCGGCCGAGCGGAGCTGGGCCGAGTGGAAGAACGCCCGGGCGCGCAGCAGCCGCGCGGCCGTGTTCTCTGGGTGGGCCGTGATGAGCGGGTCGAGGAGCTTGACCGCGCCCAGCGGGTCCCTGGCCTCCAGCAGCTTCTCGGCCGCGCGGAAGTCGATCACGTGCGTCTCGGGCGTGCGGGACATGAGGTGCCTCCTTCGGCCCTGACAACAGCCGGGTGCTCCCGAGCATTCCCGCCCGCGGGCCTACGCACGCCCGCGCAGGCTCTCCCACAGCGCGCGAACCTGCGGCTCCAGGGCCTCCAGCGGGCCGTCGTTGTCGATCACGTGGTCGGCGACGGCGCGCCGCTCGGCCCGGGTGGCCTGCGCGGCCATGCGCGCGCGGGCCTCGTCCTCCGGCATGCCGCGCAGCTCCGTCAGCCGCCTGAGCCGCGTCTCCTGGGAGGCGTCCACGACCACGACGACGTCGTAGAGCGGGGCCAGCCCGTTCTCCGTCAGCAGCGGCACGTCGTGCACCACCACGGCGTCCCCGCCCGCCGCCCGCTGGAGCTCGGCGCTGCGGGCGCCGACCAGCGGGTGCACGATCGCGTTGAGCGCGGCGCGGCGCTCGTCGTCGGCGAAGACGATCCGGCCCAGCGCCGGGCGGTCCAGGGCACCGTCCGGTCCGAGGACGCCCTCGCCGAACTCGGCGACGACCGCCGCGTGCCCCTCGGTGCCGGGCTCCACGACCTCGCGGGCGATGCGGTCGGCGTCGACGACCACAGCGCCGTAGGACGCGAGGAGGCGGGCGACCTCGCTCTTGCCCGCCCCAATGCCACCAGTCAGTCCCACACTCAGCATGCGGCCACCCTACTGGCCGGTTCAGCCCTCGCCGTCGCCGCCTTCGCGTTCGCGGTCGGCCAGGAAGCGCTCGAAGACGGCGCCCAGTTCGTCGGCGGACGGCAGCTCGGCGGGCTCGGCGACGAGGTTGCCGCGCGTCGCGGAACCGGCGATCGCGTCGTACTGCTGCTCCAGGCCGCGCACCACGGCGGCCAGCTCGCCGTCGCCGTCCGCGAGCTGCCGCTCGATCTCCGTCTGCGCCTTGTGCGCCTGCCCGCGCAGGGTGTGCGCCAGGGCCGGCAGCACCAGGCCGGTGGCCGAGGTGATCGTCTCGACGACGACGAGCGCGGCGTCCGGGTACGGGGAGCGGGCGATGTAGTGGGGGACGTGCGCGGCCAGGCCCAGCACGTCGTGACCGGCGGCGATCAGGCGGTACTCCAGCAGCGCGGAGGCGCTCCCGGGGACCTGCGCCTCGTCGAACAGGGCGGGACGGCCCGGGACCAGGTCGCTGCGGTTCCCGTGCGGGGTGAGGCCGACGGGACGGGTGTGCGGCACGCCCATGGGGATGCCGTGGAAGGCGACGGACAGCCGGACCCCGAGCCGTTCGACGATCTCGCGCACCGCGGCGGTGAACAGCTCCCACTGGACGTCCGGCTCGGGGCCGCTGAGCAGGAGGAAGGGGGTGCCCGTCGCGTCGTGCAGCAGCCGCACCTCAAGGGCGGGCGCGTCGTAGGACGCCCACTGGTCGCGGCGGAAGGTCATCATCGGGCGCCGGGCGCGGTAGTCGATCAGGCGGTCGGCGTCGAACCGGGCGACCGTCTGGTGCGGGCGGCTCTCCAGCAGGCGGCCCACGATCTGCTCGCCGGTGGCCCCGGCGTCGATGAAGCCCTCGAAGTGGTACAGCATGACCAGACCGCTCCCCACGCCGCGGTCGATGATCTCGTCCACGGCACGCAGCCCGCCCGGCTCCCACTCGTACAGGTCACGCGGCTTCGACACGGTATTCCTCGCCCCCTCGGGTGCACTTTCCGCACCGTGCAACGTGCGACGCGGCGTGCGCATTCCCGCGCCGCCGCGCGCCTTTCCCACCCCGCCGGCGGGGCCGCCGCTCCCCCGGCCGGGTGGCGGTGCCCGTCCGCCTCCGCCGCGACGTTTCGAAAACGGCAACAAAAATTGCTCGTCCCGGGTGTTGACCGCACGCTTGCGCCGGAGGTGATCGCCATGAGCGGCACGCACAACGACACACTTACCCGATCCACCTACGACGTCATCGTGATAGGCGGCGGGGCGGGCGGTCTCAACACAGCACTCACCCTGGCCCGGTCCCGGCGCTCCGTCGCCGTCGTCGACGCCGGTGAGCCCCGCAACGCCCCGTCAGCGCACCTGAACGGCTTCCTGTCCCGCGACGGGGCGAACCCGCAGACGGTGCTGGAGACCGGGCGCGCGGAGATCGCGCGCTACGGGGCCGACCTCGTCACGGCCCAGGTCGACCAGGTGGACCGCGCCGAGCCCGGCTTCGTCGTCCGGCTGGCGGGCGGCGCCGCCCTGACCGCCCGGCACGTCGTCGTGGCCAGCGGGCTGCGCGACACGCTGCCCGACATCCCCGGGCTGCGCGAGCGGTGGGGCAAGGACGTGCTCTTCTGCCCCTACTGCCACGGCTTCGAGGTGCGCGACCAGCCCTTCGCGGTGCTGGGCACCCACCCCAACTCCGTGAACCAGGCGGTACTGCTGCGGCAGTGGTCGGACGACCTGGTCTACTTCCCGCACACCGGGGAGCTGACCGACGACGAGCGCGAGCTCCTGGCCGCACGGGGCGTGCGGGTCGCCGAGGGCGCGATCTCCGCCGTGCTGACCCGGGACGACCAGGTGCACGCCGTGGAGCTCGCCGACGGCCGGACCGTCGCGCGCAGCGCCGTCTTCCTCTTCCCCCACATGACGCCCAACGACTCCTTCCTCGACGGCCTGGGCTGCGAGAAGGACGAGCGCGGCTGGCTGGTCACCGACCGCGCCGGGAAGACCAGCGTGCCCGGCCTGTGGGCGGTGGGCAACGTCGTCGACCCGCGGGTCCAGGTCGTCACGGCGGCCGGCATGGGCGCCCTGACGGCGTTCGTCCTCAACCACGACCTCGTGGACGAGGAGCTGGCCCAGGACCTGGCCCGCCACCGCGCGGCCGCCCGGCCCGACTCCCTCACCCCCGCCCCGTGAGCCCCTCGGCCGGGCCCGCACGGACCCGGCCGGGGCCACACCGCTCGGGCACCCGCCCACGCCGCTCCCCCGACGGCGCGGTGTAACGCCCGGGCGGGGTGCCCGCGGGACGACCGGCGGCGGCCGGTCGCCCCGCGGGCACCCGTACCCACCCCGCACGCGCGGTGCCGTCGACTCCGTGCCGTTCGTCGACCGGCCGCGCCACCGGCGGGCCACCGGGGCGGCCCAGCCGCCGCCACGGCCCGCGCCGGACCGGGAGGCCGGGTCCCACGGAAACCACCGTGGGACCCGGCCTTCCTGACGGGGCCCCGGCTTCCGGGGCGCCGGGGCCCCGTCGCCCCGAGGACGGCGCGCCGCACGACGGCGCGCCGATCGCACCACCGCTTCGAGGGGCCCGCACCGCGGGGCCCCGCCTGTCACACAGCGTCGGGCGCGCCGGTGCGCGAGCGGGCCCGCTCCGACGCCCAGGGCGGCCGGCCGTCGGACGTGGCCGACCGCCATCGCACCGACACCGAGAGGAACGGACATGGCGGAAGGCAACGCCGACCGGCACGCCGCCCGGCGCGCTCTGATGCGGCGGGTGTTCGGCTCCAGGATCACCCAGGTGGTGGGGCTGGCGGCCAGGCTGGACCTGGCGGACGCGATCGGGGACGGCGAGCGGGACGCCGCGGACCTCGGCCGGGACCGCGGCATCGCCCCGGAGCAGATGACCCGGCTCCTGCGGACGCTGGCGAGCCTCGGCCTGTGCGTGGAGCGCGCGCCCGGGAGCTTCGCCCTCACCGACGCCGGGGCCCTGCTGCGCAGCGACCACCCGGAGTCCCTGCGTGACTTCACCCTGTTCCACACCGCGCCCCAGACGCTCCAGCCCTGGGACCTGCTGGAGCACACCCTGCGCACCGGGCGCACCGCCTTCGACGAGCAGTTCGGCATGCCGCTGTACGCCTACCTGGCGGACGACCCGGAGTTCACCGAGGTGTTCAACGCCGCGATGAGCCAGGAGAGCCGCGAGACCGCCGCCGCCGTCACCGCGCACTACGACTTCGGCCGGTACCGCTCGGTGACGGACGTCGGCGGCGGCGACGGCACGCTGATCACCGCGATCCTGCGGGAGCACCCCGGGCTGCGGGGCGTGGTCTTCGAGACCCCCGAGGGCGCCGCGCAGGCGTCGAAGACGCTCGCGGCGGCCGGCCTCCAGGACCGGTGCACGGTGGCCACCGGCGACTTCTTCGAGGCCGTCCCCGAGGGCTCCGACCTGTACGTGATCAAAAGCGTGATCCACAACTGGGACGACGAGCGGGCCGCCGCCATCCTGGCCAGTTGCCGCCGGGCCATGTCGGAGAACAGCCGCGTGCTGATCGTCGACGTGGTGCTGCCGGACGTGGTGCCGCCGACGACTCCGGGACAGTCGGAGGAACGGGCCGTGGGGCTCGACCCCTACGTCAAGGACCTCCAGATGGCGGTGCTCGTCGGTGGCCGGGAGCGCACCCGGTCCGACGTCGACCGGCTGTGCGCGCGGGCCGGCCTGAAGGTCACCGGCGTCGTACCGCTGCCGGCGAGCGTCGGGTTCAGCCTGGTCGAAGCCGCGGCGGCCTGACGGCGCCCCGGTCCCGGGCGCGCGCCGCGACCGGGACCGGGGCACGCGCCCGGAGCGGGCGTGGCGGCCGGGCGGCGTCCGGCCCGCGTCCTGGTCGCGGCGCGCCCGCGTCCTGGCCTCGGCCGGCCGCGCCTGGCCGGGGCCCCACGCCTGGCCGGGGCGCGCCCGCGCACTGGCGGCGTCCCGGCCGCCCGCCAGGGCACGCGGTGCGGACACGCCGAAGGCCCGCTCCCCCGAGGGGAGCGGGCCTTCGGTCGTTCAGCTCTCCGCCGGGCTCAGCGCCCGGCGCGCCGACTCAGCTCTGGCCGCCGGCCAGCTTCTCGCGCAGTGCCGCGAGGGCCTCGTCGGAGGCCAGCGCACCGCTGTCCTCGCCGGAGTCCGACGAGTACGACGAACCGCCGCCACCGCCGCCCTGGCTGCCGCCGCCCTGCGGCGCGCCGCCGCCGGCACCCTCGGCCTCGGCCTGGGCGTCCGCCTCGCGGGACTTGACGACCTGGGCCTGGTGCTGCTCGAAGCGGGTCTGCGCCAGTGCGTACTGGTTCTCCCACTCCTCGCGCTGCTTCTCGTACCCCTCGAGCCAGTCGTTGGTCTCCGGGTCGAAGCCCTCGGGGTAGATGTAGTTGCCCTGGTCGTCGTAGGACGCGGCCATGCCGTAGAGCGTCGGGTCGAACTCGACGGCCATCGGGTCGCCGCCGAAGGACTCGTTGGCCTGCTTCAGCGAGAGGCTGATGCGGCGGCGCTCCAGGTCGATGTCGATGACCTTGACGAAGATCTCGTCGTTGACCTGGACGACCTGCTCCGGGATCTCCACGTGGCGCTCGGCCAGCTCGGAGATGTGGACCAGACCCTCGATGCCCTCGTCGACGCGGACGAACGCACCGAACGGCACCAGCTTGGTGACCTTGCCGGGCACGACCTGGCCGATCTGGTGCGTGCGGGCGAACTGCTGCCACGGGTCTTCCTGCGTCGCCTTGAGCGACAGGGAGACGCGCTCGCGGTCCATGTCGACGTCCAGGACCTCGACCGTGACCTCCTGGCCGACCTCGACGACCTCGGAGGGGTGGTCGATGTGCTTCCAGGACAGCTCGGAGACGTGCACCAGGCCGTCGACACCGCCGAGGTCCACGAAGGCGCCGAAGTTGACGATCGAGGAGACGACGCCGGAGCGCACCTGGCCCTTCTGCAGGGTGGTGAGGAAGGTCTGGCGGACCTCGCTCTGCGTCTGCTCCAGCCAGGCACGGCGGGACAGGACCACGTTGTTGCGGTTCTTGTCCAGCTCGATGATCTTGGCTTCGAGCTCCTTGCCGACGTACGGCTGCAGGTCGCGGACGCGGCGCATCTCGACCAGGGACGCCGGCAGGAAGCCGCGCAGGCCGATGTCGAGGATGAGACCACCCTTGACGACCTCGATGACGGTACCGGTGACGATGCCGTCCTCGTCCTTGATCTTCTCGATGGTGCCCCAGGCCCGCTCGTACTGGGCGCGCTTCTTCGACAGGATCAGGCGGCCTTCCTTGTCCTCCTTCTGGAGAACAAGCGCCTCGATCTCGTCACCGACGGCGACGACCTCGTTGGGGTCGACATCGTGCTTGATCGACAGCTCACGGGAAGGGATGACGCCCTCGGTCTTGTAACCGATGTCGAGCAGGACCTCGTCCCGGTCGACCTTCACGATGACGCCGTCGACGATGTCGCCGTCGTTGAAGTACTTGATCGTCTCGTCGATCGCGGCGAGGAAGGCTTCCTCGGAACCGATGTCATTGACCGCAACCTGCGGGGTGGTCACGGTGGTCTCGGTGCTGCTCGTCATGTGGTAAAGGGCTCCGGTACGGACACAGAAGTCGTAGGTACTGCTACGCCGTGAGCCCTTATCGCTACCGCCGAAGCCGGACAGCCTTCAGAGATGCTCACCCGGGAGACCCGGGAGGGGGCACCTCGCCAACCGAGGGGACATACAACAGAAGCGAGCGCGACCTGCTCCGTCCGAGGCGCGCAGGCCCGCAGCGCAACTTGTAGCATACGGGCGCGGGCGAGCATGGTCAATGCGCGTTTGCGACAGGTGGGACGCAAGGGGCGAAAGACCGCCAACCGGGCGCACCGCCACCGACTCACGCACACGACACAGCGTGCTCCCCGCACACCGCACGTACAAGGTGACCACAGCCTATCGTTACGCCTCGACGCGACGGCGAAGGGGTGCGGGTGCGGTGACCGACGACGAGGGCTACGCGGTCCGGCGGGACGCCGGGGACGCGGAGAGCAGCCGGGCCAACCGGCGCTGGTGGGACCGCAACGCCGACGCCTACCAGCGCGAACACGGCACCTTCCTGGGCGACGACCGGTTCGTGTGGGGCCCGGAGGGGCTGGACGAGGCCGACGCCCGCCTGCTGGGCGACCCCGCGACGCTCCCCGGCGCCCGCGTGCTGGAGATCGGCGCCGGCGCGGCGCAGTGCTCGCGCTGGCTGGCCGCACAGGGCGCCCGGCCCGTCGCGCTGGACATCGCCCACCGGCAGCTCCAGCACGCGCTGCGCATCGGCGCCGAGGGCCTCGCCGTGGTCCAGGCCGACGCCGGCGCGCTCCCCTTCGCCGACGCCTCCTTCGACCTCGCCTGCTCCGCCTACGGAGCGGTGCCGTTCGTGGCCGACCCCGTCCGGGTCTTCCGCGAGGTGCGGCGCGTGCTGCGGCCCGGCGGGCGCTGGGTGTTCTCGGTGACGCACCCGGTGCGCTGGGCGCTGCCGGACGAGCCCGGGCCGCAGGGGCTGACCGTCTCGGCGTCCTACTTCGACCGCACGCCCTACGTCGAGCAGGACGACGCCGGGCGGACGCTGTACGTCGAGCACCACCGCACCGTGGGCGACCGGGTGCGGGAGGTGGTCGCGGCCGGGCTGCGGCTGGTGGACCTGGTCGAGCCGGAGTGGCCCGCGTGGAACACCCGGGAGTGGGGCGGCTGGTCCCCGCTGCGCGGCGCGCTGATCCCGGGCACGGCGATCTTCGTCTGCGTGCGGGACTGAGCCGGGTCCGCGCCGCTGTGCGCGGGACCGGGCGGCCTTCGCCCGCGCGCGGCGGGGCCGGGCCGCCGTCGTCCGCCTGCGGGGCGCGGGCCACGGCCGTCCGCGTGCGGTGGTGCGACACCCGCGCGCGGAGCCGGACCGGCCCTGGGCCGCCTGCGAAACCGGGGCGCCCGCGGGTGGGGACGGGCCGCGACGGCGCGCGCTGCCCCTCCCCCGGCCGCTGGGCCCGGTGGCCCCGGGACAATGGCGGCGTGTCACTCGATCCGGCCGCCACCCCGCCCCCACGCCCCGCCCCGCCCCTGCCCGTGGCGGAGGCCGTCCCCGCGCTGCGGGACGCCTGCGACCGCGCGGGCGGTGCCGTGCTGTGCGCGCCGCCCGGCTCCGGCAAGACCACGCTCGTGCCGCTGGCCCTCGCCGGGCTGACCGGGGAGGGCCGGCCGCGCCGGGTACTCGTCGCCGAGCCGCGCCGCATCGCCGCGCGCGCCGCCGCCCGCCGCATGGCGTGGCTGCTGGGCGAGGAGGTCGGCGGCCGCGTCGGCTACACCGTGCGCGGTGAGCGCCGGGTGAGCCGCGAGACCGCCGTGGAGGTCGTGACCACCGGGGTCCTGCTGCGGCGGCTCCAACGCGACCAGGAGCTGCCGGGCGTCGACGCCGTCGTGCTGGACGAGTGCCACGAGCGGCACCTGGACGCCGACACCGCGGCGGCCTTCCTGCTGGACGTGCGCGCCGCCCTCCGGCCGGACCTCGCCCTGGTGGCCGCCTCCGCGACGACCGACGCGGCGGGCTGGTCCGGGCTCCTCGGCGCCCCGGTCGTCACGGCCCCGGGCCTGTCCCACCCCGTGGACGTCGTGTGGGCCCCGCCGCCCGCCCCCGTGGCACCGCCGCACGGCCTGCGCGTCGACCGGGCCCTGCTCACCCACGTGGCCGCCGTGGTCCGCCGGGCGCTGCGCGAGCGCGAGGGCGACGTGCTGTGCTTCCTGCCCGGCGTCGGGGAGATCGCCCGGGTGGCCGGACTGCTGGGCGAGCCCGACGGCACGCGGGTGCTCCAGGTGCACGGGCGCACCGGCGCGCGGGCCCAGGACGCCGTGCTGGCCGGGCGCGGAGCCGACGAGCCACGCCGGGTGGTGCTGGCCACCGCCGTCGCCGAGTCCAGCCTCACCGTGCCGGGGGTGCGCGTCGTCGTGGACGCCGGGCTGGCCCGCGAGCCCCGCACCGACCACGCCCGGGGGCTGGGCGGGCTGACCACCGTGTGGGCCTCGCGGGCGGCGGCCCGGCAGCGGGCCGGACGCGCGGGCCGCGAGGCGCCGGGAACCGTCTACCGGTGCTGGGCCCAGGCCGAGGACGCCCGGCGCGCCCGCTTCCCCTCGCCGGAGATCGCCGTCGCCGACCTCACCGGCTTCGCGCTCCAGGCCGCCTGCTGGGGCGACCCGGACGCCTCCGGCCTCGCGCTGCTCGACCCGCCGCCGGACGGCGCCATGGCCGCCGCCCGCGAGGTGCTGCGCGCGGTCGGCGCGGTGGACGCCGCCGGACGGGCCACGCCGCGCGGCACGGCGCTCGCGCGGCTCGGGCTGCACCCCCGCCTGGCCCGGGCACTGCTGGACGGCGCCCACCTGGTCGGGGCGCGGACGGCGGCCGAGGTCGTGGCGGTGCTCAGCGAGGAGCCGCCCCGGGAGCTGGGGCAGGAGGTCGGGGACGTGCTGCGCGCCGTGCGACGCGGCGGGCCGCAGGGCCGCGACGGGTACGCCGGGCGCTGGCGGCGGGAGGCCGACCGGCTGCGGCGAGCGGCGCGGGACGCGGGCGGCGGCACGGCGCGGGACGCGACGCCTGGGATGGACGCGGCCGGGATGGACGCGGCCGGGATGGACGCGGCCGGGATGGACGCGGCCGGGATGGACGCGGCCGGGATGGACGCGGCCGGGGCGGACGCGGCCGGGCTCGTGGTGGCGCTCGCCTACCCCGAGCGGGTGGCGCGGCGGCAGGGCGGCGGCAGCTTCCTGATGGCCTCCGGCACCCGGGCGGAGGTGCCGGGCCCGGTGGGCGACGCGCCGTGGCTCGCGGTGGCCTCGGCCGACCGTCCGACGGGCGCGGCCTCGGCGCGGGCCCGGCTCGTCGCGGTGATCGACGAGGAGGTCGCCCGGCAGGCGGGCGCGGCCCTGTGGCGGGAGGCGGACGAGGTCACCTGGGACGGGGAGCGCGGACAGGTCGTCGCCCGGTCGGTCACGCGGCTGGGCGCGATCGACCTCGGCACCCGGCCGCTCGCCCACCCCGACCCGGAACGGGTGCGCGCCGTGCTCCTGGCGGCCCTGCGCGCCGAAGGGCTCGGGCTGCTGAGGTGGCCGCCGGCGGCGGTGTCACTGCGGCGGCGGCTGGACTTCCTGCACCGCGCGATGGGCGCTCCCTGGCCCGACGTCGGTGACGCCGCGCTGCTCGCGCGCGCCCCGGAGTGGCTGACCGCCGAGCGGCCGGAGTCCGTGGACACGCTCGCCCTGCTGCGGTCCCTGCTGCCGTGGGCCGACGGGTCGGCCGCGCGCCTGGACGAGCTGGCGCCCGAGCGCGTGGAGGTCCCCTCCGGATCGCGCGTGCGCGTCGACTACGGCGGCGACCAGCCGGTGCTCGCGGTCAAGCTCCAGGAGCTGTTCGGCTGGGCCCAGGCGCCTCGGCTCGCCGACGGGCGCGTCCCGCTCGTGGTCCACCTGCTCTCCCCCGCCGGGCGCCCGGCCGCCGTCACGGCCGACCTCGCGTCGTTCTGGGGCGAGGGATACCGGGCCGTCCGTGCCGAGCTGCGCGGACGGTACCCGCGCCACCCGTGGCCGCAGGACCCGGCCACGGCGGAGCCGACGCGGCGCACCAACCGCCGCCGGTGACCCGGGGCGCGCCGACGCCCTGACTCCGGCACCCGCCGGGCCGGGGAGCGCCGGCCGCTTCCGGGCCCGCGGCGCCGGGTCAGGCCGCCGACGGTGTGGGGCCGGGCTGGGCGGGCCCCTCCTTCCGCGCGGGGTCGTCGGCGTCCGGGGCCTGGCCCTGATCGGCGTCCTGGGTCTCCTGGTCCTCGCCGTCCGTCCCGTTGCCGTCCGTGCCGCCGTCGTCCGGGTCGCCGTCGTCCGGGTCGCCGTCGTCCGGGTCGCCGCACGGGTCGGCCGGGGCCTCGGTGGCCTCCGGGTCCTCCCCGTCCCCGGGCTCGTCCCCGTGGGCGCTCCCGGGCTCGCCCTCGGCGTCCTCGCCGGGCTCCTCGGCGGTCGGCTCCTGCGGCTCCCGCTGCTCGTCCCGCTCGTCACCCTCCGGGTCGGCGGGGTCGCCCGGTTCGGCCGGGCGCTCCGTGCCCGGTGCGGAGTCCTCGTCGTCACCCGGCTCCTCCGGGTCGGCCGGGCACTCCGCCGGGGGCTCCGTCGGCTCCTCGCCGGGCTCCTCCGGCTCCTCGCCGGGCTCCTCCGGCTCCTCGCCCGGCTCCTCCGGCTCCTCGCCCGGCTCTTCGGGTTCCTCGGGCTGGTCCGGGTCGTCGCCGGGGCGGTCGTCGTTCCAGGTGGGCGGCGGCGGGACCACGGGGGCGTCGTCGGGACGCTCGGGGCGCGGCGTCTGTCCCGGCCGCTCCGGCTCCCGGTCCTCGTCCTTGCCGGGCTCCCTGTCCTCGACCTTGTCCCGGTCCTCGTCCTTGTTCCCGCCCTTGTCCTTGTTCCCGCCCTTGTCCTCGCCTCCGCCCCTGCCCGGCTTCGGCTCGGGCTCCGGCTTCGGGGCGGGCTTCGTGGCCGGGCGGGTGGCGGGCTCGTCCGGGTTGCCCGCGCCCGGGGAGTCGGGCAGGACTCCGCCGGTGTCGGGCACCTCGTGGACGCCCTCGCGGTAGTACTCCAGCCAGGACAGGACCGTGCGCAGGTACTCGGTGGAGCGGTTGTAGCTCAGGATGGCCTGCTCCAAGTCCGCCTGGACGGACAGGTCGCGGCCGTTCGCGCACAGATAGCGGCCGGCGGCGAGCGCGGCGTCGAAGATGTTGTTCGGGTCCTTCGCGCCGTCGCCGTTGCCGTCGGCGGCCCAGGAGGCCCAGGTGGAGGGGATGAACTGCATGGGCCCCACGGCGCGGTCGTAGGCGGCGTCGCCGTCGTGCGCGCCGCCGTCGGTGTCGCGGATGAGCGCGAAGCCGTTGCCGTCCAGCTTGGGGCCGAGGATCGGCTGGACCGTGGTGCCGTTCGCGTCCACGTCCCCGCCGCGGGCCTGCCCGGACTCCACCTTGCCGATGGCGGCGAGCAGTTGCCAGGGCAGGTTGCAGCCCGGCCGCTCCGTGCGGAGGGCCGTCTCGGCCTGCCGGTAGGCGGCCAGCACGGTGGCGGGTATGCCGGCCTCCCTGGGCCCGGTGACGACCGGGGTGCCACCGCCGCTGGGTCCCGCGGACTCCCCCGGCTTGACCGGGGACTCCAGCGGCGGCAGCTCGGTGTGGTAGGAGTCGTCGCCCTGGGGGACCGGGTCGTCGGTGCCGGCCACCGGGTCCTTGGCGGGGAGTTGGGGGAGGCCCAGCGGAGCGCCGGGCGCCTGCGAAGCGGACAGGACGACCATGGCGGCCGCCGCGACGGCGGTGCTGGTCATCCCCCTGCGGATCCTGCCGGTACGACCCGTCATGCGGCCGTCCCCTCCCCTGCGGATGCACGTGATCTGCTGCGAGTGCGCGGCCTGCCGCCGTGTGCGTGTCCAGGCCGGCGGCAGCGAGGAGACCTTACGTCACCGCACCGCCTCCGGTCACGGGCCCGGACGCTCCGGTTTCCGGACGGGCCGCCCCCGCCGCGCGGTGGGCTCGGCGGGAGCGGCTCCGGCTCAGTGCGCGGCCGACTCCCAGTCCGGACCCACTCCCACGGACACGTCCAGCGGGGCGCGCAGTTCCACCGCGCCGGACATCTCGCGCCGCACCAGCTCCTCGACGCGGTCCCGCTCGCCCGGGGCCACCTCCAGCACGATCTCGTCGTGCACCTGGAGCAGCATGCGGGAGTCGAGCTCCGCGGAGCGCAGCGCACCGTCGACCCGGAGCATCGCGATCTTGACGATGTCGGCGGCGGTGCCCTGGATGGGCGCGTTGAGCGCCATGCGCTCGGCCATCTCACGGCGCTGCCGGTTGCTGGAGTTGAGGTCCGGCAGGTAGCGGCGGCGCCCGAGCATCGTGGAGGTGTAGCCGACGGCGCGGGCCTCCTCGACGGCGCGGCGCAGGTAGTCCCGCACGCCGCCGAACCGTTCGAAGAACGTCTCCATCAGCCCGCGCGCCTCCTCCGGGGTGATGCCGAGCTGCTGGGAGAGGCCGAAGGCGGACAGGCCGTAGGCGAGACCGTAGGACATGGCCTTGATCTTGCGGCGCATCTCGGCGTCGACGGCGCCCTTGTCGACGCCGAAGACCTGCGAGGCCACGGTGGTGTGCAGGTCCTCCCCCGAGGTGAAGGCCTCGATGAGCCCGTCGTCGTCGGAGAGGTGGGCCATGACGCGCAGCTCGATCTGGCTGTAGTCGGCCGTCATCAGCGACTCGTAGCCCTCGCCGACCACGAACGCCCGCCGGATGGCGCGGCCTTCGTCGGTGCGCACCGGCACGTTCTGCAGGTTCGGCTCGGTGGACGACAGCCGCCCGGTGGAGGCGACCGTCTGGCTGAAGGTGGTGTGGATGCGGCCGTCCGCGCCGATCGTCTTGATCAGCCCCTCGACGGTGGCCCGCAGCTTGGACTGCTCGCGGTAGCGCAGCATCAGCACCGGCAGCTCATGGTCCGTCTGCGCGGCCAGCCAGGTCAGGGCGTCGGCGTCGGTGGTGTAGCCGGTCTTCGTCCGCTTCGTCTTGGGCAGACCCAGCTCCCCGAAGAGGACTTCCTGGAGCTGCTTGGGCGAGCCCAGGTTGAACTCGTGGCCGACGGCGGCGTGCGCCTCGCGGACCGCGTGCTGGGCGGCGTCGGCGAACTGCTGCTCCAACTGCCCCAGCCACGGGCGGTCGGCGGCGATACCGGAGCGCTCCATGCGGGCCAGCAGCTCCGAGACGGGCAGCTCCATGTCGGCCAGCAGCCCGGAGGCGCCGACCTCCGACAGCCGGTCGCCGAAGGCTTCGCCCAGGTCCAGCACGGTGCGGGCCTGGCCCATCAGCGCGTCGGCCTCGGCCGCCTCGTCCGCGCCCAGGGCGAGCTGGCCGCTGCCGGCCTGGGCGGGCTGCGGGAGCTCGCGGGCGAGGAACTCCACGCTCAGCGCGTCCAGGGCGAAGCTGCGCCGGCCCGGCTGCACGAGGTAGGCGGCCAGGGCGGTGTCGGTGGTGATGCCCGCCACGCGCCAGCCGTGCTCGGCGAAGACCCGCTGCACCGCCCGGGCGTTGTGCACGACCTTCGGGCCGGCCGGGTCGGCCAGCCAGGCGGCGAACGCCTGCTCGTCGGCCGCGTCGAGCCGCGCCGGGTCGAACCAGGCGGCCGGGCCGTCGGCCGTCGCGAGGGCGACCTCGGTGACCTGCCCCGCGCCCAGCTTCCAGTCGTCCACGCTGGCCACGCCCAGCGGGCGGCCGGCGCCGGTGTGCTCGGCCAGCCAGGGCGCGAGCTCGCCGGTGTCCAGGACGCTGCCGTCGACCTCGACCCCGGCCGCGGGGGCAGGCTCGTCGGCGGCGGTGGCGGCGGCCGGGTCGGCGGCGAACAGGCGCTCGCGGAAGTTGGCGTTGCGGATCTCCAGGGCGTCCAGCAGGGCCCGCAGCGCGTCGCCGTCGTACGGGGCGCGCGCCAGCTCCGCCGGGCCGCACGGCAGCCGCACGTCGCGCACCATCTCCGTCAGGCGCCGGTTGAGCTTGACCGACTCCAGGTGGTCGCGCAGGTTCTGCCCGGCCTTCGTCTTGATCTCGTCCACCCGGGCCACCAGTTCGTCGAACGAGCCGAACTGGCTGATCCACTTGGTGGCCGTCTTCTCCCCCACCCCGGGGATGCCGGGCAGGTTGTCCGAGGGGTCCCCGCGCAGTGCGGCGAAGTCCGGGTACTGGCGCGGCTCCAGGCCGTACTTCTCCCGGACCTTCTCCGGGGTGAAGCGGGTGAGCTCGGAGACGCCCTTGGTCGGGTAGAGGACGGTGACGTGGTCGGAGACGAGCTGGAAGGCGTCCCGGTCCCCGGTGACGATGGACACCTCGAAGCCCTCGGACTCGGCCTGCGTGGCGAGGGTGGCGATAACGTCGTCGGCCTCGAAACCCTCCACGGCGAACCGCTTGACGCGCATGGCGTCCAGCAGCTCGCCGATCAGCTCCACCTGGCCCTTGAAGCCGTCCGGCGTCTTGGAGCGGTTGGCCTTGTACTCGGCGTACCGCTCCGCGCGCCACGTCTTGCGCGACACGTCGAACGCGACGGCGAAGTGGGTGGGCGCCTCGTCACGCAGCGTGTTCGACAGCATGGAGACGAACCCGTAGACCGCGTTCGTCGTCTGCCCGGTGGTGGTGGAGAAGTTCTCCTCGGGCAGCGCGAAGAAGGCCCGGTAGGCCAGCGAGTGCCCGTCCATGAGGAGCAGGCGGCGGGGGCCCTCCACGGGCTCCGCGGGCTCGGGGTCGGTTGCTGTCTTTGCCACGTTCTCAGCCACGGGACCGATCCTGCCATGCGGCACCGACAGCCGGTGGCGCGGCGGGGCGGCGGGTCCGCGACGACGGTCCGCGGCCCGGCCCTCCGGCGGCAGGCGGGTGGCGTCCGGCCCGGCGTCCGGAGCGGCCACGGTGGCGGGCGGGGCGGCCGCCGGGCGACGGGCGGCGGGCCGACGGGCCGACGAAGAAGAGGGGCGGCGGAGAGGCGGGCCGGTGGCCGGGAACGGCCGGGGCGGGGGGCGGCGGGCGTGGAATGATGAGGACATGTCGCGTGCCAGTTCGCAGTCCGGTGGAGAGCCCGTGCAGGACGCGCCGGCGGTGGGGCCGCCCGCGGAGGTGGCCGCGGGGCTGCCCGCCGTGGGGCACGCGCTGCGGATGGCGCACGCGGAGATGGGCGTGCGGCGGACGGCGCTCACCCTGCTGCGCGTCAACCAGAAGGACGGCTTCGACTGCCCCGGTTGCGCGTGGCCGGAGGGCGGCAGGCGGCACACCGCGGAGTTCTGCGAGAACGGGGCGAAGGCCGTGGCGGAGGAGGCCACCCGGGCCCGCGTCACGCCCGCGTTCTTCGCCCGGCACCCGGTCGCGGAGCTGGCGGAGCGCTCGGGGTACTGGCTGGGCAAGCGGGGGCGGCTGACGCACCCGATGTACCTGGCCGCGGGCGCCACGCACTACACGCCGGTGAGCTGGGAGCAGGCGTTCACGCTCATCGCCGGGGAACTGCACGCGCTCGCCGACCCCGACGAGGCGGTCTTCTACACCTCGGGCCGCACCAGCAACGAGGCGGCCTTCCTCTACCAGCTCTTCGCCCGGGAGTTCGGCACCAACAACCTGCCCGACTGCAGCAACATGTGCCACGAGTCCTCCGGCGCCGCGCTGACGCAGACGCTCGGCGTGGGCAAGGGCAGCGTGCTGCTGGAGGACCTGCACCGCGCCGACCTGATCATCGTGGCCGGGCAGAACCCGGGCACCAACCACCCGCGCATGCTCAGCGCGCTGGAGGAGGCCAAGCGCGGCGGCACCCGGATCATCACGGTCAACCCGCTGCCCGAGGCGGGGATGACGCGGTTCAAGAACCCGCAGCGGCCCGGCGGCCTCCTCGGCTCGGGGACGGCGCTGACGGACCTGTTCCTACAGATCCGCATCGGCGGCGACCAGGCGCTGTTCCGGCTGCTGAACAAGTTGGTCATCGAGACCGAGGGCGCCGTCGACGCCGACTTCGTCGCCGCCCACACCGACGGCTACGAGGCCCTCGCGCGCGCCGCTGCGGCCACCGACTGGGACGAGGCGCTGGCGGCCACCGGCCTGCCCCGCGAGCGGATCGAGGAGGCGCTGCGCATGGTGCTGGCCTCCCGGCGCACCGTGGTGTGCTGGGCCATGGGGCTCACCCAGCACGCCCACTCCGTCGCCACGATCCGCGAGGTCGTCAACCTGCTGCTGCTGCGCGGCGACATCGGCCGTCCCGGGGCGGGGGTGTGCCCGGTGCGCGGGCACAGCAACGTCCAGGGCGATCGCACCATGGGCATCGTGGAGAAGCCCGCGCCCGCGTTCCTGGACGCGCTGGAGCGGGAGTTCGGCTTCACCGCACCGCGGGCCCCCGGCTACGACACGGTCGAGTCCATCCGCGCGCTGCGCGACGGGCGGGTGAAGGTGTTCTTCGCCATGGGCGGAAACTTCGTGGCCGCGTCCCCCGACACGGCCGTCACCGAGGACGCGATGCGGCGCGCGGAGCTGACCGTGCACGTGTCCACCAAGCTCAACCGCTCGCACTGCGTCACCGGCGCGCGGGCGCTGATCCTGCCCACACTGGGGCGGAGTGAGCGGGACGTGCGCGGCGGGGCGGAGCAGTTCGTGACCGTCGAGGACTCGATGGGCATGGTGCACGCCTCCCGCGGCCGCCTGGCGCCGGCCCACCCCGAGCTGCTCTCCGAGACGGCGATCGTCGCGCGGCTGGCCCGGCGGGTGCTGGGTGAGCGCAGCACCACCCCGTGGGAGGAGTTCGAGCGCGACTACGGCCGGGTACGAGAGCGCATCGCACGCGTCATTCCCGGGTTCGAGGACTTCAACACCCGCGTCGCCCGGCCCGGGGGCTTCACGCTGCCGCACGCCCCGCGCGACGAGCGCCGCTTCCCCACCGCCACCGGCCGCGCCCGCTTCACCGCCGCCCCGGTGGTCTGGCCCCGGGTGCCCGAAGGGCGGCTGCTGCTGCAGACCCTGCGCTCGCACGACCAGTACAACACCACCATCTACGGCCTGGACGACCGCTACCGGGGCATCAAGGGCGGCCGCCGCGTCGTGCTCGTCCACCCCGGCGACGCGGCCGCGCTCGGCCTGCCCGACGGCTGCCTCGCCGACCTGACCAGCGAGTGGCGCGACGGCAGCGAGCGCACCGCGCACGGCTTCCGCGTCGTCCACTACCCCACCGCCCGGGGGTGCGCGGCCGCCTACTACCCGGAGACGAACGTCCTCGTCCCGCTGGACGCGACCGCGGAGGACAGCAACACCCCGGCGAGCAAGTCGCTGGTGATCCGCCTCACCCCGACCGGGCGATGAGCGGCCGCTCAGGATCTGATAGGACAGGGCTCACCGTTCCCCGCACCGATCGGAGCCAGTCACCCATGGGCGAGAACCCCGCCGCCACCCGGTTCCCGCAGGAGGTCCTCGACCAGTGGACCGGGCGCGGCCTCGACCTGCCCGCCCTGTTCTCCGCCGGTCACCTCGGCGAGCGCATGGGCCTGCGGGTGGTGGAGGCCTCGCCCGACCGCGTCGTCGGCACGCTGCCCGTCGAGGGCAACACCCAGCCCTACGGCCTGCTGCACGGCGGGGCGTCCGCGGTGCTGGCCGAGACCCTCGGCTCGGTGGGCGCCATGCTGCACGGCGGCCCCGGCCGGGTCGCCGTCGGCGTCGACCTCAACTGCACCCACCACCGGGCCGTGCGCTCCGGCGTCGTCACCGGCACGGCGACCCCCGTCCACCGCGGCCGCACCACCGCCACGTACGAGATCGTCGTCGCCGACGAGCAGGAGCGCCGGGTGTGCTCCGCGCGCCTCACCTGCCTGCTGCGCGACGCCTGATCCGGGCCCGGGCCGCGGCGCTGTACCGCGGCTCGGGGCGACGGCTCGGGTCCCCTTCCGCGCCACGACTCGGGCCACGGTACGGGGCCGCGGCCGCCGGGCCGGGGAGGGCGCGACCCGGCTGCCCCTCCCCCGCCGCCGGGCTACGCGCCCTCGCCGAGATAGGCCTCCCGGACCCGGGGGTCGGCCAGGAGCGCGGCGGACTCGTCCGTCATGGTGACCGCGCCCGTCTCCAGCACGTAGCCGCGGTCGGCCAGGCTCAGCGCCTGGGCCGCGTTCTGCTCCACCAGCAGCACCGTGGTGCCCTGGTCGTTGATCTCCCGCAGGATGTCGAAGATCTGCCGCACGATCAGCGGCGCCAGACCCATCGACGGCTCGTCCAGCAGCAGCAGTTCCGGCTTGCCCATCAGCGCCCGGCCGATCGCCAGCATCTGCTGCTCGCCGCCGGAGAGCGTCCCGCCGAGCTGCGACGTGCGCTCGGCCAGCCGGGGGAAGAGCGTGAACACGCGGTCCAGGTCGGCCCGGTCGGGTGAACGGAACCGGTACGCGCCCATCTCCAGGTTCTCCCGCACCGTCATGCGCGGGAAGACCCGCCGCCCCTCGGGGACGTGACCGATGCCGAAGTGCACCAGATCGTGTGACTTGATGCCGTCCACGCGCTCACCGTGCAGCAGCACCTGCCCCGAGCGCGGCTGGAGCATGCCCGAGGCCGTGCGCAGCGTCGTCGACTTCCCCGCGCCGTTCGCGCCGAGCAGGGCGACGACCTCGCCCTCGCGCACCACCAGGTCGACGCCCTTGAGCGCCTCGATGGCCCCGTAGAACACGCGCAGGTCGCGCAGTTCCAGCACCGGGGCCGGGCGCGCGCCGCCGCGCGCCTCGTCCTGCGTCAACTCCACGGCGCCGCTCACTTGGGCTCCTCCCCGGGCTGCTCGTTCCGCGCCGCGCGTGTGCCGGCGTCCTCGCCCTCGCGCGCCGACGGCACCCGTGCGTCCGTCGGCTCCGTGCCGCCGCGCGCGGTGGTCCCGTCGGGCGCGGTGCCCTCGTCCGGGGCGGCGTCGTCCGAAGCGGCGTCAGCGGCGGGGGCGCCCAGGTACGCCTGGACCACCGCCGGGTCCTGCTGCACCGCGGACGGCGTGCCCTCGGCGATCCTGCGGCCGAAGTTGAGCACCATCACCCGGTCCGCGACCGACATCACCAGCCGCATGTCGTGCTCGATGAGCAGCACGCTCACGCCCAGCTCCCGGTTGATCCGGCGGATCAGCTCCTCCAGCTCCAGCTTCTCCGTCGGGTTCGTGCCCGCCGCCGGCTCGTCCAGCAGCAGCACCTGCGGGTCGGTGGCCAGCGCCCGGGCGATCTCCAGCCGCCGCTGGTCGCCGTAGCTGAGCGAACCGGCCAGCTCGTTCAGCTTCCCCGCCAGCCCCACGAAGTCGAGCACCTCGTGCGCCCGCTCGTCGCTGCGCCGCTCCGCCCGCCGCGCGCTCGGCAGCCCCAGCATCACCGACACCGGGCCCGCCTTCAGCCGCGTCTCCGCCGCGATCTTCACGTTCTCCAGCGCCGTCAGCGCCGAGAACAGGCGGATGTTCTGGAACGTGCGGGCCACGCCCAGCCGGTTCACCCGGTAGGGCTTGCGCCCGCGCAACTCGTGTTCACCGCCCGCGCGCGGCCGGTAGGTGATGCGGCCCTCCTGCGGCACGTAGGCGCCCGTCAGCGAGTTGAACAGCGACGTCTTCCCGGCTCCGTTCGGGCCGATCACCGCCAGGATCTCGCCGCGCCGCATGCCCAGCTCCACCCCGTCCAGGCTCGTCACACCGCCGAAGCGCAGCGTGATGCCCGAGGCGTCCAGCACCAGGTCGCCGGGGTCGGCCGCAGCGCGCGGACCGCCCTCCTCCTTGCGCACGTCAACCGTCATGACAGCCTGCCTCCCGCCGGCTCGGTCGTCCCGTCCCCCTCCACCTCGCCGGAGCGGGCCAGCTTCAGCTCCCGCGACCGGCGGCGCGAGGGGATCACCCCCTGCGGGCGGTAGATCATCATGACCACCAGCAGCCCGCCGAGGTACATGTACCGGTCCTTCGGGTCGACCAGGCTCCGCAGCGCCTCCGGCAGCCACACCAGGAACGCCGCGCCGAACAGCACGCCCGGGATCGACCCCATGCCGCCGAAGATCACGTACGCCAGCACCAGGACGGAGAGCAGGATGACGAAGTTCTCCGAGTTGATGTAGCCCACCTTCGACGCGTACGCCACACCGGCCACACCGGAGGTGGACGCGCCGATCGCGAACGCCATCAGCTTGTAGCGGACCGTGTCCACCCCCGTCGACGCCGCCGCCACCTCGTCCTCGCGGATCGCCGTCCACGCCCGGCCGACCTTGGAGTGCTCCAGCCGCCAGAACAGGAACACCACCACCGCCACGAACGCCAGCAGCAGGTAGTAGTAGGGCATCGCGTCGACCACGCCCCACTCGTAGCTCCAAAAGCCCAGGTCGACCGCGAACCGGTCCACCTTCACGCCCCGCGTGCCCCCGGTGTAGTCGGCCAGGTTCTTCGCCGACAGGTACACGATCTCGTGAAAACCCAGCGTCACGATCGCCAGGTAATCGCCCCGCAACCGCAGCGTCGGCGCCCCCAGCAGCACGCCCGCCACCAGGCACGTCACCACCGCGATCGGGATCACCGCGAAGTTGTTCAGCACCATCGGCGGCTGCACCGGCAGCGCGCCCGTCCAGTACGCCGCGCTGTAGGCGCCGATCGCGAAGAACGCGATGAAGCCCAGGTCCAGCATGCCCGCCCAGCCGATGACGACGTTCAGGCCGACCGCCACCAGCACGAAGATCGCGATCTGGTCCACCAGCACCGTCTGCCAGTAACGGTCCAGGCCCGAGGGCACCAGCACGGCCAGCGCCGCCGCCACCGCGAGCACCCCGAAGCGCACCCGCCGGTCCGCCCGCCACACCTCCCGCACCCGGCCCAGCGGGCCCGACGCCAGGGCCCTCGAACCCGACACGGCCGAGGCCACCTGCGGCGTCAGGAACTCCCGGCCCGCCCACACCGCGACCGCCAACGCCAGCCAGACCCACAGCGCGACCCCGGTGAGGTTCTCCTCCAGCGCGAAGAACAGGTCCTGGTGCGAGCCCTGGGCGCCCGTCACCAGCGTCATCGTCACCGCCAGCGCCACCATCGCCGCCAACCGCCGCCAACGCGGCCGCTGGTACCAGCGCTCGGCGCGCAGCCGCCGCGCCGTCCGCACGTTCACCGACGTCGTCGCGCTCATGCCGTCCTCCCCACACGCTCACCCAGCAGGCCCGTCGGGCGGAACATCAGCACCAGCACCAGGGCGGCGAACCCGGCCACGTAACGCCACTCCTCACCCCACACGAACACCGTCATCGTCTCCACGACCCCCAGCAGCATCCCGCCGAGCATCGCCCCGCGCACGTTGCCGATACCGCCCAGCACCGCCGCGGCGAACGCCGTGATCCCGGGCAGGAAGCCCATCGTGTAGACGACCTTGTTGTTCACCCCGAACAGGAAGCCGGCCGCACCGCCCAGCAGGCCGCCGATCACGAACGTCCGCGACACCACCTTGTCGATGTCCACACCCATCAGCGACGCCACCTCCGGGTCCTGGGCCACCGCCCGGATGCCCGAACCCAGCTTCGTGCGGTTCACCACGTAGTCCAGGCCGACCATCATGCCCACCGCCGACACCACGATGATCACCTGCGTGATGTTCAGGTCCGCGCCGAACACCGTCAGCACCCGGCGGTTCTCGTACAGGTTCGGCATCGCCAGCGAGTTCCGGCCGAACAACTTGCCCGCCAGGTTGTACAGGAAGAACGAGGCGCCGATCGCCGTGATCAGGAACACCAGCCGGGGTGCACCGCGCCGCCGCAGCGGCCGGTACGCCACCTTCTCCAGCCCGTAGGCGACGGCACCACCGAACGCCGCCCCGGCCAGCAGGCCCACCACGACGTACACCACCGACTGCACGCCCGCCGGATCGGCCGCCGGCGCCCACACCGTCAACGCCAGCAGACCACCGAAGGCCCCGAACATGAACACTTCGCTGTGCGCGAAGTTCAGCAACTGCAGCACGCCGTAGACCAGCGTGTAACCAATGGCGATGACGGCGTACAGACAGCCGAGCACCAGCCCCAGGACCAGGAAGTCCCAGAAAGCGTTGAGGGACATCGAACGACTTCCTTTTGGGAACGAGAGCCGTCGCACGCACGCGTTCAGCGCTCACGGACGACGAGGAGGAACACCGGGCCGCGGCCACCCGCCCGCGACCCGCCCCGCGCACCGCCCACGCGGTGTGCGAGCGGTGGCGCGGTGTACGGCGGGGCACCACCCGCGCACCGCACACCGCGCCGGCCGGCTCAGCCGACGGCCGGGGCCGTCACTTGGCCGTCAGCTTGTCGACGCTGCCCAGGTAGTTGATCTCCCGGTCCTGCACCTCGTACATGTAGATCGTCTGGTTGGTGAAGTCACCCGTGTCGTCGAAGGAGAACTCCTTCGTGATGCCCTTGTACTCCACCGCGCGCAGCGCCTCCAGCAGCTTCTCGCCGGTGGAGTCCGCGCCGCCGGTCTCCGCGATCTGCTCGATGATCAGGTTCGCCACGTCGAAGGACTCCGCCGAGTACGTCCCCGGCGGCTGGTTGAACGCCGCCTCGTAGTCCTCGGCGAACTTCTTCGTCGCCTCCTCCTGCGTCGGGTCGGTGCACGCGCACGTCAGCAGCCAGTCGTTGGCCGAGTCCCCGGCCAGCTCCACGAACTGCATGTCCCGGCTGCCGTCACCGGACATCCGGATGCCCTCGAACCCGGCCTCGTCCAGCTTCGTCGCGAACGGGCCCGCGTCCTCGTAGTAGCCGGCGTAGATCAGCGCGTCCGCGTCCGCGCCCACCACGTTGCGGGCCGCCGCGCTGTAGTCCGGCGTCTTCTGCGGCACGCTGTGGCGCACCACCTCCAGACCGGCGTCCTTCAGCGACTGCTCCGCGACGTCCGCGAGGCCGACGCCGTAGTCGGTCTTGTCGTCCACCACGACGACCTTCTCCGCGTCCGTCGACTTCGACAGGTACGTGGCCATGCCCGCGCCCTGCGCCGAGTCGTTCGGCACCGCGCGCAGGAACGACCCGTAGCCCTTCGTCGTCAGGTCGGCGCGGGTGGCGGAGGACGAGACCGCCGGAATGCCCGCCTCCGCGTAGTACTCGGCGGACGCGTCCGCCGAGCCGGAAAAGGCCGGGCCGACGACCGCGATGACCTCTTCGGAGATCGCGCTCTGCGCCGCGGTGGGCGCCTTGTCCGGCAGACCCTGGTCGTCGGCCGCGAAGTACTCCACCTCGAAGTCGTAGTCGCCCGAGGCGTTCGCCTGGTCGATCGCCAGCCTGACGCCGTTCTCCATGTTCTGGCCGAGCTGCACGTTGTCACCCGACAACGGTCCCTGGAACCCGATCTTGACGGTGTCGCCGCCACCGTCGCCGGACCCGCCGTCCCCGCAGCCCGTCAACGCCAGCGCGCCCACGGCCAACGGCACAGCCAGTCTCACGATGGTCTTGTTCAGCACAGTGCGAACCCCCTGGTCCGGCCCAGAACGTGTGCGACCGCCGTACCGAACCGGCGGAAGAGACCGCACGACCGTGCGGTTGGCCACGGAATCTATTGCTCACGGTCCAGGCCAAACAGACGCTGACCACAGATGTGATCGCCCTGTGACCTCTGCCACGTGTCGAAAAGAGGACGGTCCTTACCGCTCACCGAACGAAAGGGGATGATCCTTTGAAGAGCACGACGGCGCCACACATGCCGCAAAAGGGGCATGTGTGGCGCACGTGAACGAAGGGGCGCAAGCCCCTTCGTTCACGCGGGGCGGACGCGCCGCGCGGGTCAGCTCCGCTGCTCCCGCCGGTCCTTCGCGCCCTGCTTCTCCGCCTGCTTCTCCGCCTGCTTCTCCGCGGCGTCCTCGATCACGGCCTCGGCCACCTGCCGCATCGACAGCCGACGGTCCATCGACGTCTTCTGGATCCACCGGAACGCGGCCGGCTCCGTCAGCCCGTACTCCGTCTGCAGCAACGACTTCGCGCGGTCCACGAGCTTGCGCGTCTCCAGCCGCTGCGTGAGGTCCGTGACCTCCGACTCGAGCTGCTTGAGCTGCGCGAACCGCGACACCGCCATCTCGATCGCCGGCACGACGTCACTCTTGCTGAACGGCTTCACCAGGTACGCCATCGCACCGGCGTCCCGCGCCCGCTCCACCAGCTCCCGCTGCGAGAACGCCGTCAGCATCAGCACCGGCGCGATGCCCTCCTCGGCGATCTTCTCCGCGGCGGAGATGCCGTCCATCACCGGCATCTTCACGTCCATGATCACCAGGTCCGGGTCGTGCTCGCGCGCCAGCTCCACCGCGCGCTGCCCGTCCCCCGCCTCGCCGACGACCGTGTAGCCCTCCTCCTCCAGCATCTCCCTCAGGTCCAGCCGGATCAGGGCCTCGTCCTCCGCGATCACCACACGCGTGGTGGCCGGCGGCACGTGCGCGTCCGCGCCCTCCGTCGGGTCGGCCGGCGTGGGGGTCTCGGGGGCGTCAGCGGCACTCACTGTGCTCCTCGCGGGGGTTCGAGCAGGTCGGGCCCCAAGAGCCTATCGGGCCGACGCGCGCAGGGACGACCGGGTACACTTCCCGTGGCCACGGCCTGCCGGGTTGGTGGAATGGCATACACGGAAGTCTCAAACACTTCTGCCCGAAAGGGCTTGTGGGTTCGAGTCCCACACCCGGCACCGCACACTGCTCCACCAGAGTGAATTCGCACGACCGCACTGGCATTCGCTATTCGAACACCCGCACGCTTGGTGCATGACCAAGCACGCACCGTCGCTGCGCCGAGAAGCCCTCGCCCTGCTCCATCAGGGAGCGACGAACCAAAGCGTCGCCAAGCGGCTCTCCGTTCCACCGGGGACGGTTGACTGGTGGCTGCACAGGGACCGCAAAGCGCGCGGCATCGCCTACGAACACCCGCACGACTGCCCCCGCTGCGCCGGGAGGGACCCCGACGGCCCGGCGTACGCCTACCTGCTGGGGCTCTACCTGGGCGACGGCCACATCATCTCCAAGCCCCGCCACCACCACCTGACGATCTCCTGCACGAGTGCCTACCCGGGGCTGATCGACGAGGCGGAGGCCGCGGCCCGCGCGGTCATGGCGATGCCAAGCACCAACCGGGTCAGGCGCCAGGGCTGTACGGAGGTCAAGTCCTACTCCTCGCACTGGCCCTGCCTGCTCCCGCAGCACGGGCCGGGGAAGAAGCACGAGCGGCGCATCACCCTGGAAGGCTGGCAGCGGACGATCACCGAAGCACATCCATGGAAGCTGATCCGCGGGCTCGTCCATTCCGACGGCTGCCGGGTCACGAACTGGACGACGCGGACGGTCGCGGGGCGAAGGAAGCGCTACGAATACCCGCGGTACCTCTTCACCAACAAGTCCGACGACATCCGACGCGTTTTCACCGACGCGCTCACGCGCGTGGGCGTGGAATGGGCCACCCTCGCCCGAGACGGCGAACCGTTCAACGTCTCCGTGGCGCGGCGGGCCTCCGTGGCGCTGATGGACGTGCACGTGGGGCCGAAGTGCTGACGTGGGGCGGTGGCGCCTCAGGTGGAGCGCCCGGCACTCTTGTCGCCGATGTGGTGGACGCGGACGAGGTTGGTGGTGCCGGGGACGCCGGGCGGCGAGCCGGCGGTGATGACGACGGTGTCGCCGGGCTCGCAGCGGCCGATCTCGAGAAGGTGTTCGTCGACCTGGTCGACCATGTCGTCGGTGGTGGCGACGGTGGGGCCGAGGAAGGTCTCCACGCCCCAGGTGAGGGCGAGTTGCGCCCGCGTGGCGGGGTCGGGGGTGAAGGCGAGGAGGGGGATGGGCGAGCGGTAGCGGGACAGGCGGCGTGCGGTGTCACCGCTCTGGGTGAAGGCGACGAGGTGCGTGGCGTTGAGGAAGTCGCCCATGTCGGCGGCGGCGCGGGCGACGGCGCCGCCCTGCGTGCGGGGCTTGGTGGCCTCGGTGAGCGGCGGGAGCCCGGCGGGCAGGACGGTGGCCTCGGCCGCGGTGATGATGCGGCTCATGGTGCGCAGGGTGAGGACGGGGTGCTTGCCGATGCTGGTCTCGCCGCTGAGCATGACGGCGTCGGTGCCGTCCAGCACGGCGTTGGCGACGTCGGATGCCTCGGCGCGGGTGGGGCGGGAGTTCTCGATCATCGAGTCGAGCATCTGGGTGGCGACGATGACGGGTTTGGCGTTGCGCTTGGCGATTTTCACGGCGCGCTTCTGCACGGCGGGGACGTCTTCGAGCGGCATTTCCACGCCGAGGTCGCCCCGGGCGAGCATGAGTCCGTCGAAGGCGTGGATGATTTCGTGGAGGTTGTCGACGGCCTGGGGCTTTTCGATTTTCGCCAGGACGGGGCGGTGGATGCCCTCCTCGCGCATGACGCGGTGGACCTCGCGGACGTCGCCCGCGCTGCGGACGAAGGAGAGGGCGATGAGGTCGGTGCCGAGGTGGAGGGCCCAGCGGAGGTCTTCGACGTCCTTGGGCGAGAGTGCGGGCACGGAGATGGGGATGCCGGGGAGGTTGATGCCCTTGTGGTCGGAGATCAGGCCGCCTTCGATGACGGTGGTGTGGACGCGGGTCCCGTCGATGGCGGTGGCGCGCAGGGTGACGCGGCCGTCGTCGATGAGGAGGGTGTCACCGGGGTTGAGGTCGGTGGCGAGGCCGGGGTAGGTGGTGCCGCACTGCCGGTGGTCGCCGGGGGTGTCCTCGGTGGTGATGGTGAAGTCGTCGCCGCGTTCGAGGAGTACGGGGCCGTGGGCGAAGGTGCCCAGGCGGATCTTCGGGCCTTGAAGGTCGGTGAGGATGCCGATGGTGCGGCCGGTGGCCTCGGCCGCTCGGCGGACGTGGTGCAGGCGCTGTTCGTGTTCGGCGTGGGTGCCGTGGCTGAGGTTGAGTCGGGCGACGTCCATTCCGCTGTCGGCGAGCGCTTTGATCTGCTCGTACGAGTCGCTGGCGGGCCCAAGGGTGCAGACGATTTTGGCTCGGCGCATGGAGCTGAGCCTATGGCTTACCGGCGGGTAGTCGACTGTGTCCGGTGGTGGGGTGAATGACCTTTGCTTGTACGGAGGTTGACATTTGTTGAACGCCGGGAAGAGGCGTCAGAGACGTTCGAAACCGCGGTGGCGCTCCCAGTCGGTGACGGCGCGCTCGAAGGCGGCGAGTTCGGTGCGGGCGGCCTGGGCGTAGTGGGTGGTGACGGTGTCGCCGAAGGTCTTGGCGACCAGGTCGCTGGTCTCCCAGTGGTGGAGTGCCGCGGTGAGGGTGCTGGGCAGGCGGGGCACGGCCGGGTCGGCGAGGGCGTTGGCGGGGTGGGGGTCGGGCAGGGGCAGCCGGTTCTCGATGCCGTGGAGCCCGGCGGCGAGGGCGGCGGCGAGGGCGAGGTAGGGGTTGGCGTCGCCCCCGGGGACGCGGTGTTCGATGCGCAGGGAGTGGCCGTGGCCGATGACGCGGACGGGGCAGGTGCGGTTGTCGCGGCCCCAGGTGATGCCGGTGGGGGCGAAGGCGCCGGGTTGGAGGCGCTTGTAGCTGTTGATGTTGGGTGCCATGAGCAGGGTGAAGTCGGGGAGGCAGGCGAGCTGCCCGGCGACGAAGTGGCGCATGAGCGGGGACATGCCGTCGGGCGCGGCGGGGTCGGCGAGCACGGGGCTGCCGTCGGCACCGCGCAGGGAGAGGTGGATGTGGCAGGAGTTGCCTTCGCCGTCGTCGTACTTGGGCATGAAGGTGACGGCGTGGCCCTCTTGGGCGGCGATGTGCTTGGTGCCGTGCTTGAAGAGGATGGTGTGGTCGGCCGTGGTCATGGCCTCGGCGTAGCGGAAGACGATCTCGTACTGGCCGGGGTGGACTTCCGCGCGGGCGGTCTCCAGGGTGAGTCCGGCCTGGACCATCTCGCGGCGGATGCGGCGGAGCATGGGTTCGAGGTGGCTGGTGCCCTGGAGGGCGTAGTCGACGGAGTGGCGGGTGGCGGGCCGCAGGCCGTGGTAGTGGCCCTCGTGGGCCTGGGCGTAGGTCTCCTGGAAGGCGAGGAACTCCAGTTCGGTGCCGGCGTGGGCGGTGAGGCCGTGGGCGGCGAGCCGGTCGAGCTGGGTGCGCAGGATATGGCGGGGGGCGACGGGGACAGGCGTGCCGTCGGGCCAGGTGGCGTCCGCGATAACGAGGGCGGTCGCCTCGTCCCAGGGGAGGGTGGTGCAGGTGGCGGGGTCGGGCTTGAGGAGGAAGTCGCCGAAGCCGGTGTTCCAGGCGTCGATGGCGTAGCCGGGGCCGGTGTTCATCTCGACGTCGGTGGCCAGGAGGTAGGTGCAGGCGCCGAAGCCGTGGGGGGCCGCTTCGTCGAGGAAGTGGGGCACGGACAGGCGGCTGCCCTGGAGGCGCCCTTGGAGGTCAGGCAGGGCGACGATGACGTTGTCCAGGCGGCCCGCCGCGTGGTCGGCGCGGAGCTGGGCGTAGGGGTCGGCGGGGGTCATGCGGGGTCCTCGGCGGTGTGGAGCGGGTTGGGTATGCGGCCGTGGGTGACGTCGAAGCCCTCGTCGCGCTCGGCGCGGTCGTGGAAGGCGCCTCCGAGGAGTTGTTCGCGGTTGAGGGCGACGCGGTCGAAGGAGGGGGCGAGCAGCCCGTACGCGGCGGCGTGCCGGGCGTGCTGGGGGAAGCGCCGGTGGTAGGCGTCGATCTCGGCGCGGACGAGCTGCCAGAACCGGGTCTCGCTGAGGTGGCCGTGGCGTTCGAGGAGGGGGGCGAAGTAGCGGAAGTGTCCGGCGAAGACGGCGCTGAGGAGGGAGTGGGCGAGCTCTCCGGCGGGCCAGCGCAGGAGGACCTCGTCGGCGCGTTCGGTGAGGGTGGCGTAGTGGGGGTGGTCTTCGGGGAGGAGGTTGACGTCCTCGGCGAAGTCCTTGACCGCGATGCCGATGGGGGTGTCGGTGGCGTCGTAGAGGATGACGGTGTTCTCGCCGTGGGGGCAGAAGGCGACGCCGTAGGCGTAGAGGTGGTGCAGGAGGCCGGGGAGGAGGGCGGCGAGCAGGCGCGAGAGCCAGTCTTCGGCGGTGCGTCCGGAGCGGTGGATGAGTTCGCTGACCAGGGCGCGGTCGTCGCTGCCCGTGGTGAGGAGGGCGGCCATGGTGCGGGCGCGTTCGCCGTCGCCCAGGTGGGTGGCGACGGGTTCGCGCCAGACGGCGCCGAGGAGCTCGTGGTAGCGGTAGGGGGCGTCGGGGACGTCGGCGTAGAGGGGGTGGTGGACGCTGACGGCGGCGACTTCGCCGAGCGGGTGGAAGCGGAGTTCTTCGCTGAGGTAGGGGTCGGCGGCGCGCAGGGTGTGCAGCCAGTGGCTGATGTCGGGGGCGGCGTGGGTGGGTTCGGTGGACAGGCCGCGCCAGACGAGGGTGTTGCGGATGAGGAGGGGCACCTTGACGTTGCGGCGGTGGGGGTGGTCGAGGTTGGCGAGGGTGCGGATGGACTGGAGGGGGCGGTAGCGGTCGGGGCTCTCGCCGAGGGGGACGATGCGGCCGTCGGCGAGGTAGGGGGCGAAGAGGGTCTCGACGGCTTCGTCCCAGTGGAAGGGGTGGACGGGCATCCAGTGGTAGTCGGCGCTTCGGTGGCCGGTGGCGGCGCAGGCTTTGTCGAGGGTGGCGGCGTACTGGCCGCGGGTGTGGGGGTCGAGTTCTTCGCTCAGGAGGGTGTCGGCGTCCAGGCCGGGGGTTCCGGAGTAGCGGGCGAGGCTGTGGTGGACGGCTGCCCAGGTGAGGCGGACGGCGCCGGCGGCCTCGGGGCTGTAGGTGGCGGCGTCGCGGCCGGAGAAGCCCAGGCGTCCCTTGTTGAGCAGCATGCAGGGGTGGCCGTCTTGGTGGGCTTCGAGGTCGAGGTGGTCGAGGTCGGCGAGTTCGGCGGCGGTGCGGGGGCGGGTGAGGGCGGTGGCGTCGGCGGTGCGGGTGGCGGTGAGTTCGCGGAGGACCTCGGCGGTGGTGGGGCCGTCCCAGCCGAGGGCGGGGCGGGCGTCGAGGAGGAGGCGTTCGGGGCCGGCTTCGGTGCCGTCGGCGGGGGCGGGGTGGCGGGTGGGGGTGCTGGTGAGGTGCCAGGTGCCGAAGGTGCCGCGGGTGGCGGTGAAGGTCCAGGTGACGCCGTCGGCGAGGGCGAGCCGGTAGGTGTCGTCCTGGCCGGGGACGGGCTCGGGGGTGAGGAGTTCTTCGTAGGCGAACTCGGCGATGGCTTTGGCCAGGAGGTGGCGGCCCGCTGCGGCCCAGGTGGCGGGGGTGGGGCGGTTCATGGGCGGGTCTCCTCCAGGGTCGGGGTGGGCGTGGGTTCGGCGGCGGATGCCCGCGGGGTCGGCGGGCGGCGGCCGCGGAGGCGGGCGAGGGAGAGCAGGGCGGCGGCGGCGAGGGCGGCCGCGGCGAGGCCGAGGGGCAGGGCGAGGTCCCGGCTTGCGGTGGCGGCCGCGGCGATGGGCGCGGCGATGAGTCCGGCGGAGCGGACGGTCTCGACCGCGGTGAAGGCGGGCCCGGTGGTGCCGGTGGCGCGGAACATGCGCAGTTCGACGGCGATCTGGGCGAGGCCGAGGCCGAGGCCGAAGAGGGCGCGGGCGGCGGTGAGCGCGGGCAGGCTCTCGGCGAGGTACTGGGCGGCCAGGCCGGCGGCGGTGACGGTGAGGGCCAGCGGCAGCAGGCGGGGGCCGAGCCGGGCGTGGGCGTGGCGGGCGGCGGGGAGGACGGCGAGGGCGGTGAGGGAGGGCAGCAGGAAGAGGAGGGCGGCGTGAGTGGTGCCGGTGCCCAGGGTGGCGGCGTGCTCGGTGAAGAAGGGCCGGGCGACGGAGACGGCGAAGTCGAAGGCGACGCCGATGAGGGCGGCGGCGGCGAGCAGCAGGAGCCAGTGGGCTCGGCTGCCGGGGGTGGCGGCGCGGGTGCCGGGTTCGGGGGGCGGCAGGTGGCGCAGGGTGCGCAGGAGGAGGGCGGCCAGGAGCAGGTCGAGGAGGGCGAAGGCGGAGATGCCGACGCGGGGGTCGGGCAGGGCGAGGACGCCGGCTCCGGTGAGGGTGGCGGCGACGGAGGAGAGGTGGAAGACGACGACGATGGCGCGGACGGCGTTGAGGCGGGCGGCGTCGGTGTCGGGGCGGGCCTGGCCGCCGGCGTGGCGGGTGTGCTCGGCGATGAGGGCCGGGTAGGCCAGCAGGAGGGCGCTGTTGGCGGCGACGGAGGCGGCGGATATGAGGGTGAAGGCGGTGTAGCTGGGGGCCAGGCCGAGGGCCAGGTCGCACGCGGCGCCGGCCAGGAGTCCGGTCAGGATGAGGCGGTGGGGCGCGACGCGGCGGGCGGCCAGCCCCCACAGGGGCAGGGCGGCGAGCCCGACGACGCGGCAGGTCCACAGGTACAGGCCGGTGGCGTCGGGGTCGTGGAGGTCGTAGAGCCGGGCGAGGAGTTGGGGGAGGAAGGGGGCGAGGGCGGTTTCGGCGATGAGGTAGAGGGCGATGACGGCGATGAGGACGCCGCGCAGGTGCCGGGTGGTGCGGGGGTGGCCGGGGGGTGTGGTGGCGGCCCCGGCCGCCGTGGCGGTGGCGGCCGGGGTGGCGGCGGGCCCGGGGCCGGGTTCCACGGTGGTCACCGGGGCGTCCCGGCGGTGGTGGAGCGGGGTGCGGGGGCGGGGGTGTCGGCGTGCGGGGCGGGGGCGCCGAAGGTGGTCCAGGCGGTGCGGCGGGGCACGGCGAGGGTGGGGCGGCCGGTGACGGCGTTGAGGATGGTGGCCGCGCGCCAGGCGCCGAGGGTGAGGTCGGGGGCGCCGACGCCGTGGGTGTGCATTTCGGCGTTCTGCACGTAGAGGGTGCCGGTGACGCGGGGGTCGAGGGCGATGCGGTAGTCGGCGTCGATCTGGTAGCGGCCGTGGGTGTCGAGGTCGACGAGGTCGAGCAGGGGGTCCAGGAGGGCGGGCCGCTGGGGGGTGTAGCCGGTGGCGGCGACGACCGCGCGGGTGTGGACGGTGAACTCGGTGTCCTGTTCGCGGTGGTGGCAGGTGAGGCGGTAGCCGTCGGCCTCGGGGTGGGCGGCGGTGATCTCGACGCCGGGGTGGAGGTCGGCGCGGGGGCGGGTGCCGCCGATGGTGCGTTCGTAGAGCTCGTCGTGGATGGCGCCGAGGGTCTCCTCGCTGACGCCCTTGTAGAGCTGCCACTGCTGGTGGATGAGGCGGCGGCGGGTGGCGTCGGGGAGGTTGCGGAAGTAGTCGATGTAGTCGGGGGTGAAGTGCTCCAGGCCGATCTTGGAGTACTCCATGGGGGCGAAGGCGGGGGTGCGGGCGAGCCAGCGCACGTGGGGACCGCCGTGGCCGTCGCCGTCCTGGGTGCGCAGGAGGTCGAGGGCGACCTCGGCGCCGGACTGTCCGGCGCCGACGACGGTGACGTCGTCGAGCCGGGCGAGGGCGGCGCGGTGGGTGCGGTAGTCGGCGCTGTGCAGGACGCGTCCGGGGTGGGCCGCGGTGGCCAGGGGGGCGAGGGCGTCGGGCAGGGTGGGTTGGGTGCCGGTGCCCAGGACGACCTGGCGGGCGTGGTCGGTGCGGGTGGTGCCGTCGGCGGCGGTGTGGGTGACGGCGAAGGCGTCGCGGGTCTCGTCCCAGGTCAGGGCGGTGACGCGGGCGTCGAAGCGGGTGTTGGGGAGCCGTTCGGCGACCCAGCGGCAGTAGTGGTCGTACTCGCGCCGGGGGATGTGGAAGCGCTCGGAGAAGAAGAACGGGAACATGCGCTCGTGGTGGCGCAGGTAGTTGAGGTAGCTCCAGGGGCTGGTGGGGTCGGCCATGGTGGTGAGGTCGGCGAGGAAGGGGACCTGCAGGGTGGTGCCCTCCATGAGCAGCCCGGGGTGCCAGGAGAAGGCGGGCTTGGCGTCGAGGAAGAGCGTGTCCAGGCCGGGGACGCCGTCGGCGAGCGCGGCCAGCGACAGGTTGAAGGGGCCGATGCCGACGCCGATCAGGTCGTGGGTGGTGTGCTGGGCGGTCACGGCTTGGCCTCCGCGATGGGGTTGGGTAGGTCGATGTAGACGGACTGGGTGTGGACGTCGCCGACGAGTTCGTCGAGGCCGTCGACGCAGGTGAGGTAGTTGCCCTTGCAGCGCAGGGTGGGGGCGTCCAGGAGGAGGTCGAGCAGGCCGGCGGCGCCGGGTTCGCGGGTGCGCAGGTCGGCGAGGTGGGTGCGCAGGGTGGCCAGGAGCGGGCGTTCGTCGGCGAGGCGGAGCGCGCCCATGGCGCCGACGAGGCCGAGGAGGTTGTTGATGCCGAGGTAGTAGGCCACGCGCTCGTCGACGAAGGCGTCGTCGAAGACGAGGTCGACGTCCTTGGTGGCGCCGGGGAGGAGGGCTTCGGCGCGGTCGGCGTGGGAGGCGGCCAGGTAGTAGCCCTGGCTGTCGCGGTACCAGCCGGCGCGGGGCAGGCCGTCGGCGTCGAGGGTGACCAGGGTGTTCTGGTGGTGGGGTTCCAGGGCGATGCCGTGGTGGGCGTGGAGGCCGACGAGCGGGGCGGCCAGGACGTCGAGGTAGCGGGTGAGCCAGAGCCGGGCGGCCTGGGCGGTGGTGAGGCGGTGGACGGCGGCGGCGCGGTGGACGGCGGCGGCCAGCGCGGCGCGGTGGGTGGGGGCGGTGCCGTCGCCGGGGCCGGTGCGTTCGGCGAGGAGCCCGGCGACGCACTGGGCGTCGTCGGCGCCGTGGAAGGGGTTGTCGCGCAGCGCGGTCTCCAGGCCGCTCTCGCGGTCGTCGTCCGGGGGCCCGGCGGTGATCCAGGCGGGGTCGCGCAGGATGCGGAAGGCGGGGTGCCGGGCGGCGAGCCAGGCGCCGGGGCCGGCGTCCAGGAGTCGGGCGGCGCGGACGCCCAGGCGCATCTCGGCGCGCAGGTTGTTGCGGCGGGAGTTGGTGATGCGCATGCCCAGGGAGAGTTTGAGCTGGTGGGCGGCATCTGGCCGGTACACGGTGCGCACGGAGGAGGTGGGGTGCCAGCTCGGGCCGTGCGGGCCGAGGTGGCGCAGCAGTCCGGCGTCCACCAGGGCGCGGACGGCGGGCCGGGCGAGGACGTCGCGGGCCTGCCAGGGGTGGGCGGGCAGCGGGAGCATGCCGTCGGGCAGGGGCAGGCCGTCGGCCAGGGGGCGCAGGAGGTCGGCGGGGTGGGCGCCGGTGAGGGTCTCGCCGGTGACGAGGTCGGGGTGGGCGGCGAACCAGTGCAGCGGGAAGGCGCCGCGCAGTTCGGGCGAGTAGGCGTCCAGTTCATGGTCGGTGGCCTCTTCACGGCTCTTGGGCGCCGGGTGGAAGGGGTGGCCCAGGAGGAGTGCCTGTTCGGCGTCGAGGAAGGGGGTGGGCCCGGTGGTGCCGGGGGGTTCGGCGCGGCGGGCGGCGAGGTGGGCCGCGGTGCGGCGGGCGGAGGTGAGGACGCGGGTGGCGGCGTCGGCGCCCAGGTGCGGGGGCAGGCCGCGGCCGAGGGTGGTCTCGCGGATGGCGGCGGCGGCGACCAGGGCGGTGTCGGCGGGCACCGGGGGTCCGGTGGGGCGGTCGAGGAGGGCGGGGCCGAAGCGGTGCCAGCCGGTCGCTGAGTGGTGCAGGACCGGCACGGTGAGGGTCAGGCCGCTGGCGGGCAGGGTCAGGCGCAGGGGGCTGCCGGTGGGCGGGACGGGCGTGCCGGTTTCGCGGACGTAGGCGCGCAGCAGGGTCTCGGTGGCGGCGTGGTCGGCGGCGCGCTGCGGGTCGGGGTGGTCCAGGGGGTCGGGGGCGTGGTGCATGGCGGGCTCCTCGGGGTGGTGCTGGCTCACAGCACGTGGCGTTCGGCCGGGGGGTGCCCCAGGAAGTTCGGCATGGCGAACTCGTAGCCGTAGGAGCCCGCGTTGGGGAAGACGACGAGGTCCCCGGCGCGGACGCGGCCGACGTGCACGTCGCGCAGGAGGGTGTCCTCGGGGGTGCACAGCTCGCCGACGACGGTCAGGGCGGCGTCCTCGGCGGTGGGGCGGGGGCCGTCGGCGTCGTTCCAGTGGTCGACGGGCAGGACGGCGACGTTGTGGACGATGTCCCAGGAGGTGGGGAGCTGGAAGTGGTTGATGCCGCCGCGCAGCATGGCGTACCAGTGGCCGTAGGAGTTCTTCAGGTCGGTGACCTCGGCGGCGTACCAGCCGCAGTCGGCGACGAGGTAGCGGCCGGGTTCGAGGATGACGCGGGCTCCGGCGGGCGGCGGGGTGTCGGCGATGAGTTCGCCGAACCGGGTGGTGTCGAAGGGCTTCTCGTCCTCGAAGGCGACACCGATGCCGCCGCCGGTGTCGATGTGGCGCAGGTCGATGCCGCAGGCGGCGGCGGTGCGCTGGGACCACCGCACGCACCAGCGGACGTAGGCGGCGTGGGTGTCGGCGTCGAGGTTGCCGGAGGCGGCGTGGATGTGGAAGCCGGTGAGGTCGAGCGCGGGCAGGGCGCGGGCGGCTTCGAGCACCTGTGGCACGTCGGGTTCGGGGACGCCGAACGCGGAGGGGACACCGCCCATGGTGAGCGAGCCGGTGATGGGGATGTGCGCGGGGTTGACGCGCAGGGCGACGCGGGCGGTGGTGCCCTGTTCCTGGGCGATGCGGCTGATGCGGCGCAGTTCCAGCAGGGATTCGGCGTTGATGGCCTCCACGCCCGCGGCCACCAGGTCGGTGAGGACGGCGGTGGACTTGGCGGGGCCGGCGGCCAGCAGTGGCGGCGTGCCCGGGCGGTCGCCCAGGGCGGCGCGGGCGAGGGCGAGTTCGCTGCGGGAGGCGATCTCGAACCCGGCGACGCGGGGGGCGAGGGCGCCCAGGACGGCGGGGTGGGAGTTGGCCTTGACGGCGTAGTAGACGGCGGCCCAGTCGGGCAGGGCGGCGCGCAGGGTGTGGGCGCGGTTGGCGGCGGTGTCGGGGTCGTAGAGGTAGGCGGCCAGGGGGGCGCGCTCGCGCGCGAGTTCCGCGAGCCGGGCGCGGACGCGCTCGGGGAGCCGGGTGAGCGGGTAGGCGGCGCGGTGGCCGGCGGAGGGCGGGAGCTCGATGGACACGGGGGCTGCCTCGGTGGTGACGGGTGGGGCGGACGGGTCCGCGCGGGCGGGCGGCGGGTGGGGCGGACGGGTCAGCGCAGGGGGCCGACGACCATGGTGTGGGGGCGCCAGCCGGGGTAGGGCTCGACGGTGCCGATTTTGTGGAAGCCGTACGTGGCGTAGCGGTCCAGGACGATGTCGTTGCCGTCGGCGATGAGGGCGGTGGCGCGCTCTTCGGTGCGCCGGGCGAGGAAGTGGGCCTGGAGTGCCTGGGCGATGCGGGTGCGCCGGAAGGGCCGGGTGACCAGCAGTTCGCACAGGCCGACGGTGCGGCCGGGGTACTCGCGGGTGAAGTCCGCGCCGGGGTCGGGGGTCAGCCCCTCCCACCAGAGGGTGTCGGTGGGCAGGGTGTAGCCGTAGAGGTAGCCGGCGAGGGTGTCGCCGGCGTGGGCGGCGACGAGGGAGAAGCCGGGGCGGGTGGCGTGGCGGGTGAGGCGTTCGGTGATGGGCGGGTCGCAGTGGTCGGCGAGGTCGATGGCGTGGGCGTAGACGTCCTCGTAGGCACGGGCCCAGGGCCGGGGGTCGGCCTGGACGTCGGCGCCGGTGTGGTGGGTGATGCGGACACCGTCGGGGAGCTGGTCGGCTATGGCTCTACGGGTGTCGGCGGTGGGGACGGACACGGTTCCTCCCGGTGGGTGTGCGGCGCGGCCGGCAGCAGCCTGCGGACTACGGTGAGTTAGGCCAGGCTAAGCTAATTGACGCGGGCGGTCGTTTCCAACCGGGCCTGTGCCGGGAAGGCCACCACGCCGCCGCGGGCGGCCGGTGCGCAGTGGTCGGTGACGAGTTTGAGCAGGGCGTCCAGGTCGGCGGCGGCGGTCTGCGGGTGCAGCAGCGTCGCCTTGAGCCACAGCCGCTGGAGCCCGTCGGCGTCGGCGGCCTTGGCCCGGCCGAGCACCGCGCGGCCGTCGTGCAGGAGCGTGCGGCGCACGGAGGCGACGAGTTCGTCACCGTCCTCGCGGGGCAGCCGGTCGGCGGCCAGCGGCCGGAACAGCACGGTGGAGATGCCGACGTCGCCGGGGCGGCGGCGCAGCGCGGGGTGGGCGTCGATGGCGTTCGCGAAGCGCCGGGCGGTGGTGACGCAGTGGTCGACGGTGCGGCCGATGCCGTCGCGGCCCAGGGCCCGCAGGGTGACGGCGATCTTGAGCGCGTCGGGGCGGCGGGAGGTGCGCACGGAGCGGCCCAGCAGGTCGGGGAGCCCGGCTTCGGTGTCGTCGTCGGCGTTGAGGTAGTCGGCGCGCAGGGCCAGGGCTTCCAGCAGGCTCGCGTCGGGCACGGCCAGGACCCCGGCGGCGACGGGCTGCCAGCCGAGCTTGTGCAGGTCGAAGGTGACGGAGTCGGCGAGTTCGATGCCGCTCAGCTGCGCGGCGTGGGTGTCGCTGAACAGCAGCGGCCCGCCGTAGGCGGCGTCGACGTGGAACTCGGCGCCGTGGGCGTGGGCGACGCGGGCGAGTTCGGGCAGCGGGTCGATGAGCCCCTCGTCGGTGGTGCCGGCGGTGGCGACGACCAGGGCACGGGTCTGGCCGCCGCTGGCGTCGGCGAGTTCGGTGAGCGCCGTCTCCAGGGCCGCCGGGCTCATGCGTCCGCCGGGGCAGGCGATGTGACGGGGCGTGGGCAGGCCGAGCATCCAGGCGGCGCGGTGCACGCTGTGGTGGGCGTTGGCCCCGCACAGCACCTGGAGGGGCCCGGCGGCGCCGGCGCGTTCGCGGCTCAGCAGCAGGGCGACGAGGTTGGACTCGGTGCCGCCGCTGGTGATGAGGGCGTCGGGGTGGTGCTCGGCGGGGAAGACGAGCCGGGCGAGCGCGGCGGTGACCTCCTCCTCGACGACGGCCGCGGCCGGTGCCTGGTCCCAGGAGTCCATGGAGGGGTTGAGCGCGGACGCGGCCAGGTCGGCGGCGGCGGCGACGGCCAGCGGCGGGCAGTGCAGGTGGGCCACGCAGTGCGCCTCGCCGGGGTCGGCGGCCCCCTCGGCGGTGGCGCGCACGGTGTCGTAGAGGGCGTCGCGGGCGCCGACGCCCTCGGCGGGCAGCACGGGGTGCAGGAGCTGCCGGGTGCGGGCGGTGACGACCTCGGGCCCGCCGGCGGGGAGGGGGCCGCCCCGGGCGGCGGCGCCGTCGGCGAGGGCGTCCAGGGCGACGGCGGTCAGGGCACGCAGGGCACGCGGGTCGCCGGGACCGGCGGCGACGGCGGTGTCGGGGTGGTGGCTCATGCGGGGGGCTCCACGTCGTTGAGGGCGTCGGCGAGGCGGGCGAGGCGGGCGAGGGGGGTGCGGCCGTCCGCGCCGGTGACTTCGGCGCCCGAGGCGGCGGGGGGCACGGGAGGCGCGAGGGGCGGGGTGCGCGCGGAGGCGCGGGCCGCGGGGTCGCGGTGCGCCCGCCGGTCGAGGAGTTGAGCACGCAGCATGCGTCAACGGGCCCTTCGGTCACGGTTCGTGCCGCACGCGGTGGCCGCGCGCGGGGCTTCGGGCGCGGTGGGCAGCCCGAAGGCGTGCTTAGGTTAGCCTAACCTTCAAGGCGTGCGGTACGGGGCCCGTGGGTGGGCGGTGGCGCGCGGCCCCCGGCTGTGGAACGCCGGGCGGTGCGGCGGGGTTACGCGCCATCGCCGGGCGGGCCGAGCGGGGCGGCCGGCCACCGGAGCGGGCGCCGCCAGGCCCCCGAGCGGACCCCACCGGGGCGGCGCCGCCAGACGACCCGAGCAGGCCACCGCGGCACCGGCCGGAGGACTCAAGGCGGCCCGGAACAGCTCCAGAGCGACTCGGGGCGGCGCAGGACGGCCCAAGACGGCGCAGGACGGCGCAGGACGGCGCGGGACGGCGCAGGACGGCGCGGGAACGGCGAGGACGGCCCAAGACATCCCAAGACAACCCAGGACGGCAGAGCAGCTCAGGACGTCCCGGGGCGGCCAGGCCAGCCCAAGACGGCCAGGGCGGCTCAGGGCGCCGCGGTCCGCTGGTGGCGGCTGAGCGGGACGACCAGCGGCGCGCCCGTCTCCTCGTCGTGCCGCACCCGGGCACGCAGCCCGAAGACCTCGCCCAGCAGCTCCTCGGTGAGCACCTGTGCGGGCGGGCCGCTGGCCGCGATGCGGCCCTCCCGCATGGCCACGAGCCGGTCGGCGTAGCGGGCGGCCAGCGACAGGTCGTGCAGGACGAGGACGACGGTGCGCCCGGTGTCCTGGTGCAGCTCGCGCACCAGGTCCAACACCTCGATCTGGTGGGCGAGGTCGAGGTGGTTGGTGGGCTCGTCCAGCAGCAGCAGCTCGGTGTCCTGGGCGAGTGCCATGGCGATCCAGGCCCGCTGCCGCTGGCCGCCGGAGAGTTCGTCCAGCGTGCGCTCGGCCAGCTCGAAGGTGCCGGTGGCGCGCAGGGCCCGCTCCACGACCTCCTCGTCGTGCGCGGACCAGCGGCGGTACCAGCTCTGGTGCGGGTGGCGGCCGCGGGCCACCAGGTCCGCGACGGTCAGCCCCTCGGGGGCCACCGGCGACTGCGGCAGCAGCCCCACCGTCGCGGCCACGGCCCGGGTGGGCAGCGTGTGCAGCGGCGTGCCGTCCAGCAGCACCCGGCCCCCGCGCGGTTTCATCAGCCGTCCGAAGGCACGCAGCAGCGTGGACTTGCCGCAGCCGTTGGGCCCGATGACGGCGGTGACCGAGCCGTCGGGGATGTCCAGGTCCAGGTCGTGGACGACGGCGCGCTCGCCGTAGCCGAGGGTGAGCCGCTCGGCGCGCAGCCGGACGGCGGGGGCGGCGGCGTCGAGGGCGTCGTCCCGCACGGAGGCGGGGGCGGTGTGGGTCATCAGGTGCGGGCCTTTCCGCTGCGGACGAGCAGGTAGAGCAGGTACGGCGCGCCCAGCGCCGCGGTGAGGATGCCGACGGGCAGTTCCACGTCGCCGAACGCGGTGCGGCCGAGCACGTCGGCCCACACGGTGACGGCCGCGCCCAGCAGCATGGACGCCAGCAGCGGCGGGTGGCCGGTGCGCAGCAGCCGCAGCGCGAGCTGCGGGCAGGCCAGCGCGACGAAGGCGATGGGCCCGGCGGCCGCGGTGGCCGTGGCCGCCAGCAGCACGGCGGTCACCAGCAGCGCCACGCGGGAGCCGGTCATCCGCACGCCCAGACCGCGCGCGGTGTCCTCGTCGAAGGCCAGCGCGCCGAACTGGAAGGACAGCAGCAGCGCGGCGGGCAGGAGCAGCACCAGCGCCCACCCGGCCGGGGCGGCGATGTCCCAGTTCGCGGCGTTCAGGCTGCCGTTGAGCCAGATCAGCGCCCGCCCGGCGTCGACGATGTCGGCCTTGATGAGCAGCCAGGACAGCACGCTGGTGAGCGCGGCGTTGACGCCGACCCCGACCAGCAGCACCCGGTACCCGCTCAGTCCGCGCCGCACCGCGAGCAGGTACACCGCGAGTGAGGCCAGCAGCGCGCCCGCGATGGCGGCGCCGGGCACGCCGATGTCGGCCAGCGGCCCGCTGACACTGCCGTAGGCGCCGCCGAAGACGATGACGGAGACGGCGCCCACCCCCGCGCCCGCGGTGATGCCCAGGATGTCGGGGCTGGCCAGCGGGTTGCGGGCGATGCCCTGGAGGATGGCGCCGGCCAGTCCGAGGGAGGCGCCCACCAGCGCGCCCACCACCGAGCGGGGCAGCCGCAGTTCCCACACCACCAGCCGGGCGGCGCTGTCCCCGCCGCCGAAGAGGGCGGTGACCACCTCCTGCGGGCTGAGCGGGAAGTCGCCGCGCCCGGAGCCGGCGACGATGGCGGCGAACAGCGCGGCGGCCATGGCCAGCGGCACCAGGACCGTGCGGGGCCGCCACACCGCGGAGACCGGGCCGACGCGCACGGGCGTGCGTCCGGGTACGCGGGACACGTGCTTCCCTTCTGTGGTGCCTGTGGTGCCTGAGGTGCCTGTGGAGCTGCCGGGGCGGCCGGAGTCCGCGGCGCGGGCGGCGGGCGGGGCGCTCACAGCCGCACCGGCTTCGTGCGGCGGACGAGGTAGATGAACACCGGCGCTCCGATGAGCGCGAGCATGATGCCGACCTGGAGCTCGCCGGGCCGCGCGACGACCCGCCCCAGCACGTCGGCGAGGAGCACCAGGGAACCGCCCAGCAGCCCGGCGTAGGCGAGCGTCCAGCGGTAGTCGGGCCCGGTGAAGTGGCGGGCGATGTGCGTGGCGACGAGTCCGACGAAGCCGATCGGGCCGCACGCGGCGACGGCCGAGCCGGTCAGCAGCGTGATGGCGGCCATGCCGGTGGCGCGGGTGACGCCCAGGCGCACGCCCAGGCCGCGGGCGACGTCCTCGCCCAGCGAGAGCGCGTTGAGGCCGGGCGCGTTGAACGCGGCGAGGACGAGCCCGAGGACGACGAACGGCAGGAGCTGCACGGTGAACTCCAGCGGGCGCCCGTTGACCGCGCCGACCATCCAGAAGCGGTAGGTCTCCAGCGCCTGCCGGTCGAAGATCACCATGCCGGCGGTGAGCGCGGTGAACAGGGCGTGGGCCGCGGCCCCGGCGAGGGCGAGCGTCACCGGCGTCGCGCCGCCGCGGGCGAGGGTGCCCACGCCGTGCACCAGCAGCGCGGCCATCAGCGCCCCGGCGAAGGCGAACCACACGTAGCCGTAGAGGCTGGTGATACCGAGGACGAACACCGCCCCCACGACCCACACGCCGGCGCCCGCGCTCAGCCCGAGGATCACCGGGTCGGCGATGGGGTTGCGGGTGTGCCCCTGCATCAGCGCGCCCGCCACCCCGAGGGCGACCCCGGCGACGGCGGCGAGCACCGTACGCGGCAGTCGCAGGGAGCCGACGATGACGTCGGCCTCCGCGCCCGCCGGGCTCCACAGCCCGTGCCAGACCTGGCCCACCGTCAGCGCCTTGGAGCCGAACGCGATGGAGGCCAGCAGGGCGAGGGCGAGCACGCCGAGCAGGACGGCGAGTCCCGCCCAGCGTTTACGGGCGCGCACGGGCGTGACGGGGCGCCGCCCCGTCCGCGGTGGCGCAGATAGCGCTTCGATCACGATCTCCTTCGCCGGCACCATCCTGTAGGTTAGGCGAGCCTATCCTTACAGTGCACCCCCCCCCGTGAACGAAGGGAACCCCCTGATGAGAGCCCGTTGGCTCACACGCTTCGGCCGATCAGTCGGCGCCGTCACCGTCGCCCTCGGCCTGTTCGCCACCGCCGCGTGCAGCAGCGACTCGAACCAGGATACGGACGAGGAGAACGGCAAGTCCCCGGCCGCCTCCGACGCCGCGTTCCCGCGGACGGTCGAACACGCCATGGGGAGTGCGGAGATCGAGGAGGCCCCGCAGCGGGTCGTCGCCCTCGACATGACCTTCGTGGACGCCACGCTGGCCCTGGAGAGCCAGGTCGTCGGCTACACCACGCTCACCGGCCCCGAGGAGAAGCTCTCGCCGCACTTCGGCGAGGACGCGCAGACCTACGGCGGCGAGGCGCAGGAGGTCGGCACGCTCGACGAGCCGAACCTGGAGAAGATCATCGCGCTGAAGCCGGATCTGATCCTGTCCGCCAAGGTGCGGCACGAGAAGCTCTACAACCAGCTCTCCGAGATCGCCCCGACCGTCTTCAGCGAGGACACCGGCGCGACGTGGAAGGACAACCTGCGCCTGACCGGTGAGGCGTTGGGCAAGGAGGAGCTCGCCGAGGAGAAGGTCTCCGGCTTCGAGGAGCGCGCCGCGACGATCGGTGACGCGGTGCGCGAGCAGGAGGGCGGCAACCCGTCCGTCTCCGTGGTCCGCTTCGTGGACGGCCCGACGCGGCTGTACAAGGAGGACACCTACATCGGTGTCATCGTGAACGACCTCGGCTTCGACAAGCCGAAGGACGCGCAGGGCACCGGCTTCAACGCCGACATCTCCGAAGAGCAGATCGCGAAGGTCGACGCCGACGACATCTTCGTCACCGCCTACCCCGACCCGGCGGGCGCCTCGGAGAAGAGCAAGGAGCAGTTCACGGCCAACCCGCTGTGGGGCCAGCTCCAGGGCGAGGTGCACGAGGTGAGCGACATCACCTGGATGATCGCCGTCGGTCTCTACGGCGCGCACGCCGTCCTGGACGACGTCGCCACGGCCTACGACGTGGACCCGGCCCGGGCGTAACGGGGCGGCGGCACGCATCCGCCGAGGGGCGGCCGCGCCCGCAGGAGCGGGACGGCCGCCCCTCGCCGCGTCCGCGCCCGACGCGGCCCGTCGCGGGCCCCGGCGCGCGGGGTCCGCGGCATGCGGGCCTCGGCCGCCGGGGCGCCCGGACCCGCGGCACCGGCGCGCCGGCACGCCCGAGCACGGGACACCGGCCGGACGTCTACGCCCCGGAGCAAGGCCGGCGGCGCGCCGCGCCCCCGCGCCGTACGCGCCCGCGTTCCGCCTCACCGCGCCCGCGGGCAGCTCCCGCACAGGGGCTGACCGGGAAAGGTGTAGTACAGGCAGCAGTTGATCCGGGTGCGGCCCCGGGCCGGGTCATCGGCCCCCGGGCGGAACCCGGCGGCGCCCGTGAACGGCGGGGTGCCGCCGGGCAGCACGGCGTTCGCCGCCCGCGCGGCCGCCTCCCGGTCGCCGAGCAGCGTGCCCAGGTAGCCGAGCCCGTCGGCCAGTTCGTCCGTCGCCACGCCCCACAGGCCGCGCGGCCCACGGCGCAGCAGCGGGGCGAAGGCGTCCAGCACCGGCGCCAGGTGCGCGGCCACCGCGGCCCGCAGCTCGGCGCGCAGCGCCGGGGCGTCGGCCACCACGCGGGTGCCGGGCACGTCGGCCGCCGGGTCGTCCGGCAGGCAGCTCACCGCGTGCGGGGCGAGCGTGAGCAGCCCGCGTTCCTCGTGGTAGCCGACGCCGTCCGGGGCGAGCCAGGGCACCCGCCGCTCCAGGTGCCACGGTGCGCTCATCGCCAGGCAGGCCACGAACGCGTACTGGTGCAGCACCTCCATCGCGGCCACGTCGCGGCGGGGCGCCGTGCCCCGGGCGGCGTGCAGGCGCTCGCCCTGCCGGTCCACCAGCCACCCGCGCAGCGCGGCGTCCTCGGCCAGCGCCCGGCCCGTCAGCCAGCCGCCGCCCGTCGGCGGGCCGGTGACCACGCGCAGGAGCGGGAAGCCCGCGCCGAAGCGCGCGTAGACGTCGGCGACGAGCGCGTCGAAGTCCGACGGCGCTCCGGCGGCGGGTACGGACGGCGGTGCTGCGGTGGTGGACACGGGCGCCTCTCAGCCGATGCGGACGACTCGGTCAGGTAAGCCTCACCTTAGAGCCCCAGGGGCACCCGGCGACAGGGCCGCCCTCGGTCAACGGCTCTTCACATGCCCATGCCAAGAGCGGCAGCGGCAGCGGCAGTCCAAGATCAAAAGACGCCCGGGTCCGCGCCCGCCAACGGGCGGGCGCGGACCGTGGGTTCAGCCCCGCACGCGCAGGGCGCGGCGCAGGTCGTCGAGCTGGTCGGCCAGCGGGCGGCGCAGGGCGGGCGGCACGTCCGGGCGGGCCAGGCGCTCCTCCCCCAGCTCCAGCACGCGCGGCTCCACCAGCGCCCGGGGGAAGCCCTCGGCGGCGGCGAAGTGGGCCAGGGAGGGGCCGCGCCGCTCGGCGACGTCGACGGCGGCCGCGAAGTACCGCTCGGCGTAGGGGCGGACGAGGTCGGCGTGCTCGGGGTGCCAGAAGCCCTGCGCGGTCGCCGCGAACAGGTAGTTGGACAGCTCGTCGGCCGGGCCGAACAGGGCCTCCCACGCGGCGGCCTTGGCCTCGGCCGTGGGCCGGGCGGCCCGGCAGCGCGCGGCGCCCTCGCGCCCGGTGGCGCTGGTGTCGCGGACCGCCTCCGCGGCGATCTCCGCCTCGCCCACGGCGCCGAGCACCGCCAGGCGGTGCAGGACGCGCCAGCGCAGTTCGGCGTCGAGCTCCGGGCCGCCCGGCACGGTGCCCTCGGCCAGCCAGCGGGCGGGCTCGGCGGGGTCCGCGGCGCAGGCGACGGCGGCGCGGACGGCGGTCAGGCGCAGTCCCGGGTCCCGGCCGTCGGCCGTCGCGTCCAGCAGTTCGCGGCAGACCGCGCGCAGCGTGGCGAGGGCGGCGGGCCGGTCGGCGGGCGGCAGCAGGCGGTCGGCGACCTCGGTGCGGGCGAAGGCGAGCACGGTCTGCACGATGCCGTTGTCCGTCTCGCGCGGCAGGTGGGCGCGGGCGGCGTCCAGGTAGGCGGTCGGCGGGAGGTCGCCGTCGCGCACCATGTCGCGGGCGGCGTTCCACACCACCGCGCGGGAGAGCGCGTCGGGCAGCCCGGACAGGGCGGCGCCGACGGTCGCCCAGGAGTGCGCGTCCAGGCGGATCTTGGCGTAGGTCAGGTCGCCGTCGTTGAGCAGGACGAGGTCGGGGCGCGTCCCGGGCAGGTCGAGCGCGGTGGTGCCGGGCTCCGCGGGGACGTCGGCGTGGACGGGCTCGCGCGGCAGGAGCCGCCCGGGTTCGTCCGCGGCCCGGTCGTAGAGCCCGACGCGCAGCAGGTGCGGGCGGGTGCCCTCGTGCCGCAGCACCAGCCGCCAGCCCGCGCCGCCGCCCCCGCCGCCGGTGTGCTCGGCCGCGCCGCTCCCGGCGCCCTCGGCGGTGACCTCCGGGACGAGGGTGTCGACGCCGGAGGTGCGCAGCCAGTGGGCCGCCCAGCCGTGCACGTCCCGGTCGGAGGCGCCGGCCAGGGAGTCGAGGAAGTCGGCGAGGGTGGCGTTGCCGAAGCGGTGCGCGGCGAAGTGGGCGTTGATGCCCGCGAGGAAGGCGTCGCGGCCGAGCCAGGCGACGAGCTGGCGCAGCGCGGAGGCGCCCTTGGCGTAGGAGATGCCGTCGAAGTTCAGCCGGGCGGCCGCGGTGTCGGGCACCGCCTCGGGGTCGGGGGCGACGGGGTGGGTGGAGGGCCGCTGGTCGGCGTCGTAGCCCCAGGACTTGCGGGCGATGGCGAAGTCCGTCCAGGACTCGCTCCAGCCGGTGGCCTCGGTGAGCACCTGGTAGCCCATGTACTCGGCGAAGGACTCGTTCAGCCAGATGTCGTCCCACCAGCGCAGGGTGACCAGGTCGCCGAACCACATGTGCGCCATCTCGTGGGCGACGACCATGCCGCGCGTCTGCCGCTGGTTGTCGGTGACGGCGGAGCGGAAGACGAACTCGTCGCGGAAGGTGACCAGCCCCGGGTTCTCCATGGCGCCGGAGTTGAACTCCGGCACGAAGGCCTGGTCGTAGGAGTCGAACGGGTAGGGCTCGTCGAACAGCTCGTGGTAGCGGTCGAAGCAGCGCCGGGTGACGTCGAACAGCTCCTCGGCGTCGGCGTCCAGGTGCGCGGCCAGCGACCGGCGCACGTGCAGGCCGAACGGCAGCCCCGCGTGCTCGGTACGCACCGAGTGGTAGGGCCCGGCGGCGACGGCCATGAGGTAGGTGCTCAGCGGCGGCGTCGTCGCGCACCGCCAGTGCCCGGGGCGGGCGGCGTCGCGGGCGGCGACGCCGTTGCCCAGCACCGTCCACTCCTCGGGCGCGGTCACCGAGACGGCGAACTCGGCCTTCAGGTCCGGCTGGTCGAAGCAGGCGAAGACCAGGGGGGCGTCGGACTGGCAGCACATCGTGTAGAGGTAGACGTGCCCGTCGGCCGGGTCGGTGAAGCGGTGCATGCCCTCGCCGGTGTGCGAGTAGGGCATGTCCGCGACGACGCGCAGCTCGTGCTCGCCCGGGGCGAGCCCGGTCAGGGCGACGCGCCCCTCGGCGTGCGCCTGGTCCGCCAGCGGCCGTCCGTCCAGCTCGACGCGGTGCAGCGCGGCGGGACGCACCTCGACGAACGTGTCCCCCGCCTCCCGGGCGGTGAAGCGGACGACGGTCGTGGACCCGAAGACCTCCGCACCGCGGGTGAGGTCGAGGTCGATCGTGTAGCGGTGGACGTCGAGGAGGGCGGCTCGGGCGTGCGCTTCGTCGCGCGTCAGTACGGACATGCGCCATATGGTGCCGCACGCCCGCCCGGGCCGCAGGCGGGTGCACCCCGGCACGCGTGTGCGGACCCGGGCGCCCCGGCGGCTACTCCCCGTTCGCCAGCGTCTCGTGGTGCCGGATGACCTCGGCGATGATGAAGTTGAGCAGCTTCTCCGCGAACGCCGGGTCGAGCTTGGCGTTCGCGGCGAGCTGACGCAGCCGCGCGATCTGCCGCGCCTCGCGCGCCGGGTCGGCCGGCGGCATCCGGTGCTCGGCCTTGAGACGGCCGACCTCCTGGGTGCACTTGAACCGCTCGGCGAGCATGTGCACCACAGCCGCGTCGATGTTGTCGATGCTGTCCCGCAGCCGCTCCAGCTCGCCGTGGACGGCCGGTCCGATGTCGCTCTCGCTCATGACGCCCGACCCTAGCCCGCCACCCCCGCCACGAGCCGCACCGTCCACCGGCTGAACGCCCCTCCGGCGGTGCCGCACCCGTGGCCCCACCCTCCGGCGACGACCCCACCACCGACCACGGCAGCGGCGAGCACGCGGCGCCGACGATTGCCGCGACCCACCCCGCGGCGCGGGGGCGCCCTACGACGCGGGGCACCCGAGCCCCGCACTCAAACACCGTCGCGCACGCCGGGAACCTCGCACTCGGCCCAGACGGTCTTCCCCGGCCCGACCCGGTCCCGCACGCCCCACCGGGCGGCCAGGGCGTCCACCACCAGCAGCCCCCGGCCGTGGTCCTCCTCGGGCTGCGGCACCCTGCGCACCGGGTGCCCGGGGTGCGTGTCCGACACCTCGACGCGGACGAGGCCGGGCGCCGGGTCGTACTGGAGCCGCACGGCGAAGCTCCGCCCCGCCACCCGGCCGTGCGTCGCCGCGTTCGCGGCCAGCTCCGCGACGACGAGCACGACCGCTTCGTGGGCCGGAGTGCCGTAGGGGTGCCCCCAGGCGGAGAGCTGGTGGGCGGCCAGCAGGCGGGCCAGCCGTGCACCGCGCCGCGTGGCGGAGAACCACTGGGTGAACGGGCCTACGGTGGCGTGAAGGTGTTGTCGATGAGCTTGCATGGCTTGATCGTGCGCCCGGCTGACGGCCTGTCGGCAGGCACGGTACCCCTACAGTTCCCGGTGTACGGGTTCACCCGCTGGACTGGGCGCCTCACCCTGCGTGACCATGGAGGTGTCGTGCGTGACGCAGCACGGACGGCGCACGGTACGGGACGCGCGGGGCGTTCGGCAGCCCCGGCACGGCGGAAGGCGGCTGCGATGACGAGCGGTAACGGCGGCACGGGCGGGCCCGGAACCGGCGGCGGCGGAAACGGCGGTGAGCCGGAGCTGTCGGACAGCCTCAAGACGTTCGGGGCCGTCCTCAAGGCTCTCCGCGACGAGGCCCGGCTCACCCAGGAGCAGTTCGCGCCCCTGGTCCGCTACTCCACGGCGTACATCGCCAAGATCGAACAGGGGAAGCGCTTCCCGCCGCGTGAACTGCTCGACCGCGCGGAGCAGGTTCTCGGCGCCTCGGCGGCCCGCGTTCTTGCGGCGGCCGCGAAGAGCCTGACCCGCAAGGCTGGTCTCGCGTCCTGGTTCCGCCAGTGGGCGGGCATCGAGGAGGAGGCGATCTCGCTCTACACGTATGAGTGCCGAGCGATTCCGGGACTGCTGCAACCGGAGCCGTACATCAGGGCCGTGTTCGATCGCAGGTTGCCGCCGCTCGCCGAGGAACAGTCAGAGCGGCAGGTAGCCGCTCGTCTCGACAGACAGCGGCTGCTCGCCGAGCGGCCCAACACCACGTTCAGCTTCATCGTCGAACAGGCGTTGCTCGACCGTGGTTTCGGTGGACGAGAGGTGACGCGGGCGCTTCTTGACCGCCTGCTGGAGTGCGGGCGCCTGCGCAACGTCGAGGTGCAGGTCATGCCACTGCACCAGGAAGACCACTCGGGTTTCGAAGGCCCGATGTATCTCGCTGAGACGACGGAGAATCGGTGGATCGGTTACCTCGAGGGGCACGAAACCAGCATGCTGGTCACTGACCCGAAAGCAGCCAGTGCCATGCTCCAGCGCTATGGCAAGATGCGCTCACAGGCTCTCAGTCACCACACCACCATGAGCCTGTTGGAGCGGATGCGAGGAGCGCTATGAGCACCACGGAACTGACCTGGTTCAAGAGCAGCTACAGCGGCGGTGGCGGCGACAACTGCATCGAGATCGCCATCGGCACGGAAGCAGTCCACATCCGCGACTCCAAGGACACCCGGCGCGGATCGCTCAGCATCCCGGCCGACGCGTGGGCGGCGTTCACGACCCTCGCGGCCGACACACGCGCCTGACTTCCCTGGGGCAGCGGCCCCGCTGCCCCACCCACCTCCCGGGGATCCGCCACTCCACGCCACCCCGCCCGGGGAGCCGACGCCTGCACTTCAAAGCCAGCTCGTCGGCCGGTACGCCCCTCCTCGTTGTCGTACAAGTGTCCTGGCCGCAAAGCCCCTGACGCGGTCGCGATGCCATGGCAAGCTACGGCCGCAGGCCCCGGCCGCGAAGCCTGAGCGAGCCTGTCGAAGCGGAACGCGAGGAGCGCTATGACCACCACGGAACTGACCTGGTTCAAAAGCAGCTACAGCGGTAGCTCGGGTGACAACTGCGTCGAGATCGCCATCGGCACGGAAGCAGTCCACATCCGCGACTCCAAGGACACCCAGCGCGGATCGCTCACCCTCCCGCCCGACGCGTGGGCGGCGTTCACGGCTCGGATGCGAGGAGCGCTATGACCACCACGGAACTGGCCTGGTCCAAGAGCAGCTACAGCGGTAGCGAGGGCGACAACTGCGTCGAGGTCGCCATCGGCACGGAAGCGGTCCACATCCGCGACTCCAAGGACACCCGGCGCGGATCGCTCGCCGTTCCGGCCGACGCGTGGGCGGCGTTCACGGCGTTCACGGCGTTCGGCGGCGTCGCGCGCGGCTGACCGGGCCCCGGCGCCCGCGCGCGTCGCCGGGTCACGTCTCGCACTCCAGGAGCGAGGCGCAGACGGTGCAGCGGGCTCGCAGGTGGCCGCGGGAGGCGGGGAGGCGGACCCGCTGGAAGCAGGTGGGGCAGGGGAAGGAGACGCGCGGGGGCGGGCCGGGCTCGAAGCGGTAGGGGGCGGTGGACGGCGCGGCGGCGCGGCGGCGGTCGTGGGCGTAGCGGCGGCGGGCGGCCCACCCGGCGGCGGCGAGTGGGGGGCGACGCCGGTCGGCGGCGGCCCGCTCCCGGCCCCGCGTGTACGCCGGGGACGCCTGGGGGCTGGTGAACCACACCGCGGGGTCCTCGGCGAAGACCTCGGCGCGCTTGGCCAGCACGTAGCCGAACTCCTCCGGGGTGAGGTAGCCCAGCTTCTGCGAGGTGAGGGCGTCCTGCCGGAAGGCGTCCAGCAGCAGCCAGCCCGCCCCCAGGTACGTGGCCACCGTGTCGGTGAGGACCTCGTTGTCGCGGGTGCCGTCGAAGGCCAGCCCGAGCCGGTGCAGGGCGACGTGGGTGATCTCGTGGGCGAGGGCGGCGCCGATGTCGCGGCGGTGCTCCTTGAAGCGGGCGTTCAGCTCGACGAAGTACTCGGGCCCGGCCGCCAGCTCGACGGTGGCGGCGTGCTCCATGGCGCGGAAGCCGACGATGACGCGGGCCTGCGGCAAGTGGAGCTGGGCCACCAGGGCGGCGGCCACGCGCTGGACGGCCGTGTAGAGCTCCTCGCCGTCGTCGACGGCCACGTCGGCGGGGGCCACGCTCGTGGCGTGGCGGGCGACGCCGTCGACGGACAGGCGCTGGTAGAGGGCGGTGAGCGCCGCGCGCACGGTGTCCAGGTGGGGAAAGCCCCGCTCGACTCGGTCGGCCGTCACCGGACCCACTGTAGTCCGGCCGGTAGTCCGGCCGCCCTCACCCCTTGACCGCGCCCGCCGCGAGCCCGGTGGACAGGCGGCGCTGGACGAGGACGAAGAAGACCAGCACCGGCACGGTGATGAGGGTGGAGCCGGCCATCACCGCGCCCCAGTCGTTGGTGTGCTGGCCGAAGAAGCGGTGCAGCCCGACGGCGGCGGTGAACTTCGCCTCGTCCTGGAGGAAGGTGAAGGCGAAGAGGAACTCGTTCCAGGCGACGATGAAGGAGAACACGCTCGTGGCCACCAGGCCCGGCGCGGTCAGCGGCAGGAGCACCGAGCGGAACATCCGCCACCAGGAGCAGCCGTCGAGGTAGGCGGCCTCCTCCACCTCGCGCGGCACGGCGGCGACGAAGCCGCGCAGCATCCAGATCGCGAAGGGCAGCGAGAAGGCGAGGTAGACGATGGTGAGCCCGAGCAGGCTGTTGAGCATCTGGAGGTTGCGCATCTGGACGAACAGCGGGATGACGAGCGCCTCCAGTGGCACCATCTGCACCACGAGCACCATGACGAGCACCGTGGTGCGCAGCCGGAAGGTGTGGCGGGCGACGGCGACGGCGGCGAGCAGCGCCAGCGCCCCGGCCAGCGCGATCGTCCCGGCGCCGACGAGCGCGGAGTTGAGCAGGAACCGGCCGAAGCCGCCGTCGGCGAGCACGAAGCGGAAGTGGTCGAGGGTGAAACCGGAGGGCAGCGGCGACGCCCCCCGGGCGTTCGCGCGCGGATCGAACGCGGAGGTCACCATCCAGTAGCCGGGGAGCACGGTGAAGGCCAGCAGGGCGGCGGTGGCCACCCCGGTGCCGGTGCGCGCGGCCAGGCCGGTCCTCACAGCGACTCCCCCTTCTCGCGACCCTCGGCGAACAGGGCCCGGATGTAGACGACGGTGATGGCGAGCAGCAGCAGGGTGAGCAGGACGGCGATGGCGGCGCCCATGCCGTACTGGCGCTGTGCGAAGGACTCCACGTAGGACCACACCCCCAGGTTCAGCACCGCCGGGTTCGCGCCGTTGCCGCCGGGCATGAGGTAGAGCTGCACGAACACCTTGAAGTCCCAGATGGTGGAGAGGATGACCACCACCAGGAAGACGGGCTTGATGGCGGGCACGGTGATGGACCAGAACCGCTGCCAGGCGTTCGCACCGTCCACGACGCCCGCCTCGTGCAGCTCGCGCGGGATGGTCAGGAGGCCGGCGAAGACGGTCACGGCCACGAAGGGGAAGCTGTGGTGGACGACGTTGACCGTGGCGATGGCGTAGAACGTCAGCCGCCCGGTGAACCAGTTGGTGGCCGCCGGGTCGACGAGGCCGAGCGAGCCCAGGCCCTGGACGACGGCGCCGCCGAACGGGTCGAACAGCCACACCCACACGTAGGTGCCGGTGACGGCGGGCATCGCCCACGCCATCATGATCGTGCTCGCGGTGAGCGTGCGCCACAGCGGCGGCAGCCGGAGCAGCAGCAGGGCCACCAGCGTGCCGAGGACGACGGTGAGCGCGACGCAGACGGCGGCGAAGAGCACGGTGTTGGGCAGGACGGTCGTCCACAGGTAGGACTGGCCCAGGATCTCGGCGTAGTTGGCGCCGCCGTTGTAGTTGGTGGAGCCGCCGACGATCTCGCGCAGCCCGTAGTCCTGGAAGGACATCCACACCACGCGGCCCAGCGGCCACAGCAGCAGCCCGCCGACGGCCAGCAGGGCGGGGGCCAGCAGCAGCCAGGGCCGCGACCGGCGCCGCCGCCGCGCGGCCCGGGCGGCCCGCTCCCGCGCGCTCGCGGCCCGGGCGGGCGCCGTCGCCGTCCCGGGTGCGGCGGCGCGGTGCGGCGAGCGGCCCGCGCCGGGGGCGCGGCCCGCGCCGGATGTGCCGCCCGCGCCGGGCCCGGGTGCCTGGACGGCACCAGGCGCTTCGGTCGTGCCCGGTGCCCCGGTGGCACCACGCGGCTCGGACGCGCCCGGGGGCTCGGGGGCCGCGGGCGCCTCGGGGGCCGCGGGCGGGTCGGGGACCTCAGTCGGGTCGGGGGCCTCAGTCGCCAAAGGACTCGTCCATCTCGGCGGCGGCCTCCCGGGTGGCCTGCTGCACGCTCTTCTTGCCGCTGAGGATGGCCTGCACCATGCGGGCGAGCGTCTTCTTGCCCTGGATCTCACCGAAGGCGGGGGTGACGGGGACGGTGCGCCCGGCGTCGGCCATCTGCCGCGCGAACGGCGCCACGAGGGGGTCGCGGCGCTGGGCCGCGCGCTCGACCAGCGAGGTCCGCCCGGGGAAGTACCCGGTCTGGTCGGCCCACTTGCGGGCGTACTCCGCGGAGGTCATCAGCTCGATGAACTCCCACGCCAGCTCCTGGTCGGCGGCGGTGTGGAACACGCCCAGGTGCGACCCGCCGAGGAAGGACGGGCTCAGCCCGCCGTCGGACCCGGGCAGGGGCGCGGCGGCGAGCTTGCCCGCCAGCTCGGGGCGGTCGCCCACGATGGTGGCGGGCGTCCAGGAGCCGGCGACGGCCATGGCCACCTTGCCGTTGGTCAGCCCCGCGACCAGGTCGGCCTCGTCCCAGGTGGTGGCCGCCTGCGCCGACGTGCCGTGCTCGGTGGCCAGCGAGGTGTAGAAGTCCACGCCGCGCACGGCCTCGCGGTCGCCGATGGCCGACCGCCAGCCGTCCCCCGCGGGGGTGGCCAGCTCGCCCCCGGCGCCCCAGACGAAGGCGTCCAGGGTGTACTCGCTGTCCCCGAGCACCGGGAAGGGGAGCATGCCCGGCTCCCTCTCCTTCAGTTCCCGGGCGACCTCGCGCAGTTCCGGCCAGCTCGTGGGCGCGCTCAGGCCGTGCTCGGCGAAGACGTCGCGGCGGTAGAGCAGCGCGCGCACCCCCGCGTACCAGGGGACGCCGTAGAGCTTGCCGTCGTAGGTGCCGGCGGTGCGCAGGGCGGGGACCATGTCGTCCTCGCCCTCGGCGGCGGCGCTGTGCGCGGTCAGGTCGGCCAGGGCCCCGGCGTCGGCGAACTCGGCGGTCCAGGTGGTGCCGATCTCCGCCACGTCGGGCGTGGTGCCGCCCGCCATGGCCTTGGTGAACTTGTCGTGCGCGTCCGGCCAGGGCACGTACTGGACGTCCAGCCGGGCGCCGGTGCGTTCGGTGAAGGCGGCGCCCACCTCGTCGAAGAAGGGCCCGGCGTCGGGGTTGGTGCCCTCCATGATCCACACGGTCAGCGTGCCGTCGTCGGACGCGCTGCCGGTGCCGCAGCCGGTCACGGTCCACGCCAGGGCGGTGACGAGGGCGAGGGCGACGCCTCTGACGGGTGGCCTCACGCGCTGCTTCATGGCCGGGCTCCTCCCAGGGCGGGTACGCACGGTGCACTCATGGGCACCGCTGGTCACACTGTCACCTTGCGCCACAGCCTCCGGCACATCACGGACCGCCGCCCCCATTCACCCGACCGACACGCCCCTGACCCGGTGAGCGCGCGCCGTCCGTGCGCATCGGGTCCCCGCACCCCCCGTGCGCGGGGCGCCCCGGCCCGGCAGCCCCACGCCCGGGGCCGCCGGTGCGCACCGCCGCCTCGGGGTGGTCGGCGCGGTGGGGCCGCCCCCGGTCACCCGCCCGGCGACGCGGCCGGGGCGGCGTCGGCGCCGGACCCAGGGGTGGTGTGCGCCCGCGGCGGGGCGGCGCCGGGCGGGGCGCGCCGGCCGGTGGCGGCACCGCTCACCCTGGCGGCCCGCCGTGCCGCCGCCGCGCCCGCCCGCGCCGCGCCGCGTGTTACTTCGTGAGCGTGGGGTTGACCAGGCTCTCGCCGGTGGCGGCGTCCACCACCGCCCGGTCCCCGAGCCGCTCGTCCAGTTCGACGGTGACCTCGTCGGTCAGGAGCTGCTCGGTGCAGGCCTCGGCGTCCCCGGCCTCGCGCCAGCCGCCCAGGACCACCAGGTCCTCGGACTCGGCCACGTGGACGCCCCAGTCCGCGTCGCAGGCGCCGTGGCCGACGGTGACGGTGAGCGCCGCGCCGTCCTCGGCCGCTTCGGCCGCCGGGACCGGTTGCAGCTCCTCCAGGCCGGTGCTGCCGGTGGGCGCGACGTCGGGCCAGTTCTCCTCGATCGCCTCGGCACGCTCCTCGAAGGGCGTGCCGGCCTCGGAGGCGGGGGGCGTGGGGTCCTTCGGTTCGACCTTCTGCTGGTCGTCCCCCGCGCCGGTGCCGCCCTGGTCGCCGCCTTCGGTGCCGCAGCCGACGGCCGTGAAGGCGGCCGTGGCCGTCAGTACGAGCGCCGCCGCGATGCGTCGAGTGTGTCGCATGGTCTCTTTCCTCCTCGCCGGATGCGCCTTGGACGCGGCGGCCCGCGTTCCGGTTCCGCCGGGGAGCCCGCGCCGCCCGGGCCCCTCGGGCGCGGGCGCCCGGGTGGCGGCACACCGCGAACCCGCACCCGGTCGGGGGTGGGTGCGGGTTCGCGGCAGTGCGGGGGCGCCGAGGCGGTGAGGCGGTGAGCGCTCAGACGGTCAGCGCGCGGTCCGTCGGCCGGATCGGGTACGGCAGCGCGCTGGTGCCGGTGAGGTAGCGGTCGACGCCGCGCGCCGCGGCGCGGCCCTCGGCGATCGCCCACACGATCAGCGACTGCCCGCGACCGGCGTCACCGGCGACGAAGACGCCGTCGATGTTGGTGGCGTAGTCCGCGTCGCGGCCCACGTTGCCGCGCTCGTCCATCGCCAGGCCGAACTGGCGCACCAGCCCGTTCTCCTGGTCGGTGCCGGTGAAACCCATGGCGAGGGTGACCAGCTCGGCCGGGATGCGGCGCTCGGTGCCCGGCTTCTGCGTCAGCTTGCCGTCCACGAACTCCACTTCGGTCAGGTGCAGCGCCGTGACGTTGCCGTCCTCGTCGCCCTCGAAGTGGGTGGTGGACACGGAGTAGACCCGCTCGCCGCCCTCCTCGTGCGCGGAGGTCACCTTGTAGAGCATCGGGAACGTCGGCCACGGCTGGTGCGGGGCGCGCTCCTCGCCCGGCCGGGGCATGATCTCCAGTTGGGTGACGGAGGCCGCGCCCTGGCGGTGGGCCGTCCCCACGCAGTCCGCGCCGGTGTCGCCGCCGCCGATGACGACGACGTGCTTGCCCTCGGCCGAGATCGGCGGGGTGACGTAGTCGCCCTCCTGCACCTTGTTGGCCAGCGGCAGGTACTCCATCGCCTGGTACACCCCGCGCAGCTCGCGGCCGGGCACCGGCAGGTCGCGCGCGGTGGTGGCGCCCGCGGCGATGACCACGGCGTCGTAGCGGCGGCGCAGGTCGGTGGCGCTGAGGTCGCGCCCGATCTCCACGCCGGTGCGGAACTTGGTGCCCTCCGCGCGCATCTGCTCGATGCGCCGGTTGATGTGCCGCTTCTCCATCTTGAACTCGGGGATGCCGTACCGCAGGAGCCCGCCGACGCGGTCGGCGCGCTCGTAGACGGCGACGGTGTGCCCGGCCCGCGTGAGCTGCTGCGCGGCGGCCAGGCCGGCCGGTCCCGAGCCGATGACGGCGACGGTCTTGCCGGACAGCCGCTCCGGCGGCTGCGGGGTGACGTCCCCGTTGTCCCACGCCTTGTCGATGATGGTGACCTCGACGTTCTTGATGGTCACCGCGGGCTGGTTGATGCCCAGCACGCAGGCCGACTCGCACGGCGCCGGGCACAGCCGCCCGGTGAACTCCGGGAAGTTGTTCGTCGCGTGCAGCCGCTCGATGGCGGCGCCCCAGTCCTCGCGGTAGGCGTAGTCGTTCCACTCGGGGATGAGGTTCCCCAGCGGGCAGCCGTTGTGGCAGAACGGGATGCCGCAGTCCATGCACCGGCCGGCCTGCTTGCTGATGATCGGCAGGAGGGAGCCGGGGACGTAGACCTCGTTCCAGTCCTTGACCCGCTCCTCGACCGGCCGCGTCGGGGCGACCTCGCGGTCGGTGGTCAGGAAGCCCTTGGGGTCAGCCATTGATCGCCGCCTCCATCATCTTCTCGTGGGTCTCGGACTCGGTGAGCCCGGCCCGCTCGGCGGCGTCCTTGGCGGCGAGCACGGCCTTGTACGTGGGCGGGAGGACCTTGCGGAACCTCGGCAGGGCGGTCTCCCAGTTGGCCAGGAGCTTCTCGGCCACGGTGGAGCCGGTCTCCTCCTGGTGCCGGCGCACGACGTCGTGCAGCCACCGCTGGTCCTCGGCGTCCAGCTCCTCGACGGCCGGGGCCAGCTCCTTGTTGACGTTGTCCGGGTCGAGGTCGATGACGTAGGCGGTGCCGCCGGACATGCCGGCCGCGAAGTTGCGCCCGGTCTCGCCCAGGACGACGGCCCGCCCGCCGGTCATGTACTCGCAGCCGTGGTCGCCCACACCCTCGGAGACGACCGTCGCGCCGGAGTTGCGCACGCAGAAGCGCTCGCCGACCTTGCCGCGCAGGAACAGCTCGCCGCCGGTGGCGCCGTAGGCGAGGGTGTTGCCCGCGATGACCGAGTACTCGGCCAGGTGGTCGGCGCCCCGGTCCGGACGGACGACGATCCGGCCGCCGGACAGGCCCTTGCCGACGTAGTCGTTGGCGTCGCCCTCCAGGCGCAGCGTCACGCCGCGCGGCAGGAACGCGCCGAAGGACTGGCCGGCGGAGCCGGTGAAGGTGACGTCGATGGTGTCGTCGGGCAGTCCGGCGCCTCCGAACTTCCGCGTCACCTCGTGGCCGAGCATGGTGCCGACGGTGCGGTTGACGTTGCGGATCGCGAGCTGGGCGCGCACCGGCTGGGCGGCCTCGGCGCTGTCCGCCTGGAGGGCGTCGGCGGCGAGCCTGACCAGCTCGTTGTCCAGCGCCTTGGCCAGCCCGTGGTCCTGCTCGGCGATCTGGTGGCGCACCGCGCCCTCGGGCAGCTCGGGCACGTGCAGCAGCGGGGCCAGGTCCAGCCCCTGCGCCTTCCAGTGGTCGACCGCCCGGGTGGTGTCCAGCAGCTCGGCGTGGCCGATGGCCTCGTCCAGCGTGCGGAAGCCCAGCTCGGCCAGCAGCTCGCGCACCTCCTCGGCGACGAACTCGAAGAAGTTGACGACGAACTCGGCCTTGCCGCTGTAGCGCGAGCGCAGCACCGGGTTCTGCGTGGCGATGCCGACCGGGCAGGTGTCCAGGTGGCACACGCGCATCATGACGCAGCCGGAGACGACCAGCGGCGCGGTGGCGAACCCGAACTCCTCGGCGCCCAGCAGCGCGGCGATCACCACGTCACGGCCGGTCTTGAGCTGGCCGTCGGTCTGCACGACGATGCGGTCGCGCAGGCCGTTGAGCAGCAGGGTCTGCTGCGTCTCGGCCAGCCCCAGCTCCCAGGGGCCGCCCGCGTGCTTGAGCGAGGTGAGCGGGGAGGCGCCGGTGCCGCCGTCGTGGCCGGAGATCAGCACGACGTCGGCGTGCGCCTTGGACACACCCGCGGCGACGGTGCCGACGCCGACCTCGGAGACCAGCTTGACGTGGATGCGCGCCGACGGGTTGGCGTTCTTCAGGTCGTGGATGAGCTGGGCGAGGTCCTCGATGGAGTAGATGTCGTGGTGCGGCGGCGGCGAGATCAGGCCGACGCCGGGCGTGGAGTGCCGCGTCCTGGCCACCCACGGGTACACCTTGTGGCCGGGGAGCTGGCCGCCCTCGCCGGGCTTGGCGCCCTGGGCCATCTTGATCTGGATGTCGTCGGAGTTGACCAGGTACTCGCTGGTCACCCCGAACCGGCCGGAGGCCACCTGCTTGATCGACGAGCGCCGGGCGGGGTCGTACAGCCGCTCCGGGTCCTCGCCGCCCTCGCCGGTGTTGGACTTGCCGCCGAGCTGGTTCATGGCGATCGCCAGCGTCTCGTGGGCCTCCTGGGAGATGGACCCGTAGGACATGGCGCCGGTGGAGAACCGCTTGACGATCTCCGAGACGGGCTCGACCTCCTCGATGGGCACCGGGGGGCGCCCGGCGGCGAACCGGAACAGGCCGCGCAGCGTCATCAGCCGCTCGGACTGCTCGTCCACGCGCCGGGTGTACTGCTTGAAGACGTCGTAGCGGCGCTCGCGGGTGGAGTGCTGGAGGCGGAAGACGGTGTCCGGGTCGAACAGGTGCGGCTCGCCCTCGCGGCGCCACTGGTACTCGCCGCCGACGTCCAGGTCGCGGTGGGCCGGGGCGATGCCGGAGGCCGGGTAGGCCTTGGCGTGCCGGGCGGCCACCTCCTGGGCGATCACGTCGAGGTCGGCGCCGCCGATCTTGGTGGTGGTGCCGTTGAAGTAGGTCTCGGCGAACTCCGCGTCCAGCCCCACGGCCTCGAACACCTGTGCGCCGCGGTAGGAGGCGACGGTGGAGATGCCCATCTTGGACATCACCTTCAGCACGCCCTTGCCGAGCGCCTTGATGAGATTGCCGATCGCCTCCTCGGCCTCCACGCCGTCCAGGAACGTGCCCGCCCGGACCAGGTCCTCGACGCTCTCCATGGCCAGGTAGGGGTTGACCGCTGCGGCGCCGTAGCCGATGAGCAGCGCGACGTGGTGCACCTCGCGCACGTCCCCGGCCTCCACCAGCAGACCCACCTGGGTGCGCTGCTTGGTGCGGATGAGGTGGTGGTGCACCGCGGAGGTGAGCAGCAGCGAGGGGATCGGGGCGTGCTCGGCGTCGGAGTGCCGGTCGGAGAGCACGATGAGCCGGGCGCCGCCGGCGATGGCGTTGTCAGTCTCCCGGCAGATCTCCGCCAGCCGGTCGGCCAGTGCCGGGCCGCCGCCGCCGACCCGGTACAGGCCGGAGAGCGTGGTGGCCTTCATGCCCGGGCGGTCGCCGTCGGCGTTGATGTGGATGAGCTTGGCCAGCTCGTCGTTGTCGATCACCGGGAAGGGCAGGGTCACGCTGCGGCAGGACGCGGCCGTCGGCTCCAGCAGGTTGCCCTGCGGGCCGAGCGAGGAGATCAGCGAGGTGACCAGCTCCTCGCGGATGGCGTCCAGCGGCGGGTTCGTGACCTGCGCGAAGAGCTGGGTGAAGTAGTCGAACAGCAGCCGCGGCCGGTCGGAGAGCGCGGCGATGGGCGAGTCGGTGCCCATCGAGCCGATCGGCTCGGCGCCGGTGCGCGCCATGGGGGCGAGCAGGACGCGCAGCTCCTCCTCGGTGTAGCCGAACGTCTGCTGGCGGCGCGTGACCGAGGCGTGGGTGTGCACGATGTGCTCGCGCTCGGGCAGGTCGGCCAGCTCGGTGAGGCCGGCCTCCAGCCACTCCTGGTACGGGTGCTCGGCGGCGAGCTGGGACTTGACCTCGTCGTCCTCGATGATCCGGTGCTCGGCGGTGTCCACCAGGAACATGCGGCCCGGCTGGAGCCGGCCCTTGCGCACCACCCTGCCCGGGTCGACGTCCAGCACGCCGACCTCGGAGCCGAGGACGACCAGCCCGTCGTCGGTGACCCAGTAGCGGCCCGGACGCAGACCGTTGCGGTCGAGCACCGCGCCGACCTGGGTGCCGTCGGTGAAGGTGACGCAGGCCGGGCCGTCCCAGGGCTCCATCATCATGGAGTGGTACCGGTAGAAGGCGCGGCGGGCCGGGTCCATCGAGTCGTGGTTCTCCCACGCCTCGGGGACCATCATCAGCACCGCGTGCGGCAGTGAGCGGCCGCCCAGGTGCAGCAGTTCCAGCACCTCGTCGAAGGAGGCCGAGTCCGAGGCGTCCGGGGTGCAGACGGGGAAGACGCGGTCCAGGGCGCGGTCCTGCCCGAACAGGTCGGAAGCCAGTTGCGACTCGCGGGCGCGCATCCAGTTGCGGTTGCCCTTGACCGTGTTGATCTCGCCGTTGTGGGCGATGAAGCGGTAGGGGTGTGCCAGGGGCCAGCTCGGGAAGGTGTTCGTGGAGAACCGGGAGTGGACCAGGGCGATGGCGGAGGCGAAGCGGCGGTCGGACAGGTCGGGGAAGAAGGGTTCGAGCTGTCCGGTGGTGAGCATGCCCTTGTAGACGAGGGTGCGGGCCGACAGCGAGGGGAAGTACACCCCGGCCTCGCGCTCGGCGCGCTTGCGCAGCACGAAGGCGAGCCGGTCCAGCGCGACACCGGTGCGCGGGGCGGCGTCGTCGGCGTCGGCTGCGTCGGCTGCGTCGGACACGAAGAGCTGGTGGAAGGCGGGCATCGTGGCCCGGGCGCCCTGGCCCAGCAGCTCGGGGGCCACCGGCACCTCGCGCCAGCCCAGGACGCGCAGGCCCTCCTCGGCCGCGATGGCCTCGACGCGGGCGACGGCGGCGGCCGCCTCGCCCTCCTCGGCCGGGAGGAAGGCGACGCCGACGGCGTAGGCCCCGGCCTCGGGCAGCTCGAAGCCGGTGTGCTCGCGCAGGAAGGCGTCCGGGACCTGGACGAGAATGCCCGCGCCGTCGCCCGAGTCGGCCTCGGCGCCGGTGGCGCCGCGGTGCTCCAGGTTCCGCAGGACGGTCAGCGCCTGCTCCACGAGGCGGTGGCTCGCTTCGCCGGTGAGGGTGGCCACGAAGCCGACACCACAGGCGTCGTGCTCGTACTGGGGGTCGTACAACCCCTGCTTGGCAGGGTGGGCCGCCATAGACGCTGCACGCATCGGCTCTCCCGTCGTCGTCGTGGCATGTACCAGTGCCGAGGGACGACGTTGGCCCTCTGCAGATCAAAATTTCACGCAGATTACATGATGGTCGGTTTCCCGGAAAGTGGATACCGGAGTCCACCATACGGACGCCAGACGGGGCATCCGGAGTAAGCGGAAGGAGGATGGCCTCCGCACGCGCAGGGGTTCAGGCGAGCGCCCTTGCTCGCAGTGCTTCGGGCTACTGCCCGGTGCCCGCGCCGCTGAAACCGCCCGGTAACGAGGTTACGCGGAGCGACCGGCCGCGCACGTCACCCGAGCGCCGCGCCCAGGAGCGAGCCGAGCACGTAGGTGAGCCCGGCCGCCACCCCGCCCAGGATGAACTGCCGCAGCCCCCCGTACCACCACGGGCGGGCGGTGACCTTGGACACGGCCGCCCCGCACAGGAACAGCCCGGTCAGCGCGACGGCCACGGCCGGCCACACCAGCGTCACGCCCAGCAGGTAGGGCAGGACGGGCAGCAGCGCGCCGAGCGCGAAGGAGCCGAACGAGGAGACGGCGGCCACCAGCGGAGACGGCAGGCCGTCCGGGTCCACGCCCAGCTCGTCCCTGGCGTGGATCTCCAGCGCCTGCTCCGGGTCCCGGGAGAGCTGGGCGGCGACCTCGGCGGCCAGCGGCTCCGCCAGCCCGCGGTCGCGGTAGCGGGCCGCGAGCTCGCGCTGCTCGCCGAGCGGGTCCTCCAGCAGCTCGCGGCGCTCCACGGCCAGCTCCGCGAGGACCAGCTCGCGCTGGGAGGCCACGGAGGTGTACTCGCCGGCGGCCATGGAGAAGGCACCGGCCGCCAGACCCGCGAGGCCGGTGAGGACGATCGTCCGCGGTGCGGCGGAGCCGCCGGCCACGCCGGTGATCAGGGCGAGGTTGGAGACGAGGCCGTCCATCGCCCCGAAGACGGCGGGGCGCAGCCACCCACCGCTGACGTCGCGGTGGGTGTGGCTCTGCGGCTCTGCGGCGGCCATACCCCGACGGTAAACGCGCTTGTGGCCCGGCTGCCAGCGAGGAAGGCCGTACTGAGCGCAAGCTCCCCGCGCCCGTGGCCGTGCCGCGCGCGGGCGGAGGGCGGCCCGGGGGCGCGGGGCGCGGTTACTTCCTCGGCGCCGTCCTGCCGGACGGGGCGTCGCCGCCGGACGGGGCGGCGTCGGACGGAGTGTCGTCGGCGGAGGCGTCGGCGGTGGGCTTGTCGGGGTCCGGGGCGTCGGTGTTGGCCTCGGGCGAGGCCGCCGCGGGCGCGCCGTCCGGCGGGGGTTCGACCACCAGCTCGCGGCCCGGGCGCCGCCTGGCGGAGAGGACGAAGAAGGCGACGGCGCCCAGGAAGACGACGAGCGAGGTCCAGTTGTTCAGGCGCAGGCCGAGGATCTCGTGCGCCTGGTCGATGCGCAGGTACTCGATCCAGAACCGCCCGGCGGTGTAGGCGGCGACGTAGAGCGCGAACGCCCGGCCGTGGCCGAGCCGGAAGCGGCGGTCGGCCCACAGCACCAGCAGGGCGACGCCCAGGCACCACAGGGACTCGTAGAGGAACGTGGGGTGGAAGGTGCCCGCGTCCCGGCCGTTGTCGATCTCCACCGCCCACGGCAGGTCGGTCGCCCGGCCGTACAGTTCCTGGTTGAACCAGTTGCCCCAGCGGCCGATGGCCTGGGCGATCGCGATGCCCGGGGCCACCGCGTCGGCGTAGGCGGGCAGCGGGATGCCCCGGCGGCGGCAGGCGATCCAGGCGCCGAGCGCGCCGAAGGCGATCGCGCCCCAGATGCCCAGGCCGCCCTTCCAGATGTGGAAGGCCTCGACCCAGTTCTCGCCCTCGGCGAAGTAGAGCTGGTAGTCGGTGACGACGTGGTAGAGGCGCCCGCCGACGAGGCCGAACGGAACGGCCCACACGGCGACGTCGGCGACCGTGCCCGGCTGGCCGCCCCGGGCCACCCAGCGCTTCCCGCCGAGCCAGACGGCGACGAACACTCCGATGATGATGCAGGCGGCGTAGCCACGCAGCGGAACGGTGTCGAACAGCAGGATTTCGCCGTTCGACGGGCTGGGGATCGAGGCAAGAGTCTCCATGGCGGTTCAGACGCTACCGTGCCCGGGCCACGGGGCGGTAACGGGTGTCAGGTGTCAGTCGGCCGCCGCCGCGGCCTCGGCCACCTTGGCCCGCAGGCTCTGCGGGGTGAGCGGGTTGTTCGGGTCCGCGTAGATGTTCTCGCCGTCCAGCAGCACGGTGGGCGTCGCGTTGTACTCGGAGGAGGTGAAGGCGTCGTTGGTGGCGGCCACCTTCTCGTCGTGGGTGCCGTTCTGGACGCACGAGCGGAACTCCGGGGAGTCCAGGCCGGGGACCTGGCCCGCGAGTTCGATCAGGTGGTCCTTGTCGGCGAAGGTGTCCTCCTGCTCGGGCGGCTGCTGGGCGTAGAGCAGGTCGTGGTAGGGCGTGAACAGCCCGGCGTCCTTCGCGCAGTGCGCGGCGTTCGCGGCGAACTTGGAGCCGTTGCCGCCCATGTTGCCGTCGATGATGGAGACCAGGTGGTACTCGGTGCGCACCCGGCCGTCGTCGACGAGTTCGTGGACGGTGTCCTTGAACTGCGTCTCGAACGCCGCGCAGCCGGGGCAGCGGAAGTCCTCGTAGATCGTGAGCGTGACGGGGGCCTGCCCCTTGCCCTCGCTGATGGGCGCCGCCGCCTGCCCGCCGCCGGAGGAGGAGGAGCCGCCCGCGGCGGCGTAGCCCACGACGCCGACGACGGCCAGGACCGCGACGACGACCAGTGAGGCCTTCACGCCCCGCCTGCGCTTCTCGGCCGCCTGCTCCCGTTCGCGCTGCTCGCGCAGCCGCTCGACGGCGGGCCGCTTCCCGTCGTGCCGGCTCTCCTGGTTCCCGTGGTTCTCGGGGTTCTCGGGGTTCTCGCTCATCACGCCCGGGTCAACGAGCGGGCCGGTCGGGTACCGACGGCCGGACGTGCGGCTTCCCCTGAAGGTGCGATGCGCGGGGGCCCGCCTTGACGACCGTTCGGCGTGGCTGCCGACCGGTCGGCGGCCACAGGTGTGCCGCTCGTCGCGGACCGGCGACGTTCGGCGCACGCACTCGAACACGGCTTCCCCACCGGTGTGACGCTGCTTACTTTCCCCCTGTCCGACCCCTGCCGAGGAGGCGTTCATGCCCACCGAACCCCCGCCGCAGTCGCGCTCGCCGAAGGAGGCGACGGACCGCCGCGTGGCGATGCACACCGACCCGCGCTTCCTGGAGCTCAAGCGACGGCTGCTCGTCTTCGTCTTCCCGATGAGCGTCGCCTTCCTCGCGTGGTACCTGCTGTACGTGCTGATGTCGGCGTACGCGCGCGGGGTGATGTCCACCGTGCTGTTCGGCACCGTCAACGTGGCCCTGGTCTTCGGCGTGCTGCAGTTCGTCTCCACCTTCGGCATCGCCGTCCTGTACTCGCGCTACGCCAACCGGCGCCTGGACGGCCTCGCCGACGCCCTGCGCGCCGAGCTGGGCGACGCGCCCGGGGACGGCGGCGCGGGCCGGGACGGAACCGACGCGGGTCCCGGCGCCGGGCCGGGGTCCGCGGACCAGACCGACGCGCAGAACGGAGCCGCCCGATGACGCTGGCGCAGGAGGCCGGGAGCAGCGGCCGCACCCTGACCATCCTGCTGTTCCTGGCGATGATCGCGGTCACCCTGGTGATCACGATCCGGGCCGGGCGGCAGACGAAGTCGGCCACCGACTTCCACTCCGGCGGCCGCGGGTTCAGCGGCGTGCAGAACGGCTTCGCCATCGGCAGCGACTACATGTCGGCGGCCTCGTTCCTGGGCATCGCCGGCATGATCGCGCTCTACGGCTACGACGGGTTCCTGTACTCCATCGGCTTCCTGGTGGCCTGGCTCGTCGCGCTGCTGCTGGTGGCCGAACTGCTGCGCAACTCGGGCCGCTTCACGATGGCCGACGTGCTGTCGTACCGGATGAACCAGCGCCCGGTGCGCACGGCCGCCGCCGTCTCGACGATGACCGTCTCCATCTTCTACCTGCTCGCCCAGATGGTGGGCGCCGGAGCGCTCATCGCCCTGCTGCTGGGCATCGAGCCGGGCGAGACGTACCTGGGGATGAGCGCGGACACCGCGAAGATCATGGGCATCGTCATCGTCGGCATCCTGATGATCGTCTACGTCACCTTCGGCGGCATGAAGGGCACGACGTGGGTCCAGATCATCAAGGCGGGCATGCTGATGGGCGGGGCGCTCCTGCTCACCGTGCTGGTGCTGGCCGTCTACGACTTCGACCTCGGCTCGCTGATGAACGACGCGGCGAACGCCAGCGGGGCCGGGCAGTCGTTCCTCGAACCGGGCCTGCGCTACGGCGTCGAGGTGCCCGGCGACGCGCTCCAGACGCTGTGGAACAAGCTCGACCTGATCAGCCTGGGCCTGGCCCTCGTGCTGGGCACGGCGGGCCTGCCGCACGTGCTGATCCGCTTCTACACCGTTCCGGACGCCAAGACGGCCCGCGCGTCGGTCAACTGGGGCATCGGGCTGATCGGCAGCTTCTACCTGATGACCCTGGTGCTGGGCTTCGGCGCGGCGGCGCTCGTCGGCAGGGAGGCCATCACCGCGCAGGACGCCGCGGGGAACACGGCGGCCCCGCAGTTGGCCGAGGCGGCGGGCGACCACTTCGGCGGCTCGGGACTCGCCGCCGTGCTGCTCGCCATCATCGCGGCCGTCGCCTTCGCCGCGATCCTGTCCACCGTGGCCGGGCTGATGATCGCCTCCTCCTCGTCGCTGGCGCACGACTTCTACAACAGCGTGCTGCGCAAGGGGAGGGCGAGCGAGGGCGAAGAGGTCAAGGTCGCGCGGATGTCGGCCTTCGGGGTGGGCGCGGTGGCCATCGTGCTGGCCATCTTCGCGCAGAGCCTGAACGTGGCCTTCCTGGTGGCGCTGGCCTTCGCGATGGCGGCCTCCGCCAACCTGCCGACGCTGCTGCTGAGCCTGTTCTGGAAGCGGTTCAACACCCGCGGGGCGGTGGCCGGCATCTACGGCGGCCTGATCAGCGCGGTCGTCCTGGTGCTCTTCTCCCCGGTGGTCTCCGGCTCGGAGAAGGCGCTGGTCACCGGCGCGGACTTCGCCTGGTTCCCGCTGGCCAACCCCGGCCTGGTGTCGATCCCGCTGGGCCTGCTGTGCGCGGTCGTGGGCACGCTGACCTCCGGCGAGCGCGACGCGCGGCGCTTCGCGGAGCTCCAGGTGCGGGCGCTGACGGGCGCGGGCGCGGAGAAGGCGTCCACCCACTGAACCCGGTGGGCCCGCCCGACGCCCCCGGGCGGGCCCACCGGGCGGGCGCGGCGCACCCGGACCGGGCCTCGCGGCGGACGCGGCGCCCGGGTCGGCCCGGGGCCGGGCCCCCGGGCGCACCGTCCCGGCGTCCCGGGCGCGCCGCGCACCGCGCCCGGGACCGGCCCGGGGCCCGGACCGGCCAGGACGTGCCGCGCGACCGGGTCGCAATCCGGTAGGGCTGGGTTAACGTCGGCGCGTGAGAGCGACGTGGGGGCGAGGGCTGCGCGCGCGCCGGTCGGAACCGCCGGACACGATGGGCGTGCTCCGCGAGGCGCGGCTGCTGGGCGGCGACCTGCGCGACGGCCTGCGCGGCGGTGCGGCCGGCTCCGCCGCGCGCCGCGTGCGCAGGCTGCTGCGCGCCGACGCCGTCCTGCTGGCCGACCTGGACGGCCCCGTCGCCCGGCAGGGTGCGATGCCGACGGGCAGCGACCCGGAGGCGCTGGTGGCGGAGGTCTTCGAGCGCGGTGCGGCGCTGCGCAGGCCGCCGCTGTGCGCGGCCCCGCTCATCGTCGCCGACGACCTCGCCGGCTGCGTGCTGGCCGCGGGCGACCTGGGCGAAGAGGACGTGAGCGAGGTCGCCCGGCTGATCGCGGGCCAGCTCGACCACGCCGAGCTGCGCACCGCGCGCACCCGCATCGCCGCCGCCGACCTGCGGACCCTGCGCGCGCAGATCTCGCCCCACTTCCTGCACAACGCCCTGGCGGTGATCGCCGCGCACATCCGCAGCGACCCGGCGCGCGCCCGCGGGCTGCTCACCGACTTCGCCGACTACCTGCGGTACAGCTTCTCCGCCAAGGGCGACTTCGCCACCGTCGCCGCCGAACTGCAGGCCACCCAGACGTACCTGGAGCTCCAACGCGCGCGGTTCGACGACCGGCTGGAGATCACCGTGCGGATGGCCCCGGAGATCCTGCCCGTGACCGTCCCCTTCCTGGTGGTCCAGCCCATCGTGGAGAATGCCGTGCGGCACGGTCTGGAGCGCAAGGCGGGGCGCGGGCACATCAGCGTCTCGGGCTTCGGCGAGGGCCCGCTGTGCGTCATCGAGATCGAGGACGACGGCGTGGGCATGGAGCCCGGCCTCGCGCGCGCCGTCCTCGCCGGCACCGGGCCGCCCGCGAAGGGTGTGGGGCTGGCCAACGTGGACCAGCGGCTGCGCGCGGTGTACGGGGCCGAGCACGGCCTGGTGATCGAGACCGCGCCCGACAGCGGTACCAAGGTGGTCATCCGGGTGCCGCGCTTCATGCGAGGAGTGGTGGCCGAGTGACGTTGCGGGTCCTGGTCGTCGAGGACGAGCCGTCCACCCGGGAGGAGCTGAACGGCTTCCTCGCCGACACGCCGGAGATCGCGGAGGTGCTGTCGGCCGACAGCGGCGAGGCGGCGGTGCGGCTGCTGGGGGGCGCCGGGTTCGACGCGGTGTTCCTGGACATCTCCATGCCGGGCCTGGACGGCATGGAGGTCGCCCGGGTCGTGAGCATGCTCTCGCGGCCGCCGGCGATCGTGTTCGTCACCGCCTCGGAGTCGCACGCGATCGAGGCGTTCGGCATCGGGGCCGTGGACTACCTGCTCAAGCCCGTGCGGCCGGAGCGGCTGGCGGACTCCGTCGCCCGCATCGCCCGGCTGCGCCGGGCCCCGCGGGAGAGCGCGCCGGCCGACGAGCTGGCGGTGGTGCAGATCGAGCACAGCCGCCGCACGGTGTTCGTGCGGCGCGACGACATCCAGTTCGCCGAGGCGCACGGCGACTACGTCCGGCTGCACACCGCCGAGGGCACCCACCTGATCCGGCTGTCGCTGTCCTACCTGGAGGACGTGTGGGCCCCGGCGGGGTTCGTCCGCGTGCACCGCGGCTACCTGGTGGCCGTCGGATGGGTGCACGACCTGCGCGTCACCAGCTCGGCGGGGCTGGTGGCCTGCACCCCGGCCGGCGACGTGCCGGTCAGCCGGCGGCACGCGCGGGGGCTGAAGGACCGGCTCATGGACGCGGCGCGCCACGGCGAGCTCGGCCGGGCGGCGCGGTGAGCGGCGCGCGGGGCCGGGTGAAGGTCACCAGCCCGCAGACGCGGATCGCGCTGGCGCGCGGGCACCGCGGCACCCGGCGTCCGCTGCCGCTGCCCGGGCCCGAGGACCCGCCGCTGGCCCGCCGGGTCTTCGCCGCCCAGCGGCGCGCCGCCCTGCGCACGCTGGCGCTGCTGGGCCTGGTGCTGTTCGGCACCAGCGGGGTCATCGCGGCGCTGCCCGCCCTGGACCGGCTGGCCGTCGGCGGGGTGCCGGTGTCCTGGCTGGTGCTGGCCGCGGCGACGTACCCGCTGCTGCTGCTCATCGCCGTCGCCCACGTGCGCACCGCCGAGCGGACCGAGGCGGCCGAGGGGCACCCGCGCCCGGGCGACCGGCCGTGACGGGGCTGCTGGCGATCGGCTTCCTGGTCGCCGCGAGCCTGGCCATCGGCCTCTACGGCGTGCGGGCGGCGCGGACCACACCGGACTTCCTGGTCGCCTCCCGGCGGGTGCGCAGCCGCTGGAACGCCATGGCCATCGCGGGCGAGTACGTCTCGGCCGCCTCGGTGCTGGGGCTGGCCGGGCTGCTGCTGAAGGACGGCATCGGCACGATGTGGTACGCGGTCGGGTTCACCGCGGGCTACGTGGCCGTCGTGGCCCTGGTGGCCGGGCCGATGCGGCGCTCGGGCGCGTACACCGTGCCGGACTTCGCCGAGTACCGGCTCGGCTCGCGCCGGGTGCGGCGGCTGTGCGGGCTGGTCGTGCTGGTGATCATGTGGCTGTACCTGGTGCCCCAGTTCAAGGGCGCCGGCGTGGTGCTGCACCTGGTGAGCGGCACGCCGTACTGGGTGGGGGTGGTGCTGGCCGGGCTGGTGGTCAGCGGCTCCATCGCGGTGGGCGGCATGCGCTCGGCCACCTACGTGCAGGCGTTCCACTACCTGGTGAAGCTGGTGTTCATCGCGGTGCCCGCGGTGTTCCTCACGGTGCGCGCGGGCGCGGACGTCCGGGCTGCGGCGCTGACCCCGGTGACCGTGCCCGAGGGGTGGAGCAGGCCGCTGCTGGACATCGGCGACTCGGGGTACCCGCTGCTGTCGACCTGGTCGGTGCTGCTGGCCACGACGCTCGGCGCGGTGGGGCTGCCGCACGTCATCATGCGCTTCCACACCAGCTCCAGTCCGCGCGCGGCCCGGCGGGTGGCGGTCCTGGTGATCGCGCTGCTCGGCGTGTTCTACCTCTTCCCGGTGGTGTACGGCCTGCTGGGCCGGGTGATGACGCCGCACCTGGTGCGCTCGGGGACGACGGACACGGTGGCCGTGGTGCTGCCGGGCCAGGTCGCCCCGGGCACGCTGGGCAGCGTGCTGACGGCGCTGGTGGCCGCCGGGGCGTTCGCGGCGTTCCTGTCCACCTCGTCCGGGCTGCTGCTGGCGCTCGCGGGCGGGCTCTCGCACGACCTGTTCGGCAGCGGGCTGTCCCGGCTGCGCCTGGCGGTGGCGGTGGGGGCGGGCGTGGCCGTGCTGCTCTCGCTGCCCGCGGCGCACGTGGACATCAACGTCATGGTCGGCTGGGCGTTCGCCGTGGCGGCGTCCACGTTCTGCCCGCTGCTGGTGCTGGGCATCTGGTGGCCGGGGCTGACCCGGGGCGGCGCCGTGGCCGGGCTCGCCGTCGGCGCCGTCTCCGCCACCGGCGCGGCGCTGGTCTCCGCGCTGGGCGAGTTCTCCGGGCTGCTCACGGTGCTGCTGGCGCAGCCCGCGTCCTGGACGGTGCCGCTGGCCTTCGCCACGATGGTCGGCGTCTCCCGCCGGCGCGGTGCCCCACCGGAGGGCGCCGAGCAGGCGGTCCTGCGCCTGCACGCACCGTGAGCCGGACGGCCCCGCCCGCACCGTGGGGCGCGCCGGGCCGCTCCCCGGCCGCGGACGGCCCGCGCCCGCGTGGTGCGGCGGGCGCGGGCCGTCCGGTGGCACGGGCGGTGCGGCCTGCTAGCCCTCGCGGACGCCGGCCGCGAGCTCTCCGGCGAGGTGCCGGACGGCGGCCAGGCCGGCGTCGAGGTCGTCGCCGTGCTCCAGCAGCGCCTTGACGAACGCCGAGCCGACGATGACGCCGTCGGCGAAGCCCGCGACCTCGGCGGCCTGGGCGCGGTCGGAGACGCCCAGCCCCACGCACACCGGCAGGTCGGTGACCGCCCGCGTGCGGGTGACGAGGTCCCGCGCCTGGCCGCCGACCGACGCGCGCGTGCCGGTGACCCCCATCAGGGACGCCGCGTACACGAACCCGGAACCGGCCGCCGTGATCTTCGCGAGCCGCTCGTCGCGGCTGCTGGGCGCGACGACGAACACCGTGGCCAGTCCGTGGTGCTCGGCGGACTTCCGCCACGCGGCGGACTCCTCGACCGGCAGGTCCGGCAGGATGCACCCCGCGCCCCCGGCCGCGGCCAGCTCGGCCGCGAACCGCTCGGGGCCGTAGCGGTCCACCGGGTTCCAGTAGGTCATCACCAGCACCGGCGCCCCGGTGGCGGCGTGCGCCTCGCGCACCGTGCGCAGGACGTCGGCGATGCGCACCCCGCCGCGCAGGGCGATGTCGTCGGCCGTCTGGATCACCGGTCCGTCCAGCACCGGGTCGCTGTGCGGCAGGCCGACCTCGACGACGTCGCAGCCGCCCGCCAGCAGCGCCGTGCAGGCGGCCACGCCGCCGTCGACGGTGGGGAACCCGGCGGGCAGGTAGCCGACGAGGGCCGCGCGGCCCTCCTGGCGGGCCCGGGCGAGCACCGAGGTGAGCAGGTCGGCCCGGCCCGTGGCGTCGCCCGGGACGCCGGCGGGGCCGTCCGCGTCGTGGTGGGCCGGGGCGGACGTGCCGTGGATGTGTGCCGTGCCCGCCATCACCGGGCCTCCTCGTCGTAGTACCCGAAGTAGCGGGCCGCGGTGTCCATGTCCTTGTCGCCGCGCCCGGAGAGGTTGACCAGCACGAGCCCGTCCGGCCCGAGCTCGCGGCCGAGGTCCAGCGCCCCGGCGAGCGCGTGGGCGGACTCGATGGCCGGGATGATGCCCTCGGTCCGGGAGAGCAGCCGCAGCGCCTCCATCGCCTGCGCGTCGGTGACCGGCCGGTACTCGCCGCGCCCGGTGTCCTTGAGGTAGGAGTGCTCGGGGCCGATGCCGGGGTAGTCCAGGCCCGCGGAGATGGAGTACGGCTCGGTGATCTGCCCCTCGTCGTCCTGGAGGACGTAGGAGCGGGAGCCGTGCAGGATGCCGGGCTCGCCGACGCTCAGGGTGGCGGCGTGCTCGCCGGAGTCCACGCCGTGGCCCGCCGCCTCCAGGCCCACCAGGCGCACCGAGGTGTCGCCGAGGAAGGCGTGGAAGAGGCCGATGGCGTTGGAGCCGCCGCCGACGCAGGCCGCGACGGCGTCCGGCAGCCGCCCGGTGCGCTCCAGCACCTGGCGGCGCGCCTCGACGCCGATGACCCGGTGGAAGTCGCGCACGAGCTGCGGGAAGGGGTGCGGCCCGGCCACGGTGCCGAAGAGGTAGTGGGTGTGGTCGACGTTGGCCACCCAGTCGCGGAACGCCTCGTTGATGGCGTCCTTCAGGGTGCGGCTGCCGGAGGACACCGGGACGACCTCGGCGCCCAGCATGCGCATCCGGGCGACGTTGAGCGCCTGGCGCCGGGTGTCGACCTCGCCCATGTAGATGGTGCACTCCAGGCCGAACAGCGCGCAGGCGGTGGCGGTCGCCACGCCGTGCTGGCCCGCGCCGGTCTCGGCGATGACGCGGGTCTTGCCCATGCGCCGGGTGAGCAGTGCCTGGCCCAGCACGTTGTTGATCTTGTGGGAGCCGGTGTGGTTCAGGTCCTCGCGCTTGAGGAAGACCCGCGCCCCGCCGGCGTGTTCGGCGAACCGCGGGACCTCGGTCAGCGCGCTGGGGCGGCCGGTGTAGTGCGCGAGCAGGTCGTTGAGCTCGGCGGCGAAGGCGGGGTCGGCCTTGGCCTTGGCGTACTCGGCGGCCACCTCGTCCACGGCGGCGACCAGCGCCTCCGGGATGAACTTGCCGCCGAACGCGCCGAAGTACCCCTCGGCGCTGGGGACCCGGCCCTCGGGGTCGGGCAGGAAGAAGTCAACGGACATCAGGACGGTCTCCAGGGAACGGGAAGCGGTACCGGGCGCGCGGGGCGCGCGGTGCCTGCGACGGGTGGGGGCGCGCGCACGCGCCCCGCCGGTGGCGGGGAACCGCGGGGGCGCGCACCCGGCCGCGCGAGGGGCGTCCCCTCACGCCGGGTGCGGCCGCCCGTGGCGGCCGCGCCATCGCCGCCCGTTGATCTGTCCCGGCTCCGCGCCGATGTGGTAGCGCACCCGCCGCCCGTGCACGCGCCGCGCGGGCGCGCGGCAGCCCCGCGGCCGGCAGCCGCGGGCGAGTCGGGCGAGAGCGTGCGTCACGGCGTCAGCGTCCGTGGCGCAGCGCCGGGTGCGCCCCGGCGGCGACGAGGTCGGCCACCGCCGACTTGGGGTCCTTGCCGGTGACCAGGGACTCGCCGACCAGGACGGCGTCCGCGCCGTCGTTGGCGTAGGCGATCAGGTCGTGCGGGCCGCGCACCCCGGACTCGGCGATCTTCACGATGTGGTCGGGGATCTCCGGGGCGACACGGGAGAAGTTGCCCCGGTCGACCTCCAGGGTCTTCAGGTTGCGCGCGTTGACGCCGATGACGCGGGCGCCCGCGTCCACCGCCCGCGCGACCTCCTCCTCGTCGTGCACCTCGACCAGCGGGGTGAGGCCGATCGACTCCGCGCGCTCGATCAGCGAGACCAGCGCGTCCTGCTCCAGCGCGGCGACGATGAGCAGGGCGAGGTCGGCGCCGTGCGCCCGCGCCTCCCAGAGCTGGTAGGCGGTGACGATGAAGTCCTTGCGCAGCACCGGGATGTCCACCCGGGCGCGCACCGCCTCCAGGTCGGCGAGCGAGCCGCCGAAGCGGCGCTGTTCGGTGAGCACGGAGATGACCGCGGCGCCGCCGGCCTCGTAGTCGGCGGCCAGCCCGGCCGGGTCGGCGATGGCGGCCAGCGCGCCCTTGGAGGGGCTGGAGCGCTTGACCTCGCAGACGACCCGGATGTCCTCGCCCTTCAGCGCGGCCGCGCCGTCCTTGGCGGGCGGGGCCTGTGCGACGCGCTCCTTCAGTTCCTCAAGGCTGACGCGCTGCTGGCGCTCGGCGAGGTCTGCGCGGACTCCGTCGATGATCTCGGCGAGCACACTCACGCGAGCGGCCCCTTTCTGCTGAGTTACGGATCGTCGCGGTCAACGTCTGCGATGGTATCCGGCCAGCGGCGCGGGCCCCGCATCCGGTGCGGCCGGGTCTCATCTATCGGACGAGCCCGCCCGCTTTCCGGAGCCTTCCGTGCCGGGCGCGTCCGGTCACGGCCGACCGGGGCCGGACGGCGCGGCGGGCGTCCGTTGCGCGGACGGGCCGGGCGCGGCCACGGCCCCGGCGCCTGACGGGAGCGGCGGCGGGACCGGGGCGGTGCGGCGGACGCGGGACGGCGCGGCGCCCGGGAGACCGGCGCGAAGCCGCACTCCCGAGCACGCCGCGCCGAGCGGTCCAGCGCCGCGCCGGGCGCTCACCGCCGGGCCGGGGGCTCAGCGCTGAGCCGCGCCGGCCTCCTCGCGGCGGGCGGTCAGGTCGGTGGGCTCCTTCGGCATGCCCATGCCCATGGAGCGCATGATCAGGCCGACGATCCCGCCGAGCCCCGCAAGGGCCAGCCCGGCCCAGACGAGCACCGGCTGGGCCAGCACCATGAACACGGCGCTGACGCAGAAGCCGATGAAGGCGATGGTGACGCCGGTCCAGGCGGCGGGGGTGTGTCCGTGGCTGCTGTCCGCCATGGGAGCTCCTCGGTCGGTCGTGCTCACTGGGTCGTGGGTGAGGGGAACGGGCCGGTGGCCGCGTCCGGGGCCATTGTGTCAGGACCGTTCGGGCCGCTCGTCCCCGGCCGCCTCCTGGGCCGCGTTCCGGCCCGCGGCGGACCGCGGCGGCGGCGGTGCGCCGGTGGGGTCCTCGCCCCGGTCCAGGGCCTTCCACAAGTCCTCGGGACGGTCCGGGTCGGCCGGCGCGGCGCGGCGCGCGGCGGGCCGGGCCCCGGCGCGCTCGTAGCGGCTGCCCATGGCGGGCCAGTGCCCCGCGTACCGCAGCGCCAGCAGGCCGGCCAGCAGCAGGAGCAGGCCGCCGGCGGCGGCGACGTAGGGCCAGGCGCTGTGGCTGACGTCCGCCAGGGAGCCGCCCGTCAGCCCGGTCGCCTCCGCCCCGGCGGTGCGCAGGGCCGCGGTGTCGGCCGCGCCGACGAGCGCGGCGGCCACCGTGCCCGCGCCGCAGGCCGCGAGCAGCGCGCCCACCAGCCGGCGCGCCCGCCCGCGCACGGCGAAGACGGCGACGAGAGCGGCGAGCCCGACCAGCGCCAGCGCGCTGGGCAGCCCGCTCACGTCCCCGCCCTGGACCGTCACCGGCAGCCGGGCCCCGCCGCCGACGGCGACCGCCTCGGCCCACGTGCGGCCGGCGGCGACCAGCACCACGGCCGCGCCCAGGGCGCCTCCGAGCAGGGTGGCGCCCAGCGCGCGGCGGGCGGCGGCGCCGCCGTCGGGCGGCGCGGCGTCGTCCGGCGGGCCGGCGGACCGGCCGGCGGGGGGCGGTTCCGGGTCAGAGGGGGGCGAAGGTGTCACCCCGCCACGCTACCGCCGAGTCGGCGTGCGGCGTGCACCGCCCTGAGCACCGCGGCCGCCTTGTTGCGGCACTCGGTGTCCTCGGCCGCCGGATCGGAGTCCGCCACGACGCCCGCCCCGGCCTGCACGTAGGCGGTGCCCTCCCGCAGCAGCGCGGTGCGGATGGCGATGGCGGTGTCGGAGTCCCCGGCGAAGTCCAGGTAGCCCACGCAGCCGCCGTACAGGCCCCGGCGGACCGGCTCCAGCTCCTCGATGATCCGCAGCGCCCGGGGCTTGGGGGCCCCGGAGAGGGTTCCGGCGGGGAAGCAGGCCAGCAGCGCGTCGAACGCCGTGCGGTCCCCGCGCAGTCGCCCGGTCACCGTGGAGACGATGTGCATGACGTGGCTGTAGCGCTCGATGGTCATGAAGTCGACCACCTCCACGCTGCCGGGCTCGCACACCCGCCCCAGGTCGTTGCGGCCCAGGTCGACGAGCATCAGGTGCTCGGCGCGCTCCTTGGCGTCCGCGAGCAGTTCGTCGGCGAGGTCGTGGTCCTCCTGCGGCGTGGCGCCGCGCGGGCGCGTCCCGGCGATGGGGTGCAGCACCGCCCGGCCGTCCTGCACCCGCACCAGCGCCTCCGGGCTGGAGCCCACGACGTCGAACCCGGGCTCCTCGCCGTCCGGTCCGCCGAAGCGGAACAGGTACATGTACGGGCTGGGGTTGGTGGTGCGCAGCACCCGGTAGACGTCCAGGGCGCCGGCGTCGCACGGCGTCTGGAAGCGCTGGGAGGGCACCACCTGGAAGGCCTCGCCGGCCCGGATGCGCTCCTTGACGTCCGTCACGGCCGCCCGGTACTGCTCGCCGCCCCACAGCTCGGTGTAGGCGGGCACCTCGGGCTCGGGCAGCGCGGCGGCGCCGGCCGGGGCGGGGCGGTCCAGGTCGACGGTCATGGCGTCCAGCCGGGCGACGGCGTCGGCGTACGCCTCGTCGACGCCGGTGTCCAGGTCGTTGTGGTTGATGGCGTTGGCGATCAGGAGCACGGTGCCGTCGCGGTGGTCGAGCACCGCGAGGTCGGAGGCGAGCAGCATCGTCAGCTCGGGCAGGCCGAGGTCGTCCTCGGCGCTGTCGCCGACGCGCTCCAGGCGGCGGACGACGTCGTACCCCAGGTAGCCGACCATGCCGCCGGTGAACGGGGGCAGCCCCCGCTCACGGGGGGTGTGCAGCGTCTCGACGGTGGCGCGCAGGGCGGCCAGCGGATCGCCGTCGACGGGGACGCCGACCGGCGGGGTGCCGATCCAGTGCGCCTGGCCGTCGCGGACGGTCAGGGTGGCGGCGCTGCGCACGCCCACGAAGGAGTAGCGCGACCAGGTGCGGCCGTTCTCGGCGGACTCCAGCAGGAAGGTGCCCGGCCGCTCCCCCGCGAGCTTGCGGTACAGCGCGATCGGCGTGTCGCCGTCGGCGAGCAGGCGGCGGGTGACGGGGATGACGCGCCGGTCCCTGGCGAGGGCGCGGAAGTCCGCCAGGCCGGGGCTCACCGGGGCGGACGCCGGGGCGGGGGCCTCGTCGGCGGTGCGGTCGGTCCGGGTGGTTCCGGTCGCCATGGTCAGCCCTCCTCCCCCGCCGCGCGCGGCGCCACCGGGAGGCGGCCGGCGTCGAAGCACGTGCGGTCGCCGGTGTGGCAGGCGGCGCCGACCTGGTCGACCTGGACCAGCACGGTGTCCCCGTCGCAGTCCAGCGCCACGGACTTCACCCGCTGGACGTGCCCGGAGGTGTCCCCCTTGACCCAGTACTCGCGGCGGCTGCGACTCCAGTAGGTGCAGCGTCCGGTGGTCAGGGTGCGGTGCAGGGCCTCGTCGTCCATCCACCCGAGCATGAGCACCTCGCCGGTGTCGTACTGCTGGGCGATGGCGGGTACCAGGCCGTCGGCGGTGCGCTTGAGGCGGGCGGCGATGGCGGGATCGAGCGCGGTAGCTGGCATGGGGTCATTCTGCCGCCCGGCCCCGTGCGCTCGCACACCCCGCCGGAAACCGGCATAACACCCGTATCGCTGCGGCAGGTTCGCGACGTGCCGCTGTTCCGAACCTGTGACGGAGCCCGGAGCGTCGAATGTCTGTGGCATGGGGCATCCTTTCGCCATGAGTTTCCCACCGCCGCCGAACAACCAGTCCGGGTCCGGCGCCGGCGGCGGATTCGGTCCGCCGCAGGGCTTCGGGCCCCCCGAACAGCCCGGCCCGCCCGCGGGCGGCTACGGCTACCCCGGCCAGCCGGGCGGGTACCCGGGCCAGCCCGGCCAGCCCGGCCAGCCCGGCGGGTATCCCGGCCAGCCGGGCGGTCCCGGTGGCGGGTACCCGGGGCAGCAGCCGCCCTACGGCGGCCCCGGCATACCCGGGGGCCCGCCGCCCGGGCCGCCCGGGGGGCCCGGCGGCTACCCTCCCCCGCCGCCCGGCGGGAGCGGGGGCAACGGGCCCAAGGTCGCCGCGATCGTCGTCGCCGTCGTGCTCGTCGCCGCGCTCGCGGTCGGCGGCCTGCTGCTGTTCGGCTCGGGAGGTGACGGGGACGACACGGCCCAGGACACGACCACGCCGACGGCTTCGCCGAGCGACGGTTCGCAGGGGCCCACCGAGGAGGCCGCGCCGAGCCCGCCGGAGGAGCCCGAGGACGAGCCCACCGGCACCCCGTCCGCCGACGAGCCGACCGCCACCCCACCCGACTACGTCGACTACGTCGTGCTGGAGCCGGGCACCTGCTTCAACCACCCGACGCTGAGCACCGACGTCACCGACCTGGAAGAGGTCGCCTGCGACGAGCCGCACGACGCGGAGGTCATCTCCAACCTCACCCTGGAGGGCGACTACGCGGACAACACGGAGATCGGCGAGGAAGCGCTGGGGCTGTGCGAGAAGGACGCCCAGCAGAAGGTGAACGAGATGCCCGCCGGGCCGACGTACTACCCCTTCGCCCTCTACCCGCTCCAGATCACCTACGAGTTCCAGGGCAAGGACCAGGTGTCCTGCTCGCTGACGCTCAGCGCCACCCAGGACGGCGACGAGCTCACCGCGGCCCTGCCCTGAGCGGGCCCCTCAGCCCACGGCCGCCCCGCCCGGCGCCGGGGGGCGGCGCGGGCTCGCTCCGCCCGGCCCGGCGCCGTCGCCGTGGGGCGGCGGCGCCGTAGGGTGGCGGCATGTCGACTCATGCCACACGGGAACGCCTGCTGTTCGCCGATCTGTTGGAGAGCGCGGGCCCGGACGCGCCGACCCTGTGCGAGGGCTGGACGACCCGGGACCTCGCCGCCCACGCCGTGGTCCGGGAGCGACGCCCGGACGCGGCCGCCGGCCTGCTGATCAAGCCGCTGGCCGCGCGGAACGAGCGGGTGCGGGCCGAGTTCGCCGCCAAGCCCTACGAGGAGCTGGTCCGCCTCGTGCGCGGCGGGCCGCCGCGCCGCTCGCCGTACGCCATCAAGCAGGTCGACGAGGCCGCGAACACGGTGGAGTTCTACGTGCACGCCGAGGACGTGCGGCGCGCACAGCCGGACTGGAAGCCGCGCACGCTGGACCCGGTCTTCTCCGACGTGCTGTGGGCGCGGCTGGAGAAGGCCGCGCGGGTGCTGGGGCGCGCGTGCCCGGTGGGGCTGGTGCTGCGCCGCCCGGACGGGCAGACCGCCGTCGCCCGGCGCGGCACGCCCGTCGTCACGGTGACCGGGGAGCCCGGTGAGCTGCTGCTGTTCGCGTTCGGGCGGCAGGACGCGGCGCGCGTCGAGCTGGAGGGCGACAAGGACGCGGCGGTGCGCGCCCAGGAGGCGTCGCTGGGCCTGTGACCCGGGGCGCGGCGCCCGGTAGCCGTCCCGCGGCGCCGACGCGGAGCGCCCGGTGGGCGCCGCCCGGCGGACGCGGGCGCGGGGAGCCGCTCCGGGCGGTGCGGGCGGGCCGGCGCTCGCCGGTGCCCGCCCCCGCCGCACCGCGGCTCACCGCACCGGGTGCCCCGCCTCCGCCAGCGCGGACTTGACCTCCGTGATCCGCAGGTCGCCGAAGTGGAACACGGAGGCGGCCAGCACCGCGTCGGCGCCCGCGCTGACGGCGGCGGGGAAGTCCGCGAGTCGGCCGGCGCCTCCGGAGGCGATGACCGGGACCGAGACGTGCCGGCGCACCGCGCCGATCATCTCCACGTCGTAGCCGTCCTTGGTGCCGTCGGCGTCCATGGAGTTGAGCAGGATCTCCCCCGCGCCGAGGTCGGCCGCCCGGTGCGCCCACTCCACGGCGTCGATGCCGGTGCCGCGCCGGCCGCCGTGCGTCGTCACCTCGAACGACCCGGACTGGGTGCGGCGGGCGTCCACGGACAGGACGAGCACCTGGCGGCCGAAGCGCTCGGCGATCTCGCGGATCAGCTCCGGGCGGGCGATGGCCGCGGTGTTGACGCCCACCTTGTCGGCGCCCGCGCGCAGCAGGCGGTCGACGTCCTCGGCGGTGCGCACGCCGCCGCCGACGGTGAGCGGGATGAACACCTGCTCCGCGGTGCGGCGCACGACGTCGTAGGTGGTCTCGCGGTCCCCGGAGGAGGCGGTGATGTCCAGGAAGGTCAGCTCGTCCGCGCCCTCGGCGTCGTAGACCTTCGCCATCTCCACCGGGTCCCCGGCGTCGCGCAGGTTCTGGAAGTTGACGCCCTTGACGACCCGGCCGCCGTCCACGTCCAGGCAGGGGATGACTCGTACGGCCAGGGTCACGAACGCTCTCCCGTCACGTCTCGGAACGCTTCCACTTCGACTTCCACCAGCACGCGGCTGTCCGCGAAGCCCGAGACGACCACGAGCGTGGCCGCGGGCGGCGCGGCGCCGAAGCGCTCCCGGTGGGCGCGGCCCACGTCCTCCACGTCGCGGGCGTGGGCCAGGTACATGCGGGTGCGGACGACGGAGTCGGCGCCGAGGCCGAACCGGGCCAGCTCCGCCAGGGCGTGTCCGAAGGCGACCCGGGCCTGCTCGTACGGGTCGCCCTCACCCTCCACCGCGCCGTCCACGAACGGCATGGTGCCCGCGACGACGACCCGGTCACCGGCGGCGACCGCGCGTGCGGAGCCGATGGTCTCCTCCCAGGAACCCTCGCCGTGCACGCGCTCGATCGTCATTCCGCCACCGCCTCCAGCGCCTCTTCCAGCGTGAACGCCTTCGCGTAGAGGGCCTTGCCCACGATGGCGCCCTCGACGCCCTGCGGGACGAGGGTGGCCAGGGCACGCAGGTCCGCCAGCGAGGAGACGCCACCGGAGGCGACGACCGGCCGGTCGGTGGCGGCGCACACGTCGCGCAGGAGGGCCAGGTTGGGGCCCTTGAGGGTGCCGTCCTTGTTGATGTCGGTGACGACGTAGCGGGCGCAGCCCTCGGCGTTCAGCCGCTCCAGCGTCTCGTAGAGGTCGCCGCCGTCGCGCGTCCAGCCACGGCCGCGCAGCGTGGTGCCGCGCACGTCGAGGCCGACGGCGATCCGGTCGCCGTGCTCGGCGATGACCTTGGCCACCCACTCGGGGGACTCCAGCGCGGCCGTGCCCAGGTTGACCCGGGTGCAGCCGGTGGCGAGCGCGGCGGCGAGTGAGGCGTCGTCGCGGATGCCGCCCGAGAGCTCGACCTTGAGCTCCATGCGGTCCACGACCTCGGCGATCCGGCGGCGGTTGTCCCCGGTGCCGAACGCGGCGTCCAGATCGACCAGGTGCAGCCACTCGGCGCCGGCCGCCTGCCAGGCGAGCGCGGCCTGGAGCGGGTCGCCGTAGCCGGTCTCGGTGCCGGACTCGCCGTGCACCAGGCGCACGGCCTGGCCGTCGCGCACATCGACGGCGGGGAGCAGTTCGAGCCTCTGGGGCGTCACGTCGGTCATCTAGAGCGTCTCGATCCAGTTCGTGAGGAGCTGCGCGCCGGCGTCGCCGGACTTCTCTGGGTGGAACTGCGTGGCCCACAGCGGGCCGTTCTCCACGGCGGAGACGAACCGCTCGCCGTGGGTGGACCAGGTCACCTTCGGCGGCCGCAGCGCCGGGTTGTGGGCCTGGAGCTCCCAGCCGTGGGCGGCGTAGGAGTGCACGAAGTAGAAGCGGGCGTCCGGCGCCACCCCGGCGAAGAGCCGCGAGTCCGCGGCCTGCTCGACGGTGTTCCAGCCCATGTGCGGGACGACGTCGGCCTTCAGCGGCCCGACGGTGCCGGGCCACTCGTCCAGCCCCTCGGCCTGGACGCCGTGCTCGATGCCGCGCGAGAAGAGGATCTGCATGCCCACGCAGATGCCCATGACCGGGCGGCCGCCGGCCAGGCGGCGGCCCACGATCCAGTCGCCGCGGGCCTCGCGCAGCCCCGCCATGCAGGCCGCGAAGGCGCCGACGCCGGGGACGAGCAGGCCGTCGGCGTTCATCGCGCGCTCGTAGTCGCGGGTGATCTCCACGCGCGCGCCCACCCGGGCCAGGGCGCGCTCGGCGGAGCGGACGTTGCCGAACCCGTAGTCGAAGACCACGACGTTCTTGGCGGTGTTGGTGTTCTTGGTGTTGTTCGCGTTGCCGGCGTTGCCGACGTTGCTGTCGTTGTTGGCGTTCCCCGTCACTGCCACACCTCCAGTCGCAGGATGCCGGCCGTCAGCGCCAGGGCGGCGCCGACGCCGACGAGCACGATGACGCCCGTGGGCAGCCCCTGCTTGCGCAGGGAGAAGACCCCGCCCAGCAGGAACAGGCCGACGAAGATCAGCAGGGTGGAGAGTCCGGTCACAGGGCGCCCTTGGTGGAGGGGATGCCCGTCTGCCGCGGGTCGATCTCACCGGCCTGGCGCAGCGCGCGGGCCAGCGCCTTGAACTGGCACTCCACGATGTGGTGGGCGTTGCGGCCGTAGGGCACGTGCACGTGCAGGGCGACCTGGGCCTGCGCGACGAACGACTCCAGGATGTGCCGCGTCATCGTCGTGTCGTAGTCCGGGCCGATCATCGGGGCCATGGTGTCCGGCTCGGAGTGCACCAGGTAGGGGCGGCCGGAGAGGTCGACGGTCACCTGCGCGAGCGACTCGTCCAGCGGCACCGAGGCGTACCCGAACCGCACGATGCCGCGCTTGTCGCCCAGCGCCTGGCGGAAGGCGGCGCCCAGCGCCAGCGAGGTGTCCTCGATGGTGTGGTGGCTGTCGATGTGCAGGTCGCCGTCGGTCTTGACGCTGAGGTCGAACAGCCCGTGGCGGCCGAGCTGGTCCAGCATGTGGTCGAAGAAGCCGACGCCGGTGGCGACGTCGACCCTGCCCGTCCCGTCGAGGTCGACCTCGACGAGCACGGACGTCTCCTTGGTGGTGCGTTCCACACGGCCCACGCGGCTCATCGCTCGTTCTCCTTCGTCACTGCACGTACCGCGTCCAGGAACGCGTCGTTCTCCTGCGGGGTGCCCGCGGTCACCCGCAGCCAGCCGGGGACGCCGTTGTCCCGGACCAGCACCCCGTGTTCCAGCAGCGCCTGCCAGACGGCGTGCGCGCCGCCCGGGCCGTCGAAGCGGCCGAACTGCACGAAGTTGGCGTCGGAGGCCACGACGTCGCAGCCCGCCGCGCGCAACTCGGTGACCAGGCGGTCCCGCTCGTTCTTGAGCTGCTCGACGTAGCCCAGCAGCGTGTCGGTGTACTCCAGCGCGGCCAGCGCGGTGGCCTGGGTGACGGCCGACAGGTGGTAGGGCAGCCGCACGAGCTGCACGGCGTCGACCACGGCCGGGTCGGCGGCCAGGTAGCCCAAGCGCAGGCCCGCGGCGCCGAAGGCCTTGGACATGGTACGGGAGAGCACCAGGTTGGGGCGGCCCTCGATCAGCGGCAGCAGCGAGGGCCGGTGGCTGAACTCGCCGTACGCCTCGTCCACCACCACCAGGGCGCCGCGCCCCCCGGCCGCCCGCTGCGCGGCCTCGTACACCGCGAGCACGGTCTCGGGCGGGGTGGCGGTGCCGGTGGGGTTGTTGGGCGAGCAGACGAAGACCACGTGCGGGCGGTGCTCGGCGATGACGCGGCGGGCGGCCTCGACGTCGACGGTGAAGTCCTCGTGGCGCGGCCCGGATACCCAGCCGGTGCCGGTGCCGCGGGCGAGCAGGGCGTGCATCGAGTACGACGGGTCGAAGCCGAGCGCGGTGCGGCCCGGGCCGCCGAAGGCCTGCAGGAGCTGCTGGAGCACCTCGTTGGAGCCGTTGGCCGCCCACACGCCGTCGGCGTTGACCGGGTGGCCGCAGGTGCGGGTGAGGTAGGCGGCCAGGCGGGTGCGCAGCTCGACGGCGTCGCGGTCCGGGTAGCGGTTGAGGCCGCGCGCGGCCTCGGTGACGCGCTCGCCGATCCGCGCCACCAGCTCCTCGGGCAGCGGGTAGGGGTTCTCGTTGGTGTTCAGCCGCACCGGGACGTCGAGCTGCGGCGCGCCGTAGGGGGAGGAGCCGCGCAGCTCGTCGCGGACGGGCAGGTCGTCCAGGGCGGTCACGCGCCGGGCACCTTCCAGTCGAAGCGGGCCTTGAGCGCGGCGCCGTGGGCGGGCAGGTCCTCGGCCTCGGCGAGCGCGACCACGTGGTGGGTGACCTCCGCGAGCGCGTCGCGGGTGTAGTCCACGACGTGGATGCCGCGCAGGAAGGACTGCACGGACAGCCCCGAGGAGTGGCAGGCGCAGCCGCCGGTGGGCAGCACGTGGTTGGAGCCGGCGCAGTAGTCGCCCAGCGACACGGGTGCGTAGGGGCCGACGAAGACGGCTCCGGCGTTGCGGACCCGGGCGGCGACGGCGGCGGCGTCGGCGGTGTGGATCTCCAGGTGCTCGGCGGCGTAGGCGTCCACGACCCGCAGGCCGTGCTCGACGTCGTCGACGAGGACGACCCCGGACTGGCGGCCGCCGAGCGCCTCGGTGATCCGCTCGCCGTGCCGGGTGGCGGCGACCTGCTCGGTCAGCTCGGCGTCGACCGCCCGGGCGAGCGCCTCGGAGTCGGTGACCAGGACCGCGGCGGCCAGCGTGTCGTGCTCGGCCTGGCTGATCAGGTCGGCGGCGACGTGCGCCGGGTCGGCGGTGTCGTCGGCGAGGACGGCGATCTCGGTGGGGCCGGCCTCGGCGTCGATGCCGATGCGGCCCTTGAGCAGACGCTTGGCGGCGGCCACCCAGATGTTGCCGGGGCCGGTGACGAGCTGGGCCGGGGCGCACTCCTCGGTGCCGTAGGCGAACATGGCGATCGCCTGGGCGCCGCCGGCGGCGTACACCTCGTCCACACCCAGCAGCGCGCAGGCGGCCAGGATCGTCGGGTGCGGCAGGCCCCCGAAGTCCGCCTGCGGCGGTGAGGCGACGGCGAGCGAGTCGACCCGGGCCTCCTGCGCGGGCACGACGTTCATCACGACGGAGGACGGGTAGACCGCCCGGCCGCCCGGTACGTACAGGCCCACCCGCTCGACCGGCACCCAGCGCTCGGTGACGGTGCCGCCCTCGACGACGGTCACGGTGTGGTCGGTGCGGCGCTGGGCGCGGTGGACGGCGCGGGCGCGGCGGACGGACTCCTCCAGCGCGGCCCGCACGGCCGGGTCCAGCTCCTCCAGCGCTCGCTTCAGCTCCTCGGCGGGGACGCGGACGCGGTCCAGGGTGACGCCGTCGAACCGCCGGGCGTAGTCGATCAGCGCCGCGGTGCCGCGATGCCGGACGTCCTCGCAGATGGGCCGCACTTTCTCCAGGGCGGCTTCGACGTCGAGCTCGGCACGGGGCAGCACATCGCGGTCGATCCGGCCGCGCACGCCGCCGTCGGCGGAACCGCGCAGATCGATCCGGGCCAGGGAAATGGTTCGCAGCACCCCTCCAGTCTCGCAGACCACCGGGGGTGTCCCGGCCCGCGTATCGAAGCGTGATACGCGGGGCGGACGGGCGGGTAGGCCGTACGTAGCGATCTCGTCACGTACGGGGGCCGACGACGAGGGGGAACGGGTGTGAGTGAGCCGCTGACCGACGGCGAACCGCCGGCCGAGCTCCAACTGACGACCGCCGAGTGGGGGCTGTGGCAGGCCTTCCGCAACGGCAGCACGCACGACCTGCGCACCGGTGACCCGGGCCGCGACGACCCCGTGGGGGACGGCGCGTGGGGGCCGCAGCGCGCGGTGCGGGCCCGGGTCGTCGCGCTGCTCCTGCTGCACGGGCCGCCGCCGCTGCTGGGCCGGGTGGCCTCGTTGCAGCTCCGCGGGGCGCTGATCACCGGCCGCCTCGACCTGTCCGGCGGGCGGGTGCAGCACTTCGCGGAGTTCGTGCAGTGCCGGTTCGAGGAGGAGCTGGTGCTGACCGAGTGCCGGATGGGCACGTTCCGCCTGGTGGACTGCCACGTGCCCCGGGTGGAGGCGGCCCGGGCCGGCACCGACGGCGACCTGCACCTGGCCCGCTGCACCGTGCCCGAGGGCGTCCGGCTCACCGACGCCGCGATCGGCACCGACCTGCTGCTGGGCGAGAGCACCGTCGGCAGCGGGCAGCGGCTGCGGGCCATAGCCGCCGACGGGCTGTCCGTGGGCCAGGACCTCCAGGCCGCCCTGCTGCTGTGCACCGGCGAGGTGAGCCTGCGCGGCGCGCAGATCGGCGGCTCGCTGTACCTGTACGGCAGCGTGCTGCGCAGCCACCGCGGGCGGTACGCGCTGCACGCCCCGGAGATGCACGTCGCCCGCTTCGCCCACTTCGCGCCCTCGGGTCCCGGCACCGTCTACGCGGCGCAGAGCCCGACGCCGCCGGCCGGCACGCCGTACCGCCCCGACGCGTCGGCCCCGGCGCGGGCCCCGGGCGACGCGGCCGGCTTCCCGCCCCGGTACAAGAACTTCCAGTGCACCGGCGGGATGAAGCTCGACGACGGCCGGTTCGGGGACTCCCTCGTCATCGACCAGGCCCGCTTCACCCTCGGGCCCGACCAGGAGATCTCGCTGCGCCGGGTGCAGACCCCGGAGCTGTGCTTCACCCCCGAGCGCCCCGAGTGGGGGCGCGTCGTCCTGTCCGGGGCGACCGTGGGGAACCTGGTGGACCGCCAGGAGAGCTGGCCGGTGCGCGACGGGCTGTGGATGGCCGGGTTCACCTACGAGCAGGTGATCCCCGTCGGGCCGTTCCCGCTGGCCCGCCGCCTGGAGTGGGTCGGGGCCGCGACGCCGGAGTACTCCCCCGGCCCCTATGAGCAGCTCGCCACCGTCCTGCGCAACAGCGGCGAGGACGCCGACGCCCGCCTGGTCCTGCTGGCCAAGCAGCGCCGCCGCCGCGAGACGCTCTCCCTGGCGGGGAAAATGTGGGGGTACCTCCAGGACTGGACGGTCGCCTACGGCTACCGGCCCGGCCTCGCGGCGCTGTGGATGGCGGTGCTGTGGCTGGCGGGCACCCTGTTCTTCTCCGGCCGCCGCCGCCCGGCCCCGCTGGACCCGGAGAAGACGCCCCACTGGAACACCGCCGTCTACGTGCTCGACCTGCTGCTGCCGGTCATCGACCTGGGCCACGACAAGGCGTGGAACCCGGCGGGCGCGGGCCAGGGGGTGTCCGTGGCGCTGGTCCTGGCCGGCTGGGTCCTCGCCACCACGGCCGCCGCCGGCGTCACCCGCGTCCTGCGACGGCAGTAGGCCGGGCCCGGGGGCCGCCGGGCACCGGAGCACCGGGCCACCGGAGCGCCGGGCGCGCCGGGCCGTCCGAGGGCGGCGGGCGGCGCCCGGGGCGCCCGCGGACGCCACGGCCGGTTCCGGGCGCCGCCCGCGGCGCAGCGCGCGGGCGGCTCCGGCGTGCGGGCGGCCGGGCGCGCGGGCCGTGCGGGAGCGCGGGGGCGGTGCCCGGGGGCGCTGCCCGGGGGCGCTGCCCGGGGGCGGCGCCCGGCGGGGGCGGCGGCGGGACCGGGGAGCACCACCGCGCCGCGGCGGGCCGCGGACGCCGTAAGGTGGCCGACTGTGACCATCGCGCGCCTTCCGTTGTTCCCGCTGAACACCGTGCTCTTCCCCGGGCTGGTGCTGCCGCTGAACGTCTTCGAGTCGCGGTACCGCGCCCTGGTCCGGGACCTGCTGGAAGTCCCGGAGGACGAGCCGCGCCCGTTCGGCGTCGTCGCGATCCGGGAGGGCCACGAGGTGGCGCCCACCGGGACCGGCCTGCCCGACGGCTCCGCGCCGGCGCCCGAGCGCGGGCCGACGGCCGGGTTCGGGACCGACCCGCTCGCCTCCTTCCACAGCGTGGGCTGCGTCGCGGACGCCTCCACCGTGCGCGAGCGGGAGGAGGGCGAGGGCTACGAGCTGATGGCCACCGGGACCAGCCGGTTCCGGCTGCTGTCGGTGGACGCCTCGGGCCCCTACCTGGTCGGCGAGGTCGAGGAGCTGGAGGAGGAGGACGGCGAGGGCGCGGCGCCGCTGGCCGCCGGCGTGCTGCGCGCCTTCGCCGGGTACCGCAAGCGCCTGGCCGGGGCGCAGCAGCTCACCCTGACCACGGGTCAGGAGCTGCCGGAGGAACCCTCGGTCGTCTCCTACCTGGTGGCGGCGGCGACGGTGCTGGACACCGCCGACAAGCAGCGGCTGCTCCAGGCCCCGGACACGGCCGCCCGGCTGCGCGAGGAGCTGCGGCTGCTGCGCCGGGAGACGGCCGTCCTGGGCGAGCTGCCCTCGCTGCCCGCCGTGGAGCTCACCCAGCAGCCCACCTGCCCGAACTGACCCGGAAGGGGACGGCGGCCATGGCGAAGGCGAGGAAGCGGCAGGGCGGCGGCAACGGCACGCCGGCCACGGTCGCGCTCACCGAGGCGGGCGTGCCCTTCACGGTGCACGCCTACGAGCACGACCCGGCGGCCGGGCTGTCCTACGGCGAGGAGGCGGCGCGGGCGCTCGGCGTGGCGCCGGAGCAGGTGTTCAAGACGCTGGTCGCCGAGGTGGACGGGGCGCTGACCGTCGCCGTCGTCCCGGTGGCCCGGTCGCTGGACCTCAAGGCCCTGGCGGCGGCCGTGGGCGGCAAGCGCGCGGTCATGGCCGACCCGGCGGCGGCCGAGCGCTCCAGCGGCTACGTGCGCGGAGGCATCTCGCCGCTGGGCCAGCGCCGACGGCTGCCCACCGTGGTGGACGCCTCGGCGGCCGGACACGCCACGGTGTGCGTGTCGGCCGGTCGGCGCGGCCTGGAGGTGGAGCTGGCCCCCGGCGACCTGGTCGCGCTCACCGCCGCCCGCACCGCGCCCATCGCCCGGGACTGAGCGGCCGGCGGCGGCCGGCACCGCACCGGGGCCGCCCGTGGAGCGAGCGCGACGGCGGTGACGCGCGCCCTCCGAGGCGTTTCCGTGCGTGCGGTGGCGAACGGCGCGGCGAGCCCACCCTGGGCCCGGCACCCCAGCACCCCGGCAGCCCAGCACCCCGGCAGCCCGGCAGCCCAGCACCCCGGCAGCCCGCACGGCGCGGCCGTGCGCACCGCAGCTCGCGGAGCTCAGCCGCGCGGCGCCGGCCCGGGGGGCGGTCCGCCGACCGGAGGCGCGTCGTCCCCCTCCGGCGCCCAGCGCGGGTGCACCAGCGGCCGGGGGGCGGGCTCGCGGGGCCCGAGGGCGCCCAGGGCCACCAGGTGGGTGGCCACCGCGACCAGCGGCCACACCAGCAGCAGCACCAGGCTGCTCAGCTCCAGCGGGCCGGTGAACACCCCGCCCCGCCCGGCCTCCACCGCGCGCGCGGTGAGGTCCGCGCCGGGGCCGAGCACCCCGCCCAGCCAGGCGGCCAGCCAGGAGCCGAGTACGCCGCCGGAGGTGAGCCCGAGCACGACGCCGACGCCGCCGTGCCGCCGCACCGCGAAGGCCAGCGCGCCGCAGCCGAGCCCGAAGGCCGCGGCGAGCAGCACGAACGTGCCGTCGACGCCGAAGGAGTGCTCGCTCTCGTTGTTGCGCAGGAACGCCCGCCGCCCGTCGGAGACGTAGACCACCTCGGGGGCCAGCCACCACCACAGCAGGCCCAAGGCCGCGCCGAGCGCCGTGAGGGCGGCCGCGGTGACCGCCCAGGTCCGCGCGTCCTCCGCGCCCACCGCCCGCGCCGGACCCCCGTCGGGCGCTTCCGCACCGGCGGCGGGCGGCGCGTCCGCCTCGGTGGCGGCCCACGGGTCGTAGGCGTGCGCCGTGGGGTGCTGCGGGGGGCGTCCGGGCTCCGGCGGAGGCGGTGTCGGTGCGGTCACCCCGCCATCGTGCCAGGCCGGGCCGGTCGGCGGAGCACCGGGCGAGCCCCCCGGTGCTCCGCGCCCCGGGTCAGCGGACGGCCGCGCGGCGGTAGGCCCAGGTGGCCAGGGCCAGCCCCAGGGCGCCGACGGCGGCGCACACGCCGAGGTCGAGCGCGACGCTGGCCCAGGCGGGCGCGGGGCCGAAGGTGGCGGCCAGCGCCTCGACGCCGTAGGTCGAGGGCAGCAGCTCGCGGGCCCAGCGCAGCGGCTCCGGGAGCGCCTGCGGCGGCAGCACCCCGAGCAGCAGCGCGGCCGACATGCCGAGCTGGCCGCAGAGGGTGGCCAGCTCCGGGCGGGGCGCGAGGAGGCCGAGCGCGGCCCCGACCCCGGCGAGCGCGGCCCCGGCCAGCGGGATGACCGCCAGCAGCACCCACAGCCCGGTGACCGGCAGGGAGTACAGCAGGCTGCCGGTCACCGCCGTGACGAGGACGCCGGGCACGGTGAACGAGGCGTAGGCGGCGGCCGCGCCGAGCACCACGGCCGCCGGGGGCACCGGCAGGGTGGCGTAGTGGTCGAGCCCCCCGGAGGCGCGCAGCGCGCCGAAGTGCTGGGCCAGCAGGTTCAGCGCCACGAAGGCGACGACGAGCACGCTGGACCCGGCGACGACCGCCTGCGCCTCCGGCCCGGGGCCGGGCGTCACGACCCCGCGCAGCAGCACCATGATCCCGATGGACTGGAAGGTGGCCACGAACAGCAGCGGGATACGGGCGACGCGGGCCCGGGAGAGCTGGGCCCGGTAGACCGCGCCGAGCGCGGGCCACAGCCGGACGCGGGGTGCCAGCTCGGCGGCGCCGTCGCCGCGCGGCACCGGGACCGCGTCGCGCGCCGCGCGGGGCGCCGCCCCCGGGGCGGACTCGGCGGACAGGGTGCTCACGCCTTCACCAGACCTTCCGTACGGCCGCCGAGGGCCAGGTAGACGTCTTCGAGGCTCGGCGTGGCCAGGGAGAAGTCGTCCAGTGCCGCGAACGCCGCGCCGCCGGTGACGGCGGTGACGGCGGCCCGCGCGGCATCCGGGGGGAGCCGCAGCGACCAGCGGCGGCCGGTCCGCCGCGCGGCCGGGGACAGCGCGGCGACCTCGGGCAAGTGCAGCGGCGGCTCGTCGCGCCACACCAGCTCAAGCCGCACGTCGTCGCCGACGAGCGCCTTGAGCCCGCCGGGCGTGTCGCAGGCGATGACCCGCCCGCGGTCCAGGACGGCCACCCGGTCCAGCACCGACTCCGCCTCCATGACGTTGTGGGTGACCAGCACCACGCTCGTGCCGCGCTCGCCGCGCCGCCGGCCCACCGCGGCCCACACGGCGCGCCGGGCGACGGGGTCCATGCCCGTCGTGGGCTCGTCCAGGACGAGCAGCGGCCGCTCGCCCACCAGGGCGGTGGCCACGCACGCCAGGCGGCGCTGGCCGCCGGAGAGCCGCTTGAGCGGGCGGGCGGCGAGCGCGGTGAGGTCCAGCTCCTCCAGCACGGCGCCGGTGGCGCGGCGGGCGTCGGCCAGGGGCAGGCCGCGCAGCCGCGCGGTGGTCTCGGTGGCGAGCCAGACGGTCAGCTCGTCCAGCGCGGTGGACTCCTGGCCCAGATAGGCCAGCAGGCGCGCGGCCCGCTCGGGGTGGCGCACGAGGTCGTGGCCGAGGACGGTGATCTCGCCCGCGTCGGGCCGCAGCAGCCCGGTGAGCTGGCGCACGAGGGTGGACTTCCCGGCGCCGTTGGGGCCGAGCAGGCCGAACAGCTCGCCGCGGCGCACGCTGAGGGTGACGCCGTCGCTGGCCCGCACCGGCGCGGCCACCGGCGCCCGGCGCCGGGACCGCTGTGCGGGATACGTCTTGACCAGGCCCCGCACCGCGCACACCGGCCCGCCGCTGGTGCCGTCTCGCAGTGCGCCCGTATCCACGACGTACGAGGGTACGCGCTGCCCTTCGCGCCCCGTACGCACCCCTTCCCCAAGCGACGGGTGCCGCCCGCGGGGCGGGGGCGGGCGCTATTCGGCGGGGGCGCGCTCGGTGCCGGTGTGGGTGTCCACCTCGCGCCAGAAGCCGGCGCGGATGGCGTAGCGGTCGTTCTCGTCGATCTGGTCGTCCTTGTGCGCGAGCAGCCCGAAGCGGGCGGCGTAGCGCAGCAGCTCCCCGTCGATGCGGTGCGGGATGCGCGGGTAGAGCGCGGTGAGCTGGTGCAGGTGGCCGGGGCCGCCCAGGCGCGCGATCCAGCGGCGGGCGTAGACCTGGCCGACCTCGAAGGGGTCACCGCTGACGGCGGTGATGTCCTCCTCGCGGTCGGCCCAGCGCTGCTCGGCGCTGGTGAGCTGGGCCAGCATCGGCAGGGACGCGGCCTCCGGCGGCTCGGCCGGGGCCCCGCCCCGGTCCACCCAGCCCTTGTCGGAGGACCAGCGCAGGGTGGCGCCGGCCGGGGCCTGCTGCGATGCGCTGTGCGGGGCGGCGGGGGGCCGGCCGAGCTCGGCCAGGTCCTTCGGGGTGGGCACGCCGCGCGGATGGGCGCCGGGCGGCTCCTCGGCGGGGTGCGGCGGGGCGGCGGTCTGCGCGCCGGACTCGGGTGCGGCGCCGTTCTTGCCGGCGAGCCCGGAGGGCGAGGAGCCGCCGCGCCCGGATTCGGGCAGCGGCGCGGAGAGGATGGCGGCGATCTCCGGCCGGGTCGGCGCGTGCGGCGCACCGGGGCAGGCGCCCTCCCTGGCCCGGACCGCCCGGGTGATCCAGTCGCGGTCCAGGACCCGGCGCTCGTCGGCCTCGGCCACCAGGTCCTCGGACTGGTTGTAGTCGCCGTCGGCCGCCTGGAGGGCCCACAGGTGGACGGCCACGCCGTGTTCCTTGGCCGACATCAGCCCCGGCAGCAGGTCGCCGTCGCCGGTGACGAGCACGATGTCGGAGCAGGCCCGGTTGCGCGCCAGCTCGGTCAGCTCGGTGTGCATGGCCGCGTCCACGCCCTTCTGCGCCCAGCGGCCGTCCGTCCGGGTGAGGGCGCCCAGGCGGACCGTGACCCGGGGCATGACGCGCAGCCTGCGGTGCTCGGGCTGCGGGACGCGGTCGGGCGCGCCGTCGAACCAGTAGATCCGCAGCAGCCCGCAACCGGTCTCGACCTCCGCGCGCTCCCGCAGGCCCTGGATGAGCGCGGCGTGGTCGACGGTGATCCCGGAGCGGGTGGGCTCCCCGGCCAGCAGGCTCGCGGCGGCGCCCAGGAGGTATCCGGCGTCCACCAGGACGACGCAGCGGTCCACGCTCCACCCACTCTCGTCGGACAGCACAGTCGGCCGTCGGCCGGTTTCTTCGAGTCTGCCCGACCGTACCGGGGTTATCAGCGGGAACTCGATCTTCGGCGTGGCGAAAGCGTGGGCGGTCGGTGTCGATCCGGACACACGGAGCGCCCCGCGCACGAAGGGTGTTGCCCGAAATGCGAGGAGTGTCGTGCCGTGCGAATCTGATCACGGCCCTGTTCCAAGGACCTTGAGGAGGTTCACCATGGCCAAGAACAAGAACCGAGATCGCCAGAGGCCGAGCCGCTCCGGCCCCGGGCCGGAGCGGCGGGACAGCACCACGGAGGAACCGCGCGTCGAGGAGTCGGGCTCGGGCTCGACGCGCAAGCCGAAGCGGCTCGGCCACAACTGACCGCTTCCCTCCACCCCTTTCGCACGCGGCATGTGACGAGGGCGCGGCTCCCCCAGGGGACCGCGCCCTCGTCCGTCGGCCACCGCGGCCCCACCCGCCCGGTGACCGGACGCCGACGGACGGTGATCGGGCACCCGGGCCGGCGGCGCACGGACGGCAGCCGGACGCGGGCCGACGACGGCCGGGGACAGCCGACGGGCCGGACGAACGGCGGGCGGGACGCGGCCGGACGTGCGCGGACGGCCGGGGCCTCACCCCGTCAGGCAGGACGGGCCCAGCAGCTCCTTCAGGTCCCCGAAGAGCGCCGGGTCGGCCGTCACCCGGTGCCGGTCCAGCCGCAGGACCGTGGTCTTGCGCGCCCCCTGCAACCGCACCCGTACCTCGGACGAGCCCCGGTGGTGGGTGAGCACCTCGCCGAGCCTGGCCACCAGCGGCGGGGTGACCTTGACCGTCGGGATCGTGATCGTCACCGGCGCGTTGGCCGAGGCCTCGCTCAGATCCGGCACCGACAGCTCCATCGCCACCAGCCGCGGCACGTCCTCGCGCTTGTCCAGGCGGCCCTTGACGAACACGACGGCGTCCTCGACGAGCTGCGTGGAGACCAACTGGTAGGTGGCGGGGAAGAACATGCAGTCGATGGAGCCCGCCAGGTCCTCCACCGTCGCGATGGCCCAGGCGTTGCCCTGCTTGGTCATCTTGCGCTGGAGGCCGGAGATGATGCCGCCGATGACGACCGTCGAGCCGTCGCTGTACTCCCCGCCGGTGAGCTGGGAGATGCCCGCGTCCGCCTTCTCGTTGAGCACGTGCTCGATGCCGAACAGCGGATGGTCGGAGACGTACAGACCGAGCATCTCCCGCTCCTGGGCGAGCAGGTAGCCCTTGTCCCACTCCTCCGGCGAGAACTGCACGTCCAGGCCGAAGCCGGGGCCGTCCCCGCCGTCGTCGCCGCCGAGGTCCCCGAAGAGGTCGAACTGGCCCTCGGCCTCCTTGCGCTTGACCTGCACCACGTTGTCGATCATCGGCTCGAAGTGGGCCGTCAGCCCCTTGCGGGTGTGGCCCAGCTCGTCGAAGGCGCCGGCCTTGATCAGCGATTCGATCGTCCGCTTGTTGCAGACGACGGCCTCCACCTTGTCCAGGAAGTCCGGGAAGGACTCGTAGGCGCCCTTGGACCGGCGGCAGCGCACGATGGAGTCCACCACGTTCTGGCCGACGTTGCGGACGGCGGCCAGCCCGAAGACGATCGTGTCGTCGCCGCGCGGCGTGAAGTTGGCCTCCGACTCGTTGACGTCCGGGGGGAGCACCTTGATGCCCATGCGGCGGCACTCGTTGAGGTAGACGGCCGACTTGTCCTTGTCGTCGCGCACCGAGGTGAGCAGGGCGGACATGTACTCGGCCGGGTAGTTGGCCTTGAGGTAGGCCGTCCAGTAGGTGACCAGCCCGTACGCCGAGGAGTGCGCCTTGTTGAACGCGTAGCCCGCGAAGGGGACCAGCACGTCCCACACGGCCTGGATGGCCTCGTCCGAGAAGCCCTTCTCGCGGGCGCCGGCCTGGAAGTTGACGAACTCCTTCTGGAGCACTTCCAGCTTCTTCTTGCCCATCGCCCGGCGCAGCAGGTCGGCCTGGCCGAGCGTGTACCCGGCGAGCACCTGCGCGGCCTTCTGCACCTGCTCCTGGTAGACGATCAGGCCGTAGGTGACGTCGAGGACCTCCTTGAGCGGCTCCTCCAGCTCCGGGTGGATCGGGGTGATCTCCTGCTGCCCGTTCTTGCGCAGCGCGTAGTTGATGTGGGAGTTCATGCCCATCGGGCCCGGCCGGTACAGGGCCGAGACCGCGGAGATGTCCTCGAAGTTGTCGGGCTTCATCATGCGCAGCAGCGAGCGCATGGGGCCGCCGTCGAACTGGAAGACGCCGAGGGTGTCACCGCGCTGGAGCAGCTCGTAGGTCTTCGGGTCGTCCAGCGGGAGCCCGAGGAGCTCGATGTCGACGCCCTTGTTCTTCTTGATGGCCTTCTGGGCGTCGTCCATGATCGTGAGGTTGCGCAGGCCCAGGAAGTCCATCTTCAGCAGGCCGAGCGCCTCGCAGCTCGGGTAGTCCCACTGGGTGACCACGACGCCGTCGTTCTTGGGCGAGAACACCGGGACGTGGTCGATCAGCGGCTCGCTGGACATGATCACGCCGGCCGCGTGCACGCCCATCTGCCGCACCAGGCCCTCGATGCCCCGCGCGGCGTCGATCACCTTGGTGACGTCCGGCTCGTTCTCGTACATCGACCGGATCTCGCCCGCCTCGCTGTAGCGGGGGTGGTCCTTGTCGGTGATGCCCGACAGCGGCAGGCCCTTGCCCAGCACGTCGGCCGGCATCGCCTTGGTGATGCGGTCGCCCACGGCGTACGGGTAGCCCAGCACCCGGGCCGAGTCCTTGATCGCGTTCTTCGCCTTGATCGTGCCGTAGGTGCCGATCATGGCCACCTTGTCGGCGCCGTACTTCTCGGTGACGTAGCGGATCACCTCACCGCGCCGGCGCTCGTCGAAGTCGATGTCGACATCGGGCATGGTGACGCGCTCGGGGTTGAGGAACCGCTCGAAGATCAGACCGTGGTCGATCGGGTCGAGGTCGGTGATGCCCAGGGCGTAGGCGACGATCGAACCGGCCGCCGAACCGCGGCCGGGGCCCACGGCGATGCCGTTGTTCTTGGCCCACATGATGAAGTCCGCGACCACGAGGAAGTAGCCGGGGAACCCCATCTCGATGATGACGCCCATCTCGTAGGCCGCCTGCCGCTGGCGGTCCTCCGGGACCCCCGCGGGGTAGCGGCGGGCCATGCCGCGCCGGACCTCCTCCTGGAACCAGGTCACCTCGTCGTAGCCCTCCGGCACGTCGAAGCGCGGCATCAGGTTGCGCGGCTTGAACATGCCGCTGGTGTCGATCCGGTCGGCGATCAGGAGCTGGGTGTTGCGGCACCCCTCCTGCCAGGCGTCGGAGGAGTCGATCGCGTACATCTCGGCGGCCGACTTCAGGTAGTAGCCGGAGCCGTCGAACCGGAACCGGTCGGGGTCGGAGAGGTTGCTGCCGGTCTGGATGCACAGCAGCGTGTCGTGGGCGGCGGACTCGTGCTCGAAGGTGTAGTGCGAGTCGTTCGTCACGACGAAGGGCGCGCCGATCTTGCGCGCGATCTCCTCCAGACCCGCGCGGGCGCGCCGGTCGATGTCGATGTCGTGGTCCATCAGCTCGACGAAGAAGTTCTCCTTGCCGAAGATGTCCTGGAACTCGCCGGCCGCCTTCAGCGCCTCGTCCATCTGCCCGAGCCGGATCTTGGTGGAGACCTCGCCGGACGGGCAGCCGGTGGTGGCCATCAGCCCGTCGGCGTACTCGGCGAGCAGCTCCCGGTCCATGCGGGGCTTGCGGAAGAAGCCCTCCAGGCTGGCGCGGGACTGGGCGCGGTAGAGGTTGTGCAGGCCGGTGAGGTCCCGCGCCCACATCGTCATGTGGGTGTAGGCGCCGCCGCCGGAGACGTCGTCGCGCTTCTGGTGGGGGGCGCCCCAGCGCACCGGCCGGGTGAAGCGCCGCGACTCCGGCGCCACGTAGGCCTCGATGCCCACGATCGGCGTCACGCCCGCGCCCTGGGCCTGGTGGAAGAAGTCGTACGCCCCGTGGAGGTTGCCGTGGTCGGTCATGGCGATGTGCGACATCTCCATGTCGTTGCACGCCGCGAACATGTCCTTCAGGCGCGCCGCGCCGTCCAGCAGCGAGTACTGCGTGTGCACGTGCAGATGCGTGAACGGCTGATCGGTCACGGGGCGGCCACCTCCGGCACGGGGTTCTCAGGGCGCCGCCGAGTCTACGACCGGCCACCGACACCCCGGCCCGCGGCGCACGGGCGTGGCCCGGCGGGAGGCGAGCCCGGCACGGACCCGGCGCGGCGCGGTCCGGCGCGGCGCGGTCCGGCGCGGCGCGGTCCGGCGCGGCGCGGTCCGGCGCGGCGCGGTCCCGGCGCGGCGCGGTCCCGGGGCGGCGCGGTCCCGGGGCGGCGCGGTCCCGGGGCGGCGCGGTCCCGGGGCGGGGTGACGGTCACGGAACGGTTGCGGAGCGCGGGCTTGATTCCGCGCTTATCCGGGGCGTGGCACACTCGGCCGCGATGGGTGACTCTCGCACCGCTTCGCGGACCGGGCGCGCCGTGGTCTTCACCGCGGTGTGCCTCACGCTGTCCGCGGGCACGCACGTGCTGCTGTCGGGGACGCCGGTGCCCTGGGCCACGCTGCTGGCCGTCGCCGGCGCCGTCTTCGGCTGCGCCTTCGTGCTCGGGGACCGCAGGCGCGGCCTGGGCGCGATCGCGGCCACCCTGATACCGCTGCAGCTCGCCGCGGACACCGTCTTCACCAGCGGCCAGGCCGCCTGCTACGGCACGGCCGGAGGCCCGGTGACCGGGCCGCTGCGCAGCCTGGGACTGGACCTGGTCTGCGCGGGCGGCGGCTTCGGCACGCCGCTGGCCCGGATGGCCGCCGACGGCCCGGCGCCCGCCCTCGCCCACCCCGCCGCGCCGTGGCTGCTCCTCGGCGGCCACGTGGCCGTCGGGCTGGCCGCCGCCGTCTGGCTGTGGCGCGGCGAGGAGGCGTTCGCCCGGCTGCTGCGCGCGGCGGCCGCGCACGCCTACGAGCTGCTGTGGCCGCCCGTGGCCCGGCCCGTGCCCACCGCCGCCCGGGCGGCGGCTCCGCGCACCGGCCCGCGCCCCGCGCACCGGGCCCGTCCGCTGCCCGCCCTCCCCCTCCTGACCCACTCCGTGGTACGACGCGGCCCGCCGCGCACGGCCGCCGCGGGCTGAACCCGGCCCGCCGCCACGCCGCGCCGCGCCGGCGCGGACCGTCCCCCACGTCGTACACCGTCACGGAGCAGAACACACCATGAGCAAGCGCAACAGCCAGGACGCCAAGAGGGCCGCCCGCGAGCGGCTCCGCGTCGAGCGGGAACAGCAGGCCAAGAAGGACAAGCGGCGCCGCCAGCTCGGCGTGGCCGGGGCCGTCGTCGCCATCCTCGCCATCGCCGGGGGCATCGGCTACGCCGTCACCCAGATGGGCAGCGACTGGGACAAGGCCTCCGACGGCGAGCTGGTCGTGCCGGAGCACGCCTCGGGCGAGAACGGCACGACCGTCCTCATCGGGGACGAGAGCGCCGAGAAGACGCTGCACGTCTACGAGGACATGCGCTGCCCCGCCTGCGCGGCCTTCGAGCAGTCGGCGGGCGCGACGCTGAAGGAGCACGTCGCGGACGGCAAGTACCAGGTGTCCTACACCATGGCCACCTTCATCGACGACGTCGCCAGCGGCGAGGGCTCCAAGAACTCCCTCAGCGCGCTCGGCGCCGCGCTGGACGTGAGCGAGGACGCGTTCATGGAGTACAAGTACGCGCTGTACTCCGCGGAGAACCACCCGCAGGAGAGCCTGGACGAGTTCGCCAAGGATGACTACCTCCTCGACGTCGCCCAGGAGGTCGACGCGCTCAAGGACAACGCCGAGTTCGAGCGGAACGTCGAGGAGGGCACGTTCGACAGGTGGGCGCTGGAGATGTCGGAGAAGTTCGACGACAACAAGGACGGCGTGACGGGCACCCCCTCGTTCGTGATGGACGGCGAGAAGCTGGAGGTCCCGAACATGCCCGCTCCCTCGCCCGAGCAGTTCACACAGGCCGTCGAGGCGGCGCTGGAGAAGTGACCCACGCGCGGGGGCGGTGACCCGCCTCCGGCACCGACGGGCGGCCGGCCCACGCGCCGGCCGCCCGTCGCCATGCCGCGTGGGTCGCCCCGCGCGGGTACCGCCGCGGCCCCCGCCACCCCGCGGCGGCGAACGGGCCAAGGCGCCGCCCCACGCGCGGGCGACAGGTGGGTGAACAGCCGGATTTCACCTACCGTGAGCGCGCCCCGGCCTCTAACGTCCGCCGCTGTGACCACTGCTGACACCCCACCCGGCCACCCGTCCACCGACCCCGCCGCGCGCCCGCCTCGCGCGCGCTCCGGCCCGCCGCGCCGCGCCGTCGTCACGGCCGCCGCGACGACCGCCGCCCTCGCCCCCCTGGCCGCCGGCGCCCCGGCCCGCGCGGCCGCGGCCGCCCGCCCCGCCTTCCACCACGGCGTCGCCTCCGGCGACCCGCTGCCCGACGGCGTGCTGCTGTGGACCCGGGTGACCCCGGAACCCGCCGCGACCCCCGGCTCCGGCCTGGGCCCGGCGCTGGAGGTGGCCTGGGAGGTCGCCGAGGACGCCGCCTTCACCCGCGTCGCCGCCCGGGGCGCCGTGCGCACGGACGCCGCCGCCGACCACACCGTGAAGGCGGACGTGCGCGGCCTGCGCCCCGACACCGCCTACCACTACCGGTTCACCGCCGGCGGCACCCGCTCCCCCGCCGGGCGCACCCGCACCGCGCCGGCCGCCGACGCCACCCCCGGCAACCTGCGGCTGGGCGCCGTCTCGTGCTCCAACTGGGAGGCCGGGTACTTCGCCGCCTACCGCCACCTGGCCGACCGCCGCGACCTGCACGCCGTGCTGCACCTGGGCGACTACCTCTACGAGTACCCCGCGGGCTCCTACGGCACCCGGGGCCGCACGGTGCGGCCGCACGAGCCCGCGCACGAGATCACCACCCTCGCCGACTACCGCGTCCGGCACGCCCAGTACAAGACGGACCGCGACCTGCGGGCGCTGCACGCCGCCCACCCGGTCATCGCGATCTGGGACGACCACGAGTTCGCCAACAACGCCTGGTCCGGCGGGGCGGAGAACCACACCCCGGGCGTGGAGGGGTCCTGGGCGGACCGGGTGACGGCCGCCAAGCGCGCGTACTTCGAGTGGATGCCGGTGCGGCCGTCCGTCAGCGGCAGCACCTACCGCCACCTGCGCTTCGGCACCCTGGCCGACCTGCACCTGCTGGACCTGCGCTCGTTCCGCGACCAGCAGGCCGCGGCGGGCGACGGCTCCGTGGACGACCCGGCGCGCACGCTGACCGGGCGGGCGCAGCTCGACTGGCTCAAGGCGGGGCTCGCGTCCTCCCGCACCCGCTGGCACCTGGTGGGCACGTCCGTGATGATCTCGCCGCTGGCCTTCGGGTCGGTGCCCGCCTACCTGCTGCGCCCGCTGGCCGAGCTGCTCGGCCTGCCCGGCGGCGGGCTCGCACCCAACACCGACCAGTGGGACGGCTACACCGACGACCGGCGCGAGCTCCTCGCCCACCTGCGCACCCACGGCATCGACAACACCGTCTTCCTCACCGGTGACATCCACATGGCGTGGGCCAACGACGTGCCCGTGGAAGCCGGGACGTACCCGCTGTCGCCCACCGCCGCCACCGAGTTCGTCGTGACGTCGGTGACCTCCGACAACGTCGACGACTACCTGCGCGTCCCGGAGGGCACCGCCACGCCCCTCGCCTCCGCCGCCCTGCGCGCCGCCAACCGGCACGCCCGCTGGGTCGACACCGACGCGCACGGCTACGGCGTGCTGGACGTGACGGCCGAGCGGACGCAGATGGACTTCTACCGGCTGTCGGACCGCACCCGGCCGGACGCCACCAGCGAGCACGCCCGCTCCTACCGCACCCGGTCCGGGACGCAGCGGGTGGAGCGGGAGAGCCGGCCCGTGCGCTGAACCGCCCGCCGCACGGGGGGACCCGGGGGACGGGCCGCCCGTGCGGCGCCGCGCGGCTCACGGCCGCGGCTCGGCCCGCGTCCACTCCATCAGCAGCATGGTGGCGTCGTCCCGCAGCTCGTTGCGCTGGTCCAGGATCTCGTGGATCAGGCGCCGCAGGGTCTCCGGGGCGGGTTCGCCGGCCGCCGTGGCGCGGATGATGTAGTCGGTGAACTGCTCCAGGCCGAACAGCGAGCCGTCGTCGCGCCGCGCCTCGGTGACGCCGTCGGTGTAGAACAGCACCCGGTCCCCCGGCCGGAGCCGCAGCTCGGCGACCGCGCGCCCCTGGCCGGTGCGGGCCAGCCGTGCGGGCAGGCCCATGGGCGGCTGCGGCCGCCCTTCCATCGCCCCCGCGACGACGCGCTGGTCGCGGATGAGCAGCGGCGGCGGGTGGCCGCAGTTGCACCAGCTCAGCACGCCCGTGGCCAGGTCCAGCCGGGCGAGGATCCCGGTGCAGAACTGCTCCGGGAGCCACTGGGCGAGCGCCTGGTCGATGGTCTCCGCGAGCCCGGCGAGGCCGGACCCGGTGCGGCGGGCGTTGCGGCAGCCGGCCAGGGCCACGGCGGTGGTCAGTCCGGAGGAGAGGTCGTGGCCCACGGAGTCGAAGATGGCCGCGTGCAGGTGGGAGCGGCCCAGCGCGTGGTCGAAGGCGTCGCCGCCCAGCTCGTAGGCCGGTTCCAGCACACCGGTGGAGATCACCCGGGCGTCCCCGATGGTGCGCGGGGGCAGGAGGGTGCGCAGCATCTCCGCGCCCAGGCGCATCGGCTCCGTGCGGGTGTGCCGGGCGAAGCTGTCGCTGTGCGTCCGCTTGGAGGAGATGAGCAGGGCCAGCAGCGAGCTGAGCACGCGGCAGCGGCGCAGCCCGCGCGCGTCCAGGCTCATGGTGTGCACGGCGAGCACGCCGATGCGCTCGACGCCGTCCAGCAGCGGCAGCCAGGCCGTCAGCACCGCCTCGTCCGGGTCCCCGCCACGGCTCTCCTCCACACGCAGCGACAGCGTGCGGTACGCCCACCCGGCCGTCGAGGCGTCGATCTCCAGCGCGGCCCCGGCGTGGTCGGTGAGCGGGACGAGGTGGCGCTGCTGGACGTCGGCCACGTAGGGGACGACGCTCTCCAGGTCCAGCGCCCTGGCGCACCGGTCCACCAGGGCGCCGACGTCCATCGGCGCCGCGGCCTGCGCCTGCGCGACCAGCTCCGCGAACAGGCACTCGTCGAACCCGTTCTCCTCCTGCCCGCCGTGAGTCATGCGGCCGCCTCCTGAGCCGGGGGTCTGCGCGACCAGTCTGCCCCGGGACCCGGGCGTCCGCTCGGCGGTCAGGCGTCCGTTTCGGCCAGGAAGGCGAGGGCCACGCGCCAGGTCCGCTCGGCGGCCTCGGCGTCGTGGTCGGGCAGGCCGGGGTCGGTGTAGAGGTGCCCGGCCCCCGCATAGGGGAAGACCTCGACGTCGGCGCCGGCCCGCCCCATGCGCAGGTACCAGGCGCTCAGCCAGTCGTGCGGCTCGAACGGGTCGGGGTCGGCGACGTGCAACTGCACCGGGAGGCCGTCGGCGGCGGCGTCCTCGGGAATGTCGGACGTACCGTGCAGGAGCAGCAGGCCGCGCGCCCGCGCGTCGGCGAGCGCGAGGTTCTGCGCCAGGGCGGCACCGAGCGAGAACCCGGCGTAGACCAGCCCCCGCTCGGACAGCGGTGCGCTGACGGCGACGGCCCGGCGCAGCAGTTCGTCCCGGCCGATCTCCGCGGCGAGGGCCATGCCCTCCTCGGCCGTGCCGGCCGTCCGGCCGTCGAACAGGTCGGGGGTGTGCACCTCGTGCCCGGCCTCCCGCAGCCGGCGCGCGGCGTCCTCGACCGCGGGCCGCGGCCCGTACACGGAGTGGAACAGCACCACGGTCGCCACGGTCTCACGTCTCCTTCGTCACTTCGTCCTCGTCCGCCCCGTCGGCCGGGCCGGACGTCCCATGGTGCCAGGTACGGTCGACGGAGCCCATCGAGACAAGGAGCCGTTACGACCGTGGAGACCACCATGGAAGCCGTGCTGCGCCCGGTCCTCGTGTTCGGTGGCGCCGCCGTCGTGGCCTGGGCCGTGGCCTGGTCCGTGGACCGGCTGCTGGTGCGCATCGACCGGCGGCACCCGGAGACGCCCCTGTGGGGCCTGCTGCGGCAGGGCCGCACACCGCTGATGGCCGTGCTGTTCGTCGCGCTGGTGCGGGGCTTCTTCGGCAGTACCCACCTCGTCGGGGACGGTCGCCAGAGAGTGGACCTGTGGCTGACCCTCATCGTGATCGCCGCCTCCGCGTGGCTGGCCCTGCGGGTGGCCGGGGCGGCCATGCAGACGGCGGCGGCCCGGTACAGCGGGGGCGCCCACGACCCGGCCCGGGCCCGCCGCGTGCGCACCCAGCTCACGCTCATCCAGCGCATGGTGACCGCGGTGGTCGTCGTCGTGGCGGTGGCCGCGATGCTGCTCCAGTTCGACGGCATGCGCACCGTGGGGACCTCGATGCTGGCCTCGGCCGGTGTGCTCGGCATCGTCGCCGGCATCGCCGCCCAGTCGACCCTGAGCAACCTCTTCGCCGGCCTGTCCATCGCCTTCGGCGACATGGTGCGCATCGGCGACACGGTGATAGTCGACGGCGAGTACGGGGTGGTCGACGAGATCACCGTCTCCTACCTGGTGGTGCTGACCTGGGACGAGCGGCGCATCACCATGCCGGTGTCCTACTTCACCAACAAGCCGTTCGAGAACTGGTCGCGCGGCGGCCAGCAGATGACCGGCACCGTCTACCTGCACCTGGACCACACGGCGCCCCTCGCGGAGCTGCGCGCCAAGACCGAGGAGATCGTGCGCGCCAGCGACTCCTGGGACGGGCGGAACTGGGGCGTGGTGGTCACCGACACCACCCCGTCGACGATCGAGGTGCGGGCGTCGATGACGGCCCGCACCCCGGACGACATCTGGACGCTCCGCTGCGAGGTGCGCGAACAGCTCATCGGGTGGCTGCGCGACGAGCACCCCTACGCGCTGCCGCGGCTGCGCACCACCCGGGAGCGGCCGGGGCCGGGCGGCGCCGACCGGCCGCTCGACGCCGGCTGACGCGGCCTACCCCGCCACCCGCTCCAGCGCGTGCCGGAGGTCGGCCGGGTAGTCGCTGGCGTACTCCACCCAGCGGCCGTCCCCGGGGTGGGTGAAGCCGAGCCGCACCGCGTGCAGCCACTGCCGGGTCAGCCCCAGCCGCCGCGCGAGCGTGGGGTCGGCCCCGTAGGTGAGGTCACCGGCGCAGGGGTGCCGGTGCGCGGCCATGTGCACCCGGATCTGGTGGGTGCGGCCGGTCTCCAGCTTGATGTCGAGCAGGCTGGCGGCGCGGAACGCCTCGACGAGGTCGTAGTGGGTGACCGACGGCTTGCCGTCCGCGGTGACGGCCCACTTGTAGTCGTGCTGCGGGTGGCGTCCGATGGGCGCGTCGATGGTGCCGCTCAGCGGGTCGGGGTGCCCCTGGACCAGCGCGTGGTAGCGCTTGTCCACGGTGCGCTCGCGGAACTGCTGCTTGAGCCTGCTGTACGCGCGCTCGGACTTGGCGACGACCATCAGCCCGGACGTGCCCACGTCCAGCCGGTGCACGACGCCCTGCCGCTCGGCCGCGCCGGAGGTGGCCACGGCGTACCCGGCGGCGGCCAGCCCGCCGATGACGGTCGGCCCGCTCCAGCCCGGGCTGGGGTGGGCCGCGACGCCGACCGGCTTCATCACCACGACGAGGTCGTCGTCGTCGTGGACGACGTCCATGCCCTCCACCGGCTCGGCGACGACGCGCACCGGCGCGGGCGGGGCGGGCATCTCCACCTCCAGCCAGGCGCCGCCGTGCACCCGGTCGGACTTCCCGGCCGCCGCCCCGTCCACCAGCACCTTGCCCTCGGCGGCGAGCTCGGCGGCCTTGGTGCGGGAGAAGCCGAACATCCTGGCCAGGGCGGCGTCCAGGCGCTCGCCCTCCAGGCCGTCGGGTACGGGAAGGGTGCGGATCTCGGGGGGCGGTGCGGTACTCACCCGGTCGAGTATGCCGGACGGGCGGCCCCCGCCCGGACCCGAGCCGGGTCCGGGCGGGGGCCGGGCGGGGGCCGGGCGGGGGCCGGGCGGGGGCCGGCGGCGCCGGGCGCGTACCCGGGCGGGGCCGGGCGCCGGAGCCCGCGCACGGACCGGCGGCCCGGTGGGGTCGCGCGCCGGCCCCACCGGGCCCGGGGTCAGGCGCCGACCACCCCGCCGTCTGCGCGGCGCACGACCACGGTCGCCGAGCGCGGGCGCCCGCCGCGGCGGTCCGGCCAGGAGCTGACCGCGTCCGGCCGGTCCGGCCCCGGCGTCCCCCAGCGGGACCCCGCCTCCCCCGGGTGCTGCACGTTGACGAACAGGGCGCGCCCGTCGGGGCTCGCGGTGACGCCGGTGATCTCCGCGCCGCGCGGGGAGGTCAGGAAGCGCCGCACCTCCCCGGTGCCGGGGTCGGCCGCCAGCAGCGCGTTGGTCCCGAACCGCTCGTGGCCGGTCTCGGCGCGGTGGAGCAGGTAGCCGGAGATCCCGGTCGAGATCCACAGCCGCCCGCCGGGGTCCAGCGCGAGGTCCTTGGGCGCGGCGAACAGGTCGCCCTGGTCCGGCCGCCCCGCCGGGCCCGGGTCCGACTCCCCCCCGACGGCGAACTCCTCCCACGTGAAGGACTCGGCGGCGGCGTCCCCGGCCGCCTCCCGCCAGCGGCGCACCCGTCCGGCCTGGTCCGCGCCGCCCGCGTCGGCACAGCAGGCGCCACCGCCCGCGCCGCCGGCGAGGGCGAGGTAGACCTCACCGCCCGAGGGACCGGCGGCCAGCCGCTCGGGACGCGGCAGACCGGTGGCACCGAGCGCGTCGGCCGCCATCCGCGCGCGCACCAGCACGTCGGCCTGGTCCTGCCAGCCGGCCGCACGGACCAGGGGGCCGGTCCCGTGGGACAGCGGCAGCCAGCGCCCGGTGCCGTCGGCGGAGAAGCGGGCCACGTAGAGCCGGCCGTGGTCCAGCGGGTCCGCGCCCTCCGCCCGCACCTGCCGCCACGGCCGGTCGCCGACGAACTTGTACACGTACTCGCCGTCCTCGGCGTCGGCGCTGTAGACGACCACACGGCCCCGCGACTGGGTGACGGTGGCCCCCGCGTGCAGGAAGCGACCCAGCGCCGTCCGCTTGACCGGGGCGGCGCCCGGCCGGCGCGGGTCGATCTCCACGACCCACCCGTGGCGCTGCGCCTCCCCGGGGGTGGCCGCCAGGTCGAAGCGGGCGTCCTCGCGGTGCCAGGGCGCGCCGAACCCGGCCGCGCTGAGCCCGTAGCGCGCCTGCGCCTCGGTGCGCTCCCACTCCGCGTCGTCCGTGCCGAACCAGGAGTTGACCTTCTCCTCGCAGGCCAGGTAAGTGCCCCAGGGCGTCGCACCGCCACCGCCGGAGGCCAGCACGCCCCGGGGCGGCTGCCCGGTGCGCAGCCAGGGGTGGTCGGCGCCGACCGGCCCGGCGAAGCGCACCGGGGTGGTGCCCGTCGTCCGGCGGCTGTGCGCGGAGTCCACCAGCGACCACCGGCCGCCGCGCTCGGCCACCGCGGCGATGGTCACGCCCTGGGCCGCGAGCGCCTGGGCGAGCCCGCCGGTGAGCTGGGCCGCGTCGACGGCCTCGTGGCCGATGGCCAGCAGGCCGCGGCGGCCGTCCGGCTCGGGGAAGAGTTCCAGCCCGTGGTGGTGCGTGCCGACCTGGTGGGCCTGGTCCAGCGCCGCGTGCCGCCCGTCCGGCCGCCACCGCGGGCCGGTGGACAGCAGGGGGGCGCCCCACGGGGCCAGCACCTCGGCGGTGTAGCCCTCGGGGACGGTGAGTTCGTCCCGGTCGTCGGGCGCCACGGCGCGGAAGCCGAGCCGGCCGGTGTCGCGGCCGTCCGCGCGCCGGGCCGGGGCGGGCGCCGACGCCAGCGCGGGCGGCGCGGCGAGGGCGAGGAGCCCGGCCGCGCCGGTCGCCAGCAGCGCCCGTCGCGTGACCCGGCTCCGCCCCGGTTCCGCCGACCCGTCGGTGCCGAAGTCCGGTGCATTTTCTCCGGGGCGCTCTTCGGCGCCGGATGCAGATCTCATGCGAATACCTCACTGATGGGTGCGCCCACCCGTTCACCGCACTGCATCAGCGAGCGAGCAAAAACTTACGCACAACTGCCGCGGGCGGTCAAGTTCTTGACAGTGATAACGCGTCATGCTCCGCTGAAAAAGCCATAGTTGCGCGCCCACCCCGCCGCCGCCATTCGGCAGCATTTCGTCATTCCGTCACAGCCGAGATTCCAGAGATTTCCGGGAGGGTGCACGTGGTCACCATCAGAGGACGCGATACCTGGGGCGCGCAGCCGGGCAGACCGGTCGAGGGGAATTGGGACCCGCGCAAGGGCGGTGTCGTCATCCACCACATGGGCGGCGGCAGCCATCCGCCGGACAGCGGCCTGCACTGCTACGGCATGGTCAAGGACATCCAGAGCAAGCACATGGACCCGGGCTGGCGCGGCTGGCTGCCCGACTGGTCCCCCGGCTACCTGGAGACCTACGACGACATCGCCTACAGCTTCGTCGTCTGCCAGCACGGCGACATCTTCGAGGGCCGCGGCGTGGCCACCCGCCCGGCCGCCAACGGCACGCGCTCCATCGACGTCAGCAACGCCGTCCGGGTGGGCGCCAACGAGGGGTTCTACGCGGTGCTCGGCCTGCTGGGCTCCGAGGACAGCCCGTCGGCCGCCATGCGGTCGTCCATCAAGGACCTCATCGGCTACCTGCGCGACCACGACCGCTACCCGGCGGGCCCGCTGATCCGGGGCCACCAGCAGGTCTGGGACACCGAGTGCCCGGGCAACCTCCAGCCCTACGTGCGCAACGGCTCGCTCGCGCCGCCGACCCCGCCCACGCCGCCGCCGACCATCTCCATCACCCCGCGGGCCCAGTGGGGCGCCAGGGCGCCCCGGGAACAGACGCGGACCACCTGGTCGGCCCGGCAGGGCTTCACGGTGCACTACTCGGCGGGGCCGACGACCCAGACGCCGCGGCAGATCCAGAACTACCACATGGACGTCCGCCAGTGGTCGGACATCGGGTACAACTTCCTGGTCGACCGCTACGGGCGGGCCTACGAGGGACGCGGCTGGCTGACGGTCGGCGCGCACGCCACCGGCCACAACACCAGCCACATCGGGGTGTGCTTCATCGGCGGCGACGGGGACGCCACCGCCGCGGCCAAGACGACGATCCGGGCGCTGTACCGCAAGGCCAACGCGCTGGCCGGGCGCGCGCTCACCCCCACCTACCACGGCGGCCTGCCGGGCAACTCGACCTCCTGCCCCGGCGCCGACCTGCGGGCCTGGGTCCGCGGCGGCATGGACGGCGAGGACGTGCCGATCGACGAGCGCCCCGCGCCCGGCGACCCCGGCGGCGGCGGGATGACGTCCGTCCGCTCGGTCGCCGCACAGCAGCGCGCGGTCAACTCCCTGGGCTACAGCCCCGCGCTGGCCGTGGACGGCATCTGGGGGCCGAACACGGACGCGGGCGTGCGCTGGCTGCAACGCCGCGTCGGCGTCACCGACGACGGCCTGTGGGGACCCAACACCGAAAGCGCTCACACCGCCTACCTGTCGGGCGGCTCGGGCGGCTCGGGTGGCATGACGTCCGTCCGCTCGGTCATCTCCCAGCAGAGCGCCGTCAACTCCCTGGGCCACAGCCCCGCCCTGGAGCTGGACGGCATCTGGGGGCCGAACACGGACGCGGGCGTGCGCTGGCTGCAACGCCGCGTCGGCGTCACCGACGACGGCCTGTGGGGACCCAACACCGAAAGCGCCTACTACGCCTACATCGACTCCGGCGCCGGCCTCGACGTCGACGGCGTCTTCGGCCCGGCCACCGTGTCGGCCGTGCAGCGGGTGACGGGCGCGACGGTGGACGGCCAGTGGGGCCCGGCGTCCGCCCGGGCGCTCCAGCGGCACCTCAACCGCTGGGCCGACGCCGACCTGGTCGTGGACGGCGACTTCGGCCCGGCGTCGGTACGGGCGCTCCAGCGGCACCTCAACACCATGACCGGCGCCGGTCTCACCGTGGACGGCGACTGGGGCAGCGCCACCACCCGGGCCCTGCAGACCGCCCTGAACCGCGGCCGGTTCTGACCCTCCCGGCGACCGGGGCCACCGCGCCGCCGACGCGCGAGCGGGCCCGCCCGTCCCCTCGGGGCCGGGCGGGCCCGCTCGCGTTCCACGGCCCTGGGACCCGGCCCGCGTCCCGGAGCGTCCCACGCGCCCGCTCCGGGGCGGGGTCCGGCCCGGCGTCCCGGCCGCCCAGGAGGCGTTCCCGGCGTCCCGGGCCGTCCCGGACCGTCCCAGAACGCCCCGGGACGGCCCCGCAGGCGGCCCTCCGCCGGAAGACTGGCGGCACGCCGCTCCCCGGGGCCCGCGGCCCAAGAGTTCGCACCACACAGCGGAGGAAACGCAAGGATGCACAGACGCAGAAGTCTGCCCGCCGTCGTCGCCACCGTGCTGAGCGCGCTGCTCGTCACGCTGCTGTCCGCCCCCACCGCGCAGGCCGCCGACTGGCCGGTGCTGAGCAGCGGCAGCACCGGGGCCGACGTCACCACCGCCCAGCACCTGCTGACGGCCCGGGGCCACAGCACCTCGGCCGACGGCATCTTCGGCTCCGACACCACGTCGAAGACGAAGGCCTTCCAGCGGTCCAAGGGCCTGACGGCGGACGGCTACGTGGGCAGCCAGACCTGGAGCGCCCTGGTCGTCACGGTCCGCAGCGGCAGCGACGGCAGTGCCGTGAAGGCCGCCCAGGTCCAGCTCAACACCTACGGGCACCAGCTCGCGGTGGACGGTGTCTTCGGCAGCGGCACCGCCGGCGCGGTCCGCTCCTTCCAGAAGTCGAAGGGCCTGAGCGTCGACGGGGTCGTCGGCCCCAACACCTGGCGCGCCCTGATCACCGGCTCCGGCTCGGGCGGCGGGGGTGACGGCTCCAAGCTGACGCACTCCCAGGCCACCTCCATGTTCCGCAGCGCCGGGATCAACTGGTCCTCCTCCGGGAACTGCTCCAACCGGAACGTGAGCACCTGCACCTCCTTCGACCAACTGCGGCGCACGAGCGCCGAGGGCATCGTGACCCTGAAGCGCGCCAGCGGGTGCTCCATTCACCTGACCGGCGGCACGGAAACCGGGCACGCCTCCGGCACCTACAGCCACTGGAACGGCTACAAGCTCGATTTCGCTACGTACGGCTGCATCAGCAACTACATCACCGGCAACTTCTCCTTCATCGGTTATCGCGGTGACGGGGCGGCGCAGTACAAAGCCGCCTCAGGGAACATCTACGCCCGCGAAAGCAACCACTGGGACGCCACATTCCACAGCTGCGGCTGCTGAATTCCGTCCGAGTGCCTGAGAAGAACGGGAAGAAAGTCATGCGCAAGAACTTCGCCAGAAAGGCCGTCGGCGCCTTCGTGGCCCTCGCGTTGACCGCGGGCCTGACCGCCGCGACCACCGGCACCGCGCAGGCGGCGTCGAACACCTGCTCCTACCCCTACGTGTGCCTGTACGTGCACGGCAACAAGACGGGCCAGTACCGGGACGTCACGTCCTCCTACCAGTCGGTCACGCGCAGCGCGACCGCACAGGTGATCCACAACACGCGCAACGACGACGTGGTGCACCTGCGCTGGTCCGACGGCGTGGAGACCTGCGTGACGCCCAACACCCACCAGCGGATCGCCCGGCCGGCCACACTGACCGGGCTGAGGATCTCCTGGTCCGCGAGCTGCTGAGCGCACCCGCCGGCGCGGCACGCCGCCGCGTCGGCGGCACGCCGGACCCGGCCGTCGGAGGGGGCGGCCGGGTCCGGCGTGCCGGTGACGCTCCCGCGCGCGGTCGTGCGGCCCCGTCCGCCGTGCGGCCCCGTGCGGCGGCGGTGCCGGTGCGGCCGGTCCGCTAGTCCCGGTGGACCGTGCCGTCCGGGTCCAGGCCCCGGAAGGAGAGGATGACGATCAGCACGCCGCCGCAGACGATCGCGGTGTCGGCGAGGTTGAACACGGCGAAGTGCGCCGGGGCGATGAAGTCCACCACCGCGCCCCGGAACACGCCGGGCGAGCGGAAGACGCGGTCGGTGAGGTTGCCGAAGGCCCCGCCCAGGAGCAGCCCGAGCGCCAGCGCCCACGGCGTGCTGTAGAGCTTGCGGGCGAGCCGGAAGATCACCACGATGACGGCGGCCGCGATGACGGTGAAGACGATGGTCAGCGCCTCCCCGATGCCGAAGGCGGCGCCGGAGTTGCGCACCGCCGTCAGCCGCAGCAGGTCACCGACCACCTCGATGGAGGGCCGGCCCTCCAGGTGCTCCACGACCAGGAGCTTGGAGACCAGGTCGAGCACGTACGCGACGCCCGCCACGCTCAGGAGCACGCCGACGCGCCGCCTGCCGCGGGTCTGCCGCACGGCGTCGTCTTCCGCTCCCGCCCGGGACTTCTCCGGCCCGTCGTCGATGGCCCGCTCCGCCTCTGCTGTCACGGGTCGAGCGTACGACACCGGTGCGGTGCCGCCCGCTCGCGCCCTCAGTGACGCTCCTGCTTCTGCTTGCACTCCACGCACAGCGTGGCCCGGGGGAAGGCCTGCATGCGGGCCTTGCCGATCGGGTTGCCGCAGTTCTCGCACAGGCCGTACGTACCGGCCTCAAGGCGCTCCAGGGCGCGCTCGCTCTGGTACATCATCTCGCGGGCGTTCTCCGCGATGGCCATCTCGTGCTCGCGCGTGACGTTCTTCGTGCCGGTGTCCGCCTGGTCGTCCCCGGCGCCGTCACCCGAGTCGCGCATCAGCCCGGCCAGCCCGCGCTCGACGGCGTCGATCTCGGCCCGCAGCCGGTCCACCTCGGTCGCCAGCTCGGTGCGGGCCTCGTCGACCTCGCTCTCCGTCCACGGGTCCTCGCCCGTGCGGACCGCCAGTTCGTCGGGGGCGGCCGCGACCCGGGCCTGGGGCACCGCCGTGTGCGTACCGGTCGTCGTCTTCTTCGCAGCCACCGCTTCGGCTCCCGTCTCCCGTTGGGCCGCCTCTCGGCCCACCGTGTCCCTACCCCGCCCGGCGCCGGTGGGCGCCTGCGGCGCCGCCCGTTTCCGGGCGGCGGCCTGCCGGCCCGCGGCCTCCTCGGCCGGAGCACCGTCGGCCGCGGTCCTCTTCGCCCCGGTCTTTTTCGCGGGCGCCCGCTCGGCGGCGGCGCGCCGTGCCGCCGCGCCGGTGGGCGGCACGGGCTCTTCCCGCGCGGCGTGCGCGGAGGTGCCCGCCGGCTTCGCGGGCGGTCGCTCCGCCGCCCGCGCCCGGGCCGCCGGGCCGCCCTTGGCCGGCGCCTTCCTCGCCGCGGCCCCGCCCGTCGGCGCCCGCTTGGCCGGCGCCTTCTCGGCCGGCGCCTTCTCGGCCGGTGCCGTGTCGGCCGACGCCTCCTCGGTCGGCGCCTTCTCCTCGGCCGCCCGCTTCGCCGGGGTCTTCGCCGCCGGCTCGTCCGCGCCGTGCGCCGCGTCGGCCGGGGGTCGCTTCGCGGGGGTCATGTTGACGGCCACCTCCTGCCGGTCCGGAGCCTGTCCTCGCCGACCCCTCACATAGTGTGATCTTGCTCGTGAATCGTGCCGGAACGATAAATCGACCCGCGGTGCACGGCAACGGGACGCGCCGAACGGGCGCGATCCGCGGCACGGCGCCACCGGACGCCGCGAAGGCGTTGTGCCCGGCCCGGCGGCCCGGAAACCGCTCGGCACCCGCTCGCGCGGGCCCGTACACTGGGCGCAGCGAAAGGCGTGGATGGGGACGAGTAGCGTCGTCGAGCAGCCGTGAGCGACCCGGGGACGGTGGAAGCCCGGGGGCGAGCGCGACGTGAAGATCACCCCGGAGCCGCCGGAGGAAAGCGCGCCCCTGGTCCGGGCGGGTGAGTAGAACCGGCACGCGGGCGGCCGCGGCAGGTGAGGCGGCCGCGCCCAACGAGGGGGTGGTGGGCCGCGGGTCCGCCGCCAAGGAGGGTGGTACCGCGGGAGGCGCCGCACGGCGCGTCTCGTCCCTCCGACGGAAGCTGCCCTGTCCGCCGGAGGAACCGCCCGATGAGCCCCACCCCGCAATACCGCCAGGTGCCCGCCCAGGTGGATCTGCCCGCCCTGGAGCACGCCGTGCTCGAGTTCTGGCGGGAGCAGAAGATTTTCGCCCGGACGCTGGAGGCGTCCCAGGGCCGCCCCGAGTGGGTGTTCTACGAGGGCCCCCCCACCGCCAACGGCATGCCGGGCGCGCACCACATCGAGGCCCGGGTGTTCAAGGACGTCTTCCCGCGCTTCCGGACCATGCAGGGCTACCACGTGCCCCGGAAGGCCGGCTGGGACTGCCACGGCCTGCCGGTGGAGCTGGCCGTGGAGAAGGAGCTGGGCCTGACCGGCAAGCAGGACATCGAGGCGATGGGCATCGCGGAGTTCAACGCCAAGTGCCGCGAGTCCGTCACCCGGCACACCGACGCCTTCGCCGAGCTGACCCGGCGCATGGGCTACTGGGTGGACCTGGACGACGCCTACCGCACGATGGACCCGCAGTACATCGAGTCCGTCTGGTGGTCGCTGAAGCAGATCTTCGGCAAGGGCCTGCTCGTGCAGGACCACCGGGTGGCGCCCTGGTGCCCGCGCTGCGGCACCGGCCTGTCCGACCACGAGCTCGCCCAGGGCTACGAGACGGTCGTCGACCCCTCCGTCTACGTCCGCCTGCCGCTGACCTCCGGTCCGCTCGCCGGCGAGGCCGCCCTGCTGGTGTGGACGACCACGCCGTGGACGCTGGTGTCCAACACGGCCGTCGCCGCGCACCCGGACGTGCGCTACGTCGTCGCCACGGACGGCACCGAGCGGCTCGTGGTCGCCGAACCGCTGCTGGCCAAGGCGCTCGGCGAGGGCTGGCAGGCCACGGACCGGTCCTTCACCGGCGCGGAGATGGAGCGCTGGACCTACCGCCGGCCGTTCGACCTGGTCGAGCTGGAGGGCGCGAACTTCGTCGTCAACGCCGAGTACGTGACGACCGACGACGGCACCGGTCTGGTGCACCAGGCCCCCGCGTTCGGTGAGGACGACCTGAGGGTGTGCCGCGCCTACGGGCTGCCCGTGGTCAACCCGGTGCGCTCGGACGGCACCTTCGACCCGGCGCTCGGGCTGGTGGGCGGCCAGTTCTTCAAGAAGGCGGACGAGACCCTCGTCGCCGACCTGGACGCGCGCGGGCTGCTGTTCCGCCACCTGGCCTACGAGCACAGCTACCCGCACTGCTGGCGCTGCCACACCGCGCTGCTCTACTACGCCCAGCCCTCCTGGTACATCCGCACCACGCAGATCAAGGAGCAGTTGCTCCAGGAGAACGAGAAGACCCACTGGTACCCGGAGTCCGTCAAGCACGGCCGCTTCGGGGACTGGCTGAGCAACAACATCGACTGGGCGCTCTCCCGCAACCGCTACTGGGGCACGCCGCTGCCCATCTGGCGCTGCGCGGACGACCACCTGACCTGCGTCGGCTCGCTGGCCGAGCTGAGCGAGCTGAGCGGGAGCGACCAGAGCGGTCTGGACCCGCACCGCCCGTTCATCGACGCCGTCACCTTCACCTGCCCGGCCGAGGGTTGCGCGCTTCGGTCGGTCCGCGTCCCGGAGGTCATCGACGCCTGGTACGACTCGGGTTCGATGCCGTTCGCGCAGTGGGGCTACCCGTACCGCGGCAAGGAGCTGTTCGAGCAGCGCTACCCCGCGCAGTTCATCTCCGAGGCCATCGACCAGACCCGCGGCTGGTTCTACACGCTCATGGCCGTGGGCACGCTGGTCTTCGGGCGCTCCAGCTACGAGAGCGTCGTCTGCCTGGGCCACATCCTGGCCGAAGACGGGCGCAAGATGTCCAAGCACCTGGGCAACATCCTGGAGCCGGTCCCGCTGATGGAGCAGCACGGCGCGGACGCGGTGCGCTGGTTCATGGCCGCCGGCGGCTCGCCGTGGGCGGCGCGCCGGGTGGGGCACGGCACGATCCAGGAGGTGGTGCGCAAGACGCTGCTGACCTACTGGAACACCGTCGCCTTCCAGGCCCTGTACGCGCGCACCACCGCCTGGGCGCCCGGCGAGGCCGACCCGGCCCCCGGCGAGCGCCCGCTGCTGGACCGCTGGCTGCTGAGCGAGGTGCACGCGCTGGTGGACCTGGTCACCCGCGCCATGGAGGACTTCGACACCCAGCGCGCGGGCAAGCTGCTGTCCACCTTCGTCGACGACCTGTCCAACTGGTACGTGCGCCGCTCGCGCCGCCGGTTCTGGCAGGGCGACAGGGCCGCGCTGCGCACCCTGCACGACGTGCTGGAGACGGTGACGCGGCTGATGGCGCCGCTGGTGCCGTTCGTCACCGAGCGGGTGTGGCAGGACCTGGTCGTGCCGGTGACGCCCGGCGCGCCGGAGTCGGTGCACCTGGCGAGCTGGCCGGTGGCCGATCCCGGGGCCATCGACGAGCGGCTGTCCATGGACATGCTCCTGGTGCGCCGCCTGGTGGAGCTGGGCCGGGCCACCCGGGCCGAGTCGGGCGTCAAGACCCGCCAGCCGCTGTCCCGGGCGCTGATCGCGGCGCAGGGCTTCGAGCTGCTGGACGACGACCTGCGCGCGCAGATCGCCGAGGAGCTGAACGTCAGCGAGCTGGCCTCGCTCGGTGAGGTCGGCGGCTCGCTGGTGGACACCACGGCCAAGGCGAACTTCCGGGCGCTGGGACGCCGCTTCGGCAAGCGGACGCAGCCGGTGGCGGCGGCGATCGCGGCCGCGGACGCGGCCGAGCTGTCCGCGGCGCTGCGCGCGGGCACGGCCGAGGTGACGGTCGACGGCGAGCGCGTCGGGCTGGCGCCGGAGGAGGTGATCATCACCGAGACGCCGCGCGAGGGGTGGTCGGTGGCGTCCGACCCCGGCGCGACGGTCGCGCTGGACCTGGAGATCACCCCGGAGCTGCGCCGCGCCGGCCTCGCGCGGGACGCGATCCGGCTGATCCAGGAGGCGCGCAAGAACAGCGGGCTGGACGTCGCCGACCGGATCGCACTGCGCTGGCGGTCCGCCGACGAGGAGGTCGCTGCGGCGCTGGCCGAGCACTCCGGCCTCATCGCCGCCGAGGTGCTGGCCGACGAGGTCTCCGCCGACCCGGCGGACGACGCGTTCGGCCCCGCCTTCACCGACGAGGCGCTGGGTCTGACGTTCCGCCTGCGCAGGATCTGAGCGCCGGGGACTGTTCCGCTCCCGCCGGACGAGCTGCCCGCCCGTCCGGCGGGAGCGGACGGCGGGCCCCGCGTCCACTCCCCCGGGACCACCGGCCGACGGAACACCCGGGACCCCACGCGGCGGGCGGACCACCCGAGCAGGCCCCGGGTGGACGGGCCCGCGGGGCCGCCCGGCCCACGGGGCACTGGAGCCACCCGGCCAACGGGGCGCGCGGGGCCACCCGGCGGGCGCGCCCGGGAACGCCCGAGGAAGCGAGGCGCAGGGAGACACCCTGCGGACGGCGGCGGGGTTGCGCCCGGGGCCGGACGCCCGTTCCGCCGCCGGGGGTGCCGGCGCCACGCCGCCCGGCCGGGGGCCCGTTCCGCCGCACCCCCGACGACGCGCGTCCTGCGCTCCAGCCGGTTGCGCCGGTGGGACAACGGCGGCGGGCCGGGCCCCCCGGGCCCCGGCGCCGGCGC
>NZ_JAPKFL010000080.1 GCF_026262575.1 Streptomyces marinisediminis
CCGATGGCGTCGTGGGCGTGGGTGAGGAGGTGCCAGAGGTCTTGGGGGGTGTGGACGCCGCCGGGGAAGCGGCAGCTCATGCCGATGACGGCGATGGGGTCGTCGTCGGGTGTGGTGGCGGGTGTGGTGGCAGGTGGGGTGGTGGGGGTGGGGTGGTCGGTGAGGTGGGTGTGGAGGTGGGTGGTGAGGGCGGTGGGGGTGGGGTGGTCGAAGACGAGGGTGGTGGGGAGTTTGAGTCCGGTGGCGGTGGTGAGGCGGTTGCGGATCTCCACGGCGGTCAGGGAGTCGAAGCCCAGGTCGCGGAAGGCGCGGTGGGCGTCGATGGTGTCGGGGCCGGTGTGGCCCAGGACGGCGGCGACGTGGGTGCGGACCAGGTCCAGCAGCATCCGCTGTCCCTGTTCCGGGGTGGTGCCCGCCAGCCACTGCGTCCACGAGGAGGGGTCGGAGCTGGTGGAGTGGGCGAGGCCCCGGCGCTGGGGGGTGCGCACGAGGGTGCGGAACAGGGGTGGGATGCCGGTGCCGTCGGTGTCGGTGTGGTGGCGGAGGGCGGTGGTGTCCAGGCGTGCGGCGACGAGGTGGGGGTGGGGGGTGGTGGTGGCGGTGTCCAGGAGGGTGAGGCCGAGGTCGGTGGGCAGGGGGAGGAGGCCGGTGCGGGTCATGCGGGCGAGTTCGCGTTCGCCCAGGTGGGCGGTCATGCCGCTGCGTTCCTCCCACATGCCCCAGGCGATGGAGCGGGCGGGCAGGCCCGCGTCGTGGCGCTGCTGGGCGAGCTGGTCGAGGTAGACGTTGGCCGCGGCGTAGTTCCCCTGCCCCGGCCCCCCGAACGTCCCGGCCCCCGCGGAGAAGAGCACGAACTCGGCGATGTCGTGGTGGTGGCGGGTGAGTTCGTGCAGGTGGTGTGCGGTGTCGGCTTTGGCCCGGAGGACGGTGTCGAGGTGGTGGGGGGTGAGTTCGGGCAGGGTGGCGTCGTGGAGGGTGCCGGCGGTGTGCACGACGGCGGTCAGGGGGCGGTCCGGTGGCAGGTGGGTCAGGGCGTCGGCCAGGGCGGCGCGGTCGGCGGTGTCGCAGGCCAGCAGGGTGACCCGGGCGCCGGTGGCCTCCAGGTCGGCCACCAGGTCGTGGGCACCGGGGGCGGTGGGGCCGCGGCGGCTGAGGAGGAGGAAGGAGCCGATGCCGTGGGCGGTGGCCAGGTGGCGGGCGGCGGCCGCGCCCAGGGTGCCGGTCGCCCCGGTGATCAGCGCGGTCCCGGCCGGGTCCAGGGCCCGGGGCAGGGTGAGCACGACCTTGCCCACGTGCCGGGCCTGGCTGACGTGCCGCAACGCCTCCGGGGCCCGCCGCACGTCCCACGCCCGCACCGGCGGCAACCGCAACGCCCC
>NZ_JAPKFL010000081.1 GCF_026262575.1 Streptomyces marinisediminis
TAACCGGTGGTGGCGAGCCCGGCGTAGAAGTCGCGCACGTCGACGGCGGTGGCGTCGCGGGGCGGCCACACCTCGGCCCAGTCGGCGGCGGGGGCGGCGTCGGCGGCGGACCCGACCACACCGGTGGCGTGCCGCGTCCAGGGCCCGGTGCCGTCGGCCCGGCCGTGGACGGTCAGCCGCCGGGCGCCCGGACCGGCGTCGTCCGCGCCCTCGGCGCCCACGAGCACCCGGACGGTGATCCCGCCGTCCTCGGGCAGCGCGAGCGGGCTCTCCAGCACCAGTTCGGTGACGCGGCCGCACCCCACCTGGTCGCCGGCGCGCACGGCCATCTCGACCAGCGCCGTTCCGGGCACCAGCGCGTGCCCGTCCACGACGTGGTCCGCGAGCCACCGGTGCGTGGACACCGCGAGCCGTCCCGTGAACACGGCCCCGTCGGTCTCCGGCAGCTCGACCACCGCGCCGAACAGCGGGTGTTCCGCGCCGTCCAGGCCCATCGACGCGACGTCCCCGGTGAACTCGGCCACCCGGGGCCAGAACCGCTCGCGCTGGAACGCGTACGTCGGCAGGTCGACGTGTGGGGCCTCCCCGGGGCCGAACACGGCCGACCAGTCGACCTCCGCGCCGTGGGCCCACGCCTCACCGACGGACAGCAGCACCCGGTCCAGGCCGCCGTGGTCGCGGCGCAGTGTGCCCACCGTCGCCGCCTCGACACCCGCGTCCTCGATCGTGCCCTGGAGGCCGAGCGCGAGCACGGGGTGCGGGCTGACCTCGACGAACAGGGTGTGGCCCGCGGTCAGGGCGGTGCGGGTGGCCTGCTCGAACTCCACCGTCTCGCGCAGGTTGCGGTACCAGTACGCGGCGTCCATCTCCGTGCCGTCCAACTCGGCGCCGGTCAGGGACGAGTAGACGGTCACCGATCCCGGTTGGGGGGTGATGCCGTCCAGCAGGCGGGCCAGCTCGTCCTCGATCGCCTCCACGTGCGCGGAGTGCGAGGCGTAGTCCACCTCCACCCGGCGCGCCCGGATCTCGTCACGCTCACAGGCGGCGAGGAGTTCCTCCAGCGCGCCCGGGTCGCCGGAGACCACCACCGAGGAGGGTCCGTTGACGGCGGCCAGGGAGATCCGCCCGTCCCAGGCGGTGATCCGCTCACGCACCCGGTCAGCCGACTGGGCCACGGACACCATCCCACCGTGCCCGGCCAACGCCGTGATCGCGCGGCTGCGCAACGCCACCACCCGGGCCGCGTCCGCCAGCGACAACACCCCGGCCACCGCCGCGGCCGCGATCTCACCCTGCGAGTGACCGAGCACGGCGGCCGGCTCCACACCGTGGGCACGCCACACCTCGGCCAGCGACACCATCACCGCCCACA
>NZ_JAPKFL010000082.1 GCF_026262575.1 Streptomyces marinisediminis
CAGGGCTTCGGCGTAGTCGCGTGACGCCCGGTTCGTGGCGGACTGTCAGCTCAGCGACGGTGCTCTCGGAACGTGACAGGCACGGCTTCCAAGATCATGGAGTTCTCTACGCCCCGTGATCCAAGTGGAAGACCGTGCCTGCCGACGCATCATCTCTGATCCCACCTGCCCTTGACCAACTGCGCGAGAATCCGCAGGTCGGACCCGAGGAGGTCCCATGCCTGCTGGAACGGCTGGCCGAAGTGCCGGACCCGCGTGACCCACGCGGGGTGCGCCACCGCCTGACAGTCGTGCTCGCTCTCACCGCGTGCGCGGTGCTGGCCGGAGCGACCTCGCTGCAGGCGGTTGGCGAATGGATCGCCGATGCCCCTGGGGACGTGCTGGAGCAGGTCGGTGCGGACCTTGATCCGCTTCTGCCCAGGCGGGTGCTGCCCGCAGAGACCACGGTCCGCCGACTGCTGGCCCGCATCGACGGCGACGCGCTGGACCGGGCAGTCGGACGCTGGCTCGCCGACCGTCGTCCGAAGGCGACCGGGCTGCGCGGCCTCGCAGTGGACGGCAAAAGCCTGCGCGGCGCGGCAAAAGCGAACGGCCGCAAGATCCACCTGCTCGCCGCACTGGAACACGCCACCGGCCTGGTCCTGGCCCAGATGGACGTCGGAGAGAAGACGAACGAGATCACCTGCTTCCAGCCACTGCTGGGCACCATCGCCGACCTGGCAGACGTCGTCGTGACCAGCGACGCCATGCACACCCAGCGCGAACACGCCGAGTACCTCCTCGGCCGGGCCGCCCACTACATCGTGATCGTCAAGGGCAATCAGAAGAAGCTGCGCCGACAGCTCACGTGCCTTCCCTGGAAGGACATCCCGCTCCAGGGACGCATCCGGGGAACCGGCCACGGCCGCTCCGAGATCCGCCGGATCAAGGTCGCCACCGTGAACAACCTCTTCTTCCCCGGAGCCCGCCAGGCCGTCCAGATCAAGCGTCGGCGCACCGACCGCAAGACCGGCAAGACCACCCTCAAGACGGTCTACGCCGTCACCAGCCTGACCGCCGAGCAGGCCACCCCGGCCCAGCTCGCCCGCCTCGTCCGCGACCACTGGACGATCGAGGCCCTGCACCACGTCCGCGACACCACCTTCGCCGAGGACGCCTCGCAGTTGCGCACCGGCAACGCGCCCCGCGCGATGGCCACCTGGCGCAACCTCGCCATCGGAGCCCTCCGGGCAGCCGGAGCGAAGAACATCGCGGCCGGTCTCCGCCACAACGCCCGCGACCCCCGCCGCCCGCTCGCACTCCTCGGCCTCGCATGATCACAAACCGGGCGTCACACGACTACGCCGAAGCCCTG
>NZ_JAPKFL010000083.1 GCF_026262575.1 Streptomyces marinisediminis
GATGCTCCTATGGATGTCAAGCCGCAGGAGCGAGGTCGGTTTGGGTGATTCGTTCGGTTGGTGTGCTGGTCAGGGCGCGGTAGATCTCGCGGGCGACGAATCGCTTGAGGCAGCGCATGATGTCCTTCTTGGACAGTCCTTCCTTGGTGCGGCGTTCGACGTAGGCGCGGGTGCGTGCGTCGTAGCGCATGCGGACCAGCACGATGGTGTGCAGGGCGTTGTTCGCGGCCCGATCGCCGCCGCGGTTGAGGCGGTGGCGGTGGGTGCGGCCGGAGGAGGCCGGGATCGGGGCGACACCGGCCAGGTGCGCGAACGCCCCCTCCGAACGCATGCGCTCGGGGTTGTCTCCGGCTGATGCCAGCAGTTGGCCGGCGGTTTCCGGTCCGACACCGAACAGTTCCAGCAGGGCTGGGGCCGCCTGCCTGACCAGGGGGCCGATCTCGGTGTCGAGCTCGGTGATCTCCACGTCCATCGCCTGGTAGCGGCGGGCCAGACGCCGCAGCGAAGCCCGCGTCGCCGCCAGGGGACGGGACACATCGTCGCCGGGCCGCAGCCGGGCCAGGGTGCGTATCAGGACGGCCCGGTCCAGGTCCGCGACCTGCTCACGCAGCATCGCCGGGGCGGTCACCAGCAGGTTGCGGATCTGGTTCATGGCCTGGGTGCGGGCCTTGACCGCGCTGCGGCGCGCGACCCGCAACACCCGAACGGCCTCGACCACGCCGTCCCGGCTTTTCGGTATGCCGGTGGCCCGTCCGGAGGCCACGGCCGTCGCGGCCGCGTATGCGTCGATCGGATCGGACTTGCCCTTCATCCGCCTCGTCTTGCGGTCCGGCCGGTCGACGTCGATGACTGTGACACCTGCTGCCGTCAGGACCCGGGCGAGTTCGGCTCCATAGGCGCCGGTGCCCTCCACGCCGACCGCGGTCAGCGTGCCGTGGGTGCGCATCCAGTCCAGGAGGTCCCGGTAACCGCAGATGGTCGCGGGGAACTCCCGGTCCGCCAGGTGCCGGCCGAGCGGGTCGATCACGGCCGCGTGGTGGGTCAGGCCGTGGGTGTCGACTCCGCCGGTGATCTCCGGGCCTTCGTGCGTCATGCTGGTCATGTCCGTCCTTGCTGCTTGTCCGAGCCGAGGGCGGCACGCGCCGGTCGGGCGGGTGGACAAGACAGTGACGGGGCTTCTGGACCAAGCTCCTATGAGGTCACAAGCGCCCGTCCGGCCGCGTGCGTGGTGGCCCCGCCGACGAGCCGACAAATCCCAAACAAGGACAGTCAACGACGT
>NZ_JAPKFL010000084.1 GCF_026262575.1 Streptomyces marinisediminis
GTCCCTGGACTTCGACCGCCGCCTGGGCACCGGCGCCGCCCTGGTCGACCTCGGTGGCGAGCTGGCCGAGAAGGACGTCGAGAAGGTCATGGCCGAGTACGCCACCGACCCCGACGTCGCCTACGTCGTCCCCGACACGCGGATGTACGCCGCCGCCGTCGAACCCAACGACCCCTACTACGAGCGCCAGTGGGACCTCTTCGAATCCCGCGCGGGCATGAACGTCCCGGGCGCCTGGGGCAAGGCCACCGGCGAGGGCGTCAACATCGCCGTCATCGACACCGGCTACGTCGCCCACTCCGACCTGGCCGCCAACGTCATCGACGGCTACGACTTCATCTCCGACTCGTGGATGGCCCAGGACGGCGACGGCCGCGACGCCGACGCCTCCGACCCCGGGGACTGGATGAACCGCGGCGAGTGCGGCCGCGACGCCAACGGCCAGCCCGTGCCCCCGCGCGACACCAACAACTCCTGGCACGGCACCCACGTCGCCGGCACCATCGCCGCCGCCGCCGACAACGGCAAGGGCGTCACCGGGATCGCCTACGACGCCACCATCCAGCCCGTGCGCGTGCTCGGCAAGTGCGGCGGCACCACCGCCGACATCATCGACGCCATCATCTGGTCCTCCGGTGGCTCGGTGCGCGGCGTCCCGGCCAACCCCAACCCGGCCGACGTCATCAACATGAGCCTGGGCGGCGGCGGCTCCTGCGACGCGGGCACCCAGAGCGCCATCAACGGCGCCGTCAGCCGCGGCACGACCGTCGTCGTGGCGGCCGGCAACTCCAACGCCAACGCGGCCAACTTCAACCCGGCGAGCTGCGACAACGTCATCACCGTGGCCGCCGGCGACCGTGAGGGCAACCGGGCGAGCTACTCGAACTACGGCAGCGTCGTCGACGTCACGGCGCCCGGTGGCGAGACGGCGGTCAGCGCCGCGAACGGCATCTGGTCCACGCTGAACACCGGCACCCGCTCGGTGGGCAGCGAGACCTACGCCGCCTACCAGGGCACCAGCATGGCCGCCCCGCACATCGCCGGCCTGGCCGCGCTGATGTACCAGGCCAAGCCCGGCATCACCCCCGCCCAGGTCACCGCCGCGATCAAGGACAACACCCGCTCGCTGCCCGGCTCGTGCAGCGGCGGCTGCGGCACCGGCCTGGCCGACGCCACCGCGACGCTGGAGGCCGTCACCGACGGCGGCGGCACC
>NZ_JAPKFL010000085.1 GCF_026262575.1 Streptomyces marinisediminis
CCTGCTCCGCCAACGCGTCCAGATGCGCGTTCGCCGCCGCATACACCCCCTGGCCCCCACTCCCCCACGTCGCCGCGATCGAGGAGAACAACACGAAAGCGTCCAACCCCCCGCCCCCGAACACCGCGTCCAACGCCACCGCCCCCGCGACCTTCCCCTCGACCACCGACACCACCTCACCAGCCCCCACACACTCCAACGCCGACAACTGCCCCACCCCGGCGGTGTGGACGACGGTGGTGACGGGGGTGCCGTCTGCTTCCAGCCGTTCCTTGAGGGCGTGCAGGGCGGTGTGGTCGGCGGCGTCGCAGGCGATGACGGTGGCGCTGGCACCCAGTTCCTCGATGCTCGCGACCAGGTCGGCCGCTCCGGGGGCGTCGGGGCCGCGGCGGCTGGTGAGCACCAGGTGCCCGGCTCCGTGCGCGGCGGCCCAGCGGGCGACCCGGGCCCCCAGCCCACCGGTGCCCCCGGTGATCAGCACCGTGCCCCGCAGGCGCACCGGCGTGGCGGGCGCCTGCGGCGCGCGAACCACACGGCGGGCGTGGATGCCGGTGGAGCGCACAGCCACCTGGTCCTCACCCGCCTCCACGGTCAGGAGGGCGGCGGTGCGCTGCCACGCCCGGGCGTCCAGAGTGCGGGGCAGGTCGATCAGACCGCCCCAGCGGGTGGGGTGCTCCAGGGCGATGACGCGGCCCAACCCCCAGGTCTGCGCCTGGGCGGGGTGGGTGAGGGGGTCGGAGGGGCCGGTGGAGACCGCGCCCCGCGTCAGGCACCACACCCGCGCCGACCCGCCGCTGCGACCCAGCTCCTGGGCCAAAGCGAGATTGCCGGTCAGCCCCGGGGCGACACCGCGCTCCAGCGGCGCGTCCTCCAGCGCGAGGAGCGAGACGATGCCGGTGACCCCGCTCAGGTCCCCGGGCAGGGTGCTGGTGCGCTCCACCTGGGCGCCGGTGGTGCGCAGGCCGTCCTCACACCACTGGGCCACCTCCTGCGCACCGGTGGGGGGTGTGAGCAGCAGCCACCGCCCGGTGGGGGGCGTGGTGGGGCGGGGTGATACCGGTTTCCAGGTGACGTGGTAGCGCCACTGGTCGATCAGGGACCGCTGCCGCTGATCACGCCGCCAGGACGACAACACCGGCAACGCTTCACCAAGTGGCCGGTCCGCGGACAGACCACCGGCCAGCGCCGTGAG
>NZ_JAPKFL010000086.1 GCF_026262575.1 Streptomyces marinisediminis
TCGGGGGCTTCTTCGAGGATGACGTGGGCGTTGGTGCCGCTGATGCCGAAGGAGGACACCGCGGCGCGCCGGGGCCGGGCGGGATCGGCGGGCCAGGACTCCTCACCCGTCAGCAACCGCACCGCACCCGCCGACCAGTCCACGTGCGAGGACGGCGCGTCCACGTGCAACGTGCGCGGCAGCACCCCGTGCCGCATCGCCAGCACCATCTTGATGACGCCGGCGACTCCGGCGGCGGCCTGGGTGTGGCCGAGGTTGGACTTCACCGAGCCCAGCAGAAGCGGCCGGGCGGGGTCGCGGTCCCGGCCGTAGGTGGCCAGCAGCGCCTGCGCCTCGATCGGGTCACCCAGCGTCGTCCCCGTACCGTGCGCCTCCACCGCGTCCACCTCACCGGCCGACAACCCACCCGAGGCCAGCGCCTGCCGGATCACCCGCTGCTGCGCCGGACCGTTGGGCGCCGTCAACCCGTTGGACGCACCGTCCTGGTTCACCGCCGAACCCCGCACCACCGCCAGCACCCGGTGCCCGTTGCGCCGCGCGTCCGACAGCCGCTCCACCACCAGCATGCCCACGCCCTCGCCCCAGGCCGTGCCGTCGGCCGCCTCCGCGAACGCCTTCACCCGCCCGTCGGAGGCCAGACCGCCCTGCCGGGAGAACTCGATGAACGCCCCCGGCGTCGACATCACCGTCACCCCGCCGGCCAGCGCCAGCCCGCACTCACCGCTACGCAGCGACTGCATCGCCAGGTGCAGCGCCACCAGCGACGACGAACACGCCGTGTCCACCGTCACCGCCGGACCCTCCAACCCGAACGTGTAGGACAACCGACCCGACACCACACTCGCCGCGTTCCCGGTCCCCACGTGCCCTTCGGCGCTGTCCGGGGAGGCGAGCAGGAGGGCCGTGTAGTCCTGGCCGTTGGTGCCGGTGAAGACGCCGGTGCGGGTGCCGCGCAGCGCGCCCGGGTCGATGCCCGCCCGCTCGATCGCCTCCCACGAGGTCTCCAGCAGCAGCCGCTGCTGCGGGTCCATG
>NZ_JAPKFL010000087.1 GCF_026262575.1 Streptomyces marinisediminis
GCAACTGACCGACCCGGAGTGGGAGTTCATCGAGCCGTACCTGCCGATCGGCGAGTACGGCCCGTACCCCGAGCGGCTGCGGCAGCAGTTCGAGGGCGTGATCTGGCGGTTCAAGACGGGCGGCCAGTGGCGGGAGATGCCGACGGAGTTCGGCGCCTGGTCGACCGTCCACAACCGTTTCCGGCAGTGGCGTGACGCCGGGGTCTTCGAGGCCCTGCTGGAGGGCCTGATCACGGAAGCTGCCAGGCGTGGCGAGGTGGACCTGTCCCTGATCAGCATCGACTCCACCACCGCCCGTGCCCACCACGACGCGGCCGGGATGCACCTCGACGAGGGCGTCGTCACAGCCCTGGAGAAAGCCGCCGCCGAGGAGGAGAGGGCCAGGTCAAAGGGGGCAGCCCCGAAGAACAAAGCGGGCAGGAGACCGAAAGCGATCCCGCGTGGGAAGAACGAAGACGCATCCGGCGCCGGCGGAAGCTCCGGCTGAAGGCCGCCCTCCTCGGGCGTTCCAGGGGCGGGCAGACCAGCAAGGTTCACCTCGCCGCTGACCGCAAGTGCCGCCCGCTGGCGTTCATCCTGACCGCGGGCCAGGCAGCGGACAGCCCACAGTTCATCCCCGTCCTGAAGAAGGTGCGGGTGCGCGGGCCGGTCGGTCGTCCCCGCACGCGGCCGGACGCAGTCGCCGCAGACAAGGCTTACTCGTCTCGCGGCAATCGGGCCCACCTGCGCAAACGCCGTATCAAGGCGGTCATCCCGGAGAAGAAGGATCAGGCCGCCAATCGGAGGAAGAAGGGCAGCGGAGGCGGTAGGCCCGTCAGTCACGACACCGAGCTCTACAAGGAACGGAACACCGTCGAGCGGGCGATCAACAGGATGAAGGCATGGCGAGGCATCGCCACCCGCTACGACAAGACCCCGGGGAGCTACCTCGCCGGACTCCACCTCCGGGCCTCCGTGATCTGGATCAAGGACCTCACACGAGCGACCCCTTGATCACAACCGAATACGCTCCCTA
>NZ_JAPKFL010000088.1 GCF_026262575.1 Streptomyces marinisediminis
CGGCCCCCGGAGTCCCCGGAGCGGGCGGAGCTCAGCGGCACGGACGGCTGGCGGTACCGGGTGGCCTGGAAGCCGGTGTCCGGGTTCGCGGCGGGCACGGTGCTCACCGGTCGGTGGCTGCTGGCCGTGCCGGAGTCCGGCGCGGGCCAGGAGGCGGCCGAGTGGTGCGAGCACGGGCTGAAGGCGGCCGGTGCCGAGGTGGTCCGGCTGGCCGGTGCCGCGGGCGCGGCGTCGGCGGAGCACGGCGAGGTGGCCGGTGTGGTGTCCCTGCTGGCGCTCGACGACGCACCGCTCGCGGACGGCGTCGCCCCGGGCCTGGCCGCGACCGTGGCGCTCGTGCGGGCGCTGGACGAGGCCGGGGTGCGGGCGCCGCTGTGGTGCCTGACGCGCGGGGCGGTGTCCGTGGGCACCGCGGACCCGGTGCGCGGCCTGGAGCAGACGCAGGTGTGGGGGCTGGGCCGGGTCGCGGCCCTGGAGCGCCCGGAGTCCTGGGGCGGCCTGCTCGACCTCCCCGCGGAGCTGGACGCCCGCGCGTGGGACCGTACGGCCGCCGCGCTGGCCGGCGGCACGGGCGAGGACCAGCTCGCCGTCCGCCCCTCGGGGGTCTTCGCCGGCCGCCTGCTGCCGGCCGCGCCCCCGGCCTCCGACGCGGTGTGGGAGCCGCGCGGCACGGTGCTGGTGAGCGACGGCACGACGCCGCCGGCCGGCCACCTGGCGACCTGGCTGGCGGACACGTCGGCCGAACGCGTGGTGTTGCTGACGCCGGTCGGCCGGGCCGTGGACCCGGAGGTCCTGGCTCGCCTGGGCGCCCGGGCGGACGTGCGGGCGGTGGACGTCACCGACCGGGCGGCGCTCACGGAGCTGGCGGAGCGGCTGGGGGCCGAGGGCGCCCCGGTCCGCGCCGTGGTGCACACGGCCGGGGCGAACCGGCTCGCGCCGCTGGCGGCCACGGACGCGGCCGAGCTGGCCGAGGCGCTGCACGCGAAGGTGACCGGTGCGGCGCACCTGGACGC
>NZ_JAPKFL010000089.1 GCF_026262575.1 Streptomyces marinisediminis
TGAGGTTTTCTCAACGGATATCATTTCCATTGCCCGTTGAGGACGAGGGCTGCGCGTGTGATGTCGCCGATCCTGCTGGGGCTGAGGGTGACGTACTTCAGCGTTCGCCAGCGCTCCTTGAGTTCAGCGATGGCTCGTTCTCCCAGGGAGCGCATGCCGCGCAGGAGTGAGTTGTAGGTGCGGTTGTCGGTGTGTAGATGGCCGGTGGTCTGCCCGGCGGGCTTCTTGACGGGGGTGTGGACGCCGATACCGGCGCCGTCGTATCCGGAGTCGGCGAGGGTGCGCAGGCCCTCGCGGGCCGCCGCGTACAGGGCGGGCAGGACGTGGATGCGGGCGGCGGTCAGATCGTGGGTGGAGCCGGGCTCGGCATCGGATGTCCACAGCGGGGTGCCGTCCGGGGCGGCGAGGAACTGCACGTTGCCGCCGAAGCACTTGTGCTTGCCGGAGTACCACGCATCGATCTTTTCGCCCTTCACGCTCAGCGCGGTCCCGGCAAGCCGGTCGGTGATGGTGAGAGTGCCGTCCAGGACGATGTGGCTCATCCCCTCCTCGCGGCAGCGGTCCAGCACTTCGTGCAGGTCCGGGGCTTGGGCCGCCAGCACATCGATGCCTTCGTGCAGGTAGCGGTAGCCGGTGGCCTGCGAGACGCCGGCATCCCGGGCCAGGCAGTGAACGCACCCGCGTGTCCGGAACCAGCGCAGCACCAGCACAGCCTGACGGAAAGTGCCCAGCGCCCGGGAACCCCTCGGGGTGCCGATCCGGCGCCGGTGCGCGGCCAGCAGCCGGGACAGGTACTCCACGACATGGCGCGGGACATCGAGCGTGGCAACATAGGTGACCAACGTGAAGCCTCTGGTTCAGCGGACGATCTTGTGGTGAGAACCGTCCTACCAGGGGCTTTACGTCTGCCCACGGCCGGGGCCGCCTGCCCGATCCGTACCCAACCGCCGGGATCACCCCGCAACGCGAAGATCATTTCGCTGAGAAAACCTCA
>NZ_JAPKFL010000009.1 GCF_026262575.1 Streptomyces marinisediminis
GTGGCCAGAACCCGGACGGAATCCGCCCGGACGATCGCTGAGAACGCCATGCCGGAAGTGCGGCAGGCGATTGAGGTCACGCAGGTCCCCGGCGAGGTATCCACGGGCGACATCGTCCACGGACACGGCACGGTCCATATCGCCCTGCGGTCGACTGAGGCGTACGACCTCGCCCGTTGGGTGCGGAACCACTACACGCAGGAGGAGATCGCCGCCTACGCGAGAGGGGCGGGGTCGTGACGGAGGCGGGCCAGGGGATTCCCGCGGGACCCCTCGGGACAGTGGGCGAGATCCGGCACCCGTCCCGACTGACGATCGGCGACATGATCCCCTTCGACGGCGTGTACTACGCCATCGAGGACATGTGCACCGCCAGGGCCGGCGCGAAGGTGCTGCGCTTCAGGGACCGCGAGCCCTACATCGTAGACGCTCCGGTCCTCGCGTACAGACGGCTCGACTTCGCGTCCATGCCAGGGGTCGTCCGATACCGGCGCGGCGGCTGACGGAGCCGCCCCCGAGAACGCCTGCCTCGGAAGTCATCGCCCACCGCGTACACCCCACGGCCAGGCTGATGAGAACCGCCCGAGGCGGGGGCAAGCCCCCTCCCCATTCGTCGTCTGCTCCGACGCAACCGCATCTGACGGACGGGGAGGGTTCCGCAAGATCCGTTCGAGCTGGAGGTGCCCCATATGGGTACGGCAGTAGCGGTACGCGATCCGAAGGAACTGCTGGGCGAGGAGGTGTGGGAAAGGGAGATCAAGCTCCTGACCCGCGACTACCTCATGGACAGCGTGATGGCGGGCCGACTCCTCGGCCAGGCCGTCGCGTACCTGATCACCGCCATGGAGACCATGGGCGAGGGTCTGGAACTCGGCTGCGGCGAGCTCGTCGACGTGGCCGTGCACGCGCTCATCCTCGACACGGCGAACTACGCCGCGTTCTGCGAGAAGTACAACAACGGGCAGTTCCTCCACCACATCCCCGAAATCGACCGCAAGGCCGACGGCACCGTCATGCGGACCGCGGCCGTCGTCGAACAGCACGGGTTCGAGGTGGACTGGCCGCTGTGGGAGCGGGACTCCTCGAAGTGCTCCCCCTGCGCCCAGGGCACGAGCTGCCACTGACCGGCGGGGACACAGGCCGGGGTCGTCCTTCGGGGCGGCCCCGGCCGTCACGTTCGGGGGAAGAACCAGCATTGCGGGCCCAGCCGCAGGGCCGAACGAGTAACGTGCGTTGTCGTCGGAGCCAGACGGTACAGATGCTCAACAACCACTCCACGAGGAACGTTGCTACATGAGCGTTGAACACTACTGGGACCGCTACGCGACCGGGGCCCTGACGAAGATCGGCTCGGTACAGGACTCCATCGACAAGGGGTTCTGCTGGACCCAGTACGACTACCACGGCCCCGCCGAAGAACTGCTCTGCCAGCCCGAGAACGCTCTGGAGCTGGGCTGCGGCAGCGGAAACGAGGTCGCCTACCTCGCCCGCAAGGGCATTGATGCCACGGGAATCGACCTGTCCCCCGTCCAGATCAAGCACGCCGAGGAACGCTGGGGCGACATCGAGGCAGCCCGCTTCCACCTCCGTGAAGCCGTCGACTTCCTGACCACCACCGAGGAGAAGTACGACGCCATCTACTCGGTGTGGGGCGCTTTCTGGTTCACCGACCCCCGCCGTCTCCTGCCCGTCATCCGCGAGCGCCTCAACCCCGGTGGCGTCCTGGTCTTCTCCCAGGCGCCAGCCGTCGACGGCTGCTACGGCGCCCAGGGCATGTACGGCAACGGCTTCACGGGCAAGGTTCTGCCGGTCCAGCGGTGGGCCTACTCTGAGGAGATGTGGCGCGGAATCCTGGTGAACTACGGCTTCCTGGAGACCGACGCCCGAATCCTGGAGGCCCCCGACCCGGAGAAACTGGGCACGCTGATCGTCCAGGCCAGGGTTCGATAGCTGACACGGCAGGCCCCCTGCCGACTCTGCCCGTTGAGGGGAGTCGGCAGGAGGCTGTGCCTCCTGCTCCCGGACGCCCAAGGTTTTACCGAAGGGCGCTCCATGCAAATAAGTTGTCTTGAGCACAGAGGGGCCCCGGCGGATGTGATCTCCTGAACCCTGCATGTCGCTCCCGTGGAACCTGTGGCCGGATTTCGCTCCGCCGGAGCTTCTTCGTCGGCAGCGGGTTGCAGCCAGTCGCTGTCGGGGCGGGCCAGCAGCCGGGCGTTGTTGTATGCCATGGCGGTCGTGAAAACTGTGTGACCACGATAGAACTCCCCTTGCCGGGAGACCACCAGTGCGAGTGAGGCGCCTCGGAGTCTCCGGACAGGGACCCAATAGGATGTCCCTGGAAGGAAACGAGGAAGTCAGCAGTAGGTTACCGGCCACCGCGAGAAGCCCACGCAGAACTCGAAGAACTACGACTCGTCGCATAAATTGACTGGCCCCATCGCTGTCCGGAAAACGCGAGGCCCCCCAGTCGAGGCGTGGCTCGCGTTCGCGGACGCGCACCTCCAAAACCTCGCCGAATCGGCCTCAGTGCCGAAACTGCCCACGCCGCCGAAACCCAGCGGCGACGACCTCAAGCCCTTCCTCGGCCACTGGAGCCCCTACGGACCCCGCTCCTACTGAGCTGAACCAAGGGAAATCACACCGCCACGAGCCGGACCCGCTCGCCGCACAGTTTGGCCATGTCGTCAATATCGGAAGTCAGCATGACCACGGGGCGGTGCTGTCGCAGCGCGGCCTCGGCGACGGCCGCATCGATCGCGTACTCGTGTCCGTGCAACCCGGCATTCATCAGCAACTTCGAGGCAGCCCTCGCCTCCTCGTCACCGACCGGGACGACCCGCAGCCCGGAAAGCACCCAGTTCAGGCGGGACTTGTTCGTACGCGCGTGGACGGCCTCGATGATGGTGAGCGCACTGATCACGACCTCCATGCCGCGCGACCGCGCCTCAGCGATCAGGGCCACCACCTGCTCTTCGTCAGCGAGCAGCTTCGAGAGTCCCTCGCTGTCGAGGACCAGCGTCCCCTGACTCAGCCGGCGGCGGGCCACTCGGCCTCCTCGGCGAACACCTCGTCGAAGACCTGCCGCGCCCGCTGACGAGCCGGCTCGGAGACCGGCCCCTTGCGGCTCTCGTAGTCCGCCAGGTACTCGTCCAGGACCTGCCCCCGCAGCTCACGCTCGACCGCCTCGGCGATGAACGCGGAGAACTCCCGCTTGCCCACCCGAGCCCGGATCGCCTCCGCGGTCCCCTCCGGCAGCGACAAGCTCACTCGCGTCGCTGGCCCTTCCCCGATGCTGTACGTCGCCTCAGCCATGCCCCCGATTGTGTCAAACGAGTAGGAAAAGCGCCACGTCCGCACTACCTTCACAGCTCGGTCAGCGCCCCGCTCACACAAATCCCAGCACGGGCACCCCCCATCCCAACACGATCCCAGCACGGTACGGATGACCAGGGATGACGACAGGTGACGAGGGGCCAGCTATCCCAGCACCATCCCAGCACGGGAAAAGACTAAGGGCCCGACCCCAAAGAGTCGGACCCTCCCTGACCTGCATGTTTGCCAGATCAACGACGTGGTGATATGTCAGCCGCTACACGTTGAAGCGGAACTCCACGACGTCGCCGTCCTGCATGGTGTAGTCCTTGCCCTCCATGCGGGCCTTGCCGCGGGCGCGGGCTTCGGCTACGGAGCCGGCTTCCACGAGGTCGTCGAAGGAGATGACCTCGGCCTTGATGAAGCCCTTCTGGAAGTCGGTGTGGATGACGCCGGCGGCCTCGGGGGCGGTGGCGTCGCGCTTGATCGTCCAGGCCCGGGACTCCTTGGGGCCCGCGGTGAGGTAGGTCTGCAGGCCCAGGGTGCGGAAGCCGACGTGGGCCAGGGTGGCCAGGCCCGGCTCCTCCTGGCCGACGGACTGGAGGAGCTCCAGGGCCTCGTCCTCCTCCAGTTCGGCGAGGTCGGCCTCCAGCTTGGCGTTGAGGAAGATCGCCTCGGCCGGGGCGACGAGGGCGCGCTGCTCGGCCTTGAAGGCGTCGTCGGTCAGCTCCTCCTCGTCGACGTTGAAGACGTAGAGGAACGGCTTGGTGGTCAGCAGGTGCAGCTCGCGCAGGGGCTCGGCGGCCTCGGTGCCCTGGGCGATCCCGGCGGAGAACAGGGTGCGGCCTTCCTCCAGGATCCCCTTGGCCTCCTGCACCGCCTTCACCAGCGGCTGCCTGTCCTTCTTGACCCGCGCCTCCTTCTCCAGACGCGGCAGGACCTTCTCCACGGTCTGGAGGTCGGCGAGGATCAGCTCGGTGTTGATCGTCTCGATGTCGTCCTTGGGCGAGACCTTGCCGTCGACGTGCACGACGTTCTCGTCCCGGAAGGCGCGGATCACCTGGCAGATCGCGTCCGACTCGCGGATGTTGTGCAGGAACTTGTTGCCCAGCCCCTCGCCCTCGCTGGCGCCGCGCACGATGCCCGCGATGTCGACGAAGTCGACGGTGGCCGGGAGGACGCGCTCGGAGCCGAAGATCTCGGCCAGCCTGGCCAGCCGGGGGTCGGGGACGCCGACGACGCCGACGTTCGGCTCGATCGTGGCGAACGGGTAGTTGGCCGCCAGCACGTCGTTCTTGGTCAGGGCGTTGAACAGGGTCGACTTGCCGACGTTGGGCAGGCCGACGATTCCGATCGTGAGCGACACGTGGCGACTTCCCGTAGCGAGAGGATCTGGGGCGGCGGCCCGGCACGTGCGGACCAGTCCACCAGTCTACGGGCGCGACCGACCCGCGACGACGGCGACCACGAGCGCCCGCCGACGCCCCGGACGGGCGACGCCCCGGGCAGGTGGCGACCCGGGGCAGGCGGCGGCCCGGGAGACGGGTCAGCCGTGCGGCGGTGGCGCGGCGCACGGGGACGCGGGGCGCGGCGTGGGCGGACGCGGGACGCGGCGTGGGCGGACGCGGGACGCGGTGCGCGCGGACGCGGGACGCGGTGCGGGCGGACGCGGGACGCGGTGCGCGCGGACGCGGGACGCGGCGTGGGCGTCTCCCGTCGGGCTAACGGTGTCATGCCCACGGGGCACGGCGGGCGGGTCGGCGGCGTGTCAGGGGGTGGGCGGCCGGGCGGGGGCGGCCTACGTTGGGGTGGTGGAGCAGATGAGGCAGAGGGGGCGTGAGCGGGCGGCGGTGCCCCGGCCCGCGCGGTCGGGCGGGGGGACGGCGCGGTCCGCGCCCCGGCGGGCGGCGGCCGGTGCGCCGGGGGCGCCGGCGCGGCCGGGGGCCCCGCGGCTGACCGGGTTGGGCGGCGGGCTGCTGGCCATCGCCGCGATGGTGCTGCTCGGCGGGGTGGTGCGGCTGCTGCTGGGCGCCTCGCCGGGGGTGTACGGGGTGGGCTTCGTGCTCGTGGGTCTGGCCTCGGCGCTGTGGGTGCGGCCGGGCGACCAGTTCACCGCGCCCGTCGTCGCCCCGATCGCGTACGCCGCCGGGCTGGTGGTGCTCACCGGGGGCAGCGGCGGGGGCGGCGGGTGGGGCGAGCGCGTGATGACGGTGGTCACGGCGCTGGCGGTGGAGGCTCCCTGGGTCTACGGCGGGACGGCGGCGACGGCGCTGGCGGCGGTGGTGCGGCGCGCGGTGCGGGCGGCCCGGCGGCGCGGGGAGCTGCGGCGGCGCCGGGAGCGCGGCGGCCACCCGGCGGGCGACGGGCGGCACGCCCGGCTGGCCCGGCCCCGGGCGCCCGGGGTGCGGGAGCAGGCGGGCACGCTCCGGCCCACCGGCGCCCGGGAGTACACCGGCACGTCCCAGCAAGTCCCCCCGCCCCAGCAGGCCCGGGGTGGCCGCACCGCGCCCGGGCCGCGGGGGCCGTCCCGCTCGCGGCGTCCGGCCGGGCCCGTGTGACCCGCGCGGCGGGGTTCTCGCGCTCGGAGCGGCCGGTGTCCCACCCGCACGGTGCGCTGCGGGCGGGCGGGCGGTGGCGTCGACGCGGGGCGGACGGGGCGACGGGCCGCGTGCGCCGTGGACGGGGTCGAGCAGCACCCGCGGGAGGAGCCTGCGGCGGTGGCGGCCCACCACACACCTCGACCACCCGGCGCGGCGCCCGATCACCCGCGGCGGCGCCTGCGTGCAAGGGGACGACCGCTCCCTGGGCGACGGCGCCGTCCACCCGTCGACGGTTCCGGCGTAGGGCGCCGGCGTCCGCGGCCGCGAAGGGCGGGCGGGGCGGAACCCGGCGTACCGTCCCCGCCGCGCCCGCGCCTCGCGGCGCCGCGTCGGGTTACGCGCCGGTGACCTTCGACGCGGCCTCGGCGCGCAGGTCTCGGCGCAGCTCCTTGGGCAAGGAGAACTGCATGTGCTCCTGCACCGGCTGCACCACCTCCACGTCGCCGTAGCCGCGCTCGGCCAGCCACTCCAGGACGCCTTCCACCAGGACGTCCGGCACCGAGGCGCCGGAGGAGACGCCCACGGTGGTGACGCCCTCCAGCCACGCCTCGTCGACCTCACCGGCGTTGTCGACCAGGTGGCCGGCGCGGGCGCCGTGCGCGAGGGCCGTCTCGACCAGGCGCACGGAGTTGGAGGAGTTGCGCGAGCCGACGACGAGCACCAGGTCGGACTCGGCCGCGACCTGCTTGATCGCCGTCTGCCGATTCTGCGTGGCGTAGCAGATGTCGTCGCTCGGCGGGCTGATGAGGCGGGGGAACTTCTCCTTCAGCGCGCCGACCGTCTCCATCGTCTCGTCGACCGACAGGGTGGTCTGGGACAGCCAGACGACCTTCTCCGGGTCCCTGACCTCGACGTTCGCCACGTCCTCCGGGCCGTCGACCAGGGTGATGTGCTCGGGCGCCTCGCCGGAGGTGCCGATGACCTCCTCGTGCCCCTCGTGGCCGATGAGGAGGATGTCGTAGTCGTCCTTGGCGAAGCGGACGGCCTCCTTGTGCACCTTGGTGACCAGCGGGCACGTCGCGTCGATGGTGGCGAGCTTGCCGCGCTCGGCCTCGCGGTGGACCTCGGGGGCCACGCCGTGCGCCGAGAAGATGACGATCTCGCCCGGCGGCACCTCGGAGGTCTCCTCGACGAAGACGGCGCCCTTCTTCTCCAGCGTCCGCACCACGTACTTGTTGTGGACGATCTCGTGGCGCACGTACACCGGAGCGCCGTACTGCTCCAGGGCCTGCTCGACGGCGATGACGGCTCGGTCCACGCCCGCGCAGTACCCGCGGGGGGCGGCGAGGAGGACGCGGCGGGCGGTCTCAGCACTCATGGCCCCATCGTACGGGCGCGCGGATCTGCGCCGGACGGCGCGTGGAGTGCGGCGGGGTGCGCGCGGCGCCCCGGGCCGCCGCCCCCGCGCGGGACCGCCGTGGGCTGTCGGTGGGGGCCGGTAGGGTCGCGCGCATGGCTTTGAACACGTCCCCGGAGGCGCCGGTCCCCGTCGCGGAGGTGTCGCGGCTGATCGGCGGCTGGATCGACCGGCTGGGCGCGGTCTGGGTGGAGGGGCAGATCACCCAGCTCAGCCGGCGTCCCGGCGCCGGCGTGGTGTTCCTGACGCTGCGGGACCCCTCGCACGAGATGTCGCTGTCGGTGACCTGCTTCCGCCAGGTCTTCGACCGGGTGGCGGACGTCGTCGGGGAGGGCGCCCGCGTCGTCGTGCACGCCAAGCCGGAGTGGTACGCGCCGCGCGGCTCGCTGTCGCTGCGCGCCGCCGACATCCGGCCGGTCGGCGTGGGCGAGCTGCTGGTGCGGCTGGAGCGGCTCAAGCAGGCGCTGACGGCCGAGGGCCTGTTCGCGGCGGGCCGCAAGCGGGCGCTGCCGTTCCTGCCGCACCGGATCGGCCTGGTGACGGGCCGGGCGTCGGCGGCCGAGCGGGACGTGCTGGAGACGGCGCGGGCGCGCTGGCCCGCGGTGCGGTTCGCGGTGCGCAACGTGGCCGTGCAGGGCGTGCACGCGGTGCCGCAGGTCATCGCGGCCGTCCAGGAGCTGGACGCCGACCCGGAGGTGGACGTCGTCATCGTCGCCCGGGGCGGCGGCAGCGTGGAGGACCTGCTGCCGTTCTCCGACGAGCGGCTGGTGCGCGCGGTGGCGGCCTGCGGCACCCCCGTCGTCTCCGCGATCGGCCACGAGCCGGACACCCCGCTGCTGGACCTGGTGGCCGACCTGCGCTCGCGCACGCCCACGCACGCCGCGAAGGACGTCGTGCCGGACGTGGGCGAGGAGTACGAGCGCATAGCGCAACTGCGCGACCGCGGGCGGCGTCGGCTGGCGGCGTACCTGGACGCGCAGGAGCGGGGGCTGGCCGACTGCGTCAGCCGCCCGGCGCTGGCCTACCCCCACCGCATGGTGGACGCGCGGGCCGACGAGGTGGCCGACACCCTCGCGCGCGCCCGGCGCACCGTGGGCCACCTGCTGGACCGGGCGGACGCGGAGCTGGAGCACACCCGCGCCCGGGTGGTGGCCCTCTCCCCCGCCGCCACGCTGCGCCGCGGGTACGCCGTCCTCCAGCGCCCGGACGGCTCGGCCGTGCGGGACGCGGCGGGGGTCGCCGACGGTGAGGAGCTGCGCGCCCGGGTGGCCGAGGGGGAGTTCACCGTGACCGTCACCCCGTCGGCCTAGGGTGGGAGCCATGGCGAACACGGACACGTCGCGGGCGGCGACGGAGCGGGACGCGGGCGGGCAGCCGGCCGGGACGGCGAGCGGGGACGGCGCGGACGCCGGCGCTTCGGGCGCGGACGCCGCGGCCCTGGGCTACGAGCAGGCGCGGGACGAGCTGATCGAGGTGGTGCGCCGGTTGGAGGCCGGCGGGGTCACGCTGGAGGAGTCGCTGGCCCTGTGGGAGCGCGGCGAGGAGCTGGCGAGCGTGTGCCAGGGCTGGCTGGCCGGGGCCCGGGCGCGGCTGGACGCGGCGCTGGCGGCCGACGCGGAGGGCGTGGACGGGGACGCGGACGGCGGCGCGGGAGCCTAGTCACCCCGATTTAGTTGAACGCTGCACGAACCTCTTCGTACAGTGGTCGCCGTACGCACCACCACCCGCCCCCCGACGACGAGGATGCCCCTATGTCTCTCAGCCTTGAGGCGACGGCCCAGGACCTGCTCTTCCGCGAGGCGCACACCGCCAACACCTTCACCGACGAACCGGTCGGCGACGAGCAGATCGAGGCCGTCTACGACCTGATCAAGCTGGCGCCGACCGCCTTCAACCAGTCGCCGCTGCGCATCACCCTCGTGCGCTCGACCGCCGCCCGCGAGCGCCTGGTGCGGCACATGGCCGAGGGCAACCAGGCCAAGACGCGCACCGCGCCGCTGACCGCGATCCTCTCGGTCGACCTGGACTTCCACGAGCGGCTGCCCGAGCTGTTCCCCGTCGCGCCGGGCCTCAAGGACACCGTCTTCGCCGAGCTGCCCGCCCGCGAGCAGGCCGGGACGTTCAACGCCTCGCTCCAGGCCGGCTACTTCATCCTCGGCGTGCGCGCCGCCGGGCTGGCCGCCGGCCCGATGACCGGCTTCGACGCCGAGGGCGTCAACAAGGAGTTCTTCGGCGACGGCAAGCAGAAGGCGCTCGTCGTCATCAACATCGGCCGCCCCGGCCCGGACGCGTTCCGCCCGCGCTCGCCGCGGCTGGCCGCCCGCGACGCGGTGACGGTGGTCTGAGCCACTCCGGTGCGGGGGCGGACGCCCGCCTCCGCACCGCGCACCGCCCCGAGCCGCGTACCGCTGGCCTGGGCTGCCCGCACACCGTCCCGGCCGCGCACCGCCTGCCCGGGCCGCGCACCGCCCCAGAGCCGCGCACCGCCCCAGAGCCGCGCACCGCCCCGAGCCGCGTGCCGCCCGCCGGGCCCGCGCGCCGGGTACGCCCGTCCGGCCGTCGCGTACGCCCGTCCGGCCTCAGCCCGCGTCCGCCCGGGCGGCGGGTGCCCCGCCCTGCCTCGGCTCCAGCGCGCGGGCCAGCTCCGCCAGGCGCTCGAAGGGCGCGGTGCCGGTGACCACGGAGGTGTGGCCGTCCGCCGCACGCACCAGGGCGTCGTACTTCGGCCCCTCGTAGCGCTCCCACGCGGCGCCGTCCACGTCGACCGTCGCGCCGGTCGCCTCCGCGCCGCGCGTGGCGTCGGCGATGAACCGCTCCGGCTCGCCGTCGCTCTGCTCGACGGCGGCGTACTCCACGTCCGGGTCGTGGAAGCCCAGGTGCCACACGGCGCCGAGATCGCTCTGCCCCCGGTAGTAGACGGAGGTCGCCCGCCACCGCTCGTCCAGCCCCTCGGGCGCGAGGAGCGGGTAGGGCGCGGCGCGCTCGGCGGTGAGGAGCTCGGCGCGGTAGTCGATCTCCCTGACCGGGTCCTGGTCCTCGTCGTGCGGGACGCCGAACAGGTAGACGACTCCCGCGCACAGGGAGATCAGGCCCATCGAGAGGACCATGTCCCGCACCGTCTTCTTGCCTCGCGTCGTTGCCACGCCCTCCATGGTCCCCCATGCCCGGTTCCCCGACGCGGCCAGGGCCCCGGGCGGGGCGGGACGTGGCGGGGCCCGGGCCTCCGGGGCCGCTCATACGTGGGCCCGCGTGCTCATCCTGGCGGTGGACGGATAAGGTCTACGTACCCTCACCCCTATGACTGTCCGGCGGCCGACTCCCAGGCCGACCGTGCAGAAAGGTGCGTCTCGATGTCGGAAAACCACCACCTTCCCTCCCAGCTTGAGGTGAGCCCCGAGGCACCCGACCGCAACCTCGCCCTGGAGCTGGTGCGGGTCACCGAGGCCGGCGCGATGGCCTCGGGCCGCTGGGTGGGGCGCGGTGACAAGATCGGCGCCGACGGGGCCGCCGTGAAGGCGATGCGCACCCTGGTCTCGACCGTCTCGATGAACGGCGTCGTCGTCATCGGCGAGGGGGAGAAGGACGAGGCGCCGATGCTGTTCAACGGCGAGCGCGTCGGAGACGGCACCGGCCCGGAGTGCGACGTGGCCGTGGATCCGGTGGACGGCACCACGCTCACCGCCAAGGGCATGGCCAACGCGGTCTCGGTGCTGGCCGTCGCCGAGCGCGGCGCCATGTTCGACCCCTCGGCGGTGTTCTACATGAACAAGCTCGCCACGGGGCCGGAGGCGGCCGAGTACGTGGACATCAACGCGCCCGCCTCGGTGAACGTGCGCCGCGTCGCCAAGGCCAAGGGCTGCGCCCCCGAGGACGTCACCGTCGTCATCCTGGACCGGCCCCGGCACGAGGGCATCGTCCGGGAGGTGCGCGAGGCCGGCGCCCGCATCAAGTTCATCTCCGACGGCGACGTGGCGGGCGCGATCATGGCGGTGCGCGAGGGCACCGGTGTCGACCTGCTGCTGGGCATCGGCGGCACGCCCGAGGGCATCATCGCCGCCTGCGCGATCAAGTGCCTGGGCGGCACGCTCCAGGGCAAGCTGTGGCCCAAGGACGAGGAGGAGCGCCGGCGCGCCCTGGACGCCGGACACGACCTGGACCGCGTCCTGCACACCGACGACCTGGTGAGCGGCGAGAACGTCTTCTTCGTGGCGACGGGCATCACCGACGGGGACCTGCTGCGCGGGGTGCGCTACCGGGCCGAGACGGCGTTCACCCAGTCGCTGGTGATGCGCTCGAAGTCGGGCACGATCCGCCAGATCGACTCCACGCACCGGCTGGAGAAGCTGCGCGCCTACAGCGCGATCGACTTCGACCGCGCGACCTGAGCCCCCAACGCCCCACCGGGCCCCCGCCGCCCCTGTGCGGAACGCGGCGGGCCCGGCCCACGCCGGGCGGGACCCGCCCGGAGCGCCAGCACACCGGCTTACACCGCGCAGGCGCGGCACGCCGGGCAACGCGCGCGAACGCGGCCGCACCCGGACGCGACGCGCCACGTGGCACACGCGGCACGCACCACGCGGCACGCACCGCTCCCGCGGGGGCTCCCCCGCCGGGGCGGCACACCGGGTCGGCCCCCGGCCGGAGCGGTGCGCGGCGGGCGCGCCCCCGTGCGGCGCCGGGCCCGGCGGGCCGGCCGGGCCGAGGGCCCGGCGGTCGTCGGCCGTGTCCCGGGTCGCCCCGGGCGGCGGCCACCCGCCAGCCCCGGACCACCGGCGCGCGGGGCCGCGCGGGCGGCGGACGGCGGGCGCCGCCCCCGCGCGGCTACGCGATGCGGCGGACGTGGGGCGCCAGGGAGGTGTCGGGGGCGCCGACGGCGTCGCGGCGACGGCGCCGGGCGAGCACCACCCGGCGCTCGGCGGCCGTCAGCCCGCCCCACACCCCGTACGGCTCGGGCTGCGTCAGCGCGTGCTCGCGGCACTCGACGAGCACGGGGCACCGCGCGCACACCGCCTTGGCCGCCTGTTCCCGGGCCAGCCGTTCCGCCGTGGGTTCCTTCGACGGCGCGAAGAACAGCCCCGCCTCGTCCCGGCGGCAGACCGCTTCCGAGTGCCACGGCCCGGCTTGCCCGCGCTCCGGCGTTCGCTGTGCGGGGAGGACGGCTGCCTGCGGGGACTGATACGACGGTCGCGGCACGGTCTACTCCTGACGACGGCGGTGCGGCTCACCCTGGTCTGCCTGCTGCCGCACGGGGGTTCACGAGAGAACCGTGCGAGAGGCGATGCCTCGACCTCTACCCGCTGTGCGCGCGCTTATGCGCTCAGTCGCGACGCGAGCGCAAGTCCCGGATCTGTTTGCCCCGTTTCGCCACCGCCTGCACCGAACCGCACACCGAGACGCCGCGCACGACGACCACGGGCGCGCGCCGGTCGTCCGCCGTGCGCTGCTCGACCTCGAACGCGCCCATGACGCTCGAACCCGCGTCCCGGAGCGTGACGTTCTCCGGCACCCGGACCTCCACGCTGCCCAGCAGCGCCACCGCCGTGACCACCACCTCCTGCTGCTCGAACAGGGCTTCGGTGAGGTCGATCTCGACGGGCCCGAAGCAGGCGAAGGCGTTCAGGCGCGGCCCCACCCGCCACCGCCCGCGGCGCACGGCGCCGGCGAACAGCCCCACGAGCGTCGATCCGGCCCGCGCGGGCGGCGTCGGCCGTGTCCCGGCGTGCGCCGGCGCGTGCCCGCCGGGGAGGTCGGCCACCAGGGGCGCGAGCTGCTCCCGGGTGCGCGCCCGGTACGCCGCCACGACGCGCTCGGCGTGCTCCTCCGCGGTCAGCCGGCCCTCCGCGAGCCCCTCGCCGAGCAGGGTCGCTATCCGCTCCCGGTCCGCGTCGGAAGCGCGCACCGCCACCCCGTCCGGGCCGCCGCCCGCCGACCCCTCGCGCCTCTTCACCTCGTCCACCCGGGCAGCGTACCGACAGTCGCGATAGGTCGCGAGGAGCGGGCGCCGACCGGTACGGAACAGCACCGAACAGCACCGAACGGCACCGAACGGCACCGAACGGCACTGAGCGCCACCTCACAGCCGCGGCCGGCGCGCCGCGTTCTACCCTGTGAGGCGCGCTCGCCGACGCCGTCGAGCCGCCTGAGCCGTCCAGAGAGGAATCCGCCCCCATGGCCGCCCGCCCCGCCCCCCGCCCCGATGACCGGGAGTTCTCCTACACGGATCTGCTGCCCGTGGGCGAGGACGCGACGCCCTACCGCCTGGTGACCACCGAGGGGGTCAGCACCGTCGAGGCCGGGGGCCGCACCTTCCTCAAGGTCGAGCCGGAGGCGCTGCGGCTGCTGGCCGCCGAGGCGATGAAGGACATCTCGCACTTCCTGCGCCCCGAGCACCTGGCCCAGCTCCGCCGCATCCTCGACGACCCCGAGGCGAGCCCGAACGACCGGTTCGTCGCCCTGGACCTGCTGAAGAACGCCAACATCGCGGCCGCGGGCGTCCTGCCGATGTGCCAGGACACCGGCACGGCGATCGTCATGGGCAAGCGCGGCCAGAACGTGCTGACCGAGGGGGGCGACGCCCGCGCCCTGTCGCACGGCGTGTTCGACGCCTACACCCAGCTCAACCTGCGCTACTCCCAGATGGCGCCGCTGACCATGTGGGAGGAGCGCAACACCGGCACCAACCTGCCCGCGCAGATCGAGCTCTACGCCGCCGACGGCGACGCCTACGACTTCCTGTTCATGGCCAAGGGCGGCGGCAGCGCGAACAAGAGCTTTCTCTACCAGGAGACGAAGGCGGTGCTCAACGAGGCCGCCATGATGCGCTTCCTGGAGGAGAAGATCCGCTCCCTGGGCACGGCGGCCTGCCCGCCCTACCACCTGGCGATCGTCGTCGGCGGCACCAGCGCCGAGTACGCGCTCAAGACCGCCAAGTACGCCTCCGCGCACTACCTGGACGAGCTGCCGTCCGAGGGGTCGCCGTCCGGCCACGGCTTCCGGGACCGCGAGCTGGAGGAGCGGGTCTTCGAGCTGACGCAGAAGATCGGCATCGGCGCCCAGTTCGGCGGCAAGTACTTCTGCCACGACGTGCGCGTGGTGCGCCTGCCCCGGCACGGCGCCTCCTGCCCGGTGGCGATCGCGGTCTCCTGCTCCGCCGACCGGCAGGCCAGGGCGAGGATCACCGCCGAGGGCGTCTTCCTGGAGCGGCTGGAGCGCGACCCGGCGCGGTTCCTGCCGGAGACGACGGGCGAGGAGCTGTCCGAGGGCTCCGGGCAGGACGATGTCGTGCGCATCGACCTCAACCGGCCGATGGACGAGATCCGCGCCGAGCTGTCCCGGCACCCGGTCAAGACGCGGCTGTCGCTGACCGGCCCGCTGGTCGTCGCGCGCGACATCGCGCACGCCAAGATCAAGGAGCGGCTGGACGCGGGCGAGGAGATGCCGCGGTACCTGCGCGACCACGCGGTGTACTACGCGGGCCCGGCCAAGACGCCCGAGGGCTACGCGTCCGGTTCCTTCGGCCCGACGACGGCCGGGCGCATGGACGCCTACGTCGAGCAGTTCCAGGCGGCGGGCGGCTCGTTCGTGATGCTGGCCAAGGGCAACCGCAGCAAGCAGGTCACCGACGCGTGCGCGACGCACGGCGGCTTCTACCTCGGCTCCATCGGCGGCCCGGCGGCGCGGCTGGCGCAGGACTGCATCAAGCGGGTGGAGGTGCTGGAGTACGCGGAGCTGGGCATGGAGGCCGTCTGGAAGATCGAGGTGGCGGACTTCCCGGCGTTCATCGTGGTGGACGACAAGGGCAACGACTTCTTCACCGACCCGGGCCCGGCCCAGCCGTTCGTGACCTCGATCCCCGTGCGCGGCTGACGTGGGGCCGCCCGCCGCACGGGCGGCCTACGCTCGTGCTCATGAGTTTCCGCATCGAGCACGACTCCATGGGCGAGGTCAAGGTGCCCGCCGACGCCAAGTGGCGCGCCCAGACCCAGCGGGCGGTGGAGAACTTCCCCGTCTCCGGGCAGCGCCTGGAGCGCGCCCACATCCAGGCGCTGGCGCACATCAAGGCGGCGGCGGCCACGGTCAACGCCGAACTGGGCGTGGTGGAGCAGGAGATGGCGGCCGCGATCGTCGCGGCCGCCACCGAGGTCGCCGACGGCCGGTGGGACGAGCACTTCCCCGTCGACGTCTTCCAGACCGGCTCGGGCACCTCCTCGAACATGAACATGAACGAGGTCGTCGCCACGCTCGCGTCCGAGCGGCTCGGCGCGCCCGTCCACCCCAACGACCACGTCAACGCCAGCCAGTCCTCCAACGACGTCTTCCCCTCCTCCGTGCACATCGCCGCGACCGCGGCCGTCTCCCGCGACCTCGTCCCGGCGCTGGAGCACCTGGCCGACGCGCTGGAGCGCAAGGCGGGCGAGTTCGCCACGGTGGTGAAGTCCGGGCGCACGCACCTGATGGACGCCACCCCCGTCACGCTCGGGCAGGAGTTCGCCGGGTACGCCGCCCAGGTGCGGCACGGCGTGGAGCGGCTGCACGCCTCGCTGCCCCGGCTCGCGGAACTGCCGCTGGGCGGGACGGCGGTGGGCACGGGCATCAACACCCCGCCCGGGTTCGCCGCGGCCGTCATCGCGGAGGTCGCCCGCGTCACCGGGCTGCCGCTGACCGAGGCACGGGACCACTTCGAGGCGCAGGGCGCCCGGGACGGGCTGGTGGAGACCTCCGGGCAGCTGCGCACCGTCGCGGTGAGCCTGACGAAGATCGCCAACGACCTGCGCTGGATGGCCTCCGGGCCGCGCACCGGGCTGGCCGAGATCGCCCTGCCGGACCTCCAGCCCGGCTCCTCCATCATGCCGGGGAAGGTGAACCCGGTGATCCCCGAGGCGGTGCTCATGGTGGCCGCGCAGGTCGTCGGCAACGACGTCACGGTGACGACGGCCGGGGCCTCGGGCAACTTCGAGCTCAACGTCATGCTGCCGGTGCTGGCGCGCAACGTGCTGGAGTCGGTCCGGCTGCTGGCGAACGCGAGCCGCCTGCTGGCCGACCGCACGGTGGACGGCATCACCGCCGACGTGGAGCGGGCGCGCGAGTACGCCGAGTCCTCGCCCTCCGTCGTCACCCCGCTCAACCGGTACATCGGCTACGAGGAGGCGGCGAAGGTCGCCAAGCGCGCGCTGGCCGAGCGCGTCACGATCCGCCAGGCGGTGCTCGACGGGGGCTACGTCGAGCGCGGCGAGCTCACCGAGGAGCAGCTCGACGAGGCGCTCGACGTGCTGCGCATGACCCGGCCGTAGGGCGGCGGCCGGGGCCTCCCGCCGCCCGTGCGGGGCACGGCGGCCCGCCCCCGGGCCCGCCGGGCCCCGCCACGGCGACGCCCGGCGGGCCGCGCGGCGCTCGGATACCATCCGTGGATGACAGCGCACACCGAGCGGCCGGCACGGGGGGAGTCCGGAGCACCGCGCCCGGGGTCCTGGGCTCCGGGGACGCAGATCCTGTGGCGCTACCGGGCCAACGGCGCGTCCCACCCGCACATCTGCCGCCCGGTGACGGTCGTCCGCGACACCCCGGAGCTGCTCGCGGTGTGGATGGCGCCCGGCACCCGGTGCGTGAAGCCGCAGCTCGCGGACGGTACGCCGGTGCACCGGGAGCCGCTGGCCACGCGGTACACCAAGCCGCGCACCCTCACCCGCTGCCGCTGGCTCGGCACGGGGGTGCTGAAGCTGGCCCGGCCGGGCCGGCCGTGGTCGGTGTGGCTGTTCTGGGAGGCGGGCTGGCGGTTCAGGAACTGGTACGTGAACCTGGAGGAGCCGCACCGCCGCTGGTCGCGCGGCGTGGACTCCGAGGACCACTTCCTGGACCTGGCCGTCTACCCCGACCGCACCTGGGAGTGGCTGGACGAGGACGAGTTCGCGCAGGCGCAGGCGGCCGGGCTCATGGACGCCGCGCAGGCGGAGCGCGTACGGGCGGCCGGGCGGCGCGCGCTGGAGGGAGTGCGCCGGTGGGAGTCGCCGTTCGCCGACGGCTGGGAGCACTGGCGTCCGGACCCGGCCTGGCCCGTGCCGCGCCTGCCGCGCGACTGGGACCGCCGCGGCCGCCCCTGAGCCGGGCGCGCCGCGGGGTGCGCCCGCAGGGGTGCACCCGGAAAGGTGTACAGGGCACCGTGACGCACCCGAAGCCCGGTACCTCTTGATACGCTCCGGGGCCGCGACCGTAGGATCATTTCCCGGGCCGCATCCGCAGGCCGTCACGCACCGCAGCAACTCCCCCGCGCCCGGCTCGACTTACCGGGTGTCCCCGAGAGGAGCCACGCACGTGAGCAGCAACGGACGGGCCAAGGCCGCCCCGGGTCGGGACGACCCCCGCACGCGGAGGCTGGCCTTCCGCTTCTGTTCCCGGGCAGCATGAACGGGGTGTCGGCGCATCGACGCGCGGCACCCGGCCCCGCCCGGCCCGAGAAGATCACCACCCACGCCGCACAGGACGGACGGAAACCCGACGCGTGACGGAGCACCCGACCACCCCCCGCCAGTCGGCGGCCGGAGCGCACCAGCCCCGGCCGTCCGACGGCGCGATCCCGCACGCCCGCGCGCGAGCGGCCGACGCGGCGGGCGAGAGCCCGGTGCGTGAGCCCGCCCACCCCCAGGCCGAGGGCACGCCGACGGCCGCCGCCCCGCCCCCGTTCCCGGCCGCCGGCGGTGCGGGGCCGCACGCGGCCACGCCCGCGCCGGCCGAGACCGGCCCGGACGGCGACGAGCACGCGCGGCGCGGCGGCGACCGGCTGCGCTTCGTCGGCGCCGCGACGCGCCGCATCGCCCGGGGCCTGGACCTGGACGAGACGGTGCTCGGCCTGTGCCGGGCGTCGGTCCCGGCCTTCGCCGACGCGATCCTGGTCTACCTGCGCGATCCGCTCCCCGTCGGCGAGGAGCGGCCCACCGGACCCGTCCGGCTCCGGTTGCGCCGCACCGACCGCCTGCCCGACCACCCGAGCCGGCCCGCCCCCGACCCGCAGGCCGAACCACCCCGCGCCGACGGGACGCCGTCGGGGGACGGGACGCGACCCGCCGGCGGGGCACCGGGCGCGGCGTCCGGCGGCGAGAACGGCGCGCGGCTGCCGCTGCTGGCCGGGCTCGCCGAGCAGCCCGCGGCCGGGGCCGCCGAGCTGGCCGAGGTCCGCACCGGCGGCGCGCTGGCCGAGGTGCTGCGCGGCGTGCGTCCGCTGTTCGGGGATAACCCGGCCGCGCGGGCGGCGCTGCCGGAGCTGCTGGGCCAGGAGCGGGACGTGCCCTCGGGCGACCGGGCCATCCTGGCCCCGCTGCGCGGCCGCCGCCGGGTGATCGGTGCCGCCGTCTTCCTGCGCCGCCCGGAGCGCTCGGCGTTCGCGGGCGACGACCTGCTGGTGGCCGCGCAACTGGCCACGCACACCGCGCTGGGCGTCGACAAGGCCGTGCTGTACGGGCGCGAGGCGTACATCGCCGACGAGCTCCAGCGCACCATGCTGCCCGACCGGCTGCCGCAGCCCACCGGCGTGCGGCTGGCCAGCCGCTACCTCCCGGCGGCGGAGTCCGCCCGGGTGGGCGGCGACTGGTACGACGCCATCCCGCTGCCCGGCAGCCGCGTCGCGCTGGTCGTCGGCGACGTGATGGGCCACTCCACGACCTCGGCCGCGATCATGGGCCAGCTCCGCACCACGGCGCAGACGCTCGCCCAGCTCGACCTGCCGCCGCAGGAGGTGCTGCACCACCTGGACGAGCAGGCCCAGCGGCTCGGCGAGGACCGCATGGCCACCTGCGTCTACGTCGTCTACGACCCGGTCGCGCACCGCATGATCGTCGCGAACGCCGGGCACCCGCCGCCGGTGATGCTGCACCGCGACGGGCGGGCCGAGACGCTGCGCATACCGCCCGGCGCGCCCATCGGCGTCGGCGGGGTGGACTTCCAGGCCGTCGAGCTGGACGCCCCGGCCGGTGCCACGCTGCTCCTCTACACCGACGGCCTGGTGGAGTCCCGGCACCGCGACGTGTGGGCCGGCATCGAGACGCTGCGCCAGAAGCTCACCGAGACCGGGCGGCTCATCCGGCCGGACGCCGCCGCGCCGCTGGAGCCCCTGTGCGACGAGGTGCTCGACATCGTCGGCCCGGGCGACCGCGACGACGACATCGCGCTGCTCGCCGCCCGGTTCGACGGCATCGCGCCGAGCGACGTCGCCTACTGGTCGCTCGAACCCCGTCCCGAGACGGCCGGGCAGGCGCGCCGGCTGGCCCGGCGGGCGCTGGAGACCTGGGGCCTGGAGGAGCTGACGGACTCCGTCGAGCTGCTGGTGAGCGAGGTCGTCACCAACGCGGTGCGGTACGCCGAGCGCCCGGTCACGCTGCGGCTGCTGCGCACGGACACCCTGCGCTGCGAGGTGGGCGACGACGTCCCCCAGCTCCCCCGGCTGCGGCAGGCCCGGGCGACCGACGAGGGCGGGCGCGGCCTGTACCTGGTCAACCGGATCGCCCGCCGCTGGGGCGCCACCCGGCTGTCCACGGGAAAGCTGGTCTGGTTCGAGGTACCGCTCCCCTAGCGCCGCCGCGCGGGCTCCACGCGCACGCGCAGGCCCGGGCGCCCAGCGGGGCGCCCGGGCCTTGGCGTCCGGGGTGCGGTCCGGCGTGCGGTCGGGCGCGGTCCGGCCTGCGGACCGGCGCCGCCAACCGTGCGGACCGTCAGGCGGCGAGTGCCGCCTCCGCGTCGAGGGTCGTCGCGACGGCCTGGAGGACGGAGGCTATCTTGACCGCCTCCTGGACCGTCTCCCGGTCGACGCCCGCCTTGCGCAGCACCTGCTCGTGGGAGTCCAGGCACATGCCGCAGCCGCCCACGGCCGAGACGGCGAGCGACCACAGCTCGAAGTCCGCCTTGTCCACCCCCGGGTTGCCGATGACGTTCATCCGCAGGCCCGCGCGCAGCGTGCCGTACTCGGGGTCGGACAGCAGGTGCCGCGTGCGGTAGAACACGTTGTTCATCGCCATGATCGCGGCGGCCGACTTGGCGGCGGTGTAGGCCTCGTCGGAGAGGTTCTTGCGGGCCTCCGGCTCCAGCTCCCGCAGCACGAGCGGGGAGCGCGAGGCGATGGCGCAGGCGAGCACCGTGCCCCACAGCCGCTGCTCCGGAAGCTCGGAGTTGCCTATGACGGAGCCGAGGTTGAGCTTGAGGTCCTTGGCGTAGCCGGGCAGCGCCGACTTCAGGTCAGCCAGTGCCACGGCTCACTCACCCGCCAGGAGCTGGACCGGGTCGAGGGTCTCGTCGCCCTTGCTCCAGTTGCACGGGCACAGCTCGTCGGTCTGCAGGGCGTCCAGCACCCGCAGGACCTCCTTGGGGTTGCGGCCCACGGAACCGGCGGTCACCATCGTGAACTGGATCTCGTTGTTCTGGTCGACGATGAAGACGGCGCGCTGGGCGAAGCCGTCCTCGCCCTGGACGCCGCAGTCGCGCATCAGCTCGTGCTTGGAGTCCGCCAGCATGGGGAAGGGCAGGTCGCGCAGGTCGTCGTGGTCCTTGCGCCAGGCGTGGTGGACGAACTCCGAGTCGCCGGAGACGCCGAGGATCTGGCAGTCACGGTCCGCGAACTCCTCGTGCAGCTTGCCGAACGCGGCGATCTCCGTCGGGCACACGAACGTGAAGTCCTTCGGCCAGAAGAACACGCACTTCCACTGGCCCTCGTACGTCTTGTGGTCGATCTGCCGGAACTCCTGCCCCTTCTCCAGCGAGACGCACGCGGTCAGGTCGAAGGACGGGAACTGGTCACCTACAGTGAGCACAACGCTCTCCTTGCGGGCACGGGAAAGCACCCCTGGCGGGGTCTTCCCTCGAGGGTTGGACGGATGTCACACCCTGCCACAGCCGATATTGATCAAAGAAATAGCTAGACTCGCTCCCGTTGATCGGGCACGGCTATCAGTGGCCGCCTCGGAACCTCTCGCGAGTACGTCACATGAGCAAACCCTCCCGTCCGCCCAGCCTCTCCCAGCTCCGGGCGTTCGCCGCCGTCGCCGAACACCTGCACTTCCGCGAAGCCGCCGCCGACATCGGCATGAGCCAGCCCGCGCTGTCCGGCGCGGTCGCGGCGCTGGAGGAGTCGCTGGGCGTGCGGCTCCTGGAGCGCACGACGCGCCGCGTGCTGCTGTCACCCGCCGGGGAGCGCCTGGCCGCGCGGGCCCGCACGGTGCTGGAGGCCGTCGGCGAGCTGCTGGAGGAGGCCGAGGCGGCCCGCGCGCCGTTCACCGGCACCCTGCGCCTGGGCGTGATCCCCACGTGCGCCCCCTACCTGCTGCCGACGGTGCTCGGCCTGGTGCACGAGCGCTACCCGGAGCTGGACCTGCGGGTCCACGAGGAGCACACGGAAGCGCTGGTGGACGGCCTGACCACCGGGCGGCTGGACCTGCTGCTGCTCGCCGTCCCGCTCCGCTCCCCCGGCATCGTCGAGCTGCCCCTGTACGAAGAGGACTTCGTGCTGGTGATGGAGCGCGGCCACGAGCTGGCCGGGCGGCGGGACATCCCGCGCCGGCGGCTGCGCGACCTGCCGCTGCTCCTGCTGGACGAGGGCCACTGCCTGCGCGAACACGCCCTGGAGATCTGCCGCGAGGCGGGCCGCCCGGAGCGCCGCCGGGACGCCGCGGGCGAGGTGACGACGACGGCGGCCGGGCTCTCCACGCTCGTGCAGCTCGTCGCGGGCGGGCTGGGCGTGACCCTGCTGCCGCGGACCGCGCTGCGCCTGGAGACGGCGCGCAACGAGCGGCTGGCCACCGGCTGCTTCGCCGACCCCGCGCCGACCCGACGGGTGGCTCTGGCGATGCGCGACGGCACCGCGCGCGAGCAGGAGTTCACCGCGTTCGCCGCGGCGCTGCGGGTGGCGCTGAGCGTGCTGCCGGTACGGCCGACGGCCGCCTGAAGCGCGCCGGGGGCGGGCTTCAGGCGGCCGTCGCACGGATGCGGCGCGGACGTCACCCGCGGGGGCGCGCCGCGCCCGGTGTCACCAGCGGCGGGCGCGGTGCCCCAGGCCGCCGTGCGGACGCCGCCGTCCGTGGGAGGACGCCCCGCGCACGGCGCGCAGCAGGCCGCCCACGACGGCTCCCATGGTCACGCCCTGCGGCGACCGTCCGATGGCGCTGGTGCGCGAGGTGTGGCGGCGGCGCGCCACCGGAGATCCGTGGCGCACCTGACGGCTGATCGTCCTGGCCAGTCGTTGCAGTGCCGGCATGGCGGATTCCTCCGTCTGACTCGTCGGCAGACCGGCTTCCGTTCACCGTGAACGCTCCGGCCTGTCGGCCTGTGCGGCCTGTTCTACGTGTGCCCGCCCTCTCCCGGCGCACACCCGCGGGCGCCGGGAGGACGTGCGGCGCGGCCCCGCTGAGCCGGCTGCCGCCTGCAGGGAGCGCAGGGCGAGCAGCAGCACGCCGATGTCGTCCACCAGGACCGGGTCCGGCAGGAGGTCCACCGGGGAGAGGAGGTAGAGCAGCGCGCCCCAGGTGGCGAGCCGGCCGGAGGCGGGGACGCCCGCCTCCCGCAGCAGTCTGCGCGCCCGCACGACGTGCACCCCCAGACGCACGGCCAGCACGAGCGTCACCAGCACCAGCGCGGCGGCGACGGCGAGGACGACCTGGCTCTGTGTGCTCACGGCTGGACTCCTTGCGCGACGGAAGCGTACGGACGCGCCCCTCGCCGCGTCCGTCCACCCGGGTACCCGTTTTCGGCTCAGGTCGTCGCCGGTGGCGCCCCGCCCGTGCCGTCCGGGGGCGGGTGCTCCGCTCCGTCGGACGCCGGACCGTCCCGCCCCGGCCCGGCGGCGCCGTCCGCACGCCGCGGCCTACCGCGGCGCGGGTGCGGGCGGGCGTCGCCCGGCAGCCGCCCAGCGTCGCGCAGGGCGCGGCGCAGCAGGTAGTCGATCTGCGCGTTGGTGCTGCGCAGCTCGTCCCCCGCCCAGCGCGCGAGCGCGTCGTGGACGGCCGGGTCGAGCCGCAGCAGCACCTGCTTGCGGGCCGGCCGGCGCTCCGTCACTGGTAGAGCGAGCCCGAGTTGACGACGGGCTGCGGGGCGCGGTCACCGCAGAGCACGACGAGCAGGTTGGAGACCATGGCGGCCTTGCGCTCCTCGTCGAGGTGGACGAAGTCCTGCTCGGTGATGCGGGAGACGGCCGTCTCCACCATGCCGCACGCGCCCTCCACGATCTGCTGCCGGGCGGCGATGATGGCGCCCGCCTGCTGGCGCTGGAGCATCGCGGCGGCGATCTCCGGGGCGTAGGCGAGGTGGGTGAAGCGCGACTCGATCACCTGCACCCCGGCGGCGGTGACGCGGGCGTTGACCTCCGCGGTGAGCTGGTCGGTGATGGACTCGGCGTCGTCGCGCAGGGAGAGGTCGCCGTCCGCCTCGTAGGGGTAGTTGGTGGCGATGTGGCGCAGCGCCGTCTCGGCCTGGGTGGTGACGAACTCCTCGTAGTCGTCCACCGCGAAGGTGGCCTGCGCGGTGTCCTCGACCTGCCAGACGATGACGGCCGCGATCTCGATGGGGCTGCCGCCGGCGTCGTTGACCTTGAGCACCGCCGTCTCGTGGTTGCGCACCCGGGTGGAGATCTTGGTGGCGGAGGTGAGCGGGTTCACCCAGCGCAGCCCGTCCTGGCGGACCGTGCCGACGTAGCGCCCGAAGAGCTGGATGACCCGGGCCTCGCCGGGCGCGACCATCTTGACCCCGTTCCACGCCAGCAGCGAGACCAGGAGCAGCGGCACGCCGACGACGATCATGAGCACGCCCAGCGCCGTCGCGTCCCCGGGCTCGAAGCCCACCGCGACGCCGCCCAGGGCCAGGCCGAGCCCGGCCAGCGGCCCGACGAGCGCGAGGACCAGGCCGAGCGCGCCGGAGATGCTGCGGGCCACGTGCTCGCGCACCGGCGGCTTGGGCATCTCCGGCGCGTCGACCGGTGTGGTGACGTCAGTCATGACTCCCCCGTTGTTCGTGGCGTTAAAGTGATATCACTTTAACGGCGAACGGGTGGGGTGTCACCTGTGGCCCCGTCACTCCGTGCGCAGCCCGTCCGGCCGCATCAGCCGCCACAGCATCGGCAGGCTGGCGAGCGTGACCAGCACGATCATGCCGAGTCCGGCCCCCGCGAGCGGCAGGAAGGCGAGCCAGTCGGTCACCTGCGCGCCGAGCATGTCCAGCAGCAGCACGCCCAGGCCGGTGCCCCCGGCCGACGCCAGCACCAGCCCGAGCACCACGGGCACCGCCGTCTGCCACAGCACCGACGCGCCCAGCGTGCCGCGCCGCGTACCGAACGCCACCAGCACGGACAACTGCCGCCTGCGCTCGCGGAGCTGCTCCAGGGTGGAGACCACCATGCTGGCGGCTATCACCAGCATGACCACCAGCGCCCCGACGAACAGCGCGTTGCGGATCGTCACGAACTCGGAGGTGAAGACCGTGCCGCCCAGCGGCTGGGCCCGCTCCTGGAACTCGCGCAGGCCCGCCGTGTTGCGCACGTGCTCCAGCGCGTCCGCGTCCCCCGGGGCGGTCTCGAGGACGGCGCCGGCCGACAGCTCCGCCAGCCGGGAGGCGTCCAGGGCACCGGGGGTGGCGACGACACCGACGAAGTACCCGGCCTCCGCGTACGTGTCGCTCAGCGTGCGGGCGTCCTCGGGCACCGTCCACCACACCGGCTCCGGGCGCGGGCCGTCCGGCTCCTCCGGGATCTCCGCGAGGTTCAGCCGGTCCCCCGGCCGCACGTCGGCTTCCGGCACGTGCGGTGACTCCACCAGGAAGGCGTCACCGTCCGCGCACGTCCCGACGGCGAACAGCTCGCGCAGGGTGCGGCAGTCGGCGACCCGGACACCCGTGCCGGGCAGGTACCCGTTGGCGTCCGGCTCGGCGTCCACCGTGGCGTAGCTGCCCAGCCAGCCGTACGCCGACTCCACGCCCTCGGTCCGGGCGTACCGCTGGACGAAGGGCTCGAACTCGGCGGCGTCCTCGATGTCCGCGCTCGCCTCGACCCTGTCCCGGAGCGACTCCCTGCCGACCTCCTTGGTCTGCTGCACCTCCACGGCGGAGAACAGCATGTGCAGGGCCACCGCGCCGGCGACCGCCACCGTCACCCCGCTGACCGCGCGGGCGGCCATGCCGCTGTTGAGCTGGAGGCGCCGGGTGGCGAGCTGCCAGGCCAGCGGGCCGCCGTTCATCCGGGAGACCACCCGCTCCACGGCCCACGGCAGCAGCGCCGTGACGCCCGCGAGCATCAGCAGCACGCCCGCGGCGACGCCCCACTGGTTGACGCGCCCGTCGCGGACGGTGGACCCGAAGTAGAGCAGCACGGCCACGCCGAGCACCAGCGCCGTGCCCCGCCACCACACCCGGCGCCGCCGGGTCGTGCCCGCGCGGAAGACCCCCAGCGGACCGATCGACACTCCGTGCAGTGCCGCCACCGTCACCACGATCGCCACCACCGGGACCGCCGTCATGACCAGGAGGGTCAGCCACCACACCGGCGTGAGGTCGGCGGCGTAGACGCTGATCTGCGAGATCGTCACGTGCTCGGCGAGCTGGCGGCCGGCCAGGAACAGCGCGAAACCGGTCACCACACCGAGCAGCGTGCCGAAGAGCACCTCGCCGGCCGCGACGCGCCGGGTCATGGACACGTCCGCGCCGACGAGCCGCAGTGCGGCCAGCCGCTGGTCGCGCCGCTCCCCGCCGAAGCGGACGGCCGTGGCGATGAACACCACGATCGGCGCGAGGAAGACGGTGATCATGACGACGAGGAGCAGGACGAGCGCCGCGTCCAGCGGCCGCTCCCCGCCGGTGCTGCCGAACCCCGTGACCCGCCACCCCTTGCTGGTGTCGAGATTGTCGGCGCCCAGGTAGTAGGCGAGTTCCCCGGGGCCCTTGAGGCCCTCGGGGGCGATGGTGCCCACGATCCGCGCGTCGCCGAAGCGCTCGGCGAGCAACGCGCCCTCGGAGCTGTCCAGCAGCTCGCGCAGCGCGGGAGAGACCACCATTTCGCCCGGCCGCGGCAGGCGCGCCACGCCGGGCGGGCGCACGGCGTCGGCCGGGTCACCGTCAGCCTGTACGTGCTTGCCGTAGATGCCCAGGTCTCGGTAGGTCGTGTTGCCCCACTCCATGAGGAGCGTGCCCGGGCCGGCCGGCTCGACGGAGCCAGAGAAGACGTTGTCCGGCTGCCGCGCGTCCTTGCGGGCCTCGGCGTTCTGCAGGGCCGTCGGCACCGAGGCCGCCAGCAGCAGCACCGCCACGCCGAAGCCGACGCCGACCGCCGTCAGCAGGGTGCGGGTCCAGCCGGAGCGGCCGCCCGTCGCGGCGAACCGGACGCCCATGCCCAGCTCGCGCAGCCACTGACCCCTCACGCGGCGCCCGCCAGACCCGCCAGGTCCTGGGCCTTGCCGTCCCGCACGACGACCTCGCGGTCGGAGTAGGCGGCCACCCGCGACTCGTGCGTGACGAGCACGACCGCCGCCTTCGTCTCCCGCGCGGCCTCGCTGAGCAGCTCCATGACGCGCTCGCCGTTGAGCGAGTCCAGCGCGCCCGTGGGCTCGTCGGCGAAGACCACGCGCGGCGAGCCGACCAGGGCGCGGGCGACCGCCACGCGCTGCCCCTGGCCGCCGGAGACCTGCCCGGGCCGGTGGTGCCGGACGTCGTCCACCTCCAGGCGCTCCAGCCACGTGCGCGCCCGGGCCTCGGCCGCCTTGCGCTCCACGCCCGCCAGGCGCAGCGGCAGCGCGACGTTCTCGGTGCACGTCAGCTCGGGCACGAGCTGGCCGAACTGGAAGACGAACCCGAACTCCCCGCGGCGCAGGGCGCTGCGCTCGGCGTCCGACATGCCGGACAGCTCGTGGCCGCGGTAGAAGACCGTGCCCGAGTCCGGGGTGACGATCCCGGCGAGGCAGTGCAGCAGCGTCGACTTGCCCGAGCCGGACGGGCCCATGACGGCGACGATCTCCCCGGGGCGGATGGCGAAGTCCGCCCCGGCCAGGGCCGCGGTGGCGCCGTAGGTCTTGTGCAGCGCGGTGGCCGTGAGCAGCGCGCCGCTCGCGTTCTGGGCAGTCATGCGGTGACCTCCTGGCGGAGCCGGTCGAGACGGGCCGTGGTCATTTCCAACCACCGCAGGTCCGCCTCCAGGTGGAACAGGGCGTGGTCGCAGATGAGCTGGTCGGCGAGGTCGCCGCCGCTCTTGCGCCGCGTCAGCTCGCGCATCAGACGCAGGTGCTCGGCGCGCTGGGTGTCCAGCAGGGCCGCCGCGTCCCGCCCGGTCAGCAGGGCGAGCACGACCTTGGTGTAGAGCGTGGACTGCAGGTAGGGCTCCGGCTTCTCCGCCCGCCCGAGCCACTGGGCGACATCGGTGACGCCGGCCTCGGTGATGGCGTACCGCTTGCGCTCGGGGCCCTCCCCGGCCTCGATGCCGTCGACCTCGACGAAGCCGTTCTTCAGCAGGCGGGACATCGTCGCGTAGACCTGCCCGTAGGCGAGCTGGCGGTCGTGCCCGAAGCGGGCGTCGAAGGCCCGCTTCAGGTCGTATCCGTGGCTGGGCCCGGATTCCAGGAGCCCCAGGAGGGCGTGGCTGATGGACATGCGGGGGACTCTACACCACGCGTATACACCGCGTGTATACGCCCCTCGGGGCCGCCCCGGGCGTGCACGAGCGCCTCCACCGGGAGCTGCCGCGGGCCCGGACAGGGCGCACGGCCCGGCCCCCCGGCCGAGGAGCGCCACGGGCCCGGACGGCGCGGCTCGGGCCCGGCCAGGGTGCGCCGCGGGTCCGGGCAGGCGCCGCGGGTCCGGGCAAGGGGGCGGCACGGACCCGGGCGGGGGCGGGGCGCGGGCCCCGAGGGTGCCCGCGCCGCACCCCCGCCCGCCGGGCGGCCGGGGCTACTCGCAGCCCGTTCCGTCCCCGTCCCGGTCCAGGTGCGGCCCGTAGCCCGCGTCGCCCCGGTGGACCGGCGCGGCCCCCGCGGCACGGGCGGCGGCGCAGTTCTCGTAGAAGAAGGTGTTGCCCCCACCGCCCCCGCCGGAGCCTCCGTCGCCGGAGCCACCGCCGGTCGAGCCACCGGTCGAGCCGCCGGATGAACCGCCCACCCCGCCGGCGTCCACGGGCACGGCCTCCACGGTGACGGTCTCGGTCACCCGCACCTCGACCTCCTCGGTGACCGTCACCTCCGGGGCCGGCGGCGCGGTCGGCTCCGCCGTGACCGTCGCGGTCACCGTCGGCGCGGCACCCGTGGCCACCGCCCCGGCCGCCGTGGGCTCCCGCCCGTCCGCGCGCTCCTCGCCGTCGCCGGCCAGCGCCGCGCCACCCGCCAGGGCGAGGAGGAACGTCACACCGATGGCCGTCCAGAATCCGGGCCGCCGGCGCATCGGCCGGGCGTCGGGCTGCTGTGTCATGGCACCTCGTCTCGCCGCCGCGGCGCGTTCGTCCGCGGCCGCCGCCCCCGGCCGGTGGGGCAGGGCACCTTTCCTGCGACACGCAAGGCAGCGAGGGGACGATGATAGGACCGGCGGGCGGGCGAGGAGGCCCGTTCGGACGGGCCGGGGGAAATCGGGATGCCCGGCCCGAAAGCGGGGAGCAGACTGGGTGCCGGGGCGTGACCGGCGCGGGGGTGGCAACCCTGGACCGCCCGCCCCGCGTCACCATCAGCGGGCGGGTGGATCACCTACCGTGACCCCAGGGTCAGGGATGACAGCCGGGAGAGGCCTCGATGCTCGACACCGCGGGGGAACGGGTTCCCGTGCCGGAAGGGACGCCGCAGTCCGCCTCCGACCCGCCGTGGCGGCGCGCCGGGCGCCACGCGCTGGCCGTCGCCGCCCGCCCGTACTGGGACCGGCGCGACGCGAGCTGGCTCGTGCGCCGCTGGCCCGACCTGACGGCCACGGCGGTGGCCACCGTCTTCTTCTGGCTGTCCCTGACCCCCTCCCTCGTCCCGCGCCCCTGGTACCTGCAGGGCGTCATCGGCGGCATCACCGCCGCGATCGGCTACGGGATCGGGTGCCTGCTGAGCTGGGCCGGCCCGGCCGTCGTGCGCTGGCGCGCCGGCCCCGAGACCCGGCGGCGCGTCAGAGCGCGGGCCTGGCAGGTCTACTGGGTGCTGAGCCTGTCGCTGACGGTCTTCCTGCTCGGCGAGAGCGCGCGGATGCAGCGGGAGCTGCGCGAGCTCCAGGGGCTGCCGCCCACCCTCACCTGGCACTCGATCATGATCACGCTGCTGGCGCTGGGGCTGTGCTGGTCGCTGCTGATCCTCGCGCGGCTGATCCGGCTGGGCACGCGCAAACTGATCACCGTGCTGCTGCGCTACGTGCCCCGGCCCGTCGCGGTCGTCTCCGGGCTGGCGATCAGCGTGCTGGTGGTGACGTTCGGCGCCAAGGACGTCGTCCTGGAGCGCGGGATCATCGACGTGGCGTCGCGCATCGCGGCCAACACCGACCGCAGCACCAAGGAGGGCGTCGTGCAGTCGGGCTCCCCGTACGTGTCGGGCAGCCCGCAGTCACTGATCGACTGGGACGACCTGGGCTACCAGGGCCGCAACTTCACCGGCAGCGTGCTCACCGCCGAGCAGATCAGCGCCTTCACGGGCGAGGAGGCCAGCGCCCCGATCCGCGTCTACGTGGGCCGGGCGGCCGCCGAGAGCTACGCCGAGCAGGCCGCCCTCGCCATCGCCGAGCTGGAGCGCACCGGTGCCTTCGACCGCGAGGTGCTGGCCATCGCGGGCACCACCGGCAGCGGGTGGATCGACGCGCGGACCGCGGAGCCCCTGGAGTACCTCTACAACGGCGACACGGCCATCGTCGCGCTGCAGTACTCCTACCTGCCGAGCTGGGTGTCGTTCGTGGTGGACCGCCAGGAGGCCGGCCGGGCCACGAGCGAGCTGGTCGCGGCCGTCCAGCAGCGGCTGGCCGAGCTCCCGGAGGAGGGGCGGCCGAAGCTGGTGGTGTTCGGCGAGTCCATGGGGGCGACGGCCGTCGAGGACTCCTTCGACGGCATCGCGGACCTGCTGGCCTCCACCGACGGGGCCCTGCTGGTGGGCCCGCCGCACTACAGCCCGATCTGGTCGGAGGTCACCGAGGCCCGCGACCCCGGCAGCCCGGTGTGGCGGCCGGTCTACGAGGACGGGGAACACGTGCGCTTCGCCCAGTACCCGCAGCGCGACCTCGGGCGGCCGGAGGGCCCCTGGGGGTGGCCGCGCGTGGTGTACCTCCAGAACGCCTCCGACCCGATCGTGTGGTGGTCACCGGACCTGGCGCTGCAACCGCCCGCGTGGCTGGACGAACCGCTGGGCCCGGGTGTGACCGACGAGGTCAACTGGTTCCCGTTCGTCACGTTCTGGCAGACGACGGTGGACATGGGCATGTCCTACGGCGTCGACGCGCCGCACGGGCACCGCTACGGCACCAACGCGGTCGAGGGCTGGGCCGCCGTCCTCCCCCCGGAGGGCTGGACGCACGCCGACACGCTGCGGCTGAAGGAGCACGCCGAGGCCCGGGAGTCGCCGTACTGAGCCGCGCCGGGCCCCGGTCGCGCCGGGCCCCGGGCCCGGCTCACGCGCCGGGCGGGCGGGCCGGGCCGCCGGGCTCCGGCCCGTCGGAGGGGCGGGAGAGGCGCCCCTCGCGCTCGGCGAGCTCGCGGGCGGCCTCCTGGGCGGGGTCGAGGGCGCCCAGCGGCTGCTCCGGGCTGCCGGGCATGGACGGCGGCATCGCGGGCGAGGCGTCCAGCGCCGTCGCCCCGTGCACCCGGCGCCCCGCGGGGTTGCGCTCCTCGGCGTAGGCGCGCAGGTAGCCGACGACGGTGTTGGTCACCGCCACCAGCGGCACCGCGAGGACGGCGCCCGGGATGCCCGCGAGGAGCGAGCCGCCGGTGACGCTCAGCACCACGGCCAGCGGGTGCACCTGCACCATGCGGCCCAGGATGAACGGCTGGAGCACGTGGCCCTCGATCTGCTGCACCAGCAGCACGATGCCGAGCACGAGCAGCGCGGTCACCGGCCCGTTGGTGACGAAGGCGACGACGACGGCCAGCGCGCCGGAGACGAACGCGCCGACCAGCGGCACGAACGCGGACAGGAACACGATCACCGCCAGCGGAACCGCCAGCGGCACGCCCAGAATCCAGATGCCCAGGCCGATGCCGATGGCGTCGATCATCGCCACTATCACCGTTCCGCGCACGTAGCCGGTGAGCGTGGTCCAGGCGCGCGGGCCCGCGCCCGCGACGCCCTCGCGGGCGCTGAGCGGCACGAAGTTCAGGCAGAACTGCCACACCCGGCGCCCGTCGTAGAGCAGGAAGAGGCAGACGAACGCCGCGAGCGCCGCGCCGCTGAGGAACGTCACCAGGTAGGAGGCGCCCTCCAGGCCCGCGGTGGTCAGGTCCTGGCTGTGCTCGCCGATCCACTGGTTGATCTGGTCGGTGAAGTCCCCGAGCTGGTCCTCGGTGACCTGGAACGGGCTGTTGAGGATCATGCGGCGCAGCTCGTCGATGCCGCCCTGGACCTGCCGGGTGAGGTCCTCCTGGTTCTCTATGACCTGCCACACCACGAACCAGCCGATCAGCCCCATCACCGCGAAGCCGCTGACGAACGTGGCCGCCGTCGACAGGCCGCGGCCCAGGCCCCAGCGGCGCAGCCACGCCACCGTGGGCTGGAGCAGCGCGGTGATGAGCAGCCCGGCGGAGAAGGCGATGATCAGCAGGCTGATCGCGCCGACCACCTGGATGAGAACCCAGAAGACGCCCGCCAGCACCAGCAGCCGCCAGCCGGCCTCGGCGGCGACCCGGATGCCCCACGGGATGGCCTGCGCGGGCTCGTGCTGCCGCTGCGGGGGGTGCGGGGGCGGCGCGGCGGGGGCCTCGGGGGCCGGGGGGGCGCCGCCGTCCCGGGGGCCGGCTTCCCGCTCCCGCTGGGCGCGCTCCCGGTACTCCGCCATCCGGGCGGCCATCCGGGACGCGGCGGTCCGCAGCCGTTCTCGTCCTGCCATCGTCTCGCCCTTCGCCCCCGCTCGAAGCCCGTCCTGTCCCACCGTGGGACGACAGTACCCGCCCGCGGGGTTGCGCACGGAACGGCGGCACGCGCGCGGCCCTCCCCGCGGCGGCGCGGAACGCGGCGTCGCCCCCACCCGGGCCGCGGGTGGGGGCGACGTGATAGGCGATACGTGACACGTGATACGCGATACGCAGTGTGCGGTCCCGCTCAGTAGTAGTGGTTGGCCTGCCACCACTCCCAGGCGCCGCAGGGGCTGCCGTAGCGCTCGTTCATGTAGTTCAGGCCCCACTTGATCTGCGTGGCCGGATTGGTGCGCCAGTCCGCGCCCACCGAGGACATCTTGGAGGCGGGGTAGGCCTGGACGAGCCCGTAGGCGCCCGAGGAGGGGTTCGTCGCCGTGTAGTCCCAACCGCTCTCGCGCGTGACGATGTTGGAGAAGCACTGGAACTGGCCGCCGCCGACGATCTGCTGGGCCATCGCCTTGACCTCGGCGACCGAGTAGGAGGACTGCTGCGGGAACGAGGCGTCGGTGCGGCCGGCGCCGCGACTGGCGGCCTCGGCCGCCTCCTCGCGCTCCTTGGCCTCCCGCTCGGCCTTCTCCCGGGCCTCCTTGGCCCTGCGCTCCGCCTCGGCCTGCTCCTTCTTGGCCTGGGCGTCCTTGGCGGCCTGCTGCCGGGCGCTCTCCGCGGCGGACCGCTGCTCGGCGGCGTTGGCGGCGTCCGACTGCCGGTCGGCCTGCTGCGTCAGGGAGGCGGTCTGCACCTGGGTGTTGCCGTCGACGGGCAGGTCGGCGAGCAGCGTCGCTTCGGAGGCGGCGAGCTCGACCGGCTCTGCCGCGCCCTGCTGGCTCCCGGAGGCCACTCCGACGACGGCGCCGACGGTGGTGACCGCGGTGGCGGACGCCACGGCGAATCCCCGGATCGAAATCCGAGCAGTCACACAGTTTCCTTCCACAGTTGCCCGCGGTGGTGACCCCGCGGGCGCAATCGTGCCCCTGGCACTGACCTCCGTCCGTACATGTGCGTACATGGCCACAGGAGGTGCTGGCCCGTGGGTCCCCGCGAGCGGGGAGTCCGCGTGGTGCTTTCGGGCGGCATACGGCGGTGGTGGCTGTTGAGTTGTGTGGTGCTGCACCCCGGGGGGTGCGGGGGGCCGTATGCGGGGCCTGACAGGACCCACACCCTGCCGGAACCCGAGGGACGATGGCAATTCCGGGTTACGTGGGAAAGCTCACATCCCGTTTGAGCCGCGAGTGTTGCGGAAAAACGAGCGTAGCCGGACCGGGCCCGGCTACGCTGCCCCGCCGCCCGACGGCGTGTCATGTGGGTTTGTCGCGTGGTGAGTTACTTCGCCCACCACGGGCCTTTCATCACCCTTTCCTTACGTATGCCGCTTTCCCGGACGCGGGTGCGGTACGCCGCGAACCACCGCCCGCGCGGCGCCGCGAGCGGACGGTGGCCAGTCGGCCGACCGGCCGCACAGCGCCACGAGCGACGGCCGGACGCCCGGCACCACGAGCGGCCCCGTGCGCGCCCGGGACGCGCGGCGCCGCGCGGGTACCGGCGCGCGGCCGGACGCGGGGCGCCGCCCCGGCCCGCTCCCCCGCCCGCGCGGCATCCACCGCCGTCCGGCACCCCCGCCCGGCCCCGCGCCCACCCGGCGGCGGTGCGCGGAGCCGTGCGGCGGGCGCGGCGGCACGGCCCGTGCCAGTGCCGCGTCAGTCAGGGTTTGCCCGTTAAGGAGCGGCGTCCGGTGCGGTGCATCGCAAGGCGCCGGATCGGCCTCGTAGTGGGCCTACTCGGTCGATTCGGCAACGCCGCGAGGCGCCGTGCCGGGCGTCGCGACGGGGCAAACCCTGGCTGATGCGGCACTAGAGCCGCCCCTCCTCCAGCATCTCGGTCACCAGGGCCGCGATCGGCGAGCGCTCGGACCGGGTCAGCGTGACGTGGGCGAACAGCGGGTGGCCCTTGAGCTTCTCCACCACCGCCACCACGCCGTCGTACCGGCCGACGCGCAGGTTGTCGCGCTGGGCCACGTCGTGGGTGAGCACCACCCGGGAGTCCTGGCCGATCCGGGAGAGCACCGTCAGCAGCACGTTCCGCTCCAGGGACTGGGCCTCGTCGACGATGACGAAGGCGTCGTGCAGCGAGCGGCCTCTGATGTGGGTCAGCGGCAGCACCTCCAGCATGCCGCGCGCGACGACCTCCTCGATCACCTCGCGCGAGGTCACCGCCGAGAGGGTGTCGAAGACGGCCTGCGCCCACGGGTTCATCTTCTCGTCGGCGGTGCCCGGCAGGTAGCCCAGGTCCTGGCCGCCGACGGCGTACAGCGGCCGGAAGACCATCACCTTGCGGTGCTGGCGCCGTTCGAGCACGGCCTCCAGCCCGGCGCACAGCGCCAGCGCGGACTTGCCGGTGCCGGCCCGGCCGCCGAGCGAGACGATGCCCACGTCCGGGTCGAGCAGCAGGTCCAGCGCGACGCGCTGCTCGGCGCTGCGCCCGTGGATGCCGAACGCCTCGCGGTCGCCGCGCACCAGGCGCACCCGCCCGTCGGCCGTGACGCGCCCCAGCGCACGCCCCTTCTCCGAGTGCAGCACCAGGCCGGTGTGCACCGGCAGCCCGTCCGCCTGCGGCACCGCGACGGTGTCGGCGCCCTCCGGCGCGAACAGCTCGTCGATCGCGTCCCCGGGGAGCGTCAGCTCGCTCATGCCCGTCCAGCCGGAGTCGGTGATGGCGAGCTCGGCCCGGTACTCCTCGGCCAGCAGGCCGAGCGAGGACGCCTTGATCCGCAGCGGCAGGTCCTTGGAGACGACGGTGACGTCGTACCCCTCGGCCTGGAGGTTGCGGGCGACGGCGAGGATGCGCGAGTCGTTGTCGCCCAGCCGGAAGCCGGCCGGCAGCAGACCCGGGTCGGAGTGGTTCAGCTCCACCCGCAGGGTGCCGCCGAGCTCTCCGATGGGGACGGGCGCGTCGAGCCGCCCGTACCTGACCCGGTACTCATCCAGCCTCCGCAGGGCCTGCCGGGCGAAGTAGCCCAGCTCCGGGTGGTGGCGCTTGGCCTCCAGCTCCGTGACCACCACCACGGGGAGCACGACCTCGTGCTCGTCGAAGCGGGCCATGGCCGCCGGGTCGGCGAGCAGGACGCTGGTGTCGACGACGTAGGTGCGCCGGTCGTTGTCGCGGCGCTTCTTGCTGGTCACCACGGATGGACGAACCCCCTCGGACGAGGATGGTGCGCGGCGTCCGCTGCACGCGTGCCGCTGCGGAACGGGCCGGGCCGACCGCCGCTGCCGCGGGCCGGACACCGGCCCTCCGCGTTCCGCGCCCCGCGGTGCGGTGCGCCGTCCGTGGCTAGCAAAGGGCCTCCCGGTGGCCGGAACCCTCCCGCGGGCTCCGGCTGCCAGGGATATTCCCTTTTCGCGATCCGGCCATGCGAACCCGTTGGGTCCGCCGGGTGAACGTCTCGCACCCAGTCGGCCACGCCGCCGGCTGCGCCGGGTCCCGCCGGGCGGCTCAGCCTCCGTAGCGGCGGTGCCGCGCGGCGTAGTCGCGCAGGGCGCGCAGGAAGTCGACCTTGCGGAACGCGGGCCAGAAGACGTCGCAGAAGTGGTACTCCGAGTGCGCGCTCTGCCACAGCATGAACCCCGAGAGCCGCTGCTCCCCGCTGGTCCGGATCACCAGGTCGGGGTCGGGCTGGCCGCGGGTGTAGAGGTGTTCGGCTATGTCGTCCAGGGTCAGCGTGTCGGCCAGGTCGGACAGCGTCTGGCCGCGCAGGGCCCGCTCGGCCAGCAGCGAGCGCACCGCGTCGGTGATCTCCTGGCGCCCGCCGTAGCCGACGGCGACGTTGACCAGGATGCCGGTGCGGTCCTCGGTCTCGGCCTGCGCCTCCTTGAGCACCCGCTGCGTGTGGTCGGGCAGCAGGTCGGGCGTGCCGACGTGGTGGACGCGCCAGCGCCCGTCGGCGGCCAGCTCGCGCACGGTGTCCTCGATGATGCCCAGCAGCGGCGTCAGCTCGGCCGGGGGCCGGTCGAGGTTGTCGGTGGACAGCAGCCACAGGGTGACCACCTCGACGTCCGTCTCCGCGCACCAGCTCAGCAGCTCGCGGATCTTCTCCGCGCCCGCCCGGTGGCCCTCCACCGTCGTCCCGCCGGACGCCTTCGCCCAGCGCCGGTTGCCGTCGAGGATGACGCCGATGTGCTTGGGCACCTGGCGGGGGTCGAGGTGGCCTTCCACCCGGCGGGAGTAGAGGCGCACCACCAGGCGGCGCAGCGTGTCCTTCATGTGAGCAGTCGGCCCCTTCCATGCTGCCGCGTCCCAAGCCGAGGGAAGCCTAACGCCAGTTCGGGTGACGGGACGCCCGGCGCGTGTCACAGCTCTGTGATAGCCCGACGCCGCGCCCCACCTGGCCTTCCGCCCGCACCGGACCGGCCGGTACCGTCCGCGCCGCGTGATAGGCAGGGGAACATGACGAGCACCTCCGAACCCGTGCACTACCGGGCCGCCGACACCCGCTACGACGCGATGGAGTACCGCCGCAGCGGGCGCAGCGGTCTGAAGCTGCCGGCCATCTCACTGGGCCTGTGGCACAACTTCGGCGACGACCGCGCCCTGGACACCCAGCGGGCCATCCTGCGCCGCGCCTTCGACCTGGGCGTCACCCACTTCGACCTGGCCAACAACTACGGCCCGCCGCCGGGCGCCGCGGAGGCGAACTTCGGCAAGCTGCTCGCCCAGGACTTCCGGCGCTACCGCGACGAGCTGGTCGTCTCCACCAAGGCGGGCTACCTCATGCACCCCGGCCCGTACGGGGAGTGGGGCTCGCGCAAGTACCTGCTGTCCTCGCTGGACGCCTCGCTGCGCCGGACGGGCCTGGAGTACGTCGACGTGTTCTACTCCCACCGCTTCGACCCCGACACGCCGCTGGAGGAGACGATGGGCGCGCTGGCGTCCGCCGTGCACCAGGGCAAGGCGCTCTACGTGGGCCTGTCGTCGTACAACGCCGCGCGCACCCGGGAGGCGGCGGCGCTGCTGCGCGGGATGGGCGTGCGGCCGCTCATCCACCAGCCGTCCTACTCGATGATCAACCGCTGGACGGAGGAGGACGGGCTGCTGGACACCCTCGCCGACGAGGGCATGGGCTGCATCTCCTTCGCGCCGCTCGCCCAGGGCCTGCTCACCGACAAGTACCTCCACGGCATCCCCGAGGGCTCCCGGGCCAGCCGGGGCACCTCGCTCGACCCGGGGCTGCTCACCGACGAGGTCGTGGCGCGGCTGCGCAGCCTGAACGCGCTGGCCGAGCGGCGCGGGCAGAGCCTGGCGCAGCTCGCCCTGACCTGGGTGCTGCGGGACCCGCGCATGACGTCGGCGCTCATCGGGGCGAGCAGCGTGGCGCAGTTGGAGGCGAACGTCGAGGCGCTGACGGGCGCGCCCCTGACGCCCGAGGAGCTGGCCGAGATCGACCGCCACGCGGTGTCGGCACCGGGGACGAACATCTGGGCCCGCAGCAGCCAGGGGTGACACCGGAGCGCCGGGGGGCGCGCGGGAGTGCGGGCGCGGTGGGCACGAAAAGCGGGCCGGTCCGTGGGGGGGATACGGACCGGCCCGAGGGGGGGTTTCCACCATAGCCCCTTCGCGGGGGTGCTCCGTGCACCTCGGCGGAATTTCATGCTCCGAGCCCGCCGGCGGCCACCCCCAGCAGCGTCCCGACGATCATGAAGGGGCCGAAGGGGAGCGGCGTCCGGCGTTTCGCCCGGCCGAACCCGATCAGCACCAGCCCGTACGTCGCGCCCAACACGAACGCGGTGTACGTGCCGCCCAGCACCAGCGGCCACCCGTACCACCCGAGGGCGACGCCGCAGGCGGCGGCGAGCTTGACGTCGCCGAACCCCATGCCGCGCGGATGGATGAGGAACAGCACCCCGTACCCCGCGCACAGCGCCGCGCCGCCCAGCAGCGCGCGCGGCCAGTCGCCCCCCGCCCCGGGCAGGAGCGCCGCCACCCCCAGCAGCGCCGCGGCGGCCCCCGCGAGCGGCAGGGTCAGCACGTCCGGCAGCCGGTGCACGGCCAGGTCGACGGTGGCGAGCAGCACCAGCGGCGGGGCCAGCAGCAGCCACACCGCCAGCTCCGGTCGCGGCCCGACGGCGGCGGCCAGCCCCGCGCAGACGGCCGCCGTCGGCACCGCGAGCCACCGGCGCGCGATCCCGTAGGCCGGTCCCGCGCACTGCGGGCAGCGCCCCGGCCCCGCCCACCCGGCGAGCGGGTGCCCCGCCGGGCACGTCGCGCGCCACGCCCGTCCGGTCGGCACCGAGAGCCGGTACGCGGGCCGCACCAGCGCTCCTCCGGCCACGGCCCCGTACCCGGCCGCCAGCAGCACACTCCCCGGCTCTCCCACACCGCGAGCCTACGGCCGCCCCGGCGGACCACCGCGAACTCCCCGCGCCTGCGCCATAATCGGCGGCGTGAGACGAGCGCGCCCGGGCGACGGCACCGCGCTGCTGCGTCTGCCGGGCGGGGCGGCGGTACCGGTGGAGGTGGCGGCCTCCCTCGCCGCGCGCACCCGCGGGCTGCTGGGGCGCGACACGGTGGCCGGGGCGCTGCTGCTGACACCGGCCGCGAGCGTGCACACCTTCCGGATGCGGTTCCCGATCGACGTCGCCTACCTGCGCGGTGACCTCGGGGGCGAGCTGACCGTCCTCGCCGTGCGCACGATGCCCCCGGGCCGGCTGGGGCTGCCGCGCCCGCGCGCGCGGCACGTGCTGGAGGCGGCGGCCGGGGCGCTGGCCGACTGGGACGTCCGCCCGGGCACGCGGGTCCGGGTGGACGGCCACACCGCCGGGCGCTAGCGTCGCACCCGTGATCGACACCGAGCGCCTGCGGCTTCGGCCGCTCACTCTGGCGGACACCGACCGCTACGTCGAGCTGCACGCCGACCCGCGCGTGCACCGCTTCGTCTCCGCCTGCACCCCCGAGCAGGCGCGCGAGCGGCTGGCGGGCGTCGAACGGCAGTGGGCCGAGCGCGGCCACGGGCTGTGCGCGGTGGAGCTGCGGGACACCGGCACGTTCCTCGGCCGCTGCGGGCTGCACTGGTGGGAGCAGTTCGACGAGGTGGAGGCGGGCTGGACGCTCCGGCCGGACGCCTGGGGCCGGGGCTACGCCACCGAGGCGGCGGCCGCCTGCCTGGAGTTCGGCTGGCGCGTGCTGGACGTCGACTACGTCACCGCGATGATCCACCCCGACAACACCGCCTCCGCGCGCGTGGCCCGCCGGCTCGGGTTCGCCCCGCGCCGTACGGACACGCTCTTCGGCAACCCCGTGACCGTCCACGCGCTCGACCGCCCCGCGTGAGGCGGACGGGCCCGGCGCTCCGCGCGGGAGCGCCGGGCCCGTGACGCGGCGGACCGGGCTCAGACGAGCTCGGCGCGCAGCGAGATGTTCTTGACCCCGGCCAGGGCCTGGCTCACCGGGCAGTTCTTCTTGGCCTCCTCCGCGGCGGCCTGGAAGTCCTCCTCGGACAGACCGGGCACGCTGGCGCGGACGGTCAGGGCGATGCCGGTGATGCCCTCACCCGGCTGGAACGTCACGTCGGCCTGCGTGTCCAGCGCGGCGACGGTGTAGCCCTGGCCCGCGAGGCCGTGCGAGAAGGCCATCGAGTAGCACGCGGAGTGCGCGGCGCCGATGAGCTCCTCCGGGCTCGTCCGGCCACCGGGCTCCTCGGCGCGGGCGGGCCAGCTCACCTCGTACGTGCCGATGCCGGAGGACGCGAGCTCCACGGAGCCCTTGCCCTCCATCAGGTTGCCTTCCCAGTGGGTCTTAGCGGTACGCGTGGTGGCCATGCTGTGGGTGTTCCCTTCGTAACGTGTCCGATGCGGTGGTACGGCCTCACGCTATCCCCGCCGCCCGTCTCCACGCCGCCACACCGGTCTTGACCCGGCCTCAGCCCGCCGCGGCGCGCCGGAGGCGGGAGCCCCGGCGCCGAGACGCGGCGTGCCCCGCTCGGGCAGCGGCTCGCGGGCGGGCAGCGGCTCGCGGGCGGGCCGTCTCCCGCGCGGCGGGCCCGGTGCGCCGTCCGCGCGGGCCTCCCACCGGCCGTCGGGTCAGGCCGGGGCCGGCTGCGGGTCGGGACCGGGCGCCGGGGGCTCGGGCGCCGGGGGCTCGGGCGCCGGGGGCTCGGGCGCCGGGCCGGGGCCGGGCGTCGGGCTCGGCTGCGGCGGCTCCGGGGGCACCGGAACGGGCCCCGGCTCCGGGCCGGGTGCGGGGCCGGGCTCCGGCCCGCCGGGGCCGGGTGGCGGCGTGGGGGCGGGTGGGACGGGGTCCGGCTGCCGGGCCGCGGTACTCCGGCGCACCGCCCCCGGGGCGGTCTCTGCGGTGGTGGTGACGGTCACGGGTCCTCCTCACCCCGGTGCGCGACACCGGGCGTCGGTACCTGCCCGTCCGGGTGCCCGCGCGTCTCGGACGTCACGCATGCGGGTTGCGGGCCGTTCCGGCGGCTCGTCCTCCGCCTCCTACACCCGGCGCCAGGCGTCGTCGCGCACCTGGGAGCTGGCCTGCGGGCCCATGCGCAGCATGCCGCCGTCCACCACCCAGGACGCGCCGGTGACGTACCCGGCGTCCGGGCCGACGAGGAAGGCGATGACGCCGGCGACCTCCCGCGCGTCACCCGGTCGGCCCAGCGGCAGCCCAGGACGCGGCAGCTCGTGCACGTCGGCGTCCTCGTTCCCGGTCATCGGCGTGGCGATCTCGCCCGGTGCGACGGAGTTGACGTTGATGCCGTGCTCGGACAGCTCCAGCGCCATCACCTGCGTCAGCAGGCCGAGGCCGCCCTTGGCCGCGCAGTAGGGCCCGGCGCCCACCTTGGGCTGGTGCTCGTGCACGCTGGTGACGTTGACGATACGGCCGCCGTCCCCCTGGTCGACCATGCGCCGCGCCGCGCGCTGGGAGCACAGGAAGGGGCCGACGAGGTCGATGTCGATGACGGTGCGGATGGTGTCGTGCGGCAGGTCCAGCACCGGCGTCGAGGTGCCCGTGCCGGCGTTGTTGACGAGGGCGTCGACGCGGCCGAGCCGGTCGGCGAGCACGTCGATGGCCGAGGCGGCGTCCGGCAGGACGGCGAGGTCCATGTGCTCGACCTCCGCCCGCTGGCCGCGCGCCCGCACCTCCGCCGCCGTCCGCTCGGCGCCCTCCTCGTCGCTGTGCCAGGTGATGCCCACGTCCATGCCCGTCTCGGCCAGTCTGACGGCCGTGGCCCGTCCGATGCCCGAGTCGGCCGCGGTGACGACGGCGGCGCGCTGCTGCTCCATGGTCCGGCTGCTCCTTTCGAGTGGTGCCGCGTGCTCGACGGCCACGCGGCGGCACCGGCCCCCGAGTGCCCCCGCCCAGACCGGCGATGCATGGCAGCCACCGCGTTGTCCCACTCCCGCCCCGGGCCGGCCCGCTCCGGACGCCCCCGCCGCGCGCCCCCGCGGCGGGGCGTGCGCCTCGGACGCCCTCCCCGCACAGCCGCCCTCCCCCGGACGGACCCGCTCGACCCGACCCGCACCGCACACCCCCACCGGCCCGCCCGGACCGGGCAGCCCCGAAGGCCGTTCCGCGCATCGGTGAAGGAGCTCGCGAGCCCTGGCTACAAAGCGGAATTGCCCACTCCTGGCCTGCGTCAGCCTCGGAAGCGGCCGACGGACCACGCCGCACCGTGCGCGCTCAGGCGGCCCGAGAGATTGCGGGACGCCCTCGGGCAACCACCGTCCGCGCACCTCGCACCGAGCGCACCGGGCCGGGGTCCCGCACCGGGACGCCCGCACCGGGCCCGTCCAGCCGGGCGCCCGCGCCGGGCCGTAGTCGTCCGGACCGCCTCGGATCGGGGCCGTCTCAGCCGGGCCCAGGCGCCGGGCTGTCCACCGGGCCCGGGCGGCGCGACGGCGGGACGGCTCCCGCACGGCCGGGGCACCAGGGCGGAGCCGGGGGCCGGGGCCGTCAGCGACCCAGCGCGTCCCTCAGTTCGGACTTGTTCATCGAGGAGCGGCCCTTGACGTCCCGCTTCTTGGCCTCCGCGTAGAGCTGCTCCCGGGTCTGGTCGGCGGAGCGGGCGGAAGCGGAGGCGCCGCCACCCGATCGCGAGCGCTGGGCACCGCGGGTCTCGCCCGCCTGGGCTTTCTGCTTGTTCATGGTCCGGGACGCGATCTCGCCCGCCCGCTTGGCGCTGCCGCCACCGCGCTTCTTCTCGCTTTCCTTGATGTGCTCGTACTGCCGTTCCCGCTTGGAGCTGGACTGTTTGGCCACCGTGGTCGTCCTCCGTTGCGTGGGCGTGGCCCGTCGACGGCCGTTCCAGGAACCGCACATCGGGCATATGAGAACAAAATATCCTCCCCGCGAAGAGCGCGCACGACGACCGCGCCACACCACACACGGACCCGCCCCCGGATCGCACACGTGCGAAACGGAACGCGCGCACGCGCCGGAGGAACCACACCCGGGGTCCCATTCGTCACACAGAGAGACAGCGACACCACCGTTCACCTGCGAACCAAGCGCGGCATATTCGCACAGCAAAATCAGCGGCCGCACTGATCGAAGCTCTCCGCACTGGCACGTTCCGACCAGTCAAATGCTCTTGCGATCGCGCACGCAAACGCCCTAGGTTCAACGGCGTCGGGGGAGGACAACGCCATACACACAGGGGTGGGGGGCATGGACAGGTTCGACGACCAGAAACCGGGTGACCGCACGGGTTTAGACCGAGCCCGGGACGCGGCCAGTCGCTTCGCGGCCTACTTGCGGGAGGGGCCGCCGGAGGGGGAGGGAGGGCGCGGAACACCGCCCCAACTGCTCGACCGCGACTGGCCGATGCCGCCCGGGACACGGTCGGTCTACGCCATCGGACAGGCACTGATCCTGCGCGGGACGTTCACCGAGGCCGACTCGTTCGCCCTCAAGCGCGCCTTCCCGGGGCAGTTGGTCACCCTGGACGACGAGAACGACCAGGAGGCGACGCTGGTGGTCTGGCCCCCGGCGCTCAGCGGCTACGACGACACCCCGCCGAGCTGACCGGCGTACCGACCGCCACGAGACCCCGGGCCCAGGCCGCCCGGGGCACTCACGCCCCGGGCGTGCTCCACGCCCGGGGCTGTTCCCTACCCGGCCCGCTCCCCACCCAGAGCGGGATCGCGCGCCGGCGGACCGCCGGGCGGCAGACCGCCGGGCGGCGCCGTCGCCGCTCGGCGTGTACAACGCCGGGCGACCGGCATAGTGTGGGCCGGGAAACTGATCCCGGCCTACAGGGGTCGATATGTCGACATCACGCCTCCGTCCCCTCACCGTCGCCGCGGCCGCCTGCGCCCTGACCCTCGGCCTCGGCGCCTGCGGCTCCGCCGACGCCACCACCTCCCCGGCACCCTCCCCCAGCCCCCACGCCGCCACCTGGTCGGCCCCCGCACACGCCGAGGCCGTCCGCGCGCTGGGCGGGCAGGCCGAGGACCGGCTCCGTGCGGCCGAGGAGGCCGCTCGCCGGGCCGCCGCCGAGAAGGCGGGCGTCCAGGCCCAGCAGCGGAGCCGCACACCGGCGTCCTCCTCCGCCACGCCCCGACCGTGCACCACGGCTCCCGAGGACCGCGCGGCCTGCGTCATCCCGCCGGGCGCCGAGTTCAGCCCGGACGGGGGCGACGTCGACGGCGACGGGATCTTCGAGGACCACGAACCCGTCGGCCCCGGAGCGCAGGACCCGCGCGCCTACGACGGCGGGCGCACCTCCGGCGAGACCCAGTGCGCCTGGCTGCGCCAGCAGGGCGTCGACTGCTGACCGGGCCGACGACCGCGCGCGGCACCCGGCGGCCCACCGCTGCGCCCCCAGGAGCGGCGCCCGTCACGTCGGCGGCACCGGAAGGGAACACGCAGTGAACCGCACCGGCACGACGATCGCGCTGAGCGCGAGCCTGCTGGGGGCGATCGCGTGCGTGGGCGCCGTGGGCCTGGGCGGCCCCACGCCCCTGGAGCCGTCCGCGCCCCCGCCGGGCGGCGCGTCGTCGTCGGCGGAGTCCCGGCAGGACCCCGCCGACGTCCTGCACTACTGGACAGACGAGCGCATGGCCGACGCGGAGCCCGCGCCCATGCCGGACGACGGCTGACGCGGCCGGCGACCCGCGCTCGCCCGCCCGGACCACCCGGCCGGTTCTCGGTTCTCGCACCGCCACGGACAGCGCGCGGACCGCCTCGTGCCCGGTGCGCCGTGCGGAGCACTCATCCCCGCCGCCGGGACTGCCGGGGCGCGACGCCCATGCCGCCCGCAGCCCCGCGCCATACGCGCAGGGGCTGAGCCGGTCCGTCACGGGGGAGGGATGCGCGAACCGGCTCAGTGTGACCAGAGTACTACGGAGCGTCTACTCGTCCGTGCGCGGGAAGGAGACTTCCACCCTTCGGTTCTTCTCCCGGCCGTCCTCGGTTGCGTTCGACGCGACGGGGTAGTCCTCGCTGTATCCGCGGATGTTGAAGGTCGTACCCGGATCGTCCAGGTGCTTGACCAGCTCCCGGTGCACGGCCTCGGCGCGGTCCTGCGACAACTCGACGCCGTGCTGGTAGGAGCCGAGGTTGTCGGTGAACCCGTAGACGTTCACCTCGGTCGCACCCTGGGCGTCGATCTCGCCCGCGATGTCCTCGATCCGGGCGTTCGCCTCCCGGTTCAACTCTGCGCTGTCCCGGCCGAAGAGGACCTCCGCCTGGAGCGTGAAAGTGGTCTTGGCGTTGGAGTCCGCACGCCGCTCGTCCCCGCTCTCGTCCTCGACCACCTGCACGATGTCGATGACCCGGGGCTCGGCGAGGGTGGCGCCGTCGCGCATCAGCAGTTGCGGCGACTGGGCGTTGACCTTGACCGGCGGCTGGTCGTTCGCCGGCCCGTAGGGCGAGTCCGCGGCCCGTGCCACCGGCGCGGCCGCGAACGACAGCGCCGCCGCCGTCACCACCGCCACCGCCCCACCCGGCACAACACCCCACCACATACCCATCCCCCTCACCCTTCGGTCAGTTCGATGGTGGCGGGTGACATGGTCGGCAGGTGAAACTCCACCTGCGTGACTTCACCGGGAGGCGCGGGGAACTGCGCGTAGACGGGGCGGCTCTCACCGGACTTGATGTTGGTGAGTCCAGTCGTACACAGGCACTCGCCGTCGGTGTCACGCAGGATCATGTAACGCTTGTTGCCGTCCGGATCTACCAACGTCGCTCCGGAGATCGAGGATTTGGATTTGAGGGCAGTCTCCGACGAGCTCCACCGGTTGTAGTTGAACGTCTTGTCCCCGGTGTTCGTCAGTGTGCCGTGGATGGTGACGAAGCCACCGGAGTCACGCACCGCGGAGTGCAGCCTGACGACGATGTCGTCGGAGCCGGTGAGTTCGCCGATGACCTTGTCGGTGTCCACGTCCTCCGCGGGTTTCTGGTCGCTGGTACCGCTGCTTGCCGGCTTATCGGCACCGGACCCGTCCGCAACATTGTCGTCACCCCCTCCGCAGGCCGTGAGCGTGGCGAGCAAGCCGGCCGTCACCACCGCGGCGGCCCGCATACGCAGACCGCGCCTTCCCGTGTGCCGGATGTTCATCGATGGGTTCCTTCGCTTATGGACGTCTCAGTCAACCAGCCGAACGGTGAACAGTTCATCCAGTTCGGGAAGCGGCTTCGGGCGTTCCGGATCCACCACCACGTCTTCGCCCTGGCACGTCAGCTCGACGATCTCGCGCTCGCCCTCTTCCCTCTCCTCCCCGTCACCGGCCGCGTTCCGCAGTCTGCACCGCGGCTCCAGAGCGGCAGTCGCACTCGCCGTCGCGTACTGGCCCCCGGTGCCGGGGATGATCGTGTCTCCGACAGGAGTCCTGCTCGTGACATCGACCGTGAACCCACCTCCCAGCCCTGCGGACCGTCCGCAACCGTCGAGGTCGGCACCGTTCATGGACGCGAAGCGCTGGGCTTCGGCACAGGCCCCAGCTTGGTTGAGGAGCAACCCGTCCAGGACATCTGGCAAGAGCTCCGGGGTCGACAGGTTGTCCAGCAGCGCTAGGCCGAGCTGCTGCCGCGCGTCGTTTGCGGCGGCGAGTGCGGCTGCGTCCGCCGCACCCTGCGCATCGTTGCGTGCGGCGGCGGCCTGCCCGACGGCGAAGTACGCCAACGCGAGGAAGAGGGCTCCCGCCACCACGGTGATGTAGAGGGGGAACGCCTGTCCGCGATCGGCAGCGTCACTCCAGCGCCGGGTCAGCCCCCGGTCACCCTGCTGATCTGGTCCGCGATGGCATCCGAGATCGTCGACCCGAAGTCCGTGGTCAGGAGGACGGCGATGATGGCGGCTACGACGGCCAGGATGCCGAGGTATTCGATGGCGGTCTGGCCGGTGTCGTTGTTCTGCAGGCGGGGGTTCATGGGGGTCTCGCTCTCCGGGCTCAAGCGATGGGGGCGGGGTGGCGGTCGGGCCCGGTCGGGGGCCGGGCGCCGGGGGGCGGGCCGGGGGGGGGCGGGGGGCGGGGCGGTGTCGCAGGGCCGCGGGCACCCAGCGGGGCGCGGCGCGGCGGAGAGCCGGACGCGGCATCAGCGGTGACCTCCTCCCCGCTCCGTCGGCCGGCGTGCACGGCGCACGCCGTTCCGCAGAGTGACTCTGCCACAACGGGTTGCGCACGCGAAGGGGGTAGCGGGAAATGTGTATGAATTGATGCGGAGTGACAAGTGTGCTTACTCACCCGTGATCCTCCCGAACTCGACGCCGGTGCCCAGGAACAGGCCGGCGACGAGCAGGATCAGCGTGGCGGGCACCATCACGGTGGTGATGACCAGCGTCGCCTTGGGGACCGCACGGGCCGCGCGGCGGCGCGCGTTCTGGGCGTCGGTGCGGCGCATGTCGGCGGCGATGGCGATGAGCGTGTCGACGATCGGCGCCCCGAGGTCCTCGCCCTGCTGGAGCGCGGTGACGAACATGGCGACCTGCTCGGAGTCGTTGCGCCGCCGCAGCTCCTCGAAGGCCTGGCGGCGGCTGACGCCCATGTCCATCTGGCGGAGTGTGATGCGCAGTTCGTCGGCCCACGGGCCTTCGTACCGTTCGGCGACGCGGTCCAGCGCCTGCCGGAAGGCCAGTCCGGCGGAGACGACGACGGCGAGGACGTCCAGGAAGTCGGGCAGGGTGCGCTCGATCTCGGCGCGGCGGACGCGGACGGCGGCGGCGATGCCGACCTCGACCCAGAACAGCCCGAACGCCACCATGAGCGCCGCCGGCAGCCACTGTCCGCGCGCCAGCATGGCCAGCGCGCCGAGGGCGCCGAGGACGCCGTAGACGAAGCGCCGGGCGGCGTAGCGGTCGAGGGTGAGGCCGCCGGGGTTGCCGGCGTGGTCGATGCGGCGCCGGACGGCGGCGACGCGGCGCGGGCCCATGAGCCGCAGCACCAGCGGCGCCCAGCGCATGCCGAGCCGGTCCAGCGCGGAGTTGACGGGCGTGGTGCGGGTGGCGCCGACTTCCAGGGCGACGGCGAGGTCGGCCGGAAGCCTGGTCTCCGCCCGGTACAGGCGCAGCCCGTGGGCGAGGCCCAGGACGCACAGGGCGGCGAGCGCGGCCAGCAGCAGGGTCACGGCGGGCGGTTCCCCTCAGACGTCGATCCGGGACATGCGGCGGATGACGAGGAAGCCCACCGCGTACAGGCCGAAGGCGATGACGACGGCGGCCTGGCCGACGAAGGTGCTGGTCATCCGGTCCAGCACGCCGGAGCCCGCCCGGTCCATCAGGAACAGCACGGTCAGGCCGATCAGCGGTACGGCGTAGGCGGTCATCATCACCTGGGAGAGCTGGGTCTTCACTTCGCGCCGGGTCTCCTTGCGCTGTTCCAGGGTGTCGGTGAGGTTGCGCAGGGAGCCGACGACCTGGCCGCCGGCCCGGTTGGAGAGCACCAGCGTCGTCACCAGCACCACCAGCTCGCGTGAGGGCAGGCGTTCGGCCAGCTCGCCGAGTGCGTCGTCCAGGGAGTGGCCGAGGGCGAGCGCGTCGGAGACCTTGCCCAGTTCCTCCCCGGCCGGCGCGTCCATCTCCTCGGCGGCCAGGGGGATCGCGGTGCGCAGCGCGAGTCCGGCCTGGGTGCCGTTGGCCAGCAGCCGGGCGAGTTCGGGGAGCTGGCCGATGAAGCGCTCGATGCGCTTGGCGCGCTGCCAGCTCAGGAAGGTGGCCGCGCCCCACAGCCCCAGCAGGGCGGCCAGCGGCCCGAAGAACGCGGCGAGCAGGGACTGGGCGACCACCCACAGGCCGGTGACGAGCGCGAGCACGTACACCGTGAACTCGCCCACCGTGACGTCGAGCCCGGTGGCGGCCAGGCGGTGTTCGAGGCGGCGGCCCCAGCGCGTGGCGCGCAGGCGGCGGTCGAGCCCGGCGAACCGGCGCGCACCGGCGACCGGGTCGGACGGTGACGCGCTGAGCCGGGCCTCCAGCTCCCGGCGCTGGGCGCGTCCGGCCGTGTACGCGCGCACCGCGAGCACGGCGAGGGCGCAGGCCACCAGGGTGGCGCCGAGGGTGAGGGCGACGAGCTGGTCGAGTGTCATGGGCGCTTCCGGGTCCGTGGGCCTCAGCGGGTCGCGCGGGTGGCGAGGTCGAGTGCGGAGTGGGCGACGCCGAAGGCGGGGGGCAGGGCCTCGCCGGCGAGGTAGAGGCGGTCGGCGACGCGGCGCGGCAGGGGGAGGTACTCGAAGGCGCCGCGCACCACCTGGTCGGCCTCGAGCGGGCGCGGGCGGAACCGGGCGACGCTGGTGAGGCGGTAGTCCTCGCGCCCGGCGGAGTCCAGGATGGCGATCTCGGTGATGCGGCGGGAGCCGTCGGGGTGCCGGGTGAGCTGGACCAGGACGTCGACGGCGCTGTTGATCTGGTCGCGCAGCGCCGCGAAGGGGATCTTCACCTCGGACATGGACGCCAGGGTCTGCAACCGCGTGAGCGCGTCCTCGGCGCTGTTGGCGTGCACGGTGGCGAGCGAGCCGTCGTGGCCGGTGGACATGGCCTGGAGCATGTCCAGCGTCTCGCCGCCGCGCACCTCGCCGACGATGATGCGGTCGGGCCGCATGCGCAGGGAGTTGCGCACCAGGTCGCGGATGGTGATCTGGCCCTTCCCCTCGACGTTGGGCGGCCGCGCCTCCAGGGAGATGACGTGGCTCTGCTGGAGCTGGAGTTCGGCCGCGTCCTCGACGGTGATGATGCGCTCCCCCTCGGGGATGAGCCCGGACAGGGCGTTCAGCAGCGTCGTCTTCCCCGATCCGGTCGCGCCGGAGACGATCACGTTGAACTTCGCCCGGACGAGGGAGGCGAGGAGGACGGTCATGGGCTCGTCGAGCGTGCCCAGGTCGATGAGTTCGTGGAGCGTGTAGGAGCGGGGGAAGCGGCGGATGGTGAGCGTCGCGCCGGTCAGCGCCAGCGGCGGGATGACGACGTTGACCCGCTCCCCGCTGGGCAGGCGGGCGTCGACCATGGGGTGAGACTCGTCCACACGCCGGTTGACGGTGGAGACGATGCGCTCGATGGTCTGCATGAGCTGGTCGGCGGAGGCGAAGCGCAGCGGCAGGCGCTCGACGCGCCCGGCCCGCTCGACGTAGATGTGGTCGGGCCCGTTGACCATGATCTCGGTGATCCCGGGGTCCTCCAGGAGCGGCTCCAGGATGCCCAGGCCCAGCGCCTCGTCCACCACGCGCCGGATGAGCTGGGCGCGTTCGGCGGTGGACAGGACGGGGCCCTCGCGGCTGACGATGTGGCCCAGGACGCGCTCCAGGCGCACCCGGCGCTCGGCGGTGGCGAGCCGGGACATCTCGGCGAGGTCGATCTCCTCCAGCAGCTTGGTGCGGAAGGTGCTGACCAGGTGGCTCTCCTCGGGCCGCTCGGCGGCGGTCTCGGGGGCGGTGAGTCGGGCCTTGAGGCTCATCGCGGGACGGCTCCTGCCGGGGACGGGGACGCGGGGCTGCGGCGCACGCGGCTCACGGCAGCTCCCTGGACCGGGGCATGGTGGCGGACTTCTCGGCGCTGCCGAAGTCCACGCCCGGGATGACGGAGGGGATGTCGACGGTGGCGGTGACGGTGACCTCGCCGGGCTCACGGCGTTCGGCGAAGGCGGCGCCGTCCGCGAGCCAGCCGCTCAGCGCCGCCTCCCCGGCACCGGCGGCGGCCCGGTCGTCGTCCTGGGAGACGTAGCGGGCGGCGGTGCGGGCGGCGGTGCCGGCCTGCTGCGCGGTGTAGGCGGCGAGGCCGAGCTGGATGCCGGCGAGGGCCAGGAGCAGCAGCAGCGGGACGAACCCGAGGAACTCGATCGCCGCCTGGCCGCGGTCCCGGTCCCGCTCCCGGCCCGGGGGTCGACGCCGGTCCGGGCGCCGCACGCGGGCGGCGGCGGGCGGGGCGGGCCGGGTCACCGCGGGTCCTCCGACACGGCCGCCGCGTCCGCGGTGACGTCGAACGGGAAGCTGACGAGGCCGGGGAAGAGCACCGGCACGCGGAGGGTGACGTCGGCGTGCGTCAGGCCGCCGTACGCGCCGCAGGAGACGGCGGCGCCGGAGGCCCAGGCGCCGGGCAGGTCGGCGGAGGCGGCCGCGCCGCAGTCGGCGCCGACGGCACCGGCCCGGGCGGCCTCGTCGGCGGCGTTCGCGGCGAGGGTGAAGGTGTAGCCGACGAGCACGCACTGCCACAGCAGCGCCAGGGTGAGCAGGATCAGCGGCAGCATGCCGAGGAACTCCACGGTCGCCTGCCCGCGCTCGTCGCGCACCCCCGCCCCGCGCGCGCCACCCGCGCGCCCGCGCTCGCCGCGCGCCCACGCCCCGAGCGCGCCACCCACGCGCCCGCGCGCGCCACCCGCTCGCCCCCGGCCGTCGCTCCGCCCGCCGCGCACGCCTCAGCGCTCCCGGCGCGAGCGGCGCGGGCCGGCCTGCGGCGCGGCGCGTTTGCCGGCGAAGGGCACCAGCCCCTTGCCCGGGGCCGCCCCCGCCTGCGTCCCCGCGACGAGGCCCACCTCGCCGGCCAGCGCCCACAGCGCCTGACGGACCGCGCCGCGCGCGTCGAGTTCGTGCATGCGGGAGGAGTCCAGGCAGCCCTGGAGCTCCTTGAAGGCGGCCGGGACGGTGGTGCGGGCCATGCGCGTCCCGGTGACGCGCCGGATCAGCGGCGGCTGGATCTCACCGCCGCGCGTGTGCCGGTTGACGACGGTCACGGTGTCCTCGGCCTTGCGGATCCGCAGCCGCTCCCACAGCCGTACCTGGCGTTTGACGCCGCGTACGGCGACGACGTCCGGGGTGGTGACCAGCAGCGCGGTGTCGGCCTGCTCGACGGCCACGGCGCCGGCGGCGTCCAGGTGGCTGCCGCAGTCGACCACCACGGCGTCGTAGCGGGCGCGCAGGGCGGGCACGAGCTGCCGGGCGGCGGCGTCGGTCACCTCCTCGGCGCGTTCGCCCTCGGCCGGGGCCAGCAGCAGCGCGAGCCCGGTGGCGTGGGGGAACACGGCGTCCTGGAGCACGCGCGGGCCCAGGTCGCCGAGGCCGGCGAGGTCGGCGACGGAGCGGCGGAACTGGACGTCGAGGAAGGAGGCGACGTCGCCGCCTTGCAGGTCGAGGTCGACGAGCACCGTCTCGTGACCGGATGCCTGTGCGGCCAGGGCGAGCTGGACGGCGGTCAGCGTGGCGCCGACGCCGCCCTTGGCCCCGGCGACGGTCACGAGCGTGCCCGTCGGCGCGGTGGCGTGGGGGTCGTCGCCGGGCCCGAGGTGGCGGCGCACACCGGTGGCCCAGCCGGCCACGGCCTGCACGCGGGCGGCCAGTTCCTCGGGGCCGACGGGCAGCGGGAGCACGCCGCGCGCGCCGCTGTCCATCGCGGCGGCGTACCCGGCCGGGCTGGCGTCGCCGCTGATGAGCACGGTGCCGACGGTCGGGAAGCGCAGCGCGATCTCGCGGACCAGCTCCAGCGCCGGTTGCGGGCCCAGGCGTTCGTGGACGAGCACGACCTCGGGCAGCCCGGCCGGGGAGGCCGCCCCGAGGGTGGTCAGCAGGTCCAGCAGGTGGGTGCTGGTGCCGACGGTCGGCAGCGCCTCGGTGCCGGGCAGGCGGGCGAGGAGGCCGGCGAGGGCGTGGCCGGCCTCGGCGTCGCCCACGGCGGGCAGGACCCGGGCGGCCGGGCCGGGGGCGTAGGGCACGGGGTGGTTCACCGCTCCTCCCCGAGCCGGTAGGTGCGCTGGTCGTCGGGGACGTTCCCGGCGTCGCCGGGGGCCACCAGCGCGAGCCGGACGTGGGTGGCGAAGGACTCGGCGTAGGCGATGCGCTGGGCTCCCGCGGTGTCGAGCGCGAAGGTGATCGGCACGGCCTCGCGCTGGCCGTAGGAGCGGGCGGCCTCGCGGTCCCCGCCGTCCTCGATGCTGGTCAGCTCGCCGACGTCGATGACGCGGGCGGCCGCCACGATGAGCTGGGAGACGTCGGCGGTGTCACCCTCGCCGCGGAAGGTGGCGTAGACGTTGACGCGGGCCCCGCGGGTGATCTTGCCCGCGACGCCGGTGGCGGCGTCGATCATGATGGCGATCTCCTGCTGGCCGGCCTCCAGGGCCGGGCGGTCGGCGATCATGTCGTGCTGGAGCAGCGAGCCCTCGCGCAGCGGGTTGAGGGCGATCTTGCCGGTGACGGCGTCCAGGTCGGTGACGGCCGTCTCGGGCAGCCAGCGCTCGGGGACGCGGATCTCGGCGAACTGGTCGGGCCGCAGCTCCTGGTAGGGCTCGACGTCGGCCTTCACCTCGTACGCCCTCACCTCCGGGCCGACCTTGGCCTCCACCTCGCGCACGACCGAGAGCACGCCGGCGAACGCGGCGAGGGCGCCGAGTAGGGACAGCAGCATCAGGACGACGCCGCGGCGCTGACGGGAGTTCATGGCGCGGGGCTACCTCTGGTCACACGGGGTGGACGGTGGGCGGTGGGGCGGGCGCGTCATCGGCGCCCCGGGGGGATCGGGCCGTAGGCGCCGTCCTGGGGCACGACGGCGGCGGAGGTGTGCGCGGTTCCGGACGGGCCCGTGTCGTGCGGTATCACCGGACCTGACGCCTCGTCGTCCTCCGCGCGCGGATCCGGAGCGCCGTGGTGAGCCGGGCGGGCCGGGTGTTGCGCGCGCGCCGTCCGGGCGCCCGGGGCGCGGTGCGGCGGCCGGCCGGTGCCGGGTGCGGGCAGCGGAGCGGCGCAGAACGCGCAGCGGTCGCCGATGAGTTCCAGCCCGCACCAGTGGCAGGCGGTGCGCTGCACGGAGCCGACGAGGTGGTAGAGCACGGAGATGTCCGGGATGGCGGCGGCGAACTCCACGAGCCTGCCGGTGCCCCACCAGCCCGGCGACTCGGGCGGCAGCGCCGTCTCCTCCACCCCGCTGACCTGCCACCGGGGGGCCAGGGTGGCGCTGACCCAGGTGGAGGTGAGCTGCCCGGCGGCCGTGGTGAGCCGGGTGACGTAGCCGGGCCCCTCCGGCGTGCCCGGAGTGCCGCCGACCCTGACGAGCTGCGGCTTGGGCGCGGTGACGACGGCGAACCGGCTGCCGGGCAGCCAGGAGCGGGCGTGCGCGGTGAGCGGCACGGGGACGCGGTCGAGCCGGGTCACGGAGCCGAGCACGGCCCCGGCGTGGATGTAGTGGGCGAGCAGCCGCACGGACGCGGCGAGCACGCCGGGGCTGACGTCGGTGGCCGAGAGCTGCCGCAGTTGCCGCACGAGGACGGCGAGCGCCAGCGGCGGCAGGTCGCAGGCCACCAGGGCGATACGGTCGGACTCCAGCACCGAGCGCACCGTGTGCAGCCGTTGCCGCAGCGCGGGCGCGACGGAGGCCGGGTAGAGCGCGATGAGGTAGCCGTGCTGGTCCAGCAGCGCGCGGACGCGCTCGACGGCTTCGTCCAGGGGCTGACGGCCGGGGTCGCCGAGGACGTGGGCGGCCGGCGTGTGCCGGTCCGGCGGCGGAAGCACCAGCTCGGGGCTGGTGACGGCTATCGCGGTGGTCACATTCGCTTCCCGTCACCTCGGTGGGTGGCCGCCACGGCCGACCGTTCCTCACCATGCGTACTGCCTGCGTCACCGAAGCCTAGCCGCCGGGGGTCCGGGTGAGAACCCTTGTCCGCGTATGCGGAGTTGGCGCGGCCGGTGCGCGCCGCGGTCACCAGGGCAGGGTGCGGATCTGTTCCACGCACAGGACGACGAACAGCAGCGCGGCGGCCAGCAGCATGCCGTTGCTCAGCCGGCCGCTGCGCCACGGGGCCGGCATCGCGCGCCCGTTGAGCAGGACGAGCAGGGTGCCGGCCAGGAACGGCAGGAACAGCGCGCCGAGCACGCCGTAGGCGACGACGAGCGCGAACGGGCGGTCCAGGAAGAGCAGCGCGATGGGCGGGAACGTCAGCCACAGCAGGTAGAAGCGGAACGGTGCGGAGCGCTCGCGCGCGCCGGATGAGACCTCGCTCACCCCGCCGCCGCCCGCCCCGGTACCGGTGGCCGCGCCGGCGCCGTCCGCCCCGGTCGCGGCATCCCGGCGCGGGGTTGCCAGCGTGCGCACGTAGTCGGAGAACAGCAGGCTGACGCCGTGCCAGACGCCGACGAGGGAGGAGAAGGAGGCGGCGAAGAAGCCGACGAGGAAGAGCTTGGCCGTCACCGGGTCGAAGCGGCGCTCCAGCTCGTCGCCGACGTCCAGCAGCCCGGAGCTGCCCTGGAGGGTGATGTTCGCCGCGTGCAGCAGCTCCGCGCCCACGATGATCATGGCGACGGTGAAGACGCCGGTGGTGACGTAGGCGGTGGTGTTGTCCAGCCGCATCATCCGCATCCACGCCGGGGTGTCCCACTTCTTGGCGTTGACCCAGTACCCGTAGGCGGCCATGGTGATCGTGCCGCCGACGCCGCCGATGACGCCCAGCGTGTAGACGAGGGAGCCGTCGGGAATGGTGGGCACCAGCCCGGCGAACGTCCGGCCGACGTCGGGCGTGACGCGCACGGCGAGGACGACGACGATCACGAACATCGCGCCGACCAGTACCGTCATGACGCGCTCGACGGCGCGGTAGCGGTTGAACCACACGAACAGCAGGCCGAGCAGCGCCGTCCCCACGCCCCACACCTTCAGGTCCGCGACGCCCGGGAAGAGCGCGGCCAGCGGCAGCGCGCTGGCGGACATGGCGGTGGCGCCGTAGGCGAAGCCCCACAGCAGGGCGTAGAAGCCGAAGTAGTACAGGGTCCAGCGGCCGATGGAGCGCCAGCCCTCGAACAGCGTGCGGCCGGTGGCCAGGTGCCAGCGCGCGGCGCCCTCGGCGAAGGCGATGCGGATGGCGCAGCCGACGACGACGGCCCACAGCAGGCCGTAGCCGAAGCGGCTCCCGGCGACGAGCGTGGCCACCAGGTCCCCCGCGCCGATGCCGGTGGCCGCGACGACGAGCCCGGGGCCGACGGCGCGCCACCGCGGCCGGTGCTGCGCCGGCGCGGCCACGGGTCCGGCCGCCGCCTCGCCGACCGACGGCTGCTCCGCGCGGCCGTCCCGTCCCGTGCGGCCCACGTTCCCCTCGTCCGTCACGCGCCACCTCCCCGCACGATCATTCCGGCGCGGCGCGGACCCCGGCAAGGGGGCGTGCGCGCCGCGCGCGGCGTACGGGCGGCCGCCGGGCGGCCCCGCTCCGACAGGCCCGCGCCGGACTACGGGCGCGGCAGCGTGCAGCCCGGGGCGTGCAGGACCAGGGCGTTGCCCGTGGTCACACAGCGGGTCAGGAGGTAGGTCTGCTGGCCGTAGTTGGTGCCCTGGCGGACGCTGACCCGGCCGTCGGCCGCGACTTCGCAGGGATTGTGGACGGCGCACCGGCCGCCCCCGTCGTTCCCGGTGCTGTTGACGCCGACGACCTGACCGGTGGCCCGGTCGACCACCGGGGCGCCCGAGGTGCCGCCCACGGTGGCGCAGGAGCGGGTGTAGCGCAGGGAGTCGGTCATCGTCCACGGGCCTTCGCGCAGCACGGGGACGAAGCCGTCGATGGCGCACCGGTAGACGTGCTTCCAGTAGCCGGAGGGCACGTCGATGGCCGTGCCGGCGGACGGCCGGTCGGCGTCGAGGGTGCGGGGGTGGGCCTGCGGCCCGTACCGGCCGGTGATCTGGGCGTAGGTGTCGGTGAGCCGGTAGAGGGCGACGTCGGTGCCGGTGACGGTGGCGTAGGCCAGGTGCGCGGCGCGCAGGGTGCCCAGGGCGCGGCCTTCGACGTCGAGCAGGGTGAAGGCGCGCCGCGAGGGGGCGGCGGTGACGACCTCCCCCGGGCGCGGCACGCGGCTCTCCACGCAGTGGCCGTTGGTGAGCACCAGGGCGGTGTCGGCGGGGCGCGAGTGCGGCATCCGCACCAGCGCGCCGGAGCAGTTGCTCAGCGCCACCGTGCCCGCGAGGCCGCCGGCCGTGCGGGGCGGGGCGGGGGCCGGGGCGGTCGGGTGGGCGTAGCCGGGGGGCACGGGCCGGGCGACGGCCGGGGCGGGGGCGAGCCCCAGGGCCGTCGCCGCGCAGAGCAGCAGGGCGGCGGCCCCGGAGCGCAGGGCGGCGCTCCTGGAGCGCAGGGCGGCGGCCCCGGAGCGCGGGGTGTGCGGCTGGACGGGGGCGGGGCGCTTCCGTGCGGGTCGGCTCATGGTCCCCTCCGGTCGCGGTGGTCGCTCCTTCGGTACGGGGAACTGGCGCGCCGCCCGCCGGTTACGGTTTCACCGCCCGCGCTACGCCGAACCGGTGACGGGCCCGCGTCAGTCGAGCACCGCGAGGGCGTCGATCTCCACGAGCAGTCCGGCGGGCAGGCCGACGTAGACGGTGGTGCGGGCGGAGGGCACGGACACGCGGTCGGCGAGGTAGGCGTCGTAGAGCCGGTTGAACTCGGCGAAGTGGTCGGGGTCGGTGAGGTAGACGCGGACCATGACGACGTCCTCCCAGCGCGCGCCGCCCTCGGTGAGCACGGCCTCGACGTTGGCCAGGGTCTGGAGCGCCTGCTCGCGCAGGGTGGGCCCGGCGGGCGTGGGCGGCCGGCCGGACTCGGCGGGCAGGAAGCCGACCTGCCCGGCGACCTGGAGCACGGGCCCCTTGCGCACGCCGTGGCTGAACCGGGCGGGCGGCGCGGTGTGGGTGGCGGGGGTGAGGGCGGTCTTGGGGTGCCGCTCGGCGGGGCGCTGCGTCATGTCCGTCCTTCGGTCGCGGTGGGGAGATGGTGGATAGTGCCCAGGGTCAGTGTTCCCGGGAGAGACGGACGCCACGATGACCCAGCAGCCGGACACGCCACCTCGGCCGGACCCGCGGCCGCACGCCCTCGCGCCGCACGGGGTCGACGCGCTGGCCGCGGTGGCCCACGAGCGGGTGGACCACCGGTTCAAGGGGCTGCCGCCGGACGCCGCGGGCCGCACGGTCGGCGAGCTGGCCGCGCAGCGGCGCGCGCTGTTCGACGGCGGCTTCACCACACCCGTGCTGGCCCTGTCCGCCGACGCCCTGGAGCACAACCTCGCGGCGCTGGAGCGCTACACGGGCCGGCACGGACTGGCCTTCGCCCCGCACGGGAAGACGTCGATGGCCCCCGCGCTCTTCGCCCGGCAGGTGGAGCGCGGGGCGTGGGGGATCACCGTGGCGACCGTCGCGCAGGCCCGGGTGTGCCAGGCGTTCGGCGTGCGCCGGGTGTTCCTGGCGAACGAGCTGGTGGACGCGGCGGCCCTGCGCTGGGTGGCCGGAGCGCTCGCGGCCGACCCCGGGTTCCGCCTCGTGTGCTACGCCGACTCCGAGCGCGGCGTGGCGCTGATGGACGCCGCGCTGGCCGGGGCGCCCCGCCCGGTGGAGGTGGTGGTGGAGCTGGGCGCCGGGGCCGGGTCGCGCACCGGCGCGCGGGACGCCGAGCGGTGCGTGGCGGTCGCCCGGGCGGTCGCGGCCTCGCCGGTGCTGCGGCTGGCCGGGGTGGCGGGGTACGAGGCGGACATGCCGGAGCCGTCGGCCGGCCGGGTGGCCGCGTGGACCCGGCGGCTGGCCGCGCTGGCCGTGGCGCTGGACGAGCGGGGGCTGTTCGACGGTCTCGACGAGGTGATCGTCAGCGCGGGCGGCAGCGCCTGGTTCGACGCGGTCACCGGCGTCCTGGAGGAGTTCGGGCAGCCGCTGTCGGTGCCGGTGCTGAAGCTGCTGCGCTCGGGCGCCTACGTCTCGCACGACGACGTGCAGTACGCGCGGCTGACGCCGTTCAACCGGGTGCCGCACGAGGGTGGGCTGCGCGCGGCGTTCACCCTGTGGGCGCAGGTGGTCTCCCGCCCGGAGCGGGGGCAGGCGTTCGTCAACGCGGGCAAGCGGGACGCGCCGCAGGACCTGCACCTGCCGGTGCCGAAGCTGGTCCGCTCCCTGGACACCGGCGCGGTGCGCCCGGCCGCCGGGCTCGCGGTCACGCGCCTGTCCGACCAGCACGCCTGGCTCGACGTCGCCGAGGGCACCGAGCTGGCCGTCGGGGACTGGGTGGGCCTGGGGCTGTCCCACCCGTGCACGGTCTTCGACCGCTGGCAGCTCATCCCGCTCGTCGCGGCCGACGGCACGGTGGTGGACTACGTCCGCACGTTCTTCTGACGCCGCCCCGCGCCCCTCACGCGTGCTGGTAGGCCACCAGCGAGATCGCCACGTAGTGGGCGGCGAAGGCGGCGAGGGTGAGGGAGTGGAAGACCTCGTGGAAGCCGAACCAGCGCGGCGAGGGGTTGGGCCGCTTGATGCCGTACACGATCCCGCCCACGCTGTAGAGGAGGCCGCCGACGACGACGCAGACGAGCACGGCGAGGCCCCCCGTGCGCAGGAAGTCGGGGAGGAAGAAGACGGCGGCCCAGCCCATGGCGATGTAGCACGGCGTGTAGAGCCAGCGCGGCGCGCCGACCCACAGCACGCGGAACGCTATGCCCAGCGCGGCGGCGCCCCACACGCCCCACAGCAGCAGGTCGCCGCGGTGCCCGTCGAGCAGCAGGATCGTCAGCGGCGTGTAGGTGCCGGCGATGATCAGGAAGATGTTGGCGTGGTCCAGGCGGCGCAGCACGGCGCCGACGCGCGGGCTCCAGTTGCCCCGGTGGTACAGGGCGCTGACGCCGAACAGCAGGCAGGCCGTCAGGGTGTAGACGGCGCAGGCCACGCGGCCGCGGGTGGAGTCGGCCAGGGCGGTGAGGAAGATCCCGGAGGCGAGCACGGCGGGGAACATGCCGGCGTGCAGCCAGCCGCGCAGCCGGGGTTTGAGCGGCGGCGCGGCGGGGAGCGACGCGGTTCCGGGGCCGAGGTCGGCGGGCGGCCCGGCCGGGGGCGGGCCCGCGGCGGCGGTCCCACGCGCGGCGGACGAAGACCCCGGCCCGGGGGCGGAGGGGGCCCCTGGCGCGGAACCGGCTGCGGGGCCGGAGTCGGGACCGGGTGCGGAACCGGGGTCGGGCGGCGCGGCAGCAGTCATGCGGCTCAGCGTACCTACGGCCCCGTAGGTGACGGAGTGGGGTTTACCACCCGGCTTCGCGGTGTACTCCGTGCTACTTGCGGAGTGGTGATGCTCACCTGTGGGCACCCTGGACACATACGAGCAATGAGGCCATGATCAGATGAGCGTGGTCGACACCGGATGAGCATCGCCGCAGCGTCCGGGTCGCAGCCCCCACGGGGCCGAAGCACAACAACCCGCCCGCCGAGCGATCGGCGGGCGGGCACACAACCCTCATCCCACACCTCTGGAGCGATTGTGGCGCGCAGTACTGCGGCTCCCACCCAAGCCCCCACCCAGCACCGAGAACTCATCGCCTGGGTCGACGACATCGCCGCCCTCACCCAGCCCGACCGCGTCGTGTGGTGCGACGGGTCCGAGGCCGAGTACGAGCGCCTGTGCGGGGAGCTCGTCGAGAAGGGCACCTTCACGCGGCTCGACCCGGTCAAGCGCCCCAACTCCTACTACGCCGCCTCCGACCCGCGCGACGTGGCCCGCGTGGAGTCGCGCACCTTCATCTGCTCCACGAAGGAGGAGGACGCGGGCCCGACGAACAACTGGAAGCCGCCGGCCGAGATGCGCAAGATCTTCGCCGGCGAACAGGGCGTCTTCCGCGGCTCGATGCGCGGCCGCACGATGTACGTCGTCCCGTTCTGCATGGGCCCGCTGGGCTCGCCGCTGTCCGCGCTGGGCGTGGAGATCACCGACTCCGCCTACGTCGCCGTCTCCATGCGCACCATGACGCGCATGGGCCGGCCGGTGCTGGACGAGCTGGGCAGCGACGGCTTCTTCGTCAAGGCCGTGCACACCCTGGGCGCCCCGCTCGCCCCGGGCGAGGAGGACGTGCCGTGGCCGTGCAACGACGAGAAGTGGATCTCCCACTTCCCCGAGGACCGCGAGATCTGGTCCTTCGGCTCCGGCTACGGCGGCAACGCGCTGCTGGGCAAGAAGTGCTACGCCCTGCGCATCGCCTCCGTCATGGCCCGTGACGAGGGCTGGCTGGCCGAGCACATGCTCGTGCTCAAGCTGACGCCGCCCACGGGCGAGCCGAAGTACATCGCCGCCGCCTTCCCCTCCGCCTGCGGCAAGACGAACCTGGCGATGCTGGAGCCGACCATCCCGGGCTGGACGGTCGAGACCATCGGCGACGACATCGCCTGGATGCGCTTCGGCGAGGACGGCCGCCTGTACGCCATCAACCCCGAGGCCGGCTTCTTCGGCGTCGCCCCCGGCACCGGCGAGGACACCAACGCCAACGCCATGAAGACCCTGTGGGGCAACACGGTCTTCACCAACGTGGCCCTCACCGACGACGGCGACGTGTGGTGGGAGGGCATGACCGACGAGCCGCCCGCCCACCTCACGGACTGGAAGGGCAACGACTGGACGCCCGACTCCGGCGTCCCGGCCGCCCACCCCAACGCGCGCTTCGCCGTCCCGGCCGCGCAGTGCCCGACCATCGCCCCGGAGTGGGAGGACCCCAGGGGCGTGCCGATCTCCGCGATCCTCTTCGGCGGGCGCCGCGCCTCGGCCGTGCCGCTGGTGACCGAGTCCCGCGACTGGCAGCACGGGGTCTTCCTCGGCGCCAACGTGGCCTCCGAGAAGACGGCGGCGGCCGAGGGCTCGGTCGGTGAGCTGCGGCGCGACCCGTTCGCGATGCTGCCCTTCTGCGGCTACAACATGGGCGACTACATGGCCCACTGGATCAAGGTCGGCCAGCAGGCCCCGGACCAGGAGAAGCTGCCGAGGATCTACTACGTGAACTGGTTCCGCAAGGACGAGGCGGGCCGGTTCGTGTGGCCCGGCTTCGGCGAGAACAGCCGCGTGCTGAAGTGGATCGTGGGCCGGCTGAACGGCGAGGCCGAGGGCGTGGAGACCCCCATCGGCACCGTCCCGGCCAAGGGCGCGCTGGACACGGCGGGCCTGGACCTGTCCGACACCGACCTGGAGTTCCTCCTGACGGTGGACAAGGACGTCTGGCGCGAGGAGGCCGCCCTCGTGCCCGAGCACCTGAACACCTTCGGCGACCACACGCCCAAGGAGCTGTGGGACGAGTACCGCGCGCTCGTCGCCCGCCTGGGCTGAGGAGGCGCGGGCCGGGGGGCCGGACGCGTGCGGGCGTGCGGGCGCCCGGCCCCCGGCCCCGCCGACCACCGGCCACCGGCCCGGCTCCGTGCTCCGACGCGAAGCCGGGTCACGCCGCCGAGGGGCTGACGCGGTCGTGCAGCGCGGCGGCGTGCGCCTCCAGCCGGGCGGCGGCCAGCGCCTCGCCCTGGGCGTCCCCCCGGGCCGTGGCGACCACCAGCGCGTTCCCGGCCAGCGTGTGCGCCCGCCGGTGCAGCCCCTCCACCCGGTCGGCGCTGGCCTCCGGCGCGCTCGGCTCGGCCCGCAGCGGGGCGCCCCCGCGCAGCCGCGCCACCTGGTCGGCCAGCTCGTGCGCGGCCGCGTCCAGCTCCGTGCGCGGGGTGAGCACGCGCAGTTCGTCGGTGACGGTCAGCAGCGCGGTGAGGTGTCCGGCGAGCCGGATGTCCAGTTCCTCCTCGCGGGAGCGGTGCGGGCTGCGATCGGTGCGGTCCTCCGCCAGGGAGTGGACCGACTTGCCGCGGATCGGTTCGTACATGGATGGCCTCCTGGCGTCTACAGAAGACCATCCTAACTTGGACTCTGTCTAAAGTTGTAGTCGATGCAGCATGCATCCGGTTCAGGGCTGGGTGTAGCCGTCCAGGAAGGTGCCGATGCGCTGGACGGCGTCCGCGAGCTGCCGCGCCGGGGGCAGCGTGACGATCCGGAAGTGGTCCGGCTCCGGCCAGTTGAAGCCCGTGCCGTGCACGATCATGATCTTCTCGGCCCGCAGCAGGTCGAGCACCATCTGCCGGTCGTCCTTGATCTTGTACACGTTCGGGTCCAGCCGGGGGAACGCGTACAGCGCGCCCCTGGGCTTCACGCACGTCACGCCCGGGATCTGGGTGAGCAGGTCGTAGGCCACGTCGCGCTGCTCGCGCAGCCGCCCGCCCGGCAGCACCAGGTCCTTGATCGACTGCCGCCCGCCCAGCGCCGTGGCCACCGCGTGCTGCGCCGGCATGTTGGCGCACAGCCGCATGTTGGCCAGGACCGTCAGGCCCTCGATGTAGTTCTGCGCGTGCGCCTTCGGGCCGCACACCGCGAGCCAGCCGCTGCGGTAGCCGGCCACCCGGTAGGCCTTGGACAGCCCGTTGAAGGTGAGGGTGAGCAGGTCCGGGGCGACGGCGGCGGTGGGGTGGTGCACGGCGCCGTCGTAGAGGATCTTGTCGTAGATCTCGTCCGAGCAGACCACCAGCCGGTGCCGGCGCGCGATCTCGGTCAGGGCGCGCACCATCTCCTCGTCGTAGACGGCGCCCGTCGGGTTGTTCGGGTTGATGATCACCAGGGCCTTGGTGCGGTCGGTGATCTTGCGCTCGATGTCCGCGAGGTCCGGCATCCAGTCGGCCTGCTCGTCGCACCGGTAGTGCACGGCCGTGCCGCCGGACAGCGAGACGGATGCCGTCCACAGCGGGTAGTCCGGCGCCGGGACGAGCACCTCGTCACCGTCGTCCAGCAGCGCCTGCATAGCCATCTGGATCAGCTCGGAGACGCCGTTGCCGAGGTAGACGTCCTCCACGGAGAGCTGGATGCCCTTGGTCTGGTAGTGCTGCATGACCGCGCGGCGGGCCGCCAGCAGCCCCTTCGCGTCGCCGTAGCCGTGCGCGCTGCCGACGTTGCGGAGCATGTCCTCCAGGATCTCCGGGGGGCACTCGAAGCCGAACACCGCCGGGTTGCCCGTGTTCAGCTTGAGGATGCGGTGACCTGCCGCCTCCAGCCGCGTCGCCTCCTCAAGCACCGGACCCCGGATCTCGTAGCAGACGTTGGCGAGCTTCGTGGACTGGATCACCTGCATGCCCGCCACCCTACGACCGGCGCCGTCCGGCCGCCCTGTGGTTTTCACCACGGCCCGCGCCCGGACGGTCCGCCACCCGGCGCGCCCGTCCGGCCCGCGCCGCCGGGGAACGCCGGAACCGGCCGGATCGTGCCAGGTCACGCCCGGGTCGCGCCCCTCGCGCGGGCTGACGCCCGGTCAGGCGCGGAGCTGGGCCGCGAGCGTCTTCACGTCGGCCGTGGGGGCCGTACAGGTGAAGTGGCGGCACACGTACGCCGCCGCGCGCCCGTCCAGCAGCCCGCGCCCGGCCAGCAGCGCGGGCTCCTCCGCACCGGGCCGGCCCACCGCCACCGCCGCGCCGGGCGCGGCGGCCAGCAGCGCCGTGCGGTGCAGCTCGGCGGTCTCCGCGTCCCCCTCGGCGCCGACGACGGCCACCTCGCGCGGCCCGTCCAGCGCGGCCTCGGCGACGGCCAGCCCCCAGCCGATGAACCGCGGTGCCCGCGCGCCCAGCGCCGCCACCACGCCGAGCGCCCGCTCGGCGGCCTCCCGGTACCGGGCGCCGCCGGTGTAGGCCGCGTGGGTGAGCAGCGCGCCGGCGGCCGCGGTCCAGCCCGACGGCGTCGCCCCGTCCGTGGGGTCCTGGGGGCGCCGGATCAGCCGCTCGGCGTCGTCCGCGGTGTCGAACAGCGTGCCGTCGGGTGCGGTGAAGCGGGCCAGGACGGTCTCCAGCAGCAGCCCGGCCAGGTCGAGCCAGGCCGTGTCGCCGGTGACCGCGTACAGGGCGTGGAAGCCCTCGGCGCAGCTCGCGTAGTCCTCCAGCACACCCGCGCTGGCGCCGGCGGCCCCGTCGCGGGAGGTGCGGGCCAGGCGCAGCTCGCCGCCGCGCTGCTCGGTGTGCACGGCGACCAGCAGGTCCCCGGCGGCCGCCGCGGCGTCCACCAGGTCCGGGCGGCCGAAGTAGGCGCCGGTCTCGGCGAGCGCGGCGATGGCCAACCCGTTCCAGGCGGCCACCACCTTCTCGTCCCGCCCGGGCCGCGGCCGCCGCGCGCGGGCGGCCAGCAGCCGTTCGCGCACCGCGGCGATCCGGTCGGCGTCCACCGGGCCGTCGGGGGTGTCCGGGAGCTGGAGGACGGAGGCGCCCTCCTCGAAGGTGCCCTCCTGGGTGACGCCGTAGTACCGCATCGCCAGCTCGGCGTCCGCCTCGCCCAGCGCGGCGCGCAGCTCGTCGGGCGTCCACACGTAGTAGGCGCCCTCGCGGTGGCGGCCGGTGCCGTCGTCGCTGTCGGCGTCCAGCGCCGAGGCGAACCCGCCCTGCCCGGTGCGCAGCTCGCGCACGAGGAAGTCGGCCGTCTCCAGCGCCACCCGGCGGGCCAGACCCGAGCCCGTCGCCCGCCACAGGTGCGCGTAGACCCGGCACAGCAGCGCGTTGTCGTAGAGCATCTTCTCGAAGTGCGGCACCACCCACTCCGCGTCCACGGAGTAGCGGGCGAAACCGCCCCCGAGCTGGTCGTACAGGCCGCCGCGCGCCATCGCCTCGCAGGTGGCCCGCACCATCTGCAGCGCACCCTCGGCCCCGGTGCGCGCGTAGTGCCGCAGCAGGAACTCCAGCGCCATCGACGGCGGGAACTTCGGCGCGCCGCCGAAGCCGCCGCGCACGGCGTCGAACTCCCGCGTCAGGCCCAGCAGCGCGTCGGCCAGCTCGGCCTCGCCCGGCTGCCGCGGCGCGGTGCCCTCGGCGTAGGCGATCGTCCGCCCGGCGAGCTCGCCGGCCACCCGCCCGGCCACCTCGTCGACCTCGCCGCGCCGCTCGGCCCACGCCCCGCGCACGCCCTCCAGCACCTGGCGGAAGCTGGGCATCCCCGACCGGGGCGCGGGCGGGAAGTAGGTGCCGAAGTAGAACGGCTCGCCCGACGGCGTCAGGAAGACGGTCATCGGCCACCCGCCCTGGCCGGTGGCCGCCTGCACGGCCTCCATGTACACCGCGTCCACGTCCGGCCGCTCCTCGCGGTCCACCTTGACGCTGACGAAGTGCTCGTTCAGGTAGGCGGCCGTCTCCGCGTCCTCGAACGACTCGTGCGCCATCACGTGACACCAGTGGCACGAGCTGTAGCCGACGCTCAAGAACACGGGGACATCGCGCCGCCTGGCTTCTTCGAACGCGTCCGTCTCCCATGGCCACCAGTCGACCGGATTGTCGGCGTGCTGAAGCAGATACGGCGAGGTCACACCAGCCAACCGGTTCATACGCCCCAGCCTCTCACAACGCCTGCCGCGACCGGCGAAACCTCCAGGAGCACGCCTCGCCTGGCCAAAAACGCACGTGTACGCCACCACGTGGTGGGCGACTCGGTGCCACTCCGGCCGGGCGGCCCGGCCCCTCGGAACAGTACGCTGGGCGCAACGGCGCTGGACCTGCCGAGGCTCCTTCGAAGGAGGTACGCCATGACCGCCGAGATGGTGGCGCCCGCGTGGATGCACACGCAGATCAGCGCGGAGCAGTACGACTCCTGGTCCGAGGAGCAGTGCGCCGGCATCGAGATCGTGGACGGGATGGTCGTCGTGAGCCCGAGCGCCTCCAAGCGGCACAACCGGCTGGCGCGGATCCTGGCCAATGCCCTGGACGCCGCTGCGGGCCCGGACTGGAACGCCGACACGGACTTCGACGTCCGCCTGCAGGACGTCCCACTCACCAACCGCCGTCCGGACGTCACCGTCTACCGGGCGGAGACCATCGACGTCACGCCCACCCGCCCCGAACACGTACTCCTGGTCGTCGAGGTCGTGTCGCCCGGCTCGGAGACCACCGACCGGATCGTGAAGGTGGACCAATATGCCAGAGCCAGCATCCCCTTCTACTGGCGCATCGAGCAGTCCGCCACCGGCGTTCCGATCGTCTACACCTACGTCCTCGACCCAGCCAACAGGGCTTACCGGGACGGCGAGGTGTTCACCGGCACCGTGAAGGCCACCGTGCCATTCCCTGTCACGGTCGGCCTTGGGACCCTGTGAGCAACGAGGAATCGCCCGCGCCCTCGGCGCCTCCGATGTCCTGTGGGCCAAGACATGTTCGCCACCGGGGGCCTCTGGGCAGCGCCCCTCCCAGCTCGGCCCGGACCCGTCGTAAACGGTCCGGAGGGAAGACGCAGAGCTTCAACCAGGTGTCGATCTGTACGTTCTCGCCGGGGACGAGCCGCGTGGGGAGCCGCCCCCGCTTCATGCCCATCACTCTGACGGCGTGGTGTCGTCAGCGGATTACTACGTCGTGGTGACCGCGGGCGACGACCTTGCCGTCCTTGACGATCCATACCTCCACGTAATGCCGACCCCGATACCTGGTGCGCTCATAGATCCGTGGTCCGTGGTCAGTGGACGGGGTTGTCCGCGTGCTGGAGCAGGTAGGGCGAGCTCTCGCCGCCGAGTCGGTTGGCCATGCCCCCATCCTGCACGACGCCCCGCCGGGTACGGCGAACCCCGGGTTCCGTCGCCCCGCCACCGTGCGGCCGCTCGCGGGGGGGGGCGTGCGCGGGGCGTGCGGCGCGGGTGGGCGCCGGGGCTCCCGGGGCGAGGGCGTGCGCGGGGTGTCGGCGGGTGCGGTGACGCGGAAGACTAAGGGTGGTCGTCGACTGGGAGGCGCGCACATGCCGGGGGTAGTGACGGAGTTGAGGGAGGGTCACCGCGCGGACGCCGAGCGCGTGCTGGCCGGGGCCGTGGAGGAGGAGGTGCGGCGCGGCGGTGCGACGGACGGCGCGGTGCTGCTCGCGCGGGGGCGGGCGGCGCTGGACGAGATCGCCGCGCGGGCTGGCGAGGAGTACGGCGCGTACGTCCGGGCCCTGGACACCGCCGGGCCGCGGCGGCTGGCCGACCGGTTCTCGGCGCCCGCGCTCGGCCCGGCCGCCGGGGCGCTCGTCTGCGCCGCGGTGGCGATCATGCTGTGGGACCGCGAGTACGGGTCCGGGCAGGCGCTGGGGGCGGCCCTGGTCGTCGCCGTCGCCGGGACGGTCGGGGCGCTCGCGCAGGGCGTGGCGGCGCATCTGTGGGACGCGCAGTCCGGTGCGGGCGCGCGGAACCAGCCCGGCGGCGTGGAGCAGTTGCGGCTGGCGTGGCTGACGGCGCTGGAGGTGCGCGGCGTCCGCCCGTACCTGGAGCAGCAGCGCATCACCGCGCCGCGCACGGCCGCCCAGCGCGGTGAGAGCGCCGGGCGGCAGCCGCAGCTCCGCGGCCAGGACCGCAGCGCGGCGGCCCGGCGGCGCACCGTGCTGGCGCAGTCGTTCACGCGGTTGCCCGCCCCCGTCGAGCCGTTCGCCGGGCGCAAGGCGGAGCTGGCGCGGATCGCGCAGTGGGTCCACCAGGCCCGGGCCAGCACCCGGACGCGGCCGACGGTGGTGGTGCTGCACGGCACCCCGGGGTCGGGCCGCACGGCGCTCGCGGTGCGCGCGGCGCACGAGCTGCGCGACCAGTTCCGCGGCGCGTGCCTGGTGGACCTTCGCGGGGACAGCGCCAGCGGCACCCCGCTGGGGACGCGGGACGCCCTGCTGCACCTGCTGAACCGGCTGGGCGCGCCGCGCGAGCAGTTGCTGTTCCGCGGCTCGGGGTCCGGGCGCGAGCGGCCCGCGCAGGAGCAGCAGGTGCGGCGGCTGGCCGAGCTGTACCACAAGCACCTGGCCGGGGTGCCGGTCACCGTGGTGCTGGACGACGCGACGGACCCGGCGCAGGTCGCCACCCTCGTCCCGGAGCGCTCGGACAGCCTGGTCGTCGTCACCACCACGCGGCCGCTGGAGCTGCCGCCGGAGCTGCCGGCCTGGGTGCACCACCTGGAACTGGGCGGCCTGGACGCCGCCGGTGCCGAGGAGCTGCTGCGCACCCTGGCCACCACACCCGACGCGGAGGGCACCCGCGCCGAGGTGCCCTACGACGCCGCCGCGTTCGAGGAGGTCGCCACCTGGTGCGGCGGGCTGCCGTTCGGGCTGCGTCTGGCGGGCTCGGCGCTCGCGGCCGAGGGCGACGCGGGCGCCGTCGCGCGCCGGCTGGCCGCCCAGGGCCCGCCCGAGGCCGTCGACCCGGTGCAGCGGGCGCTCGCGCTGCGCTACGGCGACCAGTCGGAGACCGGGCGGCGGCTGCTGCGGCGGCTGGCGCTGGCCGGGCGGGCCAGCCTGGGCGCGGCGGCCGCCGCCGCGCTGCTGGACTCCGCCGAGCCGGCGGCCGCCCGCGAGCTGGAGGCGCTGGCCGCGGCCGGCCTGATCCAGCACGTGCGCGGCCGGCGCTACCGGCTGCACGGCCTGGTGCGGCGCTTCGCCCTCGCCCGGCTGCTGGACGAGGAGGAGGCCGCCGCCCGGGCCGCCGCCCAGGAGCGGCTGATCCGCTCCTACGCGGAGCTGGCCGACACCGTGATCCGCATGGTGGACGGCAAGACCTCCACCCGGGCCACGGGCCACTTCGGCGGGCACGGCTTCACCTCGCTGGAGGCGGCGCTGCGCTGGCTGGACGAGGAGTCCAGCTTCATCACGGCCGCGCTGCGCCACGTCGACCCGGCCGTGGACCAGTCGGCGGTGCTGCACCTGCTGGGGGCGCTGTGCGACTACTGCCTGCTGCACGGGGACCTCTACCGGCTCGGCGAGCTGAGCGATCTGGCCGAAGCGGTGGACCAGGGCCTGCTGACCCGCTCGGTGCAGTGGCGCACCGGCGTGGCGGCCCGGCAGCTCGGCGAGCTGGACCGCTCGCACAGCACGCTCTCCTCCGTCGTCGACCTGTACCTGGAGGCCGATCACCAGGCCGGTGCCGCGCGGACCCTGCGCGAGCTGGGCATCACCCTGCACCACCAGGGTCAGCTCCCGCAGGCGTCGGCCAAGCTGCGCGAGGCGCTGGAGCTCCAGTCGGGCGAGGGGCTGCGCGGCGACCGGGCCTGGACGCTGCACGCGCTGGCCGCCGTCGAACGGGACCGGGGCCGGCTCGCGGAGGCGCTGACACTGCTGCGCGAGGCGCTGGACGGGCACCGGTCCAGTGAGAGCGTGCACGGCCAGGCCTGGGCCCACTTCCAGCTCGGCCAGACGCTGCTGCGCGCCGGGAACGCCGGGGCGGCCGAGGGCGAGTTGCAGGCGGCGCTGGACGGCTACCGGCGCAGCCAGGACGGGCGCGGCGAGGCGTGGGCGCTGACGGAGCTGGCCCGGGTCCGGCTGTACGCGGGCGAGGCGTCGGAGGCCGTGGAGGAGCTGCACGGCGCGCTGGTGCGGCACCGGGAGAGCGAGGACGCGCGCGGCACGGCGTGGACGCAGCACTACCTGGGCCTGGCGCTGGAGGAGAACGGCAACCAGGCCGGTGCCGTGCAGGAGCTGGAGCGCGCCCGGGCGGCGTTCAGCCGCATGCGGGACGTCTACGGGCTGGCCTGCGCCCGGCACCACCTGGGCCGCGTCAGCCGCGACCAGCGGGCGGCGTCCTCCGGCTCGCTGCGCAACAGCGGCTTCGCGCGGCAGCTCCTCCAGGACGCGCGCGGGGACTTCCAGCGGATCGGCGTCGCGCACGGCGAGGCGTGGTCCTGCCTGGAGCTGGCGGTCATCGACGCGGGCAACGGCAAGCTCGCGCAGGCGCTGGAGCTGACGAACGAGGCGCACGCCCTGTTCACGGCCGGCTACGACGCGCCCGGGGCGGCCGTCCCCGACCGGCGCGGCGCGGACTGGGCCCGCTTCCTGCGCTGCACCCTGCTGCCGCTGGCCTCTCCGGGCGGCTCGGTGGTGGGCTCGGCGGTGGCGCAGGAGGAGCTCGCGGAGCTGCTGCGCGAGGACCACCCGCACCGCGACCCGGTGCTCGCCGACAGCGCCGAGGCGTACGCGCTGATGCTGGAGCGCGGCGTGGAGGTCGAGGAGGGGTGGCGGGTGTGGGACCTGGGCATGGTGCCCACCCGCCACTCCCGCGAGGTGATGGGCGTCGCCGTGGCCGACACCTGACCCCCACACCCCGGGCCCGGCCGACGGCGCCGCCCGCCCCAGGGGCCGACCCCGGGACGACGCACGCGCACCACCCGGCACCGCCCCGGGCGGTCAGCGCCGCGCGGGGCCCACCCGGCGCCACGCGCCCCGGTCACCGCGGGCCGTCACGCCGTTCCGGACGCGCCGGGCCGGCGGCGTCCCGGACCGGCGGCGCTCCGGCCCCCAGCGCCCCGGGCCCGGCAGCACTCAGGCCCCACAGCGCTCCGGCCCGGCGGCGTCCCGGGTCGGTGGAGCGTCCGGCCCGGCGGCGGGTCACGCCTCCGTGCGCTTGCCGCCCTCGGGCGCGTCGGGCTCGGGGAAGTCGACGCGGTGCATGTGGCGGTTGAGTGACTTCATCAGCATCCACACCGCCAGCCCCATCACAGCGAAGACGATGAACCCCAGGACGCCGGGCGTCACCTTGTTCTCGTCGAGCTCCTCGGCGAGTGTGACGAGCGGGGCGGAGTAGGGGGAGGTCAGCAGGGCCTGCGTAGCGCTCATGGGCTCAATTGTCCCGGATGCCCGCGAACAGGTCGTCCTCGGGGATGGTGGTGTCCACGAGCGACTTCGCGAGCTCGTACTCCTCGGTCGGCCACACCTCCCGCTGGACGTCCATCGGGACCCGGAACCAGCCGCCGTCCGGGTCGATCTGCGTGGCGTGGGCGATCAGCGCCTTGTCCCGGATCTCGAAGTAGTCGGCGCAGGGCACGTAGGTGGTCAGCGTGCGCTCGGGACGCTGGAACTCGTCGAAGCGCTTGAGCCACTCCCCGTAGGGCGACTCCATGCCGCGCTCCAGCAGGGCCTCGTGCAGCGCCTCGGTGCGGGAGCGGTTGAAGCCCTGGTTGTAGTAGAGCTTCAGGGGGCGCCAGGCGGGGCCGGCCTCCGGGTAGCGGTCGGGGTCGGCCGCGGCGTCGAAGGCGACCATGGAGATCTTGTGGGTCATGATGTGGTCGGGGTGCGGGTAGCCGCCGTTCTCGTCGTACGTGGTGATCACGTGCGGGCGGAACTCGCGGATCAGCCGCACCAGCGCCCCGGCCGCCTCGTCGACGTCCTGGAGGGCGAAGCAGCCCTCGGGCAGCGGGGGCAGCGGGTCGCCCTCCGGCAGCCCGGAGTCGACGAAACCCAGCCACGCCTGCTTGACGCCCAGGATCTCGCGGGCCTCGTCCATCTCCTTGCGGCGGACCTCGTGGATGTTCGCCTCGATGTAGGCGTCACCCTGAAGCTTGGGGTTGAGGATGGAGCCGCGCTCACCACCCGTGCAGGTCGCGACCAGCACGTCCACCCCCTCGGACACGTACTTCGCCATGGTGGCCGCACCCTTGCTCGACTCGTCGTCGGGGTGGGCGTGCACGGCCATCAGTCGGAGCTGCTCACTCAAGGCTCTTCGATCCTCGTTACCTGGTGTCGGAACACGGCTCTTATAGTGACGGACGTAGCATGCCGAAAATTCCCTCCCCTCACCGCCGGACGTGACCCATGGCCGCACCGCACGACCCCGCCAGCGCCTCCGGCCCGGCCCGGGTGCCGCCCGGCCGGTACGGGCGCTCCGGCGCCGACGACGCCCGCCGCGACCGCGTGCTGCGCGTCGCCGGCGCGGTGGCCGGGGCCTGCGGGCTCGCGGTGCTGGGCTGGTTCGGATTCTCCTACGTCGCCGCGGCCGGCACGGTGAGCGGTGAGGTGATCAAGTACAGCCCGGTGTCGGAGACGGAGATCCAGGCCCACCTGGAGGTCCGCAAGGAGTCCGGCGTCACCGGGGTGTGCTCGCTGCGCGCGCTGGCCCAGGACAAGGCCGAGGTCGGACGGGCGGACTACACCTTCGAGGCGGGCGAGAGCCGGATCGACCGGGTCGTCACGCTGCGCACGACGCGCGAGGCGTACGCCACGGAGCTGCTGGGCTGCAAACCCCTGTCCGGCTGACGGGGCCCCGCCGGGGGCTGACGGACGGCGGCGGATGCGGGAGGATGGCCGGGAGCGGCCGTCCGCGTCCGGGCCGCGGCCGGGTCGGCGCTGAGCCGGACCCGAGCCGGGTGCGAGCCGCAGTGTCCCGGCCCACGCCGGAGCCTCCCCCGCCGACGCGGGCCTTCGAGCCGGAGCACCCGCCCGGAGCACGAGCGGATCGCGCGCGGGATGTGCGCGGGGCGCCGCCGGAGCACCGTGTGTGAGGTTGTCGACACTCACCGCTTCCCCGTCTTCCGTTTTCAGCGGAAATTGTTATGGTCGATGTTTCGCCCGCCCAGTCACGAACCATCCTGGGCAGGGCGTTGCTTTATATCCCGAGTACCTGCAAGGAGCACCTGTGACCCAGACCAGCGACAACGTCACCTGGCTCACCCAGGAGGCGTACGACCAGCTCAGGGCCGAGCTGGAGCACCTGTCGGGTCCCGCACGCACCGAGATCGCGAAGAAGATCGAGGAGGCCCGCGAAGAGGGTGACCTGCGTGAGAACGGCGGCTACCACGCGGCCAAGGAGGAGCAGGGCAAGCAGGAGCTGCGGATTCGCCAGCTCAAGCAGTTGCTGGAGAACGCGCAGGTCGGCGAGGCTCCGGCGGACACCGGTGTGGTGGCTCCCGGCATGGTGGTGACGATCGCCTTCGACGGCGACCCCGACGACACGCTCACCTTCCTCCTCGCCTCGCGGGAGTACCCGAGCGCGGACGTGGAGACGTACTCGCCGCAGTCCCCGCTGGGCAGCGGCGTGAACGGCAAGAAGGTCGGCGAGGACGCCGAGTACGAGTTGCCCAACGGCAAGACGGCTTCGGTGCGGGTCCTCGACGCCAAGCCCTACGGGGGCTGAGCGCCCACGCACCCGGAAAGCCCCCGGCCGGATCGGCCGGGGGCTTCGGTGTGCCGGGCGCGGGCGGGGCAGGCCCGGCCCGCGCGGCGGCTCCGCGTCAGCCCGCCGACGAGCGGTACTTGCGCACGGCCAGCGTGCGGAAGAGGACGATGATCACCACGGAGTACAGGAGCGAGGCGAGCACCGGGTTCTGCATCGGCCAGGCGTCGGGCACCGGGTAGCCGGCCGGCAGGTTGCCGAACAGCTCGCGGGCCGCCATCACGGTGGCGCTGAACGGGTTCCACTCGGCGATGTGCGCGAGGAAGGTCGGCATGTTCTGCGACGGGACGAACGCGACGGAGATGAACGTCAGCGGGAACAGCCACACCAGGCCGCCCGAGGTCGCCGCCTCCGGGGTGCGGACGGACAGGCCGATGAGCGCGCCGATCCAGGTGAACGCGTAGCCCAGCAGGAGCAGCAGGCCGAAGCCTCCGAGCGCCTTGAGTATCCCCTCCTCCACGCGCCAGCCGACCAGCAGCGCCACGACCGCGAGGACGACGAGCGTGAGCGCCGTCTGCACCGCGTCGGCCAGCGTGCGCCCGGTCAGCACCGCGCCACGCGCCATGGGCAGCGAGCGGAAGCGGTCGATGAGGCCCTTGTGCATGTCCTCGGCGATGCCCGCACCCGCGCCGGCGGTCGCGAAGGTGACCGTCTGCGCGAAGATGCCCGCCATCAGGAACCCGCGGTAGTCGTCCGGGTTCACGCCGGCCCCGGGGAGGTTGATGGACCCGCCGAAGACGTAGCTGAACAGCACCACGAACATGATCGGCTGGAACAGCCCGAATATGATCACTTCGGGGATGCGCACCATCCGGATGAGGTTGCGCTTCGCGACGATCAGCGAGTCCGTGACGGACTGGCCGATCCCGCCGCGGCCCCGGGGGGCCACGGCCTGCCGCGACGTGCCGGGCGCGTCGGCCATGGTGCTCACTGGGTTACCTCCGGGTTCTTCGGGTCGGTACCGCGCGCGGCGGTGGCGGTGCGGGAATCGCCGTCCCCGTCGCCCTCGGGGTCGGTGCCGGCGTCGTTGACCACGGCCGCGTGGCCGGTCAGGGAGATGAAGACGTCGTCCAGGGTGGGGCGGCGCAGACCGATGTCGTCGATCTCGATGCCGGAGGCGTCAAGCTCGCGGATGACCTCGGCGAGCAGCTTGGCGCCGCCGGATACCGGCACGGTCAGCCGGCGGGTGTGCTGGTCGAGGCTGACCTCGCCCTTGCCCTGGGGGGCCAGGATGCGCCGGGCGTCCTCGATGCGGTCCCGCTCGTGCACGACGACCTCGATCCGCTCCCCGCCGGTGCGGTGCTTGAGCTCGTCCGACGTGCCGCGGGCGATGACCTTCCCGTGGTCGACGACGGCGATGTCGTCGGCCAGCCGGTCGGCCTCCTCCAGATACTGCGTGGTCAGCAGCAGCGTGGTGCCCCCGGCGACGAGCTTCTGGATGACGTCCCACAGCGCCTGCCGGTTGCGCGGGTCGAGCCCGGTGGTGGGCTCGTCCATGAACATCACCGGCGGGCTGACGACGAGCGCCGCGGCGAGGTCGAGGCGGCGTCGCATGCCGCCCGAGTAGGTCTTGGCCGTGCGGTCGGCGGCGTCGGCGAGGTTGAAGCGCTCCAGCAGTTCGTCGGCCCGCTTCTTCGCCTCCCGCCCCGGCATCTGGTAGAGCCGCCCGACCATCTGGAGGTTCTCCCGGCCCGTCAGGTACTCGTCGACGGCGGCGAACTGGCCGGACAGGCCGATGGAGCGGCGCACCTCGTTGGGCTGCCGCAGGACGTCGAGCCCGGCGACCTCCGCTCTGCCGCTGTCCGGCCGCAGCAGGGTGGTCAGCACCCGCACGGTCGTCGTCTTGCCGGCGCCGTTCGGGCCGAGCAGGCCGAGCACCGTGCCTTCGGGTACGTCGAGGTCGACACCGTCCAGTGCCCTGACGTCGCCGAACGTCTTCACCAGACCTTCGGCGTGAATGGCGCCTGGCATGTTGCGTGTTCTCCCAACTTCGGGGATCTGTTCGAAATGGTAGGTCCGCCGGCTCGCGCCGACATCCGACCCGTGGTGCTGCGCGCCACAGTAGCGCACGCGATGTATCGCGTCACTGTCGCGTTTCCCGTGCCGCCGAAGTCGCCGACGGCCGTGGCCGCCGAGTGGGCCGCGCGCCCGCGCGCCCCCGTACCGGCACGCGCGTCGGACGCGTCAGTCGCGCACCGTGTAACCGGCCCGGCGCAGCGACGCCGTCACCTCGGCGCAGTCTTCGGGGCCCTTCGTCTCCAGGTGCAGTTCCACCTCCACCTCGTCGAGTCCGAGCCGCGGATCGGTGCGGACGTGGCTCACGTCGAGGACGTTAGCGTCGGCCACTGACAACTCCGCCAGCAGCGCCGCGAGCGCCCCCGGCCGGTCGGACAGACGCAGCCGCAGCGACAGGTAGCGCCCGGCGGCCGCCATGCCGTGCCGCAGGGTGCGCTGCATGACCAGCGGGTCCACGTTGCCGCCCGACAGCACCGCCACCACCGGCCCCTCGAAGGAGTCCGGCTCGCTCAGCAGCGCCGCCACCGCGCTCGCCCCGGCGGGTTCCACGACGAGCTTCGCCCGCTCCAGGCACAGCAGCAGCGCGCTGGAGAGGGCGTCCTCGGAAACCGTACGGATCTCGTCGACCAGTTCGCCAACGATTTTGAACGGCACGTCCCCCGGCCGCCCCACCTTGATGCCGTCGGCCATCGTGGTGGCGCCCGCCAGCGCCACCGGGTGCCCGGCGGCCAGGGAGGGCGGGTAGGCGGCGGCGCCCTCGGCCTGCACGCCGACGACGCGCACGTCCGGGCGCAGCGCCTTCACCGCGAGCGCCATCCCCGCGATCAGCCCGCCGCCGCCCACGCCGACGACGACGGTGCGCACCTCGGGGCACTGCTCCAGGATCTCCAGACCCACCGTGCCCTGCCCGGCGACGATGTCGGGGTGGTCGAAGGGGTGGATGAACACCGCGCCCGTCTCCTCGGCGTACGCGGTGGCCGCCTCCAGCGCCTCGTCCACCACCTGCCCGTGCAGCCGCACCCGCGCGCCGTAGCCGCGGGTGGCCGCCAGCTTCGGCAGCGGCGCGCCGACCGGCATGAAGACCGTGGCCGGCACCCCCAGCAGCGCGGCCGCCAGCGCGACGCCCTGCGCGTGGTTCCCGGCGCTCGCGGCGACGACGCCCTTCGCGCGCCGCTCGGGCGGCAGCGCGGCGATCCGCGTGTAGGCGCCGCGGATCTTGAACGACCCGGTGCGCTGGAGGTTCTCGCACTTCAGGTGCACGGGTGAGCCGAGCAGTTCGGTCAGGTGGCGGCTGCCCTCCAGCGCCGTGACGCGGGCGATCCCGCCGAGCGCCTTGTGGGCGGCCCGTACGTCGTCAAGCGTGGGCTCATGCGGAGTGTCGACCATGCTCGCCAGTCTGGCAGCGTCCACCGCGGCCCTCGACCGCTGCGGCCCCCCGCGACGCCCGGTACCGTCGGCGACCGCGCCGCTGCCGGGCTTCGCGGGCCCCCCGCCGGGCCGCCGCGGACCGCCGCGAGCCGGTCGGCGTGGGACGCGTCCGCCGCTGCCAGGTCGTTACCGCAGCGGCGGTACGGTACGCGCCCAACGCGCGTACCCTGTGGCGCACCCTCACGCGCAGCACGCCGTTAGTCCGTACGTCCACAGAAGCGAGTCCCCGGCCATGCCCACGCACCCGGACCTGACGACCGACTCCCCCCAGCCCTCCCGGCCCGCCCCCGGCGCCTCCGCTCCCGCCGCCGACCGGCCCGCCGACGCCCCGTGCGAGGACGCCGCCGGGTGCCGGGACGACCCGGTGCTCGAGGCCATGCAGCACCAGGTGGCCCTCTTCGCCCGCCGGGCCGAGCAGACCCGCCTCGGCGGGGTCGGCCAGGGCCGCAACTCCATGGACCGCGCCGCCTACCTGCTGCTCAACCGGCTCGACCAGGAGGGCCCCACCGGCGTGAAGGCGCTGGCCTGCGGCATGGGCATCGACTCCTCGACCGTCACCCGGCAGGTCGCGCCGCTGGTCGACTCCGGGCTGGTCGAGCGCACCTCCCATCCCGAGGACGGGCGCGCCGTCGTCCTGGAGCTCTCGGCCCGCGGCGCCGCTCGGCTCGACCAGGTGCGCGCCTCGCGGCGGGCGCTGATGGCGCTGCTCACCGAGGACTGGGACGAGCGGGAGCGCAGCACCTTCTGCGACCTGCTGGCCCGGTTCAACGAGGCCCTGGCCGCGGCGCACTCCCCCGTGGGCGGTTCCTGACCGGGGACGGGGCAACGCCGCCCCGTTCGTGACCGGTTCGCGTCCTGCACGCCTCTTGACCCGGCCCCGGCCGGGCCGTCCCATAGCGGTGTGACAGAGCTGCGGGTGGTGCTGGAGCGTCGCCGCGCCCGGGAGTTCGAGGCGTTCGCCGCGGGAGCCGCCGGCCGGCTGCTGCACGCCGCCGCGCTGCTGACCACCGAGCCGCGCGACGCCTGCCCGGCCGCCGAACGGCTGCTGACCCGGGCCCTCGCCCGTACCTACGCCGCGTGGGACGCCCTGCGCGGCGAGGACCCCTACGACCGGACGCGCGCCGAACTCACCGCGCTCTTCGCCCGCACCGCGTGGCGCTACCGGCGCTCGCGCGGCGGCGTGCTCGGACGGCTCACCCCGCAGGAGCGGCTCGTCCTCGTCCTGCGCGTGCGCGAGGAGGTGGCCGAGGAGCGGACGGCGGCCGGGCTGGGACTGTCCGAGGAGCGGGTGCGCGCCATCCTCGCCCGGGCCGTCGCGCGCATGCGGCACCCGGCCGCCGGGGCCGGGCCCGCCTCCGGCCCGGCCGCCCGGCTCGGGATGGCGGCCCGGTGAGCGCGCCGGGCCACTACTCCTCCGAGGGGCCGCCCGACCCCAAGCTGGAGCCGGTGCGCCGCGCGCTGGACGCCCCGCACCCCGTCGCCCCGCCCGGCCTGGCCGCCGCGGCGGCGCAGCGCGGGCGGCGCCTGCTGCGGCGGCGCCGCGCCGCCCGCCGACTGGGCTGGGCGGTGCTGGCGCTCGCCGTGGTCGCCCTGGCGGTGTGGGGGTCGACCGTCCAGCCCTGGCAGCCGGCGGACACGATCACCCCGCCGGGCCTGGGCTGGTGATCCGCCCGCCGGCCCTGCCGCCCCGGTCGCCCCGGTCGCCCGCTAGGCCAGGGCCTGGGTGAGATCGGCCAGCAGGTCGTCGACGGACTCGATGCCCACCGACAGGCGCACCAGGTCGCCCGGCACCTCCAGCAGCGAGCCCGCGGCCGAGGCGTGCGTCATCCGCCCCGGGTGCTCGATGAGCGACTCCACGCCGCCGAGCGACTCGCCGAGCGTGAACAGCTTCGTGCGGTCGCACACCGCGACGGCCTCCTCCTCGCCACCGGTCACCCGGAAGGAGATCATGCCGCCGAAGGCGCGCATCTGCTTGGCCGCCACCTCGTGGCCCGGGTGGCCCGGCAGCCCCGGGTAGAGGACGGCGCTCACCTTCGGGTGGGCCTGGAGCATCTCCGCGACGCGGGCGGCGTTCGCGCTGTGCCGGTCCATGCGCACGGCCAGCGTCTTCACCCCGCGCATCACCAGCCAGGCGTCGAACGGCCCCGCGATGGCGCCCATCGCGTTCTGGTGGAAGGCCAGTTCCTCGCCCAGCGCCGCGTCGGCGGTGACGAGCGCGCCGCCCACGACGTCGGAGTGGCCGCCCATGTACTTCGTCGTGGAGTGCACGACGACGTCCGCGCCGAGCGCGAGCGGCTGCTGGAGGTAGGGACTGGCGAAGGTGTTGTCCACCACCAGCCGCGCCCCGGCCGAGCGGGCGACGTCGGCGACCCGCGCGATGTCGGTGACGCCCAGCAGCGGATTGCTCGGGGTCTCCACCCACACCAGCTTGGTGCGGTCGGTCAGCGCGGCGCGCACGGCGTCCGGGTCGGAGCTGTCGGCCACCGACCACCGCACGTCCCAGCGCTCGGCGACCTTCGAGAACAGCCGGAAGGTGCCGCCGTAGGCGTCGTTCGGGATCACCACGTGGTCGCCCGGCGTGAGCACGGTGCGCAGCAGGCAGTCCTCCGCGGCGAGCCCCGAGGCGAACGCGAGGCCGCGGCTGCCGCCCTCCAGCGCGGCGAGGTTCTCCTCCAGCGCCGTGCGCGTCGGGTTGGCGCTGCGGCTGTACTCGTAACCGCCGCGCAGGCCGCCCACACCGTCCTGCTTGTAGGTCGACACCTGGTAGATGGGGGGCACCACCGCGCCGGTCGCGGCGTCGGGCTCCTGCCCCGCGTGGATCGCGAGCGTCTCGAAATGCTGGTCCGTCATGGGCCCGACCCTACGTCGCCCCCACCCGCCGGACCGAACGTTCGGCCCCTTTGGCCGGAACCTCCCCCCACCGGCCCCGGGGCCGCCGAGGCGCGGGCCTCGGGCGCCGCCCGCGAGGGGGCCGCGCGGGGCGGGTGACCGTACCGCCGGCCCCCGGGGGGCCGTACCGTGGGGGTATGGAGCTCCTGCTGTCCCTGCTGCTGGTCGCCGGTCTGGTCGGCTTCTTCCTCGTCCCCGCCCTGCGGCGCCGCCGCGCCGTCCGCGAGGCGAACGCGGGCATGGCCCGCGCCGATCAGCCGGACGCCTACGGCTTCGTGCCCGCCGAGCAGCTCGACGTCCGCCTGCCGGGTCCGGACGAGGAACTGGTGGAGGCGCTCGGCGAGGCGCAGCGCACCCAGGACTGGCAGCCCGTCGCGCGCCTGCTCGCGCTGACCGGCGACGACTGGGAGCTGCGCTGGCAGCGCGTGCAGTCGCTGGCCGGCGCGGCGGCGCTGGAGCTGGCCCGCGCGCGCGGGGCGCGGGGCGCGCAGGCGCCGTCCCCGGAGGCGCCCGGCATCTCCTTCACCAAGGACGCCCCCACCGAGGCCCGCCAGCAGGACGCCCGCTGGCTGCGCGACTGGCGCGCCGCCCGGCCGCAGGACCACGGCGCGACCCAGGTCTACGCCCAGTTCCTGGTGTGGCAGGCGCTGGCGGACCCGGCGTCGGCGGACCACCGCATCATCCTGGAGGAAGCCCGCAACGTCGCCCACGAGGCCGCCGCGCTGCCGGGCGCGGACGCCGACCCGACGCCCTACATCACCGAGCTGTTCGTCGCCCGCTCGCTGAGCTACCGCCGCGCGGACTTCGAGGCCCTGTGGGACCAGGTCCTGCGCCGGGCCCCGCACCACATGGGCGCCCACCTGGCCGCGCTGCCGTACTGGTCGGAGAAGTGGCACGGCTCCCGCGAGGACGCCTACGCCTTCGCGGAGGGCGCCGCCGCCCGGGCCCCCGAGGGCAGCCTGCTCCCCGCGCTGCCGCTGTTCGCCGTCTGGGAGCACCTGCCGGACGCGAACCTGGTGCGCGGCATGTACCGCAGCAAGGTGATCGAGGACGCCATCGAGGCCGCCGAGTTCGCCGTCAACGACGCCGACGAGGACCACCCCGTGCGCGCGCACGTGCTGCACCTGCTGCTGTGCCTGCTGGTGCGGGCCGGGCGCTACGACGAGGCCATGGAGGCGCTGCACGCCGTCGACGGCTACGTGGGCGCCGTGCCGTGGGTGGAGTCGCCCGACCCCGCCGCCCAGTACGCCGCCTACCGCGCGCTGGCGGTGGCCGGTTTCGAGAACCGCGGCGGCGACCACGCCGCCACGCAGCCACCGCCCGCGCCCTGACGACCCGCCCGACGCCGAAGAGGGAGCACCGCGATGTTCACCCACCACAGGACCCACCTGCCCACCCCCGACCAGGCCCTGCCCGGCCGCGCCGAGCCGGCGTACACGCTCACCGAGTCGCACGCCGTCCTGGGCACGCCGCTCCTCGGCCCCTACCCCGAGCACCTGGCGACGGCCGACTTCGGGCTGGGCTGCTTCTGGGGCGCCGAGCGCGCGTTCTGGGAGCAGGACGGCGTGTGGACGACGCTCGTCGGCTACCAGGGCGGCCACACCCCGCACCCGACCTACGAGGAGGTGTGCTCGGGGCTGACCGGGCACACCGAGGCCGTCCGCGTCGTCTACGACCCGGCGAAGGTGGACTACGGCCGCCTGCTGAAGACGTTCTGGGAGGCCCACGACCCGACCCAGGGCTTCCGGCAGGGCAACGACGTGGGCACCCAGTACCGCTCGGCGGTCTACACCCACTCCACCGCGCAGCAGGAGGAGGCCGAGGCGTCCCGCGCGGCCTACCAGCACCTGCTGACCGCCTCCGGCTACGGCGACGTCACCACCGAGATCCTCCCCGCCGACGCCCGCCCCTTCTACCCCGCCGAGTCCTACCACCAGCAGTACCTGCACAAGAACCCCACCGGCTACTGCGGCATCGGCGGCACGGGCGTCTCCTGTCCGGTGGGCGTCGTCCGCGCGGACGGCTGAGCGGGCCACTTCCTTCCAGCGCCCCCGCTCGCGGACCGCGCAGGACGGGGGCGTAGCCGTCGCCGCCCGACTCCGGACGTCGCCGCGGAAGGTCACCGTAAGGCCCACCACGGAGTCGTCTGTGAGCGTGGACCCGGTGGACGGCTCACCCGTCGTTTCCCCGGGTCCCCTCACCAGCCCGTCACGCGGGTACGGTCGGGTTGACGTTCGCTGCGTGCCGCCGTCCGCCTCGGCGACACGCGGTCGGGGCACGACCATGGGGAGTTGGTTCGGCATGCCGTCCGGCGCTGCTCGGGAGACGGAGACGGGGTTCACGTCGGAGAGGGCCGGACGGGTGATGGCTGCGGCGTGCCGGTCCGCCGGGCTCGGCAGCGACGGCGCGCGGCTGATCCGCCTCGGGGAGAACGCCCTCTTCCGGCTGGCGGCGCATCCGGTCATCGTGCGCGTCGCGCGGTCCGCCGACTACCTGTCCTCGGTGCGGACGGAGGTGGCGGTCTCCCGCTGGCTGGCCGGTGAGGGCTTCCCGGCGGCGCGCACCGTGGACGACCTCGATCAGCCGGTGATCGTCGCCGGCCACCCGGTGACCTTCTGGCACCTGATCGACGAGGGCGACCGGAAACCCACCTACGGGGAGCTGGGCGGCTTGCTGCGGGACCTGCATGCGACGCGGCTCCCCGCGGGCCTGGAGTTGCCTGCGTACGAGGTCTTCGGCCGGACCGACCTGCGCATCGAGAAGGCGGCCGGGATACCGGAGGACGACCGGAGGTTCCTGCGCGAGCGGAGCCGTGCGTTGCGCGACCGCCTGGCGGAGCTGCGGTTCGAGTCGGCCAAGGGCCCGGTCCACGGTGACGCCCATGTGCAGAACCTCATGGTGGACCGGAGCGGCAGGACGCTCATAATCGACTTCGAGAACTTCAGCTACGACCATCCGGAGTGGGACCTGATGGTCACCGCCACCGAGCACCACAGCCTGGGATGGCAGACACCGGAGCAGTACGCCGCGTTCACCGGGGCCTACGGCCGGGACCTGCGCGACGGGGAGGGCTTCCCGGTCCTGCGCGGCATCCAGGAGTTCAAGATGACGACGTGGCTCATGCAGAACATCGCGGAGGGGCCCGCGGTGGCCGAGGAGTACGCACGGCGCATCGCGTCCCTGCGGAACGATGACGCGCCCCGGCACTGGCAGCCGGGCTGACGACTGCCCGCACCGGGTGCCCTACTCGTCGTCGTCCAGCTCGGCCAGGGCATCGTGCACCTGCTCGCTGAAGCGCTGGACGGCGGAGTCACCGGCGTATGCGGACAGCTCGCGCTGGAAGTCGGTGACATACCGCAGGAAACGAGCGGACTGGAGCGCGTCCCCGTTCTCGACGGCCAGACTCGCGGTACCGAGTGCCGCTTCCACATCGCCGTCGAGCAACTGGCTCTGGGCCAGCACCATCCGGCAGAACCCGAGCGTGCGGGCGTATCGCGGATCGGTGATGGCAACGGCACGTTCGGCGAAGCGCATCGCCTCGGCGCCCTGCCCCAGATCGCGGAAGCAGTGGCAGAACTCCCCGACCAACTCGGCCTCGTCCATGTAGGCCAGCCAGCCGGGATCGTCGCCGCTGTCGGCCCGCTCGAAGTACCTTTCGGCCTCGTTCATCGCTCGGGCCGCTCCCGTGCTGTCCTGTGCGGTGGACAGGGCACGGGCCTCGTGTGCGGCGAACAGGGCCATGGCGCGCGGCGTGGCCCGTCCCCGGCCGCCCTCCACGGACGCACGGGCGAGTTGTACGGCGCGGGGCGCATGGCCCAGGTAGTTGGCCTGGTGGCTCATGTTGGTGAGGATGCGGGCACCCATCATCCGGTCGTCGTTGACCTGGGTGAGCCGCAACGTCGCGATCAGGTAGCGGTCGGCCAAGGTGTGGTTGCCGGTGTCGTACGCGGTCCACGCGAGGAGCTGCGCGACCTCCGTGGCCGCTTCGAAGAGGGCCTTGCCCACACGCTCGCTGTAACTGGCGCCGAGCAGCGGGAGAACGTCCTCGCGGAAGTAGTGGCGCAACGCCTTGTGCCCGTGTCCGCCGCCGAACTTGAAGTCGAGATGCATGAACATCTCCGCGGCCGTCCGTACGGCGGCGACATCCCGCATACCGACACGGCGGGCGCCGGGTGCGTCGGTGGTGAGTCCGTCCGAACGCGAGACCAGCCACGACAGCACGGCCGAGTTGACGTCGCCCTCGGGTAACAGATCCCCGCCGACCGGGGCGTCCTCGGGGCGGAGCTGGGTGAGGACGTCCAGATGGCCGAGGGCTTCGGGCAACGAGTGCGCGTAGCCGATGCCTCCGACGGGCACGGCCGGTTGCATCTGGGGAAACCCGAGATCCGGCGGCGTGAACCTCCGGCTCAGCTTCTCGCTCAACGCCTCCGCCAGGAAGACGGCCGTCTGCGGCTGGATACCGCCACCGTCCAGCCAGCGTTGCACGGATACGTGGGTGGTCCCCAGGTGCACGCCTCGCCGTGCGGCGATGTCCCGGACGCGTCGGGCAAGTCCCTTGTTGGACGCTCCGGCCTCGGCCATGACAGCGGCCAACCGGTGATTCGGTTCCCTACTCATGCTCCCTGCCTCCCGAGAAGGCGTCAGGCGCCCATCGTTACACGGGAAATGCCCCTCCGGTCAGGGGGTTCACCGAAGACCCCCCCCCGCGGTGCCCGGAGAACCCCCGGTGTGCACGTGAACCCCTCGGCGATCACTCCCACCTGTGTGAATCACGCCCTTGACTGTTCTCACACGACGGCGGAGCACCGCTTCCGCCGATGGGTCGAAGGGGTAGCGATGGAGACGCGCGAAGCAGTACATGAGCCGATCCTGCGGACTGCGGGCAGCACCCCACGGAAGCCCGCGTCACTGGCGGCGGCCGAGCGCTTCCGCGCGATCGTGCTCGACGCGGACTCGCCGGACACCGCACACGTCGCACGCCGCACGGCTGCGGAAGTGCTCCACGACTGGGGCCTGCGGCACCTGTTGGACGACGTGACGCTGTGCGTCTCGGAGTTGGTGGGCAACGCCGTGCACCACGCCACCCCGGACGGCTGGCAGGACGGGCTCGGCGGGGAGCGGCATCTCTCCGTCGCCTTCCGGGCTTGGCCCGAGTGGCTGTTCGTGGAGGTCTGCGACCAGGACTCCACACCGCCGATGCTGCCGACCGGGGGCCTGCTCAACCCGCTGGCCCATGCCGTCTCGTCCGAGATGACGTTGCCGGACCACGGGCGCGGGCTGCTCATCATCCAGAACCTCGCCGATGCGACCTGGTGGGCCCCTCGTGACACCGGCGGCAAGAGCGTCTTCTGCCGCTTCGACCTGAACGGCGGGGCCAGCTGATGGCCGGCTCCCTTCACAGACTCCGCAGGAGCCACAGGCAGCCGGACCCCCACGGGAGCTCAGGGGTCCGGGTGGCGTCCTCGGAGACCGCCCGGGAGCGGCGAGAGCTCTCCGGCGCGGTGGGCGGTTCCCCGGTGGGGATTTCCCCGTCCCTTCCTCGGGGAGCCGCCCGACAAGTCCCGTGGCAGTGATGGAGAACAGCAGGAGGACGCGGATGCTGGCAGTGCGGGTGCGGAGCGGCGACCTGATCGAGGTGGACGGCCGGTGGCAGGAGATCAAGGCCGTACGGACACAGCGATACGCGACAGGCGGCACGTGCGTGACCTTCATGTTCCAGACGGGCCCGGCGCTTCGGCTCCGGGCGGGCGACTCGGTGGCGATCCGCCGGGACGGACAGGAGGTGACCTGATGGCGCTCCGATCACGGATGCGGTTCGTGCACTGGTCCCTGACCATCGACCCGGACAAGGGCGAAGCGGTCTACGCAGCAGCGTGCGTCACTTGCGATGACGCCTCGGAGCCGTCCGCCGACAAGAGATCCCCTGAGCAGTGGTGCCTGCGCCACGCGGGCCGCACCGGTCACATGGGCTTCCTGGCCACCATCACCAGCCACTTCCGCGCGACGCCGCTGGAAGGTCCTGGACCGCCCTGACACCGGGGCGGCACCGCGCCGCCACCGACCACAACCGGCCCACCCCCTCAACCCTGGCAGGCACAGGGGTGGCCCGGCGGAGACCCCGGAGGACCCCGGTGCCGATGGTACCGGGGCACTTCGGCGTGCCTTGGATGAACTCGGCCTTGGAGCAAGCCAGTTCAGGCGACCACATGGGAGAGGGGCACGGGCCGATGCACGACCCGGAAGAGACACGCTTCACGAGCGACGCGCTCGACCTCGACGCAGCGCTGTGGGTCCGCGGCGTCGACTACCTGTCAGGCTGGCGAGAAGCGACGGATGCCGCGCGGTCCCTGGCTGACGCGCTCGAAACCGCGGGCGTGACAGCGGCAGACATACAACTCCGAGCGGACACAGGACCGGACGGCTCCGGCATCGTCAGCCTGAAGTGCTCCCCGGAGGTAGCGCGGACGGTAGCCAGGCTGGTGGGGTAGCGGGTGGGTGGCCTGTTGATCACAGCTTTAGGAGTTCGCTCCGAGGAGCGAGCACGATGCCTTGCATGTCGGACTGAGCGGTCCGCGTAGCTGCTGCGACTTGTCCTGTACGAGCCGCAGTCGGACGATGGCAGGACTGTTCGGTGCTGCCTGTCGCGGCCTTAGCCGACGACAGCCAGCCACGACGGCGGGGGTACCGACCGATCAGGTGCACGTATGCCTCGCTGTACCCACCACTGGGCTCAGCCACTCTGCAATGGATTTCCCGTCGACCAGAACGACCCGCGAGAGCATGCCCGTGGCTACGGTCCGCAGCACCTTCTGATTCGTTAACTGTAGATCACAGGGAGATCAACTATCGATTGTCAGCAATAACCTCGATAGCCAAAATCCGAACAAGCTCAATGTCGGGATAAAGTCTCTTCGCCTCACGACTCAGCGGCAGCAAGACCTTAGATTCAGCATAGCGAACGTCATCCTTCGCATGCACGATTCTATTCCGGAGCATGTAGATTCTCTTAGCCACCTGAGAAGCCAAAGATTCACCACTCTTCAGATTAATGGTAGGGACTCCGGAAATTGGACCCTTATTGCTGAAGTGGCCGCCATGATCGAGCGAAAAGAACTGTTGCAATTTATCCTCTTGGACGCACTCTTCAACGAGAGTCCGCAACTGCTCCCCCTCGCTGGCTCCATGCGACCGCTCCACGGAGTTAAGGATTCGCAGTACGGATGAATCCTTCTCTTCTTCAAAATCGAGCGAACGCAAAATCCTGCGCACCTTCCTTACAGCCCCCCGCCCGTGAACTGCTGGAAGATAGTGCTCCAAAATCTGATAATAGGATAGATAGAACAGCGTGTGATTACCTCGCATTGTGAAGTCACTAGGAATGGAAAAAGCGTGGCAATATTGTCAGGCACCGGCGTCTTTGGGAATCTGACGGTGTAACTGACCGCCCCTCCGGGCCGCCGAAGCGACAAGCTTTCCCTCTTGGGGCGAAGAGAATAAGCGCATCTATGACGGGCGTTTAGTTCAAACAGGAAGGAGTTTGCCAACTCGCGAGATCGACTCACAAGTTCCGGCTTTTCAGTTGCTCCTCCAAGATAAATCTTCAAGGTGACCTGAGAACGAGCCCGCTCCCGCTCGTCCGAACTTGACGATGCAAACGGAGTGCAAAGGGCGGAGTTCGGTGAGATCTCGATGCACGTAGAGCCGTCACTCGAAGTGACGCGGATGAGCGGGTAGACGTGATCCCTGTCTTCGTCACGCACGAGCGGTGGTTCGTGTGCATGCGCATGAGAGCAAGGATGGACCTCGAATTTGAATTTTTCAATAGTCAGGGCCCGGAAAGCGTTAATTCCATGCTGATTAACTTCAAATGCAGCGAAACCCCTCTCGGGGTCGACCCAGCCCTCATATTCTAATATTCTCTCAGCGCCGCGATCGATCGCTTGCACGATTTCGATTGCCGCATCGATGGGTATCGCGACCCCTCGCTGGCGCCATCCACTTTTCTCTGGCGGATCGAAGATCAAGAAATCGCTATCCGTTTCCGCGTACTCCAGATTAAGTGCTTGCTCAATCTGAGAGATTTTATCGGCGTCGAGGGATTGCGATTGATTCTCCCTTATCGCTTCAGGCATAAATATCTCCCTATGACATGGCAACTACGGGACAGATGCCGGATAGTCCACGAACACCGTGCCCGGCAGCCTAGAGCATTCGTCCCGCGCGTAGGGGCGGAAGTTGCCTAGGTCGGCGGAGCGGCTTTGGCACGATTGATCATGGCCAGGACGATGCCACGCCGGTCGGCCAGACCGATCACGTTCTCCAGTTCGCGCGGCATGCGGGTGAGCCGGTCCACGTGCCAGCACGCCACGGCGTCGACGTGCCCGCTTGACGTGCAGACAACGCCCGGCAGTCCTCTTCCCAGCGGGCAACGCTGAGTCCGGCCCTGTCCCAGTTCTGGCTGATCTGGCAGGAGATCGCCGCTCGTAGCTTCACGGGTCACATTGCTACACCCTCGTAGGCACGGGCGGCTCCTGCCCTGTCGTGTCGTCCGCGCGGACGGCTGAGGGGAGCCTGCGCCGGGGCGCGGGGCGGTTCTCCGGTGGGGCCCGGGATGGGGGGGCGGTCAGGGGGTGGGGTGCTCGGGGGGTGTCGGGTGGCGGGGGAGGGCCAGGACGATGAGGACGGCCGCGGCGGTGAGGATCGCGGCGCCGGTGCGGAAGGCGAGCGCGTAGCCGGGGGCGAGGCCCTCGGGGGTGTCGCCGGTGATGTGGGCGGCCGCGACCGTCGAGAGCACCGCGAGGCCGAGCGAGCCGCCCATGGTCCGCGCGGTGTTGACCAGGCCGGAGACGATGCCGGCGTCGTGCGGCGGGGCCCCGGCGGTGGCGACGGAGGCCAGCGGGGTCGCGGAGAGCCCGGCGCCCAGCATCATCAGCAGGCCGGGGCCGAGCATCGTGCCCAGGTAGGTGCCCTCGGCGTGCAGCGCGCTCTGCCACAGGTAGCCCAGCGCGGCGATCAGGACGCCCGCCAGCGCGACGTTGCGGGCGCCGGCCCACACCATCAGCCGGGGCGCGAGCTTGGAGGCGGCGACGATCGTCAGCGAGTGCGGCACGAAGCCGAGCCCGGCCTGGAGCGGGGTGAAGTCGAGCACGTTCTGCATGTAGAGGGACATGAAGTACCAGGAGCAGAACATCGCCGCGCCGCAGGCGAACATCGCGGTGTTGCCCGCGGCGACGGACGGCATGCGCAGCAGCCGCAGCGGCATCAGCGGCGCCCGGGCCCGGGCCTCGACGGCGACGAACAGGCCGAGCAGCGCGAGTCCGGCCAGCAGCGGCACGAGCGCGGCCGGGGACGACCAGCCCGCCGACTCCGTCTGCACGATCCCGTAGGCGAGCGTGGCCAGGCCACCGGTGACGAGCACCGCGCCGGGGACGTCCAGGCGGCGGCGTTCGCCCGCGCGGCTCTCCACCAGCCACACGGTCGCCGCGACGAGGACGACCGCGCCGACGGGCACGTTGACCAGCAGCACCCAGCGCCAGTTCAGCGCGTCGGTGAGCACCCCGCCGATGAGGGCGCCGGCGGCCCCGCCCCCCGCGCCGACCGCCGTCCAGGTGCCGATGGCCCGGTTGCGCGCCGGGCCCTCGGCGACGGAGACGGTCAGCAGGGTCAGCGTCGACGGGGAGAGGACGGCCGCGCCCACGCCCTGCGCGGCCCGGGCGGCCAGCAGGTGCCACGACTCCTGGGCAAGCCCGCCCGCGAGGCTGGCCACGGTGAACAGGGCGAGGCCGACGAGGAAGACGCGCTTGCGCCCGAACAGGTCCCCGGCCCGGCCACCGAGCAGCATGAACCCCGCGAAGGTGATGGTGTAGGCGTTGACGACCCACTGGAGCCCGGTGGCGCTCATGCCGAGGTCGGCGCGCATGGCGGGGAGCGCGACGTTGACCACGGAGACGTCGAGGACGACGAGGAACTGCCCGGCGCAGGCGGCGAACACGACCGCCCACAGCGGTGGGGTCCGGCGCCGGGCAACGGGTATGCGGGCCTTCGCCGTGTCCTCCACCATGGCGTTCATGCTAACGGGACGCCGCCCGGCGCTGGCGCGGCGTCCTCGCGCCCCACCGGAGCCCCGGCGGGACGGGCCGGGGCCCCCCGCCCGCCGGCCCGTCCCGCCCGGGCCGGGCCGTCCCGCGCAGGCTGGGCCGTACCGCCCGGGCGGGGCCGGGGTCACATCTTCTTGATCTTGGCGTAGCGCACCAGCTCCGGGGCTTCGGAGGCGATGACGGCGACCGTCACGAGGGCCAGGGCTCCCATGGCGAGACGGACGACCGTCGCCGGGATGAAGATGCCGTTCCTCATCGCGGACTCACCTCCTCTCCCGGTTCGGCCCGCGGGGGTGAGGCGAACTCGGCCAGCAGTTCGGTCACCAGCGAGGTGATCAGCGGGACGGCGTCGGTGACCGCCTGCCGCACGGGCTCGCTGAGCCCCACGCTGACGTCGGGCTCCTCGCCGGTCATCCGCACCAGCGGTTCGCAGCCGACGACCAGGACGCGCGGCAGCGGCCCCTCCCCCAGCCGCCGGGCGAGCGCGAGGACCTTGACCGGGTCCATGGCGTGCGCCTCCGGCGCGACGTCGTCGAAGTCGTCGACGGGCGGCTCGATGACGCTCAGCGTGCCGGGGCGCTGCCCGCGCGGCGCGGCGTCGACGAAGAGGACGGCGGCGTACCCCTCGGTGAGCCGGTAGGCCAGGTCCATGCCGCGGATGCCGAAGTCGGCGACGTGCGCCTCGGCGGGCAGCGCCACCTCCCGCAGCGCGGTGGCCACGGCCGGGCCGAAGCCGTCGTCGCCGAGGAAGATGTTGCCGATGCCCGCGACCAGGAGGCGCGGGGCGCGCACCGCCGCGGCGCCCGCGCCGTGCGGGGCCGGTTCGACCTCCTCGGGGGAGAAGAAGAAGCGGTGGCCGATCTGCGCGGCGGCGGCGAAGTCGCGGCCGGGGTCGCCGTCGAGGATGACGGCGAGGTGCACGTTGCCCTCCAGGTCCTCCTCGACGCCCACGACCTCGGCGGTGCGGCCGGTCAGCGCCAGGTCGATGATGTCGGCGCCGCGCACCGGCCGGAGCCGCACCCGGCTGCCCCGGCCCACGGCCACCCCGTCGACGAGCACGGTGCGCGCGGGGTCGGACGCGGTGCCGGGCGTCTCCCACGGGGTGCTCACGCCTCCCCCAGCGGGGTCAGGGGGCGGAACTCGCGGATGGTGCCGTGCAGGGCGGCCAGCTCGGCGGGGGTGAGCCGGGCGCAGCGGTCGAGGATCTCCCGGGCGCGCGGGTCGCAGGCGCGGGCCTCGGCCCGCTCCTCCTCCGTCAGCGAGAGCACGCTGAGGACGAGGAGCTGGTCGATCTCGGTGCCGTCGAACAGGTCGCCGGGGCTCTCGGGGGCGACGGCGGGGAAGTCGTAGAGCGTCACCGGGGAGCTGAGCACGGTGTGCGCTCCGGCCGTGCCGTCCTGCCGCCCGGCGCCGAGCCCGCCGGGGCCGCCGTCGACGAGGACCGGCCAGACCCCGTCGTTGCGGCACGCGGCGGCCGCACCGGCCAGGTGGGCGGGGGGCTCCAGGAGCGAGACGAAGCGCGCGGCCGGGCAGCGCAGCACGGTGTGCGTGGAGACGAGGGCGTAGGCGGCGGCCCGCTCGCGCGCGTCGCGGGCGGCCGGGTCGGGGGCGGGACACGCGGTGGTGTTCGCCACGTGCACGCTGAGCCGGTACACCCCGTCGGCGGCCGGTTCGACGCCGATCCGCACACTGCCGGTCAGCGGCTGCCAGGAGCGCACGAGGGTGGCCGCGTGCGTGCCGTCCGGCTCGCGCAGCGGCTCGCGGTCGGTGCCGCCGTCGACGCCGAGGGGGACGGTGCGCGGCCCGGCGCGCAGCTCGCCGAGGGTGAGCGTGACGGGCAGCTCCCGCTCGGTCGCCTCCTGCCAGGTGAGGTACCGCTCGCCGCCGACGGTCGCCGCGTCGACGGGCTCGGGGCCGCCGGGGGCCTCGCGCAGCACCTGGCGGTCGACGACGTGCAGGAACCGCACGCGGACGGTGATCTCCGCGTCGTCGGCGGCGCCGCCCGCGTCGAGGAGGACCTCGGTGTGGGAGGCGGAGCGTTCGCCCAGCGCCTCGGCGCACGCGGCGGGGAAGACCCCGCCGAACGTCCAGCGCTTGGTGTTCTTCAGCGCGGACCTGCGGTACGGCCACAGCAGGTAGCCCTCGTAGATGCAGGTGCGCACGATCTTCTCGACGGCCGTCTCGTCGGCCGGTTCCGCGTCCATGGCACTCCGGTCGGTGGTGGTCGGGGGCGGGGTGGAGGACGGGGCGGGGGCGCCCCGGCCCGGTCAGGCCCGGGGCGCGGGCGCGGCGTCGGTCCGGTCCGGGGGCGCCGTCCGCCCCGTCGGCTCGGGCGCCCGCGCGTGGTCCGCCTGGTCCAGCAGGCGGTTGACGGTCTGGTCCCAGTCGACGCACACCGCGCGGGCCCGGTAGGCGTCCAGGCGGGCCCACGTCGGCCCGGACAGCCGCAGCCACGGGCTGTCCGGGTAGTAGCGCTCGATCAGCTCGTGCCACAGCGCGGCGGGCAGCCGGCAGGCGGCGTCCTTGGACCAGGAGACGCGGGCGGCGCGCAGCGTCCCGCCGGGGGCGTCGAAGAAGACGGTGCCGCTGAACAGGAAGTCCAGCGGCACGTCCCCGTCGGTGACGGCGTTCAGGTACTTGGTGACCGCCAGCTCGGTGTCGTAGGCGCAGGGCACCAGCAGGTCGGCGGTGGTGTGCTCGTCGAAGGCGGGCACCTGCACGGTGGTCTGGGTCCACGGCAGCGGGCGCAGGCCCTCGCTCCACTGGTCGGCGCCGCCGAACAGCTGGGCCAGTGCCGCGCGCGTCCCCGCGTCGTACCGGCGCCGGGTGACGTCGATGCGCACCGCCGTGGTGAGGCTGACGGAGCGGACCGGGCCGCCGCCCGACCGGGAGACGCGCACGCCGAAGCGCAGGGTGGGCACGGCGGCGTACCGCTCCTGGGTGACGCCGGTGAGCGCGAAGTCCAGGTCCGGGACGGCGTGGGGCGCGGCGCCGGGCGGCTCCGGGGCCGTCATGCCGGGGAGAGGTTGGGCATGTCGGGCTGGATGGGCTGGCGCAGCGCCGCGTTGATGCCGGTGGAGCGGCGGGCGGTGGAGCGTTCGTCGTCGGTGTGTCCCGGCTGGCGCTTGGCCTCGCTGAGATGGTTGCCGCTGTTGACGCCCCGGGTGTGGGACGCCGTGTCCGGCTTGACGTCGGCCTTGCCTACGGAGATGCCCATGACGCCTCCTGGTGGGTGCGGTGGTCGCCGGTGCGGGCGGTGCGGCCCGCCCGGCCGGTCTCGTCGCCGGTCTCGTCGCCGGTCTCGTCGCCGGGCCGTCCGGCGGTGGCGGCGGTCTGGGGGCCGCCCGCAACCCCGGCGGGGGCGGGCGTCCCGGTGGCTGCGGCGGCCCCGGTGGCCGAGGCCGCCAGGCGCGCGAAGAAGCCGTCGACCTGGCGCCACACCTCCTGGCCGCCGCCCAGTCCCTCCCAGTGTGCGCGCACCAGGGCGGTCAGGCGATAGCAGTCGTCCAGCGGCAGCAGCCAGTGCTCGCGGGTGCCGCCGGCCCGGTGGACCAGCAGCGCCTCGACGTCGTCGGCCAGCGTGGCCAGCGCCGGGTGGGCGGCCGTCACCTCGCGCCAGACCTCCGGGTCGGGGGTGGCGCGCAGCGTGCCCAGCGGGTTGGGGTAGCGGGCGGTGACCTCGCCGGAGGCCGCGTGGCGGGTGAGGAAGACCAGGTCGACCGGGAGGCCCAGGCCGGCCCACAGGGCGTCGTCGAGCACGTCGTCCGGCAGCCGCACGCGGCGCTGCGGGAGCAGCCGGTAGTGCGCGCCGCCCGCCTCCCGCCGGTCGAGGAGGAGCGCACAGGCGCGGCAGGCGCAGGCGATCTCGTCGGCGGGCAGGTCGAGCAGGTGCCGGTGCTCCTCGGGCAGCGGCTCCGCGCACAGGTCGCAGCGCTCCTCGGCCGGACCGGCGCGGCGCGGGTCGCGGGCCGCGGCGCGGTGGGCGACGGCCCGCAGCCGGGAGGCGGCCGGGGCGGTCACGGGGCGCCGCCCACGGCGGCGGGCCGCTGGAAGAGGGAGTCGACCGGGATCACGGTCGCCGGCGCGGCGTCCGTGGCCCGCTCCACCCGGACGTCGGCGAGCTCGGGCGCGGCGCCGGCCAGCGCGTCGCGCACGGTGCGCTCCGGGGGGACCGGGGGCGGCGAGCAGCCCTTGGTGGCCCCGGTGAGGCGCACGTGCGCGGCCACGCCGGTCAGCCGTGCCACCTCCAGCTCCAGGCCGAGGCCGCGCAGGTGCTCGGCGAGCCCGTCCAGCGCCCGCCGGGCGCGCACGTCCGGCGGGTCGGGGTGCAGGTCGTGCACGAGCAGCAGGTGGCCGACCAGCTCGTCGTCCGCCAGCCGCCGCACGAGCGACGCCCCGGCGCTCGCGCGCGCCGCGACCCCACCCCCCGCGCCGTCCGCACCCGCGTCGTCCGCACCCGCCCCGCCCGCGCCCGCGTCGTCCGCCGCGGCCGCGTGCCGCAGGACCCGGGCGAGGCAGTCGCCGTACAGGCCGACCAGCGCCTCGACGGTCTCGCGGGCGCGGGCGGCCGCCGCGCTGTCGGGCAGCGCGTCCAGTCCGCCCAGCAGTTCCTCGGCCCGGCCCACCTGCTCCCGGGCGAACGCGTTGTCCCAGGGCTGTGCGGTGCCCGCGCCCGGCGCGCGGTCGTCCACGGCCGCCACGCTCACACCGCCCCGAAGGTCGGCGAGTGCGTCTGCTGGAGCGTCTTGCCGCCGCCGAGGTACATGTGGACGCCGCACGGCAGGCACGGGTCGAAGCTGCGCACGGTGCGCATGATGTCGATGCCCTTGAAGTTCTCCGGACCGTTCTCCTCGAAGATCGGGCAGTCCTGCACCGCGTCCTCGTACGGGCCGGGGGTGCCGTAGACGTCGCGGGGGCTGGCGTTCCAGGGCGTGGGCGGGTACGGGTGGTAGTTGGCGATCTTCTTGTCCCGGATGACCAGGTGGTGCGAGAGCACTCCGCGCACGGCCTCGTGGAAGCCGACGCCGATGCCCTCGTCCGGGACGACGAAGTCCTGGAACACCTTGGTGCGCCCGGCGCGGACCTCGTCCAGCGCCTTCTCCACGAAGTACATCGCCATGCCGGCCGCGTAGGCGACGAAGTACATGCGGGCCCGGTTGCGCTCGATGGTGTTCGGGAAGGGCGGCGGCGTCCACTCCAGGTTGGCCTCGGGCATGCCGGGGGTCTTCGGCAGGTCGATCCGCACGCTGTGCCCGGTGGAGCGCACGTACGGCGTGCGGACCCGGTCGGCCAGCGCCGTGGCCCACAGGCGGGCGATGGGCCCGCCGCCGGTGTCCAGGGCGAGGTGGTCGCCGTTGCGCGGGTCGACCCAGCGCGGGCTCATCACCCAGCTGTACTTGCCGCCCTCCAGGTCGCGCTTCTGCGGTGCGGGGAGCGTGGTCTGGTTCCACGGGTGGCGCTTGTCGACGGGGTTGCCCAGCGGGTCCTTGTCGACGTAGGTCTCCTCGTTGGCCCAGTCCTCGTAGTAGGAGCTGCCGAGCAGGATGCGCATGCCGAGGTTGATGTCGACCAGGTCGGTGGTCACCAGCTCGTTGTCCACGACGATGCCGGGGGTGACGAACATGGCGTTGCCCCACTCGTTCATCGTCCGGTACCGGTAGTCGACGACCTCCGGGTCCTGGAACGCCCCCCAGCAGCCCAGCAGGGTGCGGCGGCGGCCCACCTCCTCGTAGCCGGGCAGCGCCTCGTAGAAGAAGTCGAAGACGTCGTCGTTCATGGCGACGGCGCGCTTGATGAAGTCGGTGCACCGGGTGAGCCGCACCAGGTAGTCGGTGAACACCTGGGGGGTGGCCACCGTGCCGACGCCGCCGGGGTAGAGCGTCGAGGGGTGCACGTGCCGGCCTTCCATCAGGCAGCACATCTCGCGGGTGAGGCGGCTCATGACGAGCGCCTCCTTGTAGGTGCTGCCCTCGAAGGGGTTGAAGGAGCGCATGATGTCGGCCATCGTGCGGAAGCCGTGCGTGTCACCGCGCGGGGCGGGGGTGCGCTCGGCCCGCTCCCACACCCCGGGGTTGGTCTCCTTGACCATGCGCTCGCAGTAGTCGACGAAGACCAGGTTGTCCTGGAAGATCGTGTGGTCGAACATGTACTCGGCCGCCTCGCCGAGATTCATGATGTAGTCCGCCAGCGGCGGCGGCTTGACGCCGTAGGCCATGTTCTGGGCGTAGATGGAGCACACGGCGTGGTTGTCGCCGCAGATGCCGCAGATGCGGCTGGTGATGAAGTGCGAGTCCCGGGGGTCCTTGCCCTTCATGAAGACGCTGTAGCCGCGGAAGATGGAGGACGTGGAGCGGCACTCGGCCACCCGCCGGTTGGCGAAGTCGATCTTGGTGTAGATGCCGAGGTTGCCGACGATCCGGGTGATCGGGTCGAAGGCGACCTCGGTGAGCTGCCCCGGCGCGGCCTCGGGCGGTCGGGACTGGGTGGCGGTCACGAAGTGGTCCTTTCGGCGTGGTGCGGTGTCAGCGGCCGGTCCACCGCGGCGCGTAGCCGGAGGTCAGCTCGGACCGGTTGTGGCGCCACTTGGGCTCCTGGTTGACGGTGCGGTTGGTGACGGCGCGCAGGGAGCGCACCAGCGGTCCGTAGGTGGAGCTCAGCAGCGCCGAGGAGACGCTGCCGCCGGGCGGCTCGTCCATGAAGGGCATGAACTTGTCCGGGAAGCCGGGCATGGTGCACGCGATGCAGATGCCGCCGACGTTCGGGCAGCCGCCGATGCCGTCCATCCAGCCGCGCTTGGTGACGTTGCAGTTGACCACCGGGCCCCAGCAGCCGATCTTCACCTGGCACTTGGGCGAGTTGTAGTCCTTGGCGAAGTCGCCCTGCTCGTAGTAGGCGGCGCGGTCGCAGCCCTCGTGCACGGTCTTGCCGAACAGCCAGGTGGGCCGGAGCTGGTCGTCCAGCGGGATCGTCGGGGCCATCCCGGCGGCCTGGTAGAGCAGCCAGGTCAGCGTCTCCATGAAGTTGTCCGGCTGCACCGGGCAGCCGGGGACGTTGACGATCGGCAGGCCGCCGGCCGACCGGAAGTCCCACCCCAGGTAGTCCGCGAGCCCCATGCAGCCGGTCGGGTTGCCGGCCATCGCGTGGATGCCGCCGTACGTGGCGCAGGTGCCGACGGCGACGACGGCGAGCGCCTTGGGGGCGAGCAGGTCGAGCCAGTCGTTGAGGGGGCGCGGCTCGCCGGTCTCGGGGTCGTTGCCCATCGAGGTCCAGTAGCCGTCGCCGTTGATGTTCTCGTTGGGGATCGAGCCCTCGACCACGAGCACGAACGGGGCGTCCAGTTCGCCGCGCGCCGCCTGGTGGAAGACCTTCATGAAGTCCTCGCCCGTCTCGTAGGCCAGGACCTTGTTGTGCAGGTGCACCTTGGGCAGCCCCGGGATCGCGCCGAGCACGACGTCCTCGATGCTGGGCAGGGAGGCGGCGGTCACCGAGATGGTGTCGCCGTCACAGCTCATGCCCTCGGAGGTCCACAGGATGTGGACCTCGTCGACGCCGCTGGGCGCGGCCGTTTCGGTGGTCATGGCGCCTTCCTTCCCGGGCGGCCTGCGGTGTGCCGCCGTCCCGTAGCTCGCCCCGAGCAGGCTGACACGGAGTGCGATACCTCACAAATCGGACACGCATGGGGGGTGACGCGTGCACCCGGCCAGGTGCGCGTCGGCCCGGGCGGGCGCACCCGGCCCGACGCGGCCGGGGCAGGAGCCTCCGGGGCCGGGAACACTTCGGGCGCCCGCGCCGGCTCCGCGCGCGCCGGCCGGCTGCACCGCCCGTCCGCCTCGCCCCTCGCCACACCCCGGCCCACCCCCGCCCCGGGCATCGCACCGACGCAGGGCGGGGCCCGCCAAGCGGGTGACCCAGGCCCGTCGCGGCGCGCGGCGCAGCCGGCCGACGGGCGCTCGGGGCGACCAGGGCGGCCGGGGCAGTCGGGGCGCTCAGGCCGGCCGGGGCCGTTCGGGGCGGACGGGACGGTCGCGGCGGGGAGCGCGCGGCGGCTCGCGCGGGGCGTCCCGCCCACCGGGGCGTGCGTGCCCGGGCCGTGGCCCGCGCCCGGCCGTCGGCCGGGCGCGGGACGTGCCGCACCGGCGCAGACCGGGGCGCCCCGGCCGGGAGTCGGCCGCACGGGGGAAATCCGCGTGCTCGGCCCGGCGGGTCCGTCCGCCCGCGGGCCCGGGGTGCCACGGTGAGGGCGATGCACGAACTGTCGATCGCCACCGCCGTCGTCGAGAGCGCCGACGCCGCCGCCCGGCGTCATGGCGCCGCCTCGGTCGACTCGGTGTGCCTGCGGGTCGGCGAGCTGGCCGGCGTCGTCCCCGACGCCCTGCGCTTCTCCTTCGACCTGGCCGCCGCCGGGACCGCGCTGGAGGGCGCCCGGCTGGAGATCGAGGACGTGCCGGCCCGGGCCCGCTGCGCCACCTGCCCCGGCGACTTCGCCGTCGGCTCCCCGCCCAGCCTGGTGTGCCCGCGCTGCGCCGGGGCGGCCGTCGAGCTGGTCAGCGGCCGCGAGCTGGAACTGGCCGCCGTACGTCTACCCCTAGGAGCGACCCCGTGATGTGCCGCACAGTCGACCTGCGCCACGCGGTGCTGGCGAAGAACGACGGCCTCGCCGCCACCCTCCGGGCCGACCTGGCCCAGCGCGGCGTCACCGCCGTCAACCTCATGTCCAGCCCCGGCAGCGGCAAGACGGCCCTGCTGGAACGGGTGCTCACGCGCGCCGGGGAGCGCCGCCTGGCCGCCGCCGCGCTCACCGCCGACCTCGCCACCGAGAACGACGCGCGCCGCCTGGCGCGCTCGGGCGCCCCCGTCAAGCAGGTGCTCACCGGCGGGCTGTGCCACCTGGAGTGCGACCAGGTCCGCGCCCAGCTCGCCGACTGGCTCCCCTCCGGGGTGCGCGCCCTGTTCATCGAGAACGTGGGCAACCTGGTCTGCCCGGCCTCCTACGACCTCGGCGAGTCCCTGCGCGTCGTCCTGATGTCCGTCACCGAGGGCGAGGACAAGCCGGCCAAGTACCCCACCGCCTTCGGCCTGGCCCACCTGGTGGTCCTCACCAAGACCGACCTCGCCGACGCCGCGGGCTTCGACGTCGACGCCTTCACCGCCTGCGTGGAGCAGGTCAACCCCGGAGTGGAGATCCTCCACTCCTCCGCCCGCACCGGCGAGGGCGTCGACCCGCTGCTGGACCGGGTGCTGGCGACGTGCAGCGGCGTGACGCCCCACCGGCCCGTCCTGGCCGCCCAGCACCTGGCCCGCCACGCCCACGACCACGGCCCCGGCACCGACGAGCACACCCACGACCACGGCCCCGGGGCCGACGAGCACGCCCACGACCACGGCCCCGAGCACGGGTCCGCGCCGCACGAGCACGCCCGCGACCACGGAGCCGGGCGCCCGCACGACGAAGCCCGCGCGCACGCCCACACGCACGCCCCCACGCACGACGGCGGTCGCCGCCACGACGACGCGCACGCCCGCGCGCACGACGACGCGCACGCCCCCGCGGCCGCGCACGAGCACCCCGGCGAGGCGCCCGCACACGGCGGCGCCCCCGCCCGGGTCACCGTCGCCCGCGACCACGCCCCCGGGGCGCACGGCTCCGCGCACGCCGGCGCGGGACTCGACGCCGCGCCCGGGCCGGCGGCGGACGCCGGCCGGCGGCAGGTCTGAGCCGGGGCGGCACCGCGGTCATGACGCACGCCCCGCCCCACCCCGGTCCCCACCCCGGCCCCGGCGGCACGCCGTGCGGCGGCGAGACGGCGCGCCGCCGCGTCACCGTGCGCGGCGTGGTGCAGGGCGTCGGCTTCCGCCCCTTCGTGCACCGGCTGGCCACCGCCCTCGCCCTGACCGGCCACGTGTCCAACACCCCGGCCGGGGTCATCGCCGAGGTGGAGGGGGACCGGGAGGCCGTCGAGGAGTTCTGCCGGCGGCTGCGCGACCAGGCGCCGCCGCTGGCCGCCGTCCGCGAGGTGGCCCACGAGCCGCTGGCCCCCGTCGGCGGGGACGGCTTCACCATCCGCGCCTCGCACACCCAGGGCCCGGGCGGGGCGCTGACCCCCATCCCGCCGGACACCGCCACCTGCGCGGACTGCCTGCGCGAACTGGCCGACCCGGCCGACCGCCGGCACCGCCACCCCTTCATCGCCTGCACCCACTGCGGCCCCCGGTTCACCATCGCCACCGCGCTGCCCTACGACCGCGCGACGACCACCATGGCCGCCTTCCCGCTGTGCCCGGCCTGTGCCGCCGAGTACACCGACCCGCTGGACCGCCGCTTCCACGCGCAGCCCGTGGCCTGCCCCGACTGCGGCCCCCGCCTGCGGCTCGTGCCCTCCCCCGGCCCCGGCCCGGGCCCGCGTCCGGCCGAGGGCGAACCGGCCCTGGCCGCCGCGCGGTCGCTGCTGGCCGAAGGCGCCGTCCTCGCGGTGAAGGGCCTCGGCGGCTACCACCTGGCCTGCGACGCGGCCGACCCGCGCGCCGTCGCCACGCTGCGCCGCCGCAAGGCGCGGGGCGACAAGCCGTTCGCGGTCATGTGCGCCGACCTCGCCACCGCGGCCCGGCTCGCCCGCGTCGGCCCCGCCGAACGCGCCGTGCTGGCCGGGCACCGCCGCCCCGTCGTCCTGCTGCGCCGCTCGGCCCCGGCGCCGGAGCTCCTCGCGGACGCCGTCTGCCCCGGCAGCCCGGACGTCGGCGTCATGCTGCCCTACACGCCGCTGCACCAGCTCCTGTTCGGCCTGCCCGGGGACGCGCCGGGGCCGCGCACGCTGGTGATGACCAGCGGCAACCGGTCCGGGGAGCCGATCGTCACCGACGACGGCGACGCGCTGACCCGGCTCGCCGGGATCGCCGACGCCTGGCTCGTCCACGACCGCCGCGTCGACACCCCGTGCGACGACTCCGTGGTGCGCGTACGGCCCGACGGCACCGTGCTCGTCCTGCGCCGCTCCCGCGGGTACGCGCCCGTGCCGCTGCCGCTGCCGGTGCCCGTCCGCCCGGCGCTGGCCGTCGGCGGCGACCTGAAGAACACGCTGTGCCTGGCCGACGGGGAGCAGGCGTTCTTCTCCCCCCACGTCGGCGACATGGGGGACCTCGCCACGCTGGACGCGTTCACCCGGGGCGAGCGGCGGCTGCGCGCCCTGACCGGCGTCGAGCCGGAACTGCTGGCCGCCGACCCGCACCCCGGGTACCACGCCACCCGGTGGGCGCGGCGGCACGCGGCCGGGCGCCCGCTGCGCCTGGTCCAGCACCACCACGCGCACGTCGCCTCCGCGCTGGCCGAGCACGGGCTGGACGGCACCGCACCGGTCATCGGCGTCGCCTTCGACGGCACCGGGTACGGCGCGGACCGCGCGGTGTGGGGCGGCGAGGTGCTGCTCGCCGACTACGCCGGGTACCGCCGCCTGGCGCACCTGGCCTACGCCCCGCTCCCCGGGGGCGACGCGGGTGTGGCCCACTGCTACCGCACCGCGCTGGCCCGGCTGCGCGCGGCCGGGGTGGGCTGGGACCCCGGGCTGCCGTGCGTCGCCGTCTGCCCCGGGGACGAACGGCGCCTGCTGGCACGGCAGCTGGAGCGCGACCTCGCGTGCGTGCCCACGTCCAGCGCGGGCCGCCTGTTCGACGCCGTGTCGTCGCTGACGGGCGTGTGCCACCGCGCGGGGTACGAGGGGCAGGCGGCGGTGGAGCTGGAGGCAGCCGCCGCCCGGGCCTGGCCGGTGGCCGAGCCGCCCGCGGACTGCGCCTTCGCGCTGCGCGAGCGGGCGGGCCGCGCCGTGCTCGACCCGGCGCCGCTGCTCGCCGCGCTCGCCGCCGCCGTGCGGCGCGGCACCCCGGCCGAGGTGCTGGCCGCCCGCTTCCACCGGGCGCTGGCGTCGGCCGTGGTGCGGGTGTGCCGGTGGGCGCGGGAGGCGACGGGGTCCGCCACCGTCGCCCTCACCGGGGGCGTCTTCGCCAACGCGCTGCTGGACGAGGCGTGCGCCGACGGCCTGCGCGCCCACGGCTTCACGGTGCTGCGGCACGGCGAGGTGCCCTGCGGGGACGGCGGACTCGCCCTCGGCCAGCTCGTGGTGGCCGCCCACGATCCAATCCCGCGCGGCTGACGGCCGACCGCGGACAGCTACCGACGAAGGAGTGAGGCGCATGTGTCTGGCGGTTCCCGGCAGGGTCGTCGGAACGAGCGAACGGGACGGCACGCCCATGGCACAGGTCGACTTCGGCGGCGTCGTCAAGGACGTGTGCCTGGCCTACGTGCCGGACGCGCGGGCCGGCGAGTACGTGGTCGTGCACGTCGGCTTCGCCCTCCAGCGGCTCGACGAGGAGTCCGCGCGGGCCTCGCTCGCGCTGTTCGAGCAACTGGGCCTGCTCGACGAGGAGTTCGGTGACGCCTGGGGCCGCGCCGCGGCCGAGGCGGGCGCCGCCAACCCGGCGGCGGGCGGCGCCGTGCCCGAGGCGGACGGCGCGCTCCCCGGCGCGGCGGCGCGGACCACGACCGCCGGGGCGGACGGCGCCCCGGCCGCGACGGAGGAAGGTGTCCGGTGAAGTACATCGACGAGTTCCACGACCCCGAGCTGGCCCGGCGGCTGCTGGACGAGATCCACGCCACGGTCACCAGGCCGTGGGCGCTGATGGAGGTCTGCGGCGGCCAGACGCACTCGATCATCCGGCACGGCATCGACCAGCTTTTGCCCGAGTCCCTGGAGCTGATCCACGGCCCCGGCTGCCCGGTGTGCGTCACCCCGCTGGAGATGATCGACAAGGCGCTGGAGATCGCGTCCCGGCCCGGCGTCGTCTTCTGCTCCTTCGGCGACATGCTGCGCGTCCCCGGCTCCGGCCGCGACCTGTTCCGGGTGCGCGCCGAGGGCGGGGACGTGCGCGTGGTGTACTCGCCGCTGGACGCCCTCGACATCGCCCGCCGCGAACCCGACCGCGAGGTCGTCTTCTTCGGCATCGGCTTCGAGACGACGGCTCCGGCCAACGCCATGGCCGTCCACGAGGCCAGGCGCCTGGGCGTGCGGAACTTCAGCCTGCTGGTGTCGCACGTGCGGGTGCCGCCCGCCGTCGAGGCCATCATGCGCGCCCCCGACTGCCGGGTGCAGGCGTTCCTGGCCGCCGGGCACGTGTGCAGCGTGATGGGCACCGCGGAGTACCCGGAGCTGGCCGAGCGGCACCGGGTGCCCATGGTCGTCACCGGGTTCGAGCCGCTGGACATCCTGGAGGGCGTGCGCCGGGCCGTGCGCCAGCTCGAAAGCGGGGAGCACCGGGTGGAGAACGCCTACCCGCGCGCCGTGCGGGCGGAGGGCAATCCGGCGGCGCTGGAGCGCATCGCCGAGGTCTTCGAGATCACCGACCGCTCCTGGCGCGGCATCGGCACCATCCCCGACAGCGGCTGGCGGCTGGCCCCGGCCTTCCGCGCGTACGACGCCGAGCACCGCTTCGAGGTCGGTGACCTGCGCACCGCCGAACCGGCGGCCTGCCGCAGCGGCGAGGTGCTCCAGGGGCTGATCAAGCCGCACGAGTGCGAGGCGTTCGGCACGGTGTGCACGCCGCGCTCGGCGCTGGGCGCGACGATGGTCTCCAGCGAGGGCGCCTGCGCCGCGTACTACCTCTACCGCCGCCTCAAGGCGCCCGCCCCGGCCGACCGGGCGGAGCGGCCCCGGCCCACCGGGCAGGCGGAGCCCACCGGGCGGCCCGCCCCGGCCGACCGGGAGCCCGTCCGGTCCGGTCGACCCGCCCAGCCCGCCGTGAAGGAGGCGACCCGCCTTGGCTGAGCCGACGACGCCCGCGGTGGTGGACCCCACCGCCTGGACCTGCCCGGCACCGCTGCGCGACCACCCCACCGTCGTGCTCGGGCACGGCGGCGGCGGCGCGCTCTCCGCCGAGCTCATGGAGCACCTGTTCGTCCCCGCCTACGGCAACGAGACGCTCGCCGGCCTGGGCGACAGCGCCGCCGTCACCCTCGGCGGCGCCCGGCTGGCGTTCTCCACGGACTCCTACGTGGTACGCCCGCTGTTCTTCCCCGGCGGCGGCATCGGGGACCTCGCGGTCAACGGCACCGTCAACGACCTGGCGATGAGCGGCGCCCGGGCGGCCTACCTGTCCTGCGCCTTCATCCTGGAGGAAGGCGTGGAGCTGTCCGTGGTGGGGAAGGTGGCCCAGGCGATCGGCACCGCGGCCGCCGCCGCGGAGGTCACCGTCGCCACGGGGGACACCAAGGTGGTCGACTCCGGCCACGGTGACGGCGTCTACGTCAACACCTCCGGCATCGGGCTCGTCCCCGAGGGCGTCGACATCCGCCCGCAGCGCGCGGCGCCGGGCGACGTGGTGATCGTCAGCGGGCCGATCGGGCTGCACGGCATCGCGATCATGAGCGTGCGCGAGGGGCTGGAGTTCGGCGTCGAGGAGATCGTCAGCGACACCGCCCCGCTGGGCGGCCTGGTGGCGGCGATGCTGGCCGTCACCCGCGACCTGCACGTGCTGCGGGACCCGACGCGCGGCGGGGTGGCGGCCTCGCTCAACGAGATCGCCACCGCCTCCGGGGCCGGGATCGTCCTCACCGAGCGCGACGTGCCGGTCCCGGACGCGGTGGGGGCCGCGTGCGGCTTCCTCGGCCTGGACCCGCTCTACGTGGCCAACGAGGGCCGGCTGCTGGCCGTGGTCCCGCGCGCCGAGGCCGAGGCGGTGCTCGCCGCCATGCGCGCCCACCCGCAGGGCGCCGGCGCGACCGTGATCGGCGAGTGCGTCGCCGAGCACCCCGGCATGGTCGTGGCCCGGACGCCGCTGGGCGGGTCCCGCGTCGTCGACCTGCCGCTGGGTGAACAGCTCCCGCGCATCTGCTGACGGCGCGGGCGCCGCCCGGGGGAACCCGCGACCACCGAGACCCCCGGGAACCTCCGGGACGGCGCATAGCCCCCGGCCCCGGGGGCACCCGGGGGACGTTCGCTGAGACATCGCTTCAAGGGAAGGACGTGGACGACGTGCGTGTCGCGTTTCTCGTCGCACAGGAAGGCGTGGAGCAGGTCGAGCTGACCGAGCCGTGGCAGGCGGTCAAGGACGCCGGCGGTACGCCGCGCCTGCTCGCCCCGCAGGGCGGCCAGGTGCAGGCCTTCGACCATCTGGACAAGGCCGACACCTTCCCGGTGGACCAGGAGGTCGGCCAGGCGGGCATGGAGGAGTACGACGGCCTCGTCCTGCCCGGCGGCGTCGCCAACCCCGACGCGCTGCGCATGGACGCGGAGTCGGTCTCCTTCGTCAAGGGGTTCTTCGAGCGCGGCAAGCCGGTGGCGGCGATCTGCCACGCGCCGTGGACGCTCATCGAGGCCGACGTGGTGCGCGGCCGCCGCATGACGTCGTGGCCCAGCCTGCGCACGGACCTGCGCAACGCGGGCGCCGAGTGGGCCGACGAGCAGGTGATCGTCTGCACGGGCGGCCCGAACACCCTCGTCACCAGCCGCAAGCCCGACGACCTCCAGGCGTTCTGCGACACCTTCGTGCCGGAGTTCAAGAAGGTCGCCTCCTAGCCGGCCGGCGCGCCCGACCCGCGTCGCGCGGTACGCCCGGGCACGGGGACACGGGGACACGGGGACACGGTGAGGGGCCCCGGACCAGACGGTCCGGGGCCCCTCACCGTGTCACGCGGGGGCGCGGGGCGGCCGGGGCCGGCCGGCGGCCCCGGCCCGCGCGGCGTGCGTCAGACCGCTGAGCCGGCGACCCACTCGTCCCACGGCATGTTCCAGCCGTTGAGCCCGTTGTCCGGGGCGATCTCCTTGTCCGGGGAGTTCACGACCTCGACCACGTCGCCCAGCATGGAGTTCTCGTAGAACCAGTAGCCGTCCGTGGAGGTGTCGTCGGCGCCCTTGACGTCCCGCAGGCCGACGCAGCCGTGGCTGGTGTTGCCCTCGCCGAAGGGGGCGCCCCAGTAGTTGCCGTGGATGAAGGTGCCGGAGGTGGACAGGCGCATCGCGTGCGGCACGTCCGGGATGTCGTACTCGCCCTCGCCGTCGTCGTCGGTGAAGCCGACGGTGGCGCCGTTCATCCGGGTCTCCTTGAACTTCTCGGAGATCACCATCTCGCCGTTGTAGGTCGGCGTCTCCTTGCTGCCCGCGGAGATCGGTATCTCCTTGATCAGCTTGCCGTCGCGCACGACCTTCATGGTGTGGCTCTTGACGTCGACGGTGCTGATCTGGGAGCGGCCGACGGTGAAGCTGAAGCTCTTGTCCTGCACGCCGGTGACGCCCGCAGACCCCTCCACCCCGTCCAGGCCGAGCTTGACGGTGACCTCGGAGCCGGACTTCCAGTAGTCCTTGGGCCGGAAGTCGAGCCGCTCGTCGCCGAACCAGTGCCCGACGATCTGCTGGCCGCTGCTGGAGTTGACCTCGATCGCCGACTGGACCTCGGCCTTGTTCTCGATGGGCTTGTCGAACTTCAGCGACACCGGCATGCCCACGCCGACCGTGCTGCCGTCCTCGGGGGTGAAGTAGCCGATGAAGCTGTTCTGCGGCGAGACGGTGGTGAACGTGGAGTTCTCGGTCGTCTCCCGCCCCTCACCGTCCTTCGCCTTGGCGACCACGCGGTACTCGGTGGCCCGTTCGAGCTGCCCGCCGGGGCTCCAGGAGGTGCCGTCCGCGGATATCTCGCCCTCGACCTCGGCCCCGCTCGCGGTGGCCGTCATCGTCACCTCGGTGAGCTCGCCGCTCTTGACGGAGACCTGCGCGTCGTTGTTGATACCGACGTTCTCCGCGCCGTTCTTGGGTGTGATGGATATGTGCGCGGCGGACTGGGTCTTCGGCTCGTTCCCCGCGCTCTCCCCGCTCGCGGAGGCCGACGGTTCGCTCTTGCCCGGGCCCTCGGCGCCGCCGGTCTCCTCGCTGCAGGCACTGAGCACGAGAGCACCGCTGAGCAGTGCAGCCGACACCGCTATGCCCCTGCGGCGGTTGCTGGCCGTTTTCACACGCTTCTCCATACGCTTCGAGCCCTTGACTCCCCTGTGGCCCGTGACGCCGGGTGACGGGCAGCCCGCAATCCGGGCATGTGACCTCACACTTGTACGTAAGGAAACGCGAGGGAGCAGTGACGCGTTCCACCCTCACGCCAACTGTGTTCCAGAACACGTCCGGCACGGCTCCCGCGGTTCCGTCCGGCGCCGCGGAGTTTCCAGTATGGGGGTGATACGTGCCCGGCCGGGCCGCCGCTATGCCCGCGCGGAGCCCGGGAGACCCCCGGCGCCCGCCCCACCGGCGGTGTCGGCCTCGGTCGCGTTCCCCGGACTCCCGGGGGTCCCGGGGGTCCCGGGCTCCTCGGGTGTCCCGGCGTCCTCGGCCGCGTCGGGGTGCCACAGGTCGGCCCGCGGGTCGAAGTCGACCTGCTCGCTGCTCCAGGACGCCTGCGCCAGCTCCACGCCGGGCACGGCGCTCACCAGGTCGATCGGGTCCACCAGGTAGGCGACGGCCTCGGCGGTGTCCTCCGCGACCGCCCGCACGGCGTGCCGGCGCTCCTCGTCCGGCATGAACTCGTCGGCGGCGACGTGCTGCCCGGCGGCCGCGGCGAGCCGTTCCGGATCGGCGACCTCCAGGACGAGTTCGACCTGGAGGCGGACGTGGCGGGGTGTGGCGTGTGCGTTCATGCCCGGAGCGTAGGCACGGGTGCGGACCGGACTTCCCCGCGACCCGCCGCCGTGGCTAACATCTGCCTGCGCACGGGTGTTTCACCTGTTCGAACCGCTCCCCCGACTCCCGCGCACGACAGTGAAGGAGGCCCTCGTGGCCGCTTCCCGCCGCCCGTTAATCACCTCCGCCGTCGCGGGCGGGCTGCTGGTCGCGCTGTGGTTCGTCCCGTCGGCCAACGCGTCCCACGAGGCCGAACAGGCGGTCGCGGCACGTTCCGCTTCCGCGCCCGCCGAGCCCGCGCCCGCCCCCGTCACCGCGCCCGCCCAGGGGCCCGCCACGCCCGACGCGCCCGACGCGCCCGACGAGGCTGTCGGGGCGCACCTGGCGGACACCGGCGGGTTCACCAGCGCGCCCTACGTCGCGGCCGGCGTCACGCTCCTGGGCGCGGGCGCCGCGCTCCTGGCCCACGCCGGGCGCCGCGCCCACGCCTGAGCCCCACGCGGGGGCCGGCCCGGCCCGGCCCCCTGGAGCCGGGCCGGAACCCGCGCGGGCGGCGGCTACGCCAGCGGCCCGGTGACGGACTCGGCGGCCGCGACCAGCCCGCCGTCGCGGACGAAGGCCTCCGCCGCCGCGATGTCGGGCGCGAGGAACCGGTCCGGCCCCGCGCCCGCCACCCCGGCCCGCCGGGCCGCGTCGAGCACGGCGCGGGACGCGGGCGCCGGGGCCAGGCCGTCGGACGCCCGCAGCTCCAGCGCCCGGGTGGCGGCGAACAGCTCGATGGCGATGACCCGGGTCAGGTTGCCCACCGCGGTGCGCAGCTTGCGGGCGGCCGACCAGCCCATCGAGACGTGGTCCTCCTGCATCGCCGAGGACGGGATGGAGTCGGCCGAGGCGGGCACCGCGAGCCGCTTCAGCTCGCTGACCAGCGCGGCCTGCGTGTACTGGGCGATCATGAGCCCGGAGTCCACCCCCGCGTCGTGGGCGAGGAACGGCGGCAGGCCGTGCGAGCGGTTCTTGTCCAGCAGCCGGTCGGTGCGGCGCTCGGCGATGGAGGCGAGGTCGGCCGCCGCGATAGCGAGGAAGTCCAGCACGTAGGCGACCGGGGCGCCGTGGAAGTTGCCGTTGGACTCCACCCGGCCGTCGGGCAGGACGACGGGGTTGTCCACGGCCGCGGCCAGCTCCCGCTCGGCGACGAGCACGGCGTGCGCGAGCGTGTCCCGGCCCGCCCCGGCGACCTGCGGCGCGCAGCGCACCGAGTAGGCGTCCTGGACGCGCGGCGCGTCGTCCTGGTGGTGCCCGGTGCACGCGGAGCCGTCGAGGACCGCGAGCATGTTGGCGGCGCTCGCGGCCTGCCCGGGGTGCGGGCGGACGGCGTGCAGCTCCGGGGCGAGCACCCGGTCGGTGCCCAGGAGCGCTTCGAGGGTCAGTGCGGCGGTGATGTCGGCGCTGGTGAGCAGGCGGGCCAGGTCGGCGGCGGCCAGGACGAGCATGCCCAGCATGCCGTCGGTGCCGTTGAGCAGCGCCAGCCCCTCCTTCTCGCGCAGCTCGACGGGGGCGATGCCGTGCTCGGCGAGCAGCTCGGCGGCCGGGCGGACGACGCCGTCGGGGCCCTCGGCGTCCCCTTCCCCGAGGAGGGCGAGGGCGCAGTGCGACAGCGGCGCGAGGTCGCCGGAGCAACCCAGCGAGCCGTACTCGTGGACGACGGGGGTGATGTCGGCGTTGAGCACGTCGGCCATGGTGCGCAGCACCTCGGGGCGCACGCCGGTGTGGCCGGAGGCGACCGTCTTCAGGCGCAGGAACATCAGCGCCCGCACCACCTCGCGCTCCACCCGCGGACCGGTGCCGGCGGCGTGCGAACGGACGATGTTGCGCTGGAGCTGGGCGCGCAGGTCGGGGCTGATGTGCCGGACGGCGAGGGCGCCGAAGCCGGTGGAGACCCCGTAGACCGGCTCGGGCCTGGCGGCCAGGTCGTCGATGAACGTGCGCGCGTCCGCGACCCGGGCCAGCGCCTCGGGCGACAGCTCGACGCGCGCGGCGCCGCGGGCCACGGCGATGACGTCCTGCGCGGTGATCCCGGCGGGTCCGACCAGCACGGTGCTCTGCATATCCATATTCACGCACCCTAAGCACTGAATCCGAAACTGTCACCAGGCGGCGGAGCCGTCCCGTGCCGGCACGGACGCGCGGGTGACGCTCAGCGCCCCCGGAAGCGGCGGCGGTCGCCGGGCGGCGGGGTGGCCTCGTCGGCGAGGTGGACGATCTCGCGCCCGGCGACCACCGGCTTGGCCGCCCGGGCCGCCTTCGCGCGGTACTGGGCCGCGTCGGCCAGCCGCAGCAGGCGGCGGGCGGAGTGCACCGGGCCGATCGGGTCGCCGGTGGAGGCGACACCGCAGGCCACGCCCTCGCCCTCGGCCAGATCGGCCGCGCGCAGGCACAGCTCGTCGGCCACCCGCACCACCTCGTCGGCGGGCGGCCCCTCCGCGAGCAGGCAGAACTCGTCCCCGCCGAGCCGGGCCACCAGCGCGCCCGGCAGCATCGCGCCGCACCGGGAGAGCAGCGAGCCGAAACGCTCCAGCAGGCGGTCGCCGGCGGCGTGGCCACGGGTGTCGTTGACGCGCTTGAGGCCGTTGAGGTCGCACACGAGCAGGCTGACGACGACGCCCTCGGCGCGGTGCCGCTCCAGCGCCTCGTCCAGCCGCGTGTCGACCGCGCGCCGGTTGCCGAGCCCGGTGAGCGGGTCGGTGAAGGCCAGCCGCCGCACCTGCTCCAGCCGCTCGTGCTGGGACAGCCCCGCGGCGACGACGGCCGCGAGCACGGTGGCGAACCGGGGGTGGGCGGCCTCGAACGCCGGACCGCCCGCGCTCCGGGCCACGTACAGCTCACCCCAGGCGCGGCCGTCCAGCACCACCGGGACGACGACGCAGGCGCCCCGGCCCCGGCGGCGCAGCGCGGCGGCGCGGTGCCGCCCGTAGGCGCCCGCGCCGGGCGTCCGCGCGGCCGTCTCCACCCAGGCGAGTGAGCCCTCACCGCCCGTCCAGCGCTCGTGGGCGAACTCCGCGATCTCGGGGAAGTCCTCCACGGAGTAGGACTCGTCCTGCGGAAACGTTTCCTCGCCGGGGGCCAGCTCACCCTCGTTCACCAGCACGCGCAGCCGGCCGCGCGAGCGCTCCCACACCGAGACGGCGGCGAAGTCGGCGTCCATCGCGACGCGGGCGCCGTGCGCGGCGGCCAGGGCGGCCTCCCGGGGGCCCGGGGCCGCGGCCATGGCCCGGGCCAGCCGCAGCACCGCGCACAGCCTCGCGTCGTCTCCCATACGACCCAGGTTAGGAGGCTTCGCCCTGTTTGGCGCTCCGGGTCACTCCCCCGGCCACCGGGGCGCGCGCTTCTCGTTGAAGGCCGCCACGCCCTCGGCGCGGTCGCCGGAGAACGCGACGGTGCGCCACGCGGCGTCCTCCACCTCCAGGCCGGCCGCCAGCGCCATGCCCCAGCCGGTGCGCAGCGCCCGCTTGGCCGCGCGCAGGCCGACGGGCGAGTGGGCGGCGATGCGCCCCGCCAGCTCCAGCGCCTCCGCGCGGGCCGCGCCGCCGGCGACGAGCTGGTCCACCAGGCCGATCCGGTGGGCCTCCTCGGCCTCGACGCGGCGCGCGGTGAAGATCAGCTCCGCGGCGCGGGCGGCCCCGACGCGGCGCGGCAGCAACTGGGTGCCGCCACCGCCCGGGATGACGCCGACGGACACCTCGGGCAAGCCGACGACCGCGGTGGTGTCCGCGACGATCAGGTCGCAGGAGAGGGCCAGCTCGAAGCCCCCGCCGAGCGCGAACCCGTGCACGGCGGCGATGGTCGGCATCGGGAGCTGGAGGACCCCGGTGTAGGCGGCGCGCGCGTAGGGGCGCTGCCGGCCCAGCTCGGCGTCGGTGAAGCGGTTGCGCTCCTTGAGGTCGGCGCCCACGCAGAACGCCCGGTCGTTGCTGGAGGTCAGGACGACGGCGCGCACCCCGGTGTCGGCGGCGAGCGCCGCGCACGCCTCCGCGAGATCGGCGGCCAGCCGCGTGGACACCGCGTTCATCGCCTGGGGCCGGTCGAGCACCAGCTCCGCCACGTGCCCGTCCTCGCGGACCTCGATCCACTCTCCGTACCGCACCATCGCGAACTCCCTCGTCCTCGCTCGTGTGAACGCCCGCTCACGCTACCGGGTGCGCCCCGGGGGCCGGCAGCGCGGCGGGGACCGGCAGCGCGGCGGGGACCCCGGCCGCGCGACCGGGCACGCCGGGTGCGCCGGGCAGACGGTCACCGGCCGGTGGCGGCAGGCGTGCCCCGCACGGACCTCGGTGACCCGCCCACGGGTTCGCCGGACCGACCCGCCACCGGGAACGGCAGGGGCACGGGCGCCGGACGCAGGCACGCAGACACGCAGACACGCAGACACGCGGACGCAGGCAGGACGGACGCCGGTACGCCGGGGTGCGGGCGGCCGGGGTTCCGCGCGGCCGGGGCGTCAGGGCGCCGCCGGGGTCATCCGCGCCGGCTCAGCAGCCACGGTTCGACGACGCCCAGACCGCGCACGGGGCGCTGGTAGAGCGGCTGGAGGGCGAACCGGTAGCCGCCGCCCGCCCCGGAGTCCTTCTCCGAACGCGGGGCGTCGCCGACGGCCGTCAGCTCCTCGCGGATCGCGCCGTCGACGAGGACGGTGTCCTTCGGCGCTATCGAGGTCAGCCGGCTGGCGAGGTTGACGGTGTTGCCGAACACGTCGCCCATGCGGGTCGTCACCGTGCCGAAGGCCATGCCGACCCGCAGCTCGGGCATGGTCTCGTCGTTCGAGAGGGTCTCGATCAGGCGCAGCCCGATCTCGGCGGCGGTACCCGCCTCGTCAGCGACGTAGAGGACCTCGTCGCCCAAAGTCTTGATCAGGCGGCCGCCGTGCGCGGCCACCAGGTCGGCGGCGGTGGTCTCGAACGCCTCGACCAGCTCCCCGAGTTCCTCCTCCTCCAGCCGCCGGGTCAGGCGGGTGAAGCCGACCAGGTCCGCGAAGCCGACGGCCAGCCGCCGGTCGACCATCTCCTCGTCGTCCTGCGCCTGCACGACCCGGCCGGTGGCCGCGGCGAGCTGCCGTCGCCAGACGTAGACGATGAACTCCTGGAGCTCCGGGAGCAGCAGCTCGACCAGCGGGTAGGTGACCTCCATCCGGCTCATCCCCGGCTCCGGCGAGACGGTCAGCCCCGCGAGGAAGGAGTCGACCTGCCACTCGGCGAGCCGGGCGGTGGTCTGGCCGGTGGAGCGGGCGACCTGCACGGCCATCGCCTCGTTCAGCAGCCCGGCCTCCACCAGACCGGCCAGGCGGCGCAGGGCCAGCACGTCGGCCTCGGTCAGCGCCCGGGCCTGGCCGATGTCGGCGAAGCCCATGGCGCGCCAGAAGCGGGCGGCCAGGTCCATGGGCACGTCGGCGGCGCGGGCGGCCTGGAAGGGGGTGTAGGTGCGGGCGGAGCCGAGGATGAGCTCCTCGACCTTGAGCGCGAGGGGGTTGTCCTTCGGCCGGTCCTCGGGCGGCTCGCGCTCCTCGAAGGCGTGCGCGGGGTAGCGCCCCGCGCCCCCCGCGGGCTCCGACGCGGACCGCCCGGCGCGGTCGGCTCCGGAGCCGGAGTCGGCGGCGCCCTCCGCGTCGGGCTCGGGCACGGCCGAGTCGTCCGCGGTCACTTCCCGCCCCTTGCCAGGTTCCCGCGCATGAGGTGCCCGCGCACTGCCCTTCCGTTCCACTGCGCCGCGCCCGCCGCGCCGCGCCACGGGCCCCACGATACGGCAGGTGTGCCGTAGCTCACGTGCGGGCGGGCGCGTGGGCGTCGCCCGCCCTGCCGGTCACCGGCCCGGCCGCAGGTGCACGATGTCACCGGCGCCGACCGACCGCTGTACCCCGCCGCCGGTGTCCAGCACCAGCTGCCCGTCGCCGTCCACGGCGACGGCCTCGCCGACCAGCTCCCGGCCGCTGGGCAGCTCCGCCCGCACGGCGCGGCCGAGGGTGGCGCACCCCGCGGCGTAGACCTCCTGGAGCCCGCAGGCGCCCGCGTCGCCGCCGGCCGCGCGCCAGTCGGCGTACCACCGCTCCACCGAGCGCAGCACCGCGCGCACCAGCGGGTCGCGGTCGGTGGTGTGCGCACCGGCGAGCGCGAGGGAGCCCGCCGTGGGCACGGGCAGCTCGGCGGCGCGCAGCGAGACGTTGATCCCGACGCCGACGACCACCGCGTCCTGCTCGGCGCCGCCGGTGCGCTCCGCGAGGATGCCGCCGATCTTGCGCTCCTCGCCGTCGACCTCCGCGAGCAGGTCGTTGGGCCACTTCAGCCGGGTGTCCGCGCCCGCGGTGCGGGCCAGCGCGGTGGCGGTGGCGACGCCGGTGAGCAGCGGCAGCCAGCTCCAGCGGGCCTGCGGCACGGCGGGCCCGGGGCGCAGCACGAAGGAGAGGAAGAGCCCGCTGCGCGGCGGGGCGTTCCAGTACCGGTCCAGCCGCCCGCGGCCGGCCGTCTGCTCCTCGGCGATCAGGACGGTGCCCTCGCGCGCCGCGCCCCGGCGGACCCGGTCCACCAGGTCGGTGTTGGTCGAACCGGTGCGCGCGACGACGTCGAGCTCGCTCCACAGGCCGTCCCCGCCCAGCAGCGCCCGGCGCAGGGCCGCGGCGGCCAGGGGCGGCCGGTCCAGGTCGGTGAAGGGGCTCGGCGCGCCGCCGGGGCCGGGCGCGTCCGCGGAGGTTTGGGGTGTCATGGGGTCAGCGTAGGCCCGTCGGTGTGGCCAACGACGCACCGACGACACGGGCCGTCGCCGCTACGCTACGAGTCGGTAGCCCCGAGGACGACTAGGAGCCGCTCCCCGTGTCCGAGCAGGAAAGCACTCCCGACATCCACACCACGGCGGGCAAGATCGCCGACTTCCGGCGGCGCACCGCCGAGGCGACGCACGCCGGCTCCGCCCGCGCGGTCGACAAGCAGCACGCCAAGGGCAAGCTGACCGCGCGCGAACGCGTGGAACTGCTGCTGGACGAGGGGTCCTTCACGGAGCTGGACGAGTTCGCCCGGCACCGGTCGACCAACTTCGGGCTGGAGCGCAACCGCCCGTACGGCGACGGGGTGGTCACCGGCTACGGCACGGTCGACGGCCGCCCGGTGGCCGTCTACTCGCAGGACTTCACGATCTTCGGCGGCTCGCTGGGCGAGGTGTACGGCGAGAAGATCGTCAAGGTCATGGACTTCGCGCTGAAGACCGGCTGCCCGGTCATCGGCATCAACGACGGCGGCGGCGCGCGCATCCAGGAGGGCGTCGCGGCGCTGGGCCTGTTCGCGGAGATCTTCCGCCGCAACGTGCACGCCTCCGGCGTGATCCCGCAGATCTCGCTGATCATGGGCCCGTGCGCGGGCGGGGCGGTGTACTCCCCGGCCATCACCGACTTCACGGTCATGGTGGACAAGACCTCGCACATGTTCATCACCGGGCCCGACGTGATCAAGACGGTGACGGGCGAGGACGTCGGCTTCGAGGAGCTGGGCGGCGCGCGCACGCACAACGCGACCTCCGGCGTGGCCCACCACATGGCCGGGGACGAGAAGGACGCGGTCGAGTACGTCAAGGCACTGCTGTCCTACCTGCCCTCCAACAACCTCTCCGACCCCCCGGTCTACGCCGAGGAGGCGGACCTGGAGACCAGCGAGCGGGACCGGGAGCTGGACACCCTGGTCCCGGACGGGGCGAACCAGCCGTACGACATGCACGGCGTCATCGAACACGTGGTGGACGACGGGGAGTTCCTGGAGACCCAGGCCCTGTTCGCGCCGAACATGATCACCGGGTTCGGCCGGGTCGAGGGGCACGCGGTGGGCGTCGTCGCCAACCAGCCGCTCCAGCTCGCCGGGTGCCTGGACATCGACGCCAGCGAGAAGGCGGCCCGCTTCGTGCGGACCTGCGACACCTTCAACGTGCCGGTGCTGACCTTCGTCGACGTGCCCGGCTTCCTGCCCGGCACCGACCAGGAGTACGGCGGCATCATCCGCCGCGGGGCCAAGCTGATCTACGCCTACGCCGAGGCCACGGTCCCGCTGATCACCGTCATCACGCGCAAGGCGTTCGGCGGCGCGTACGACGTCATGGGCTCCAAGCACCTGGGCGCCGACCTCAACTTCGCCTGGCCGACGGCGCAGATCGCCGTCATGGGCGCACAGGGCGCGGTCAACATCCTGCACCGGCGCACCCTGGCGGCGGTGCAAGGCGACGCCGAGCGCGAGGAGACGCGCGCGCGGCTCACCGCGGAGTACGAGGACGCCCTGCTCAACCCGTACGTGGCCGCCGAGCGCGGCTACGTGGACGCGGTGGTGCTGCCGTCCGAGACGCGCCGGCACATCGTGCGCGGGCTGCGCTCGCTGCGGCACAAGCGCGAGCAGCTCCCGCCGAAGAAGCACGGCAACATCCCGCTGTGACCCGCGGAGGTCAGACATGATCAAGGTCGTACGCGGCAATCCGACGCCGGAGGAGCTGGCCGCCGCCGTCGCGGTGGTCCAGGCGCGAGCCGCCGCCGCGGCGTCGGCGGACCCCGAGGCGCGCGACGTCTCCGAGTGGTCGGACCCGGCCCGCCTCGTGCCCCGGCGCCTGCCCCACCCGGGCCCGAAGGCCTGGCGCACCACCTTCTGGCCGGGCTGACCGACCGCCGGGCGGCCGACGCCCGCACCGCCCGTGGCCCCGCGCGCCGGGCGGCCGGGGCGTCCCGCCGGCGTGGGCCCGGCGGGAATGAGTACGCGTACTCAGGCGGGGCTCGACCCGGTGGGCGCACGCTGGTCACCATGCTCTGGTCCGACCCCCCGGACCGGCCCCCGGAGCGGCTGCGGGCCGCGCAGGCGCAGTTGCGCCGGGCCGGCTGGGTGCTCGCCGCCACCATCGTGGTGGTGACGCTCGTGCTTGGCCTCCACTGACGGCGTCCTTCTACGATGGCCCCTATGACCACGCCTGCCGCCCCGTCGCCGCGCCGTCTCGTGCTCGCCTCCCAGTCGCCCGCCCGGCTCGGGCTGCTGCGGCGGGCCGGGCTGGCACCCGAGGTGATCGTCAGCGGGGTGGACGAGGACGCGCTGAGCGCGCCGACGCCGAGTGAACTGGCGCTGGTGCTGGCCGAGGCGAAGGCCGACGCCGTCGCCGCCCGGCCGCCGGCCGCGGGCGCCCTGGTGGTGGGCTGCGACTCCGTGCTGGAGCTGGACGGCCGGGCGCTGGGCAAGCCCGTGGACGCCGAGGACGCCACCGCCCGCTGGAAGGCGATGCGCGGTCGCTCCGGGGTGCTGCTGACGGGCCACTGCGTCGTGGACACCGTCTCCGGCGGCCGGGTCAGCGCGACCGCCGCGACGACGGTGCGGTTCGCCGAGCCCTCGGACGCCGAGATCGCCGCCTACGTCGCCTCCGGTGAACCGCTGCACGTGGCGGGGGCGTTCACCCTGGACGGCCGGTCGGCCCCGTTCGTCGCGGGCATCGACGGCGACCCGGGCAACGTCATCGGCCTCTCGCTGCCGCTGCTGCGCCGCCTGCTGGCCCGGCTGGACGTGGCCATCACCGACCTGTGGACTCCGGCCGGCTGAGGAGCCGGCGGACGCGCCCGGCGAGCGCGGTCGGGCGGGCGCCGCGGCGCGGTCAGGCGGGTGCGGGCCCCGGCGGGCCGGGTTCCGGCGGGCCGGGTTCCGGCGGGCCGGGGGCCGCGGCGGGCGCCGGGCCGTAACTGACGAGGGTGAGGACGACCAGCGCCAGGGCGGCCATCAGCAGGGCGAAGACGGGCCAGCCCAGCAGGGCCACGGCGAGCGCGCCGACGATCCCGTGCAGGACGGCGCACCCGGCGAGGGCGAGCCGGGTGGGGCGGCCGGGCACCCGGTCGCGCCAGGCGACGCGCAGGGCCAGGGCACCGCACAGGACGAAACAGGCGCCGAGCGCGAGGCCCGCGCCGCGCGCCACGGCGACCAGCAGGCCCGGGTCCAGGCCGTCCAGCGACATCGACTGCCCGGCCAGGAACAGGCTCAGCACCCAGTGGACGGCGGCGACTCCGAGCCCCTCCAGCACCAGGACCACGGCCGTGGTCGCGGCCACCACCCGTCTCAGCGCCATGGCGTCCCGCCTCCTCGGTTCCCCGGCCGCGCACGGCGTCGCGGTCGCCGTGGGCGTCGCCGTCGCCGTCGCCGCGGAAGTGGGCGCGGAAGTGGGCGCGGGCGCCGCCGTGGGCGTGCCGAACGTTACTCATGGGTATGAGCGGGCGGCAAGAGGTGCGTTCGCTCCTCACGGCGCGGTCACCGCCGACTCACGGCCGACTCGCAAAGAAACACCCGTCCGTTAGTAGGGTTCCCACAAACCCGGGCCCGGTGGCCTCACCCCGGTCTCGGGAGACGTCAGCCACACTCCCAAGCTCCAGCGAGACTCGTTTTCCCGGCGTACGGTGGGACGACGAGGGAAACGAGGCGGCGACGGCAGGCCCCGCTACGGATCGTGTGGGCAAGCTCACCCCACTGGAAAGCTGCGCGTGCGGTGTCGCCAGTACCTAAACTCAGCTTGTTTCAAGGAGGGAGCCATCGTGCGCAAGGTGCTCATCGCCAACCGCGGCGAAATCGCTGTCCGCGTCGCCCGGGCCTGCCGGGACGCGGGGATCGCGAGCGTAGCCGTCTACGCCGACCCGGACCGGGACGCGCTGCACGTCCGGGTCGCCGATGAGGCCTTCGCGCTGGGTGGTGACACCCCGGCCGCGAGCTACCTGGACATCGCCAAGGTGCTGAAGGCGGCGGCCGACTCCGGGGCGGACGCGATCCACCCCGGCTACGGCTTCCTGTCGGAGAACGCGGAGTTCGCGCAGGCCGTCCTCGACGCCGGGCTGACCTGGATCGGCCCGCCGCCGCAGGCGATCCGGGACCTCGGTGACAAGGTCGCCGCCCGGCACATCGCCCAGCGGGCCGGCGCCCCGCTCGTCGCGGGCACCAAGGACCCGGTCGCCGGCGCCGAGGAGGTCGTCGCCTTCGCCGAGGAGCACGGGCTGCCGATCGCCATCAAGGCGGCCTTCGGCGGCGGTGGCCGCGGCCTGAAGGTGGCCCGCACCCTCGAAGAGGTGCCCGAGCTCTACGACTCGGCGGTGCGCGAGGCGGTGGCCGCCTTCGGCCGCGGCGAGTGCTTCGTCGAGCGGTACCTCGACCGCCCCCGGCACGTGGAGACGCAGTGCCTGGCCGACCGGCACGGCAACGTCGTCGTCGTCTCCACCCGCGACTGCTCGCTCCAGCGCCGCCACCAGAAGCTGGTCGAGGAGGCCCCGGCGCCGTTCCTGACGGACGAGCAGAACGCCGAGCTGTACCGGGCGTCGAAGGCCATTCTGCGCGAGGCCGGCTACGTGGGCGCCGGCACCTGCGAGTTCCTGGTGGGCCAGGACGGCACGATCTCCTTCCTGGAGGTCAACACCCGTCTCCAGGTGGAGCACCCGGTCACCGAGGAGGTCACCGGCATCGACCTGGTGCGGGAGATGTTCCGCATCGCCGACGGCGAGGAGCTGGGCTACGACGACCCGCCGCTGCGCGGTCACTCCTTCGAGTTCCGCATCAACGGCGAGGACCCGGGCCGCAACTTCCTGCCCGCCCCCGGCACGGTGACGACGTTCGCGCCGCCCTCCGGCCCCGGCGTGCGGCTGGACGCGGGCGTGGAGAGCGGCTCCGTCATCGGCCCGGCCTGGGACTCGCTGCTGGCCAAGCTCGTCGTCACCGGCGCCACCCGGCGGCAGGCGCTCCAGCGCGCCGCCCGCGCACTGGCCGAGTTCGACGTGGAGGGCATGGCCACCGCCATCCCCTTCCACCGCGCGGTCGTCGTCGACCCGGCCTTCGCACCGGAGGTGCACGGGCGCGAGGGGCAGCCCTTCGACGTGCACACCCGGTGGATCGAGACCGAGTTCGTCAACGAGATCAAGCCCTTCACCGGCGGCGCGGCCGGCGAGGAGGACGAGGACGAGGCCACCCGCGAGACCGTCGTGGTCGAGGTGGGCGGCAAGCGCCTGGAGGTCTCCCTGCCCGCGTCGCTGGGCATGCCGCTGGCCCGGGCCGCCGTCGCCGGGGGCGCCAAGCCCGCGCGTCGGCGCGCCGCGAAGAAGTCGGCCTCGGCCGCCTCCGGGGACGCGCTCGCCTCCCCGATGCAGGGCACGATCGTGAAGGTCGCCGTCGAGGAGGGCCAGCAGGTCGCCGAGGGCGAACTCGTCGTCGTCCTGGAGGCGATGAAGATGGAGCAGCCGCTCAACGCCCACCGTGCGGGCACCGTCAAGGGCCTGGCCGCCCAGGTCGGCGCCTCCCTCTCCTCCGGCACGGTGATCTGCGAGATCAAGGACTGACGCCGGTCGGCGGGACGCCCGCCCGGCGGCGGGGTGGTGGGCTCCGGGCCCGTGCCCGGGGCGCACCGCCCCGCCGGGCGGGGCACGGGTGTTCGCTAGCCTGAGCGGGTGTTCGTGTTCCGCGCCCCGAGGGCTGTCCGCCGCCTCCTGTCGGCACTCGCGGTGCCGGCCGCCGTGTGCTGGCTGCTGCTGGGCGCGGCCCCGGCGGCCGCCGGTGCCGCGCCCGAGGGTGCGGCGTCCGGTGCCCGGGCGCGAGCCGGTGCGCGCCGCCGCCTGCGCGGAGTGCGCCGGCCGGGTGCGCCGGGGCGTGGCGCCCAGCGCCCTGGCGGTGCGGCACCGGGGCAGGACGGTGCCGCACTTCGAGGTGCCGGCCGACGCGAGCCTGTGGGCCGCCACCGGCTACGGCTCCTTCGGCGGCCCCCCGCTCACCGACCGCGTCGTGCGCGGGGACTTCGCCCGCGCCCGGTGAGCCCGCTCCGGGACGCCGCTCGGCGCGCGGCGCAGCACGACCGGGCGCAGGCGCGGGATGCCCCGGACGGCCACCGGGCGCAGGGCGCGCAGGGAGTACCCGGCGGTGGCCGCCAGCGGCTCGGCCAGCTCGGGTGTGGTGAGCACGGTGCCGCGCCGGGCCAGCGAGGTCAGCCGGGCGGCGGCGTTGACCACGGGGCCGTAGACGTCCCCGAAGCGGCGCAGGACGCGGCCGTGGGCCAGGCCGGTGCGCAGCGGGGGCAGGTCCGGGGCGGCGGCGGCGCGCTCGTGCAGGGTGAGGGCGAGTTCGGCGGCGGCCGGCGGGTCGGGGGCGGTGAACAGCGCCTCGTCGCCGATCAGCTTGACGACGCGGCCGCCGTGGTCGGCGACGACGTCGCCCACCAGGGACTCGAACCGGTCCAGCAGCTCCAGCAGTTCGGATTCCGGGACGCTGCGGGCCAGATGGGTGTAGCCGACCATGTCGGTGAAGCCCACGGCCTGCACGCCGGCGTCCTGCCGGGCGTCCGGGGCGGCGAGGGCCCGGGCGGCGTAGGCGGCGAGGTGGCGGCGCCACACGTGGTTCTGCACGGCCTCCAGGCGGGGCAGGAGCTCGGCCACCAGGGCGGTGAACCCGTCCTCGTCCGCCGGGAGGCCCCCGTCGTCGGCCAGCCAGGACATCAGGGTGTGCACCTGCCACTCCGCGAGGCGGGACAGGTGCTGGCCCAGGGCGCGCGTCATCAGCGTCTCGCTCTCCGCGCTGATGACGCCCGCCCGCACGAAGCCCTCCCCGGCCGCGAGGGCGGCCACGTCGCCGTCGGTGAAGACCCGTTCGTCCTCCCCTTCGAGCGGGAAGCCCAGCGCGCGCCAGATCTCGTGGGTGCGCTCGGGCGGGATGCCGGAGCGTGCGGTGACGTCGGCACGGGTGTGGCGGCGTTCGCCCCCGAGCAGCAGGGCGTCGACGCGGGCGCGCAGCGCCTCGGGATCGGGGTCAGCCGCCACGCGGGCGCTCCTCAGGTGGTGTGGACGATCAGCACGTCGGTGCGCGCCTTGCGGGAGACGCCGGAGGGCACCGAGCCCAGCAGGCGCCCGGTCAGCGAGCGCAGGCCCCGGTTGCCGATGACGATGAGGTCGGCCGAGGCGTCGCGGGCCACGCCGACCAGGCCCGGCACGGGGTCGTCCTGCACCGCGGCCTGGTCGATCCGGGTGGCGCCCGCGGCCACCGCCCGCTCCCGCGCGGCACGCAGGGTGTCCTCCGCCGGGGCCGAGCCCACCACCTGGTAGGCCTCGTCGCCGAGCACGTCGGCGGCCCGGTCCAGCACCGGGCCGCGCAGGGGTGCGTAGGCGCACGCGATGACCAGCCGCGCCCCGCAGGCCGCGGCCAGCCGCGCCGCGCTCTCCACCGCCGTCAACGACGACGGGGAGCCGTCCGTGCCGACCACGATGGTCCGATACGCCGCCATGCGCCCCGCTCCCTTCCGCCGTGGATCTCCCCGACTCCGCACGCCGCCCCGGACGTTACCCACGCGGCGCGGTCGGCGGGGTGACCCGGCCCACCCGGCCGTCACGCGTGCGCACGGAACGCACGTCACGCGACGCGTCGTGCGCGCCGGCTGACGAAAAACGCGGAACGGGACGGGTGACGGCGGGTCGGCGGCCCACCGCGCGGCGACCGCGCGCGGCGCGGTGCCGACCGGGTGCGGCCGGCGGGCGGTGCCGGTCGGGGCGGGCAGGCAGGCAGGCAGGCAGGGAAGGGCTACCGGAGCTTGGCGGGCGTCAACTACTCTTGCCGCGAACCGGTATCGGGTGGTCGTCACGACCGCCACCGACGTCCAACAGCCGTCCGCGGACCAGCCGCCTCACTGACACCCCGGGGAGAGTCACCGGTGAGAGACCCGCGCTCCGACCTCGCCGCGACCCTGAAGCGCCTCACCCTGCTCACCGGGGAGAGCGGTCCGGGCGGCGACGCGCTGGACGTGGCGGCCCTGTCCTACGCCACCGGCGTCCCGGAGCCCACGGTGCGCGCGCTGCTGGCCGGGGAGCACGTGCCGGAGGAGGACTTCGCCGAGCGCGTGCGCCGGCGCATCGTCTTCCTGCGCGGCACCCGTCCGAGGCCCGACGGCAGGCCGTACTCCTTCAAGGCCATCGCCGAGTCCTTCGGTGCCTCGGGGGCCGCGCTGTCCGCGCTGGTCAACGGCAAGGGCGCGCCGCTGGCGTCCACGGCGGCCGGGATAGAGCGGTTCTTCGGCGTGCCCAACGGCTTCCTGACGGCCGAGGCGACGCAGGCGCTGGACGCCGCGCTGCAGCCGGTGCTCACCCGCCTGGAGCGCGAGGCGGACCCGCTGTCCGAGGTCAAGGAGCGCTACGCGGTGCGCGGCGCGGCCCTGCGCGCGGCCAAGGAGCTCTCGGAGGACAAGTGGAAGGTGCTCGCGGCGACGCTCGGCGCGCTGCTGGCCCAGGACGAAGAGGGCGCGGGCGGCGCGGGCGGCGAGGACCCCGCGGGCGGCGCCCGGAACGGCGCACCGCGCGGCGACGGCCGCCCGGGCGTCGGCTGACCGGGACCGGCCGCCGGAACGGCACCACAGGGACGACGGGGACGCAGCAACGGACCGGGGGGAGATCAGGGGAGAACGTGAAGATAGCCAGGAGAATGCGGCGGCTCAGCGCGGACCTCGTCGCGGGCCTGGAGGTTCCCGATTCCGCCGCACCCGACGCGGCGTTCGAGGCCATCGCCCGGTCCGCCTCCCGGCTCCGCGGCCGACCCGTGCGGCTGCGCGGTTTCCCCTTCCCCGCGGACACCGTCAGCGGGCTGTGGGTGGACCGTGAGCACGACGACGTCATCGCCTACCACCAGCACACCGACGTCAACCACCAACTGGTGATCGTCGGTCACGAGATCTGGCACATGGTCAACGGCCACTGCGGGGACACCACCGCGCACGGCCCGGCCTCCTCCCGCTCGGCCAGCGGCGAGGCCGAGGCCGTCGCGGAGCTGGTGCGCGCGCTGGCCACCGGGGACGCCGGCGGCGCGCCCGGCACGCTCAGCGAGGCCGCGCTGCACTACGCGGCCCGCACCCACTTCGACCGGCGGCACGAGGAGGAGGCCGAGCTGTTCGGCTACCAGTTCGGCACCGACGTGCGCGCGGTGCTCAACGACGCGCGGGTCTCCCCCGTCGACCGCGGCCAGGTCGCCGGGCGGATCGAGCTGTCGCTGGGGCACCGGGGGCCGCGGCCGTGAGGGAGCGCGGGCCCGGGGCGGCGGCCCCCCGTCGAAGCGGACGGGGCCGGACGTGAGGGAGAGCCTGCCGTTCTTCTTCTCGGGCGGCCTGCTCATGCTCGCCGCCGCGCTGAAGATCCCCGCCCTCCTGCGGGACTGGCACGACCAGCTCCTGCGGTCGGTGGTCGCGCTGCTGCTGATCGGCAGCCCCATCCTGATCTGCGCCGCGCCGCTGACGATCGTGGCCGTCAACCGGGCGACCGGCATCACCAACTTCGCGGCGCCGATGGTCTACGTCATGCTGACGGCGTTCTCCGGCGCCTCCATCGTGCTGCTCATCAACTGGCGCGGCGGCCCGGCCGCCCGCATCCGGCGTGCCTCGCGGCGCTGCGTGGCCGCCTACAGCGGCGTCGTCGTGGCCCTGGTCGCCCTGTTCTGGGTGGGCGAGGCGCCCGTGGAGCAGCTCACGGAGTTCGACACCTACTACGCCACGACCCCGTTCATCCGCGAGATGATCGTGCTGTACCTGCTCGCGCACTCGGTGGCCACCGTGGCGGCGACCGTCTTCTGCTGGGGCTGGTCCCGCGAGGTGCGCGGAACGCTGCGCGCCGGGCTGCGCGTGCTGGTGGCCGGCTATCTGCTCCAGGTCGGCTACGACGCCGCCAAGGCCGCCGCCGTCGCGGCCCGCTGGGCGGGCACCGACTGGGACCACCTGAGCACCGACGCCGCGCCGGCGTTCTCCTACCCCTCCGCGCTGCTGAGCGCCGTCGGGTTCCTGCTGCCACTGGTGGGGCGGCGGCTGTCCAGGACCGGGGAGGCGCTGTGCCGGCTGCGGCGGCTGGCGCCGCTGTCCAGGGAGCTGGACCGCTTCGCCACCGAGGGCGCCGTCCGCGTCCGGCTGGCCTGGTGGTCGCCGCGCCTGCGGCTGCGGCTGACCCAGCGCGAGACGCACATCGCCGACGGCATCCTGGCGTGCGCGCCCTACTTCGACGACGCCGTCTGGCACCGCGCGCACGCCGCCGCGCTCGCCGACGGCGCCGACGAGGCCGCCGCCGCGGTGATCGCCGAGGCGGCCATGCTGGTGGCCGCCATCGACGCCAAGGCCGCGCCCGGGGCCCGACCGGGCGACCCGGCCGCCGACACCGGCCCGCTCGCCCGGGCACGCCGCAGCGACGACCTGGTGCCGCTGGCGCTGGCCCTGGCCTCGCCGACCGTCCAGGCCGTCCGCCGCGGCCGGCCCGTCCCCGCGGGGGAGGGGGCGCCGTGAGCCCGGCCCGCCGCGCCCCGGCCGGGCCGACCGCCGCGGTCGTGCCCGCCGCCGTGCCCGGGCCCCGGAGCGGCGGTGGGCGCCGCGCGGTCGTCGTCGGCGGCGGCCTGGCCGGCATGCTGTCCGCCGCCGCCGTGCGCCACCTGGTCGACGCCGTCGACATCGTCGAACCGCACGCGTTGCCCGCCGCGCCCGTACGGCGCCGGGGGCTCCCGCAGGCCCGCCACGCCCACGTGCTCGTCTCCGGCGGCGCCGGGGCGATCGAGCGGCTGCTGCCCGGCACCACCGAGCGGCTGCTGGCCGCGGGCGCCCGCCGCGTGCCGCTGCCCACCGGGCTGGTGTCCTACACCCCCGAGGGCTGGAACCGGCGGTGGCTGCGGGCGACGCAGTACCTCGTCACCTGCAGCCGCGACCTCCTGGACCACGTCGTGCGCACCCAGGTGCTGCGCGACCCGCGCGTGCGCGTCGTCCCCGGCCGCGTCACCGGGCTGCTGGGCGACCGGCGGCGGGTCACCGGGGTGTGCTGCGCACCGCAGGACGGCCCCGAACGCGCGCTGCCCGCACTGCTCGTCCTGGACGCCGCCGGACGCGCGACCCGGCTGCCGGGGTGGCTGGCCGGGCTGGGCGTGACCGGGCTGGTGGAGGAGCGCGTGGACTCCGGGCTCGTCTACGCCAGCCGGCTCTACCGCGCCCCCACCGGCGACCCCGACTGGCCCGTCGTCATGGTGCAGGCCGACTCGCGGCAACCGCGGCCCGGGCAGTCCGCCACCGTCGTGCCCGTGGAGGGCGAGCGCTGGCTGGTCAGCCTCTCCGGCACACGCGGCGGCGAACCCACGCGCGACCCGGACGCCTTCGTGCCGTTCGCCCGGGGGCTGCGCCACGCGATCGTGGGCGAGCTGCTGGCCCACGCCGAGCCGCTGTCGGACGTCGCGCTCACCCGCGGCACCGCCAACGAGCGGCGCCGCTACGAGCGGCTGGCCGACTGGCCGGACGGGCTCGTCGCCGTGGGCGACTCCGTGGCCGCCTACAACCCCGTCTACGGGCACGGCATGTCCGTCGCGGCGCAGGGCGCGCTCGCCGTGCGCGAGGTGCTCACCCGCACCGGCCCGGCCGACCCGGGCGCGGCGCGGCGCGCCCAGCGCGCCGTCGCCGCTCCGGTGGGCGTCGCCTGGGCGCTGGCCACCGGTCAGGACGTGCACTACCCGCACACCACCGGCGCCTCCCCGACCCTGGGCGACCGCGTCCTCCAGCGCTACGCGCGCCGCCTGGCACTCACCGGCAACGGCTCCTACCGGGCGGCGAGCGCGCTGACCGACGTCATGAGCCTCACGGCCGCCCCGCACTCCCTGGGCCGTCCCGGCGTGCTGCTGTCCGCGCTCGTCGGCCCGCTGCGTCCGCCGCTGACCGGGCCGCAGTTCACGGCGCGCGAGCGGGCCCTGCTGCGGGGCGGGGACGCGTAGGGCACCGGGCGCGCGGGTACGCCGAGCACGCCGAGCACGCGCAGTCCCGGACGCGCGGACGGGCGCGCGGAGCCGGGGCGTGCCCCGGTTCCGCACGTCTCCCCCCGCCGCGCCCGGGCGGTGGACCCCGCCCGCTGCCGGCGGCGGGAGCACACCCGGTCGAACGCCCGGTGCACGAGGGTTGATCGCCACACGGCCACGCGGTTAGCTGCTCGCATGGCCGATGGGGTGCTACGGCGGGCGGAGGCGCCCGTCCTCGTGGGGCGCACGGGCGAACTCCACGCGCTGCTGGACGCGCTGACGCATCCGCCCGCCGTCGTGCTCGTCGAGGGCGAGGCGGGGATCGGCAAGACGCGGCTCATCCGCGAGGCCCTGGCGCACCCCAGCGTGCGCGGCCGGGCCGTGCTGACCGGCGGCTGCCACCCCCTGCGCGAGCCGTTCCCCTACGGCCCCGTCATCGAGCTGCTGCGGCGCCTGGAGGGGCGCGTGCCGACCGGGCTCAACCCGGTGTGCGGAGCGCTGCGCGCCTACCTGCCGGAGCTGGGCGAGGCGCTGCCGCCCGCGCCCGCCCCGCTGCCCGACCACCGCGCCGACCAGCACCGGCTCTTCCGCGCCGTGCGCGCGCTGCTGGCCGCGCTGCCCGGCGTCGTCATGGTGGTCGAGGACCTGCACTGGGCCGACGACGGCACCCGCGACCTGGTGCGCTTCCTGGTCGACGACCCGCCCGCCGGCCTGGCCACGGTGCTCAGCTACCGGCGCGAGGAGCTGCCCGGGACCGGGCTGCCGCTGGGCCGCGCCTACCGACAGCCCCCGGGCACGACGGCGGTGCTGGTGCCCCTCGCGCCGCTGGACGTGGCGGCGGTGCGCAGCATGACGGCGGCGCTGACCGGGAGCCCGGAGGTGTCGGCCGCGCTGGCCGAGGAGCTGCACGGTCGCACCGCGGGCATCCCCTTCGTGCTGGAGGAGGTCATCCGGGCGCTGCCCCCCGGCGGGCGCGCCCGGGCGCCGGGCCGGGAGACGCTGGACGCCGTCGGGGTGCCCACGCTGCTCCACGAGGCGATGGCCGACCGCATGGCCCTGCTCCCGGGGCGCGCCGCGGCGTGCGTGCGCGCGGCGGCCGTGCTGCGCGTCCCGGCCGGGGAGGAGCTGATCGCGGCGGTCTCCGGCACCGACGCCGCCGAGGCGGTCACCGCGATCCGGGACGCGCTGGCCACGGGCGTGCTGCACGAGGTGGAGCCGGACCGCTACGGTTTCCGGCACTCCCTCGCCCAGCAGGCCGTCTACCACAGTCTCCCGGGGCCCGACCGGCGGCGGCTGCACCACCGCGCGATGGCGGCCCTGGCCGCGCTCGCCCCGCAGCCGCTGGTCCAGCTCGCCTACCACGCGCGGCACGCCGGGGAGCAGGCCCGGTGGTGCCGGTACGGCGAGGCCGCCGCCGAGGCGGCCGAGCGGGCGGGCGACCTGGCGCTCGCCGTCGAGCTGTGGGAGGCCCTGCTGACCGCGGCGCGGCCGGACCCGATGGAGCGGGCGCGGCTGGCGGCCCGGCTCAGCCGCGCCGCGGTCAACGGGCTCAGCCACCGGCGGGCGGCGACGCTGCTGCGCCGGATCGTCCAGGACGACCAGTTGCCCGACGGGCTGCGCGGGGAGATCCGGCTCCACCTCGGCCTGCTGCTCAACAACCAGGCGGGCAAGTACGAGCAGGGCCGGGTGGACACCGAGATCGCCGTCGAGGAGCTGCGGGACCGCCCCGCGCTGGCGGCCCGGGCGATGGCCGCGCTCGGCATCCCCATCTGGGGCGACCACCCCTACGAGGTCTACCGGCGGTGGATCGACCGGGCGGAGGCGCTGGTCGCCACCGAGGCGGACCGCGGCCTGCGGATGGCGGTGCGCGGCAACCAGCTCGCGCTGCGGCTGGCCGGGGGCGACGGGACGGTGTGGGCGGAGGCGCGGGAGCTGCTGGAGCGCGGCGGACTGCCCGGCGGCGAGGGGCCGCCGGAGCCGGACGAGCGGGTGCACCTGGCCAGGGCGTGCGCCAACCTGGCCGACGCCGCCGTGTGGCTGGGCCACGACGCGGCGGCGCAGCACTACCGGCGGGCCGGGCAGCGGCTCGCCGCCGAGTACGGCGCGACGTACGTGCTGGGCATCACGGAGGGCACCGGGCTGCGGCTTGACTGGCACGGCGGGCGCTGGGACGGCCTGGCCGAGCGGGCGCGGGACACGCTGGCGGACCGGGAGGGCCTGCCGAGCATCGCCGGGGACGCCCACCTGGTGCTGGGCTTTCTGGCCCTGGCCCGGGGCGAGTGGGACGAGGCGGCCGACCGGCTGGACGCGGCCGGGCTCGCCGACCCGGCCAACACCTCGGCGGCCGTGCTGGCGGCGGCCTCCGGCGCGATGATCCGGCTGCGGGTGGCGCGCGGGGAGCTGGGGGCCGGCTGTGCCCTGGCCGATCGGGCGCTGGCCCGGCTGCGGCGCATGGGGATCTGGGCGTGGGGGGCGGAGCTGGCGCCCATGGCCACGGTGGCGTTCGTGCGCGCCGAGCGGTACGCGGAGGCCGAGGAGCTGGTCGCGCAGTTCGCCGCCGGGATCACGGAGTGCGACGCGCCGCTGGCCGTGGCCGGGTTGCACGCCTGCCGCGGGGTGCTGGCCGCGGGGGCCGGACGGCACGCGGACGCCGCGGCGGCCTTCGCGGCGGCGCGCGGCGCGTACGCGGCGCTGCCGCGCCCGTACCCGGCGGCGCGGGCGGGTGAGGCGGCGGCCCGCGCGCGGCTGGCGCTGGGCGAGCCGGAGGCCGCCGCCGAACTGACCGCGCTCGCCGAGGAGTTCTCGCGGCTGGGCGCGACGCGGGACGCCGCGCGGTGCCGCCGCGTGCTGCGCGGCAGCGGCGTCGTCACGCCCTCGCGGCGGGGCCGGCGCGGGTACGGCAGCGCGCTGTCGCCGCGCGAGCAGGAGGTGGCACGGCTGGTGGCGCTCGGGCACACCAACCGGGAGATCGCCGAGGTGCTGTTCCTCTCGCCCCGGACGATCGAGCAGCACGTGGCCAAGGTGCTGCGGAAGCTGGGCGTCACCTCCCGCGCCGACGTCGCCGACCCCACCCGCTGACCCGTCCGGTGGCGCGGCGCGCAGGCCCCGGTGCGTACGTGCCCGCGCCACGCACCCGCGTCCGGTGCCGATTTGCGTAGCGCATACCTACCGCACCACGGATTGTTCGCGCGCCCCGGGGGCCGGAGGGTGAGCCCCGCGCCGGTCCCGCGACACCAACCCCCCGCCGGGCCCGGCCGTCCGACACCCCACTTCGAAGGACACAGGTATGCGCACAAGCAGAAAGCGGCTGGGAGCGCTGTGCGTCGGCGCCGCGACGGCCACGGTGTTCGCGCTGGCCGGTCAGGCCACGGCGGCCACCGCCAGCGGGCCCGCCGAGGGCACGATCCTGGGCGCGAACGCCGAGGGCGCGATCGCGGGCCAGTACATCGTGGCGCTCGACGGCGAGGCGTCCATCCAGGCGGACGCCCGCGCCGAGGTGAAGGCCGACGCGACCGCGCTGGCCAAGAAGTACGGCGCCGAGGTGCGCGAGGTGTACTCGGCGGCCTTCCGCGGTTTCTCCGTCACCGCGAGCGAGGCCGAGGCCAAGCGGATCGCCGCCGCCCCCGGCGTGCGGTACGTGGAGGCCGACGGCGTCGCCTCGCTGGTCGGCGAGCAGCCCAACCCGCCCTCCTACGGCATCGACCGGATCGACGGCGCCCTGGACGGCACCTACACCTACCCCAACCGGGGCTCGGGCGTCACCGCCTACGTCTTGGACACCGGCATCGACATGAACCACCCGAACTTCGAGGGCCGGGCCACCAGCGGCTACGACTTCATCGACAACGACCGCGACGCCAGTGACTGCCAGGGCCACGGCACGCACGTCGCGGGCACGGTCGGCAGCAAGGACTACGGCGTCGCCAAGGACGTCGACCTGGTCGCGGTGCGCGTGCTCAACTGCCAGGGCTCGGGCCAGTGGTCGCAGATCATCGGCGGCCTGGACTGGGTGGCGGAGAACGCCAGCGGCCCGGCCGTGGCGAACATGTCCCTGGGCGGCGGCGCCAACAGCTCGGTGGACAACGCCGTGCAGGGCGTCATCGACTCCGGGGTGCAGGTCGCCATCGCGGCCGGCAACGACAACGGCCGGGACGCCTGCGGCACCAGCCCCGCCCGGGTCGCCGACGGCGTCACGCTCGGTTCCACGGACCGCAGCGACAACCGCTCCAGCTTCTCCAACCTGGGCCGCTGCCTGGACCTGTTCGCCCCGGGCAGCAACATCACCTCCACCCGCAACGGCGGCGGCTCGCAGCAGATGAGCGGCACGTCGATGGCCACGCCGCACGCGGCGGGCGCGGCGGCGCTGTACCTGTCGAGCAACCCGGGCGCCAGCCCGCGCGAGGTGCGCGACGCGCTGGTGGACGCCGCCGAGCGCGGCGTGGTGGGCAACCCGGGCAGCGGTTCGCCGAACCTGCTGCTCAACGTGACCGGTCTGGGCGAGGCCCCCGAGCCCGGCCAGCCCAGCGCCGAGTTCGACGCGCAGTGCTCGACGGAGAACACCACCTGCTCCTTCGACGCCTCGGCCTCCAGCGACCCGGACGGCAGCATCGCCTCCTACGCCTGGGCCTTCGGTGACGGCGAGCGCGGCCAGGGCGCCACCCCGTCGCACACCTACGGCGAGCCGGGCACCTACGAGGTCACGCTGACCGTCACCGACGACGCGGGCAACACCGACACCGCCACCCGCCGCGTGTCGGCCGGTGCCCCGGCCGGTTCCGCGCCGAACGCCTCGTTCACCGCGAACTGCTGGTACTCCGCGTGTGACTTCAACGCCGCCGGCTCCACCGACGCCGACGGCGACATCGCCTCCTACGCGTGGGACTTCGGCGACGGCACCTCCGGCAACGGTGTGAACGCCTCGCACGACTACCGCGGCGCTCAGACCTACACCGCCGAGCTGACCGTCACCGACGCCTCGGGCAACAGCGACACCGCGACGCGGCAGATCCAGTGCTGGGACTTCGGCTCCAGCCCCTTCTGCTTCGCGATGTGACGCCTTCCGCCCGTCGCATGACCACCACCTCACGGGTGGGGGGTTGAGGGGATGACGTGCCGGGCCGCGGGAGTTGCGGCCCGGCACGTCGCACCCGCCCGCCGGCACGGAACCGTGCCGGCGGGCGGGTTCGGTGCGGCCGGTGCCCGGGCCCTCGCTGTGGAGGGACGTGCTGCCCGGGGCCCGGCCGCCCAAGGCGGCTGCCCGTCACCCGTCCGGCCGCCCGGGCCGCGGCCGCGCCCCCGGCCGGCGGGCCGGGACGCGGTCACTCGCCCCTGGACGCCGAGAACTCCTCGGCGCCCGGGGGCGTTCGCGCGTCCTCCACGCCGGTGGTGCCGCCCACGGCGTCCCGGTCGGGGCGGATGAGGTAGGACGCGGTGCTGGAGGGCTGGGCGGCGTCGGAGAAGTCCTGCGGGGAGCCGAGGCCGACGTCCACCTGGTCGCGGGAGCGGTGCGCGGTGACCAGGCCCTCGCGGGTGAGGTCGCCGGCGTCGCAGGCGGCCTTGAGGCTCTCGCCCATCAGCACGGCGGCGTTGTAGCCGGACAGGACGCCGGAGTCCACCAGGGCGTCCGGGTAGGTCCGCGTGTAGTCGGCCACCAGCTTCCGCACCGCCGGCAGGTCGGAGCTGACCGAGGGGATCGCGGTGACGATGTGGAGCTGCGCCGTGAGCGCCGGGGCCGCCGGGGTCTTGAGGAGCTGCGGCGCGAAGCCGGGCGCGCTGGTGACCACCGGCACCTCGAACCCGGCGGCGGCGGCCACCCCGACCAGGGACGCGGTCTGGGCCGGCCCCGCGCTGATCAGCACGGCCCGGACGTCCTCGCCGCGCAACGCGGTGACCTGGGCCGTCAGGTCGGTGTCGGTGGCCTTGATCTTCTGCTCGACCACGGTCAGCCCCGCCGCCCGGGCGGCGTGCGTGGAGCCCTCCAGCGCGTTGGCGCCGTACTCGCCCTCGAAGTAGACGTGGCCGATCCGGTCGCCCTCGGCCAGCCCCTGTTCGCGGACGAGGAAGTCCACGGCGCGCATCATGTCCAGGTCGTAGGTGGTGCCCAGGACCTGCACGGCGTCGTGGCCGAGCAGCGAGGCGGACCAGGCCTGCGGGAAGGTGAGGACGCCGTCCGCCTCGATGCTGTCCACCAGGGCGTCCACCACGGGCGAGCCGATGACCTGCGGCATGGCCAGCACGTCCGGGGAGAGCTGGGCGTAGGCGGCCACGGCCTTCTGCACGTCGTAGCCGTGGTCCTCGACCTCGATGCGGATGTCCCGGCCGCAGATGCCGCCGTCGGCGTTGATCTGGTCCGCCCAGAGCTGCTGCGCGTTGACGATGGACTCGCCCAGCGTGGCGTAGGGGCCGGTGAGGTCGGTGAGCGCGCCGAGGGTGATGGTGTCGTCGGTGACGCCGGGGCCGGTGGCGACGCCGTCGGCGCCCTGCCCGCCGCCGTCGTCACCGCCCTTGGTCCCGCACGCGGTGCCGAGCAGGGCGAGGGCGGTCAGGGCGACGGCGGCACAGCGGCTTCCGGTGCGTTTCACGAGGAGGACTCCTTGGGGTGCGAGGGGCGGACGGACGGGGAGGCCGCGTTGGCGGGCGCGCCGTCGTCGGCGGGGGCGGACGCGGCCGGGGCGGCCCGGCGCCCGGGCGCGGGGGTGCGCCGCACCAGGCCGACCAGGCCGCCGGGCGCGTAGCGCAGGACGAGGACGATCGCGGCGCCGTAGAGGTAGCGGGCGGCCTCGGTGGGGCCGACGCCCTGCCCGCCCGCGCCCGGCTCGTCGACGAGCGGCAGCACGTCGGCGTAGCGGGTCAGCACCAGCGGCAGCGCGGTGACGAACGCGGCCCCGGCGACCGCGCCGGCCACCGAGCCGAGGCCGCCGAGGACGATCATGGCGAGGTAGTCGATGGACAGCGTCAGCCCGAAGTAGTCGGGGACGATGCGCCGGAAGGCGAGCGCGATGAGCGCGCCGGACAGCCCGGCGTACATGGAGGAGACGACGAAGGCCGCCGACCGGTAGCGGGCCACCGGCACGCCCAGCACGGCGGCCGCCACCTCGCTGTCGCGCACCGCGGCCAGCGCCCGGCCCGGGCGGCCGCGCAGGATGTTGCGCGCGGTGAACCAGGCCAGGCCCAGCAGCGCCAGGCCGAGGTACCACAGCCGCTCCTCGGCGCCGAAGGGCACACCCAGCACGCTCAGTTCGGGGTCGGCGGAGGTGAAGGAGAACCCCAGGAGGGTGAACGGCGCCACCGCGCGGCCGTTGTACCCGCCGGTGACGGCCTCGGCGTTGAGCATCACGTGGTGCCCGAGGAACACCAGCGCCAGGGTGGCCACGCCGAGGTAGACGCCGCGCACCCGCCCCGAGACGGGGCTGAACAGCCCGCCGGCCACCCCGGCCAGGCAGACGGCGAGGACGAGGGCGAGCGGGGCGGGCAGGCCCGGGCCCGGCTCCCCGGCCAGCCAGGCGTAGCCGTAGGCGCCCACGGCCAGGAAGAAGGCGTGCCCGAGTGAGAGCTGCCCCGTGCCGCCGCTGAGCAGGTTGAGCCCGATGGCGCCGATGGCGGCGGCCATGGCGAACAGACCGATGCGCAGCCAGTACGCCTCCAGGTACAGCGGCAGCGCGCACAGCAGCACGACGGCGGCGGCGTACGGCAGCACGGCTCTCGGGCCGGTGCGGGGGACGCGCTCAGACACGGACGGCCTCCTTCGTGCCCAGCAGTCCGTGCGGGCGGACCAGCAGGACGACGATCATCACCAGGTAGGGCGCCACGTCCCCGAGCCCGCGGCCCAGCGCCGACAGCTCGCTCTGGTACCCGGCGGCCAGGGCCTCGGTGACGCCGATGAGCAGGCTGCCCAGCAGCGCGCCCGGCGGTGAGGCCATGCCGCCCAGGATCGCGGCGGGGAACGCCTTCAGCGCGATCTGCCCGGTGGTGCGCTCCAGCCCCGGGGCGGGGAACGCGGTCAGGAAGAGCGCGGCGAGCGCGGCCAGCGCCCCGGCCAGCGCCCAGGCGAGGGTGCGCACGCGGCCGAGCCGCACGCCCATGAGCGCGGCGGCCTCCTGGTCCTCGGAGGCGGCGCGCAGCGACAGGCCCCAGTCGGTGTGCCGGAACGCGGCGAAGACGGTCCCGATGACCAGGACGGAGACGGTGATGGAGGCGACCCGGCTGGTGGGCACGGTGACCCCGGCCAGGGTGAGGACGTCGTTGCCCCACGGGTCGCCCAGCGTCAGCAGGTCGCCGCCGATGCGCCGGGCCAGCTCGGTGAGCAGGAGGATGTCGACGCCGATCGTCATGATCGTCAGGATGTGGTGGTGCCGGGGGTCCATGCCGCGCAGCAGCACCCGGTCCACCAGCCCGGCGACCAGCGCGGTGGCGGCGACGGCGAGGAGCAGCGCGGGCAGGAAGCCCAGCTCCTCGTGGAGCACGGCGGTGAGGTAGCCGCCGAGCAGCAGCAGCGAGCCCTGCGCGAAGTTCATCACCCCGGACGCCTTGAAGATGATGACGAAGCCGAGGGCGACGAGCGCGTACACCGAGCCGAGCGCCAGCCCGTTGAGCAGGATGTCGAGTGCCGTGGTCATGCGGAGTCCCCCCGCTCGGTCCCAGGGGCGGGCGCGGCGGCCCCGCGGGCGCGCGCGGAAGCGTCACCGGGACGCTCGACCGCACCGGCCCCGGACGGGGCGGACACGGCGGGCGCGGCGGGTGCGGCGGGTGCGGCGGGTGAGCCCAGGTAGACGCGCACGACCTCGGGGTCGGTGCGCACGTCGGCGGGCGCGCCGCCCGCGATGCGGCGGCCGAAGTCGAGCACGGTCACCTCGTCCGCGAGCCGCATCACCAGCCCCATGTCGTGCTCCACCAGCAGCACGGACAGGCCCAGTTCCGCGCGCACGGTGCGCACGACGCCGGCCATGCGCTCGCGCTCGGCCCCGTTCATCCCGGCCACCGGCTCGTCCAGCAGCAGCAGCCGGGGCTCCAGGCACAGCGCGCGGGCCAGCTCGACGCGCTTGCGGTCGCCGTAGGAGAGCAGCCCCACGGGGGTGTCGAACAGCGCGCCGAGCCCGGTGAGTCCGGCGAACGCGCGGGCCCGTTCGCGGTGGGCGCGCTGCTCGCGCACGGCGTGCGGCAGCCGCAGCGCGGTGGCGGCGAACCCCGCCCGGCTCAGCCCGTGCCGCCCCAGCATGAGGTTGTCGGCGACGGTGCCCTCGGTGGTGACGATGTTCTGGAAGGTGCGGGCGACCCCCAGCGCGGCGATGCGGTGCGGGGCGAGCCGGGTCAGCTCCCGCTCGCCCAGGCGGACGCTGCCGGAGGCCGGGCGGCACACGCCGGAGAGCACGTTGAAGCAGGTCGACTTGCCCGCCCCGTTCGGCCCGATGAGCGCGTGGATGCTGCCCGGCTCGACGGTGAGGGAGACGGCGTCGAGGGCGACCAGACCGGCGAAGCGGACGGTGAGGTCGGTGACGCGCAGGGGCGGCGGTGGTCCCTGGCTCATCCGGCCCACCGCCCCTCACCGGCGCGGGGGGCGGCCGGGGCGCCGTCGGCACCGGCACCGCCGGCGGCGGGGGCGGCGGGGGCGCCGTCCACCGACTCGCCGAGGTACAGGCGGGCGACCCGGTCGGTGCGGGCCAGCTCGGCGGCGGGCCCGGCCAGACCCACCCGGCCGACCTCCAGCACGTAGGCGTGGTCGGCCAGGGCGAGCGCCATCGCGGCGTTCTGCTCGACCAGCAGCACCGAGGTGCCCTGGGCGTGGATCTCCCGGACGACGTCGGTGATGCGCTCGACCATGAGCGGCGCGAGGCCGAGCGAGGGCTCGTCCAGCAGCAGCAGCCGGGGCCAGGCCATCAGCGCCCGGCCGATGGCGAGCATCTGCTGTTCGCCGCCGGAGAGCAGCCCGGCGCGCTGCCCGGCACGCTCGGCCAGTCGGGGGAAGAGGCCGTAGACCCGGTCCCGGGCCGCCGCGCGGTGCCCGGCCGGGCCGCGCCGCACCCGGCCCAGGCCGCCGGCCCGCAGGTTCTCCTCGACGGTCATGCCGCCGAAGACGCGGCGCCCCTCCGGCACCTGCACCACCCCGGCGTGCACGGCCGCCACCGGGTCGGTGCCCGCCAGCGGGCGCCCGGCGTAGCTGACGGTGCCCGCGGTGACGGCGCCCCGGTACAGGCGCAGGGTGCCGGAGACGGCGCGCAGCAGCGTCGTCTTCCCGGCCCCGTTGGCGCCGAGCAGGGCGACGACCCCGCCGTCGGGGACGGTGAGGCTGACGTCGTGCAGGGCGGTCACGGCGCGGCCGTAGCGGACGGCGAGGTGGTCGACGCGCAGGTCTCCCGACCCGCGGTCGGGCGGTGAGCCGAACATCACTCCTCCTGGGGGACGGCGCCCGCCGCGGGGCGGGCGGACGTCGCGGGAACGGGAGTGTCACGACACCACCGGGGCGGACGGGCGTACAGGTCCGCATCCGATGTCGGGCACGCCTCCCAGAAAGCCGTGCCGGTGCCTGTGCCGGCGCACAAGGCGGGCGCGACGGCGCAGCGCGAGCCCCGCCGGGCCGGGGTTGTGCGGCGGCACAACGGCGCGCGGAGCCGGGGGCGTTGACGGCGGCGGAGGGGGCGTCGCGCCCCCGGCACTGGCGGACGCGGACCGGGAGCGGACGCGGACCGGGAGCGGACGCGGGCTCAGCCGGGCAGCAGGCGGTGGGCGGTGAGGGCGAGCGAGAGCTGCACCAGGTCGGCGGGGCGCGAGAGGGAGTGCCCGGTGAGCTGCTCGCAGCGGCGCAGCCGGTTCAGCACGGTGTTGCGGTGGCAGTACAGCCGGGCGCCCGCCTTGGGCGCGGAGCCGTCGCACTCCAGCCACACGGTGAGCGTCTGGAGCAGCACGTCCCGGTCGCCGGGGTCCAGGGCGAGCAGCGGACCGAGGACGCTGTCGGTGAGCGCGGCGCCCAGCGCGGGCGAGGAGACGGTCAGCGCGGCGGGCAGGTGGTCGCCCAGCACGACGACCGGGGTGGTGTCGGTGGCGCAGCGCAGCGCGGTCTCGGCCAGCTTGCGAGCGTCCCCGAGCGCGGCGAGCCCCCGCACGACGGTGCTGACGCCCAGCCGGGCGCCCGGCGGCACGGGCAGGGCGCGGGCCAGGTCGCCGGGGGCGGCGTCCCCGAGCGCGGCGATGGCGCGGTCGGCGTCGGCGTCGGCGTGCCACAGCGCGCGCAGGCCCGCCGGACGCTCCGGCAGCCGCACGCCGGGGCCCGGGGCGTGCCCGGGGTCGCCCGCGGGTCCCGCTCCGCGACCGGTGAGGACGGCGACGGCGTAGCGGCCGTCCTCGGGCAGCTCCAGCGCGCGGGCCACGTCGGGCAGGTCGGCGACGCGGGTGGCGCCGGCCAGCAGCGCCTCGGTCATCAGCCGCCGCGCGTTGTCGCGCCGCCAGGCGAGTTGGCGTTCGGTCTCCCGGTAGGCGTCGGCGACCAGGGCGCAGTGCTCGTCGACGAAGTTCCACACGTCCGCGGCGCAGTGCACCAGCAGCCGGACATCGTCGAAGGCGCGGCGCTCGGTCTCCTCGATGAGCCCCTGCCACACCAGCGCGCCGCCGCGCCGGAACGCGTGCTGCACCGCGTCCAGCGGGACGCCCTGCTGGGCGCGGTGGACGCCGATGTCCCAGGTGCAGCGGCGGGCCGTCTCGCGGAACTGGCGCGGCCGCATCAGCGAGCCGACGTTGTAGCGCAGCGCGCGGTGCGCCTCCTGCCAGACGTCGTCGGCGTCCGCGTCGAGCGCGGCCCGGTAGGCCGGTTCGCGCTCGCGCAGGTAGTTCACCAGCCGGTCGGTGAGCCCAGGCAGGTCCTCGATGAGAACGCGTGCGGCGCGGTGGAGCACCGCGAGGGCCGCGGAGTCCGCGCGCGACCTGACGGGCCGCCCCTGGGCCGCCGGTCCGTCGAGCGTGCGGACGCGGGACAGTACCTCTGGCTGCATCAGAGTCCTCCACCTGGGTGGGTCCCTGCGGACGGGCGGCGAACACCTGGCCGCCGGAGGACTCAGCATGACATACCAACCGGTCGGTGACCACGGGCCCGACGGCTCCCGTCCAGCCCCCGCCCGGCCCCCGTCCGCCCGCCGCGCACCGGGTTCCGGCCGGGCCCGGTCGGGCCGCGCCGCCCGGTTCAGGCCGACCCCGCGCGCAGCTCCGAGCGGCCCACCAGCCTGGTCAGCTCCACCCGGGAGCGCACCCCGAGCGCGGCGAAGACGTTGCGCAGGTGGTAGTCGACGGTGCGCGGGCTGACCGAGAGCCGCTCGGCGACCTCCCGGTTGGTGGCGCCCTCGGCGACGTACCGGGCGATGCGCAGTTGCTGCGGGGTGAGCCCGGCCAGCGGGCGGGACGCCTCCGGGCCGCGCCCGGCGGACACGCACGCCGCCGGGCCGTCCGCCGGGGCCCCCACCGACTCCCCCGTCGCACGCAGTTCGGCCCGCGCCTGCTCCCGCCAGGCCGCCGCGCCGCAGCCCTCGAAGCCCACCAGCGCGTCCCGCAGGTGCTCCCGGGCCCGCAGCGGGCGGCGGCGCCGGCGCAGCGCCTTGCCGGACAGCAGCAGCGTGCGGGCGCGTTCGAACGCGCCGCTGGCGCGCTCGTGGCAGGCCAGCGCCCGCGCGTACAGGGCCTCGGCCTCCTCGGGCGGGGCGAGCAGCGCGCGGCAGCGGGCGAGCCGCGCCCCGGCCAGCGGGTCCACCGTCCACCCGGCCCACTCGGTGAACTCCGCCAGCGCCGTCGCCGCCTCCTGCCGGGCGCCGGTGAGGGCCGCGGCCTCGATGAACACCGGCGCGGCCTGCACCCGCACCGCCGGGTGCCCCCGGTGCGGTCCGGGCAGCACCAGCGGGCGCAGCCGGTCCGCCGCGGCCCGCGCCCGGCCGTGGCCCAGGTCCGCGTGGGCCAGCGCCGTCGCGGCGAGCCCGGCGGGGACGCCCAGGCCGTGCCGGGTCGCCGTCGCGGTGGCCGCCTCGGCGTGCGCCCGGCACTCCTCGGCGGAGCCGACCACGGCGGCGGCCAGCGCCAGCGCCGCGTGGTGCTGGGCGGCCGGGTTGCGCTGCCCGGCGGCCCGCGCGGCGGCCAGGCCGTCGTGGGCGTGCGCCGTGGCGCGCGCGTACTCGCCCGAGCGCAGTTCGGCGTAGGCGAGGTACTCCAGCGCCTGCGGCACCAGCAGCCCCAGGCCCCGGGCGCGGGCGGCGGCCAGCGTGCGGGCGCCCACCGCGCGGGCGGCCGGTACGTCGCCCAGGACCAGCGCCGCGCCGCCCGCGTGCACCAGCCGCACCGGGTCGTCCTCGCCGGCGGCCCGCTCCAGCGTGCGGCGCAGCAGGCGGCGCCCCCGGGCCTCCTCGCCGCCCAGCAGGGCCGCCATGCCGCCGCGGTAGTCGGCCAGCAGCGGCGGGAGCGGGCCCACCTCCCCGGCCCGGGTCAGCGCGGCGACGTAGCCGGGCAGGTCGCCGGCCGCCCAGGCGGCCTCGGCCGCGCCGAGCATGGCCTCGGCCGCACGCGCGGGATCGGCGGGGGCGAGCAGCTCGGCCGCCAGGTGCAGCACGGCGTGGGCGTCCCCGACGTGGCCGTCGCGCAGCTCCAGCGTGCCGCGCACCAGCTCCGCCCGGCCGCGCACGGCGGCACCGGCCGGCCCGACCACCGGGCGCTCCCGGGGGCGGTCCCCGGCCGGCGGCGGGGGCAGCGCGGCCCCGCGGCACGCGCGGACCTGGTCCAGCAGGGCGCGGGCCTGCCCCGGGCGGCCGGCGGCCCGGGCGTGGTCCGCGGCGGCGGCCAGGTGGCCGACGCGGGCCTCGTCGTCCTCGCTGAGCCGGGCCGCCTGGGTGATGACGGCGGCGGCCTCCACGTGGTCCCGGGCGTACGCGGCGGCCTCGGCGAGCGCGGCGGCCAGCCCCGCGTCGGGCCCGGTGCTGGTGTACGCCTGGTGGTGCAGGCGCAGCAGCGGCCGGGGTTCGGCGTCCGGGGAGGCGGCGAACACCGCGTGCGCGGCGCGGCGGGCGGCCAGCGGCGCCGCCCCGTACACGAGGCGGCCGAGCACCGGCGGGGCGAACCGCACCCGGCCGCCGGTGGTGCGCAGCAGGCCGGCCGCCTCGGCGGGTTCCAGGCACGCCGGGTCCAGCTCCGCCGCCGCCAGCGCGCGCAGCAGGCGGCCGGCCTCGTCGCCCAGCGCGCCACCGCGACCGCGCTCGTCCACCACCCGGGCGGCGGCGGCCAGCAGCAGGCAGCGCCGGGTCGCGTCGGGCAGCGCGGCCAGCCGGGCGGCGTAGCGGGCGAGCAGCGAGCCGGGCGGGTGCGGGCCCTGCGGTGCGGGGCCGGTGCCGGGGCAGGTGGCACCCGGCGCCGCCTGCCCCGGCACCGGCCCCGCCCGGCTCGCGGACCGCAGCCGGCGCGCGCTCGCGGCCAGCTCGGTGAGCAGGCCCGGGTTGCCGTCGGCGTCGTCGAGCAGCCCGTTCGGGACGGCGTACTCCGCCGACGCGCCCAGCAGCTCGCGCAGGAGCGCCGTGGCGGCGGGGGCGGCCAGCGGGCGCAGCTCCGCCGTCGGGAGCCCGGCGAACTCCGGGGCCTCGCCCGGGGGCGCGCTGAGCAGCACGCCGACGGGGCGGCCCGGCCCCAGCCGCCGGGCGGCGTAGCCCAGCGCCGCGCGGGAGTCGGCGTCGAGCAGGTGTGCGTCGTCGACGCTGACCAGCAGCGGGCGGCCGGGCGCCGCGAGCCGGGCCAGCAGGTCGAGCAGGCCGCCCGGACCGGACGGGGTGGGCGGGGTGGGCGGCGGCTCCGGAGTGCCCAGCTTCTGGGCGGCCCGGCACCGCAGGGCGTGCAGGCCGCTGCCGGGCAGCTCCCGCTCGGCGGCGACGCCGCGCACGTCCAGCACCACCCCGGGCGGCGGGAGGGCGCGGGCCGCCTCCCGCGTCAGCGCGGTGCGGCCGAGCCCCGGCGCGCCCGTCAGCAGCAGGGCGCCGCCCCGGCCCGCGCTCGTCCGGCGCAGCAGCGCGTGGACGGCCGCCAGTTCCGCGCGGCGGCCGTACAGCCGCCGCGCGCCGGTGTCGGACGTGGCCGCCGTCGTCATCCCGCCATCATCGGAAGCGCTCCCGGGGGGCTTGCAAGGGGCCGCGGCTCAACGTCGCCGCCCCAAGACTGTGCCGGCGCACAGCGGCACGGTCCCGGGGCGGCGGCCCGGCGCGGGTCAGCCGAGCGGGCAGGTGCCCCGGTACTCCTCGATCTCCAGGCTCGGCCGCGGCAGCGGACACAGGAACCGCTCGTAGCGGGTGTCGTCGTCGATGAACCGCTTCAGCCAGGACACGGTGTACTTGCCGATCGTCCTGTCGGCCCGGTTGGGGGCGAAGTGGCTCGCCGAGTTCAGCTCCAGGTACGCCCGGTCCAACGAGCGCGGCAGGTTCTCGTAGAAAGGCTCGGCGTGCGAGGCGACGGGGGCGACCGAGTCGTTCTCGGCGCCGATGACCATCGTCGGCGTGCGGACCTCCGGCCAGGTCTTGTCGAGGTTCCACGGGGTGAGCGGGACGGCCGCCTTGAGCGAGGGCCGGTCCTTGGCCGCCTCCAGCGAGCCGCCGCCGCCCATGGAGTGACCGGCCACGCCGAGGCGCTCCGGGTCGATGCGGTCCCGCACGGGGCTGCGCCCGGTGAGGTAGTCCAGCGCGGCCAGGAGCTGGTCACCGCGGCTGGCGGGCTGGTCGTAGACGGAGTTGGTGTCGATGACGATGACGACGAAGCCGCGCGAGGCGATCCACGGGCCGAGCCACTCCACCGTCTCCTTGGAGGCGGTGAAGCCCGGGGAGATCGCCACGGCGCCGAACGTGCCGTCGCGGGTCTCGGTGGGGTGGAAGACCGTGCCGCCGCCGAAACCGCTGACGAGCCACCGGGAGACGTCGAACTCGTCGACGGCGTAGGAGCCGCGCGGTGCCTCGACGCCGGCCTCGGTGGGGTCGGGGCCGCGCTCGTAGGGGTTGTCGTCCGCCAGGGCCTGCGACGGCGTCAGGGCGAGCGCTCCGGCGAGGAGTGCGGCGGCCAGGCCGAGTCTGTTGTTCCGCATCACGGGTGAGCCCTCTCGGTGGGGGTTGGGGGGGGAGAGCCCTGTCACGATGACGCCTGCCACCGCGCCGTCACATCGGGTGTTTCACCGGTGTTACGCCCCGCTTCACGGTGGCGCGGCCCTGTGCCCGTGCACCACCCCCGCCCACCCCGGCGTGGCACGCGCACGGTGGGCCCCGCGCCTCACCCCGGGCGCGCCCCCGGCCCCGGCGTCCGCCGCGGACCGGCGGCCACGTGGGCGCGGACGGGCGGCGCCGGAGCCGCCGGGGTTCAGCCGCGACGGCGTGGGGTGAGATCCGCCACCGGCGTCGCGGCTGCCCGGAACTGCGACGCGGCAGGCGATCCGGGCGCCCCCGGGGTGTTGCGCCGCTGGCCGGGGAGCGGCACCTCGGGGCGGGGCGCGGGCGGCGGGGCGGCGGGGACCGCTCCGGCGACGGCGATCTGCACGCCCTGGTCGGCCAGCGCCTGGAGTTCGGCGTTCGCCCGGTCGTCGTCGGCCGGGGGCTCGTCGGTGACCAGGTGGGTGATCAGGTCCGTCGGCACCGTCTGGAACATCGTGTCCGCGCCGAGCTTGCCGTGGTCGGCCAGGACGACGACCTCGGAGGCCGCCTGCACCAGCGCCCGGTCCACGCTCGCGGACAGCATGTTGGAGGTGGACAGCCCGCGCTCGGCCGTGAGGCCGCTGCCGGAGAGGAAGGCGCGCGAGACCCGCAGCCCCTGGAGCGACTGCTCCGCGCCGCTGCCGACGAGGGCGTAGTTGGAGCCGCGCAGGGTGCCGCCGGTCATCACCACCTCGACCCGGTTGGCGTGCGCCAGCGCCTGCGCGACGAGCAGGGAGTTGGTCACGACGGTCAGCCCGGGCACGCGGGCGAGGCGACGGGCCAGCTCCTGGGTCGTCGTGCCCGCACCCACCACGATGGCCTCGCCCTCGTGGACCAGGCCGGCGGCGAGGTCGGCGATGGCCGTCTTCTCCGCGGTGGCCAGGTGGGCCTTGTGCGGGAACCCGGACTCCCGGGTGTACCCGCCGGGCAGGACCGCACCGCCGTGGCGGCGGTCGAGGAGCCCCTCGGCCTCCAGCGCGCGGACGTCCCGGCGCACGGTGACTTCGGAGGTCTGGACGACGCGGGCCAGCTCCCGGAGCGAGACCGCCCCGTTGGCCCGCACCATCTCTAGGATCAGTTGTCGACGTTCTGCAGCGAACACGGAACTGACAGTAACGCGACCGACCGGTGACTTTCAGCTATGTGCCGCAATTAACCGGAATTGGTCATGCCGGAAGGCCGGTTGTGGTAGAAGCGCCGCCCGCTCAGTCCTGCGCGGCCTTGCGGGTGTGCAGTTGGCGCGCGACCTCCGCGATCGAACCCGACAGCGACGGGTACACCGTGAAGGCGTTCGCGATCTGCTCCACCGTCAGGTTGTTGTCGACCGCGATCGAGATCGGGTGGATCAGCTCGCTCGCGCGCGGCGAGACGACGACGCCGCCGACCACGATGCCGGTGCCGGGGCGGCAGAACAGCTTCACGAAACCGTCCCGGACGCCCTGCATCTTCGCCCGCGGGTTGCGCAGGAGTGGCAGCTTGACCGTCCAGGCGTCGATCCTGCCCTCGTCGACCTCGGCCTGCGAGTAGCCGACGGTGGCGATCTCGGGGTCGGTGAAGATGTTCGCCGAGACCGTCTTCAGGGACAGCGGGGCCACCGTCTCGCCGAGGAAGTGGTACATCGCGATCCGGCCCTGCATCGCGGCGACCGAGGCCAGCGCGAAGACGCCGGTGCAGTCCCCCGCCGCGTACACGCCCGGCGCGGTGGTGCGCGAGACCTTGTCCGTCCACACGTGCCCGGAGTCCTTCAGCCGCACCCCGGCTTCCGCCAGGCCGATGCCCTCGGTGTTGGGCACCGCGCCCACGGCCATCAGGCAGTGCGAGCCGGTGATGACGCGCCCGTCGGAGAGCGTCACCTCCACCCGGTCGCCCACGCGCTCGGCCGAGGCGGCGCGGGAGCGGGACATGACGTTCATGCCGCGCCGCCGGAAGACGTCCTCCAGCACGGCCGCCGCGTCCGGGTCCTCGCCCGGCAGCACGCGCTCGCGCGAGGAGACGAGGGTGACGCGGGAGCCGAGCGCCTGGTAGGCCCCGGCGAACTCGGCGCCGGTGACGCCGGAGCCGACGACGATGAGCTCCTCGGGCAGCTCGTCGAGGTCGTAGACCTGCGTCCAGTTCAGGATGCGCTCCCCGTCCGGCTTGGCGTCCGGGATCTCGCGCGGGTGGCCGCCGGTGGCCAGGAGCACGGCGTCGGCCGTCAGCCGCTCCTCGCTGCCGTCCGCCGCGCGCACCACGACCTCGCGCGAGCCGTCCGCCGCCCGCTGCGGCTGGAGCAGGCCCTTGCCGCGCAGCACCCGCGCCCCGGCCCGGGTGACGGAGGCGGTGATGTCGTGCGACTGGGCCAGCGCCAGGCGCTTGACGCGGCGGTTGACCTTGCCCAGATCCACCCCGATGCCGTTCTCGGCGTCGGGCCCGCCCAGCGTGATGCCCAGCTCCTGGTAGGAGGAGTCGAAGGTGGTCTTCACCTCGGCCGTGGCGATCAGCGTCTTGGACGGGACGCAGTCGGTGAGCACCGACGCCCCGCCCAGCCCGTCGCAGTCGACGACGGTCACAGCCGCCCCGAGCTGCGCGGCCACCAGTGCCGCCTCGTAGCCGCCAGGTCCACCACCGATAATCACGATCCGCGTCACGTACGCCAGTGTCCCTCACGCCTCCCGCCGCCACCCGTCCACCCCCTCGCCGCGCGCGTCGCGCGGCGCGGGTGGCCGCCCGGGGCGTCCCGTTACCCTTCTTCCCATGTCGCTCTACGCCGCATACGCCGGAAACCTCGACGCCCGGCTGATGGCACGCCGCGCCCCGCACTCCCCCCTGCGCGGCACCGGCTGGATCACCGGCTGGCGGCTCACCTTCGGCGGCGAGCACCTGGGCTGGGAAGGCGCCCTGGCCACCGTGGTGGAGGCCCCCCGCGCGCAGGTCTTCGTGGCGCTGTACGACATCGCCCCCATGGACGAGGAGGCCATGGACCGGTGGGAGGGCGTGGGCCTGGACATCTACCGGCGCATGCGGGTCAAGGTGCACACACTGGACGGCGACGAGGCCGCGTGGATGTACGTGCTCAACGGCTTCGAGGGCGGCCTGCCCGCACCGCGCTACCTCGGGGAGATCGCCGACGCCGCCGAGTCCGCGGGCGCCCCGCACGACTACGTCATGTCCCTGCGCAAACACCCCTGCTGACCGAGGACCGCTGCTGCCCGGAGTCCGTCCTCGGTCAAGGTGAGCACCGCCCACGGTACGAAGGTCCGCCGGATCCGCCGCCAGGTCAGGTGAGGCGCGCGGACAGCGGCGAACGGCGCGCCTGCCACACACCGGACAAGGGCCAGGACGACGAGCGGCGCCGTACGAACGACCGCCCGTGCACCGTGGCTGCGTTCACAGGGAGTGTGCAACGGAACACAGTTGGGCTAGCCTCACCGCATGACCGAATGGCAGCTCGACGTTCGAGCGGACCTTGAGTGGCAGAAAACGGACATCTACCAGTTGGGGGACTCCGAAACTGGTCTTAGTGTCCGTGCTGCGGGTACGTGGATCCACAGCAGTGACTGGGAGGCCGTGGGGCCGGACGGGAGAATCCCGGGCAAGGAGGGGCTCTACCACCGCCATCTGGAAACCGAGGGCAAGACCGAGTTCCTGCACTCGGGCCCCAGGGGCTACATGGGCTCTCTGATCGGCAAGTGGGGTCCGGACGGCACGCCGTTCAAGGTCGGCGACGCCTACCTGTACATCAGCGACTCACCGGACCCCGACAAGAAGCTGTACCTCGCCATGAACGACAAGTCCGGCGCGGGCTTCGAGGACAACTCCGGTGTCATGCACATCTTGGCCCGTACGTACGACCGACGTGCCGTCGCAGCACACTGGTCTTACAACCGCTTCAGTCAGACGTGGTCCACTTCCACCTACTGAAGCGTGTCTCACGTGGCGGCAGGTGGACCCGGCATGGCGCCAGTGCCGCGTCTTCGGCCGGGGCTCACCCGATGAGCCGGGGTTTCGCCCGTTGAGGAGCGGCGTCCGGTGCGGTGCGTCACAAGGCGCCGGATCGGCGGCGTAGCGGGTGTGGTGGCCCGCTCGGCCGATTCGGTAACGCCACGAGGCGCCGTGCCGGGGCACCGCGGCGGGGCGGACCTCTGCCGATGCCGCCCTATCCGTCGCGCTTGGGGCGGGCACGCAGGTGGGCGCGCTCCCCCTGCTTACCGAAGAGGCTGAGAAACTCCACCGGCTCGGGCCCGGCGGCGCCGAACCAGTGCGGCACGCGGGTGTCGAACTCGGCCGCCTCCCCGGGGGCGAGCACCACGTCGTGCTCGCCCAGCACGAGCCGGAGCCGCCCGTTGAGCACGTAGAGCCACTCGTAGCCCTCGTGGGTCTGCGGATCGGGTTCCCTGGGCGGGTTGCCGGGCGGCAGCACCAGCTTGTACGCCTGGATGCCGCCGGGCCGCCGGGTCAGCGGCAGCATGGTCATGCCGTGCGCGGTGACGGGGCGCAGGTGGATGCGCGGATCGCCGGTGGGAGGGGCGTCGACCAGTTCGTCCAGGGTGACGCCGTGGGCCTTGGCCAGCGGGAGCAGCAGTTCGAGGGTGGGGCGCCGGGTGCCGGACTCCAGCCGGGACAGGGTGCTCACCGAGACGCCGGTCGCCGCCGAGAGCTCGGCGAGCGTGGTCTCGCGCCGGCGCCGCAGCGCGCGCAGCCGGGAGCCGACCGCGGTGAGGGTGGTTTCGAGGTCGCCGTCCATGCTCCCCACTTTGCCAGAGCGGCAAGGGTGCTTGCCGGACGGCGCACCGCCTCGCAGGCTGGGGCGCGGAGGTGGTCGTGATGACCGAGGAACTGCGCACCGGCCAGGACCGGTACGACGTGGTGGTCGTCGGCGGCGGCGCCGCCGGACTGAACGGGGCCCTGCTGCTCGCCCGGGCCCGTCGCTCCGTGGTGGTGATCGACGCCGGCGCCCCGCGCAACGCCCCCGCCGAGGGCGTGCACGGGCTGCTGGGCCGCGAGGGCGTGCCCCCGGCGGAGCTGCTGGAGCGCGGCCGGGCGGAGGTGCGCGGCTACGGCGGGCACCTGGCGACCGGCGAGGTCGTGGGGGCGTCGCGCGACGCGGGCGGGTTCGAGGTGGCGCTCGCCGACGGGCGCGCGGTGCGCGCGCGGCGGCTGCTGGTGACCACCGGGCTCGTGGACGTCCTGCCGGACGTGCCCGGGCTGCGCGAGCGGTGGGGCCGGGACGTCCTCCACTGCCCGTACTGCCACGGCTGGGAGGTGCGCGACCAGGCGATCGGCGTGCTGGCCGCCGGCCCCATGGCGGTGCACCAGGCGCTGCTCCTGCGCCAGTGGAGCGCGGACGTGGTGTTCTTCTCCCACACCGGCCCGGCCCCCTCGGGGCCGGAGGCCGAACAGCTCGCGGCGCGCGGCGTGCGGACCGTGGCGGGGGAGGTGACGGGCCTGGAGCTCACCGGGGACCGCCTGAGCGGGGTGCGGCTGGCCGACGGCACGGTGGTGGCCCGCCAGGCGGTGGCGGTCGCGCCGCGCATGGTGGCCCGCGCCGGGTTCCTGCGCGCGCTCGGTCTGCGCACGGCGGAGCACCCGATGGGCGAGTACGTGCCGTCCGACGCGGGCGGACACACCGACGTGCCCGGGATCTGGGTGGCGGGCAACGTCACCGACCTGGCCGCGCAGGTCGGGGCGGCCGCCGCGGCGGGCGCGGCCGCGGCGGCCCAGCTCAACGCCGACCTCGTCGCCGAGGACACCCGGCGGGCCGTCGCCGCGCACCGCAGCCCCTTCTCGGCCGCGTCCGAGGCCCGCGTGAGCCGACTCGTGACGACCCACCGCCGCCACGGCCTGTGACCTCTGGTGCCGCATCAGGGGCGGGTCCGCCCCGTCGCAACGCCCGCCACGGCGCCTCGCGGGGTCCTCGGAGCGGCCGGGCAGGCCCACCACGCCTGGCGACCCGCCGCGCCGGCCGAGCGGCTGGTCCGGCGCCTTGTGCCGCACCGCGCCGGACGCCGCACCCCGGCGGGCGGGCCCTGATGGCCGCGGCAGGAGGGGCGGGGCGTCCCCCACCGCACGGCGCCCCCACCGCGCGGCACGCGGAGCCGCGTCCCCCGGGGGCCGCCGCCCGCCCGCCCACCGAGACGTCCGCACCCGCGCCGCCGCCCGGGGACGCGTGGCCGCCCCGGCCGCCATCGGAGGGAGGCGGAAGGCACAAGGCCGGGGGCGGTTCCTCGTCGGATCTCACGGAGTCGCCGGACGCGTCTACGCGCGTAGGCGGAAAACCGCTACCCTCGTCGGGTGAACGCTTCAGACATGTCCACCGATCCCCATCGCGCCGCCGCCGCGGCGGCCGACCGGCTGCGCGAGCTGACCGGCGCGGAGAGCCACGACGTCGCCCTGGTGATGGGCTCGGGATGGGTGCCCGCCGCCGAGGCCCTGGGAACGCCCGAGGCGGAGTTCCCCGTCACCGAGCTGCCCGGGTTCCCCCCGCCGGCCGTCGCCGGACACGCGGGCCGGGTCCGCTCCTACCAGCTCGGCGGCAAGCGCGCGCTGGTCTTCCTCGGCCGCACCCACTACTACGAGGGCCGGGGCGTCGGCGCCGTGGCGCACGGCGTGCGGACGGCCGTCGCCGCGGGGTGCGCGACGGTCGTGCTGACCAACGGCTGCGGCGGCCTGCGCCCGGGGATGCGTCCCGGGCAGCCCGTCCTGATCAGCGACCACATCAACCTGACGGCCGCCTCGCCGATCGCCGGCGCCCACTTCGTCGACCTCACCGACCTGTACTCGGCGCGCCTGCGCGCTATGTGCAAGGAGATCGACTCCTCCCTCGAAGAGGGCGTGTACGTCCAGCTCCCCGGGCCGCACTACGAGACGCCGGCCGAGATCGGCATGATCCGGGCGATCGGCGGGGAGCTGGTGGGTATGTCCACCGTGCTGGAGGCCATCGCCGCACGCGAGGCGGGCGCCGAGGTGCTCGGCATCTCCCTCGTCACCAACCTCGCCGCGGGCATGACCGGCGAGCCGCTGAACCACGAGGAGGTCCTGCAGGCCGGCCGGGACTCCGCCGCCCGCATGGGCACCCTGCTGGCCCAGGTGCTCGGCCGCATCTGAGCCCCGCCGCACGCCCCCGGTACCGACAGAAAGCCAGAGGAACCGTGACCGCACCCGCCCCGGACGCACTCGTCGCCCAGGCCCGCGCCTGGCTGGCCGAGGACCCCGACCCCGACACCCGCGCCGAACTGGCCGCCCTGCTCGACGCGGGCGACGCGGCGGAGCTGGCCGACCGGTTCTCCGGCACCCTCCAGTTCGGCACCGCGGGGCTGCGCGGCGAGCTGGGCGCGGGGCCGATGCGGATGAACCGCGCGGTGGTGATCCGCGCGGCGGCCGGACTCGCCGCGTACCTGCGCGAGCGGGGCGGCCCGTCCGGGGACGCCGGGCTGGTCGTCGTCGGGTACGACGCCCGGCACAAGAGCGAGGCGTTCGCGCGGGACACCGCCGCGGTGCTGGTCGGCGCCGGGCTGCGCGCGGCGCTGCTGCCGCGTCCGCTGCCCACGCCGGTGCTCGCCTTCGCCATCCGGCACCTGGGCGCGGCCGCCGGGGTCATGGTGACCGCGAGCCACAACCCGCCCCGGGACAACGGCTACAAGGTCTACCTCGGTGACGGCTCGCAGATCGTGCCGCCCGCCGACACCGGCATCGCCGCCGCGATCGCCGCCGTCGGCGCGCTGGCCGACGTGCCGCGCGCCGACGGCGGCTGGCAGGTGCTGGGCGAGGACGTCGTCGAGGCGTACCTCGCCCGCTCCGGGGCCGTGCTGGACGCCGACGGGCCGCGCGGCGTGCGCGTCGTCCACACCGCGCTGCACGGCGTCGGCGGGGAGACGGTGCGCGCGGCGTTCGTCCGCGCCGGGTTCCCCGAGCCGGTGCCCGTGCCCGAGCAGGCCGAGCCGGACGCCGACTTCCCCACCGTCGCGTTCCCCAACCCCGAGGAGCCCGGCGCGATGGACCTGGCGTTCGCCACCGGGCGCGCCCAGTCCCCGGCGCCGGACCTGGTGATCGCCAACGACCCGGACGCGGACCGGTGCGCGGTGGCGGTCCCCGCGCCGGATTCCGACTCCGGCTGGCGCATGCTGCACGGCGACGAGGTGGGCGCGCTGCTCGCCGTCCACCTGGTGCGCAAGGGCGTGCGGGGCACGTTCGCCGAGTCGATCGTCTCCTCGACGCTGCTCGCCCGCATCGCCGACGCCGCCGGGGTGCCGCACGCCGAGACGCTCACCGGGTTCAAGTGGATCGCCCGCGTGCCGGACCTGGCGTACGGGTACGAGGAGGCACTCGGCTACTGCGTCGACCCCGACGGCGTGCGCGACAAGGACGGCGTCACGGCCGCCCTGGCGGTGGCGGAGCTGGCGGCGGGCCTGAAGGAGTCCGGCCGCACGCCCGCCGACCTGCTGGACGAGCTGGCGCTCGCCCACGGGCTGCACGCCACCGGCCAGCTCTCCGTACGGGTGACGGAGCTGTCGACGATCGCGGACGCGATGGCCCGGCTGCGCGCGCGGCCGCCGGCGACGCTGGCCGGGCTGACCGTCACCGCGGCGGACGACCTCGCCGACGGCTCCGCGGACCTGCCCGCGACCGACGGCCTGCGCTACCGCCTCACCGGCGCCTGCGACGCCCGCGTCATCGTCCGCCCGAGCGGCACGGAGCCGAAGCTCAAGTGCTACCTGGAGGCCGTCGTCCCCGTCGCCTCCGCGGCCGGTCTCCCCGCCGCGCGCGCCCGGGCGGCCGAGGTGCTCGACGCCCTGCGCGCCGACGTCGCCGCCGCCGCGGGCATCTGAGCACGCGGTCGGTGCGGCGGATGTTGTCGGACCGAGACGTCCGGGATGCGGACGGTCGGGCAGAATCGGGCGCATGACGAGCGAGCCGAACCCCCAGTACGCCGACCGCAGCTTCCGGTCGACCGGCGCGGTGGTCAGCGGGGTGCTGATGCTGGCCGCCACGGCCTGGATCGGCGGGAGCGCGCTGCTGCAAGGGGCCGGGCGGGCGCCGCTCACGGCGGGCGCCGTCCTGCTGTGCGCCGTGCCGCTGATCGTCGCCTTCACGCTGCGTCCGGTGGTGCACGCCGGTGCCGAGCGGCTGCGCGTGCGCAACCCGTTCCGGACGATCAGCGTGCCGTGGGGCGCCGTCGAGACGGTCCGGGCCGGGTACTCCACCGAACTGGTCGCCGACGGGCGCACCTACCAGCTCTGGGCGATCCCGGTGTCCCTGCGGGCCCGGCGCGGCGCCCAGCGGCACAACGCCCGACTGGCCGCCGGGCAGACGCTGGAGCCGCTCCGCCGCCGCGCGCTGTTCGGCGGCGGCCAGGCACCGCAGGCGGGCGTGCGCCGCTCGCCCGACGACGAGGCGGTGACCATCCTGCGCGAGCTGGCCGAGGAGCACGCCGACCAGGAGGGCGCGCCGACGGTCCGCTGGGCCTACGAGATTCTCGCCCCGACCGTCGTCGGCGCCGCCACGGCCCTGACACTGCTCGTCACCGGCTGACGGGCGCCCGGCTGACGGGCGCCCGGCTGAGCCGCCGTGCCCCGCCGGACGACGCCCGCCACTCCCTGCGCGGGCACCGCGCCCCGCGCCGGGTGAGCCGGCGTTCCCCCCGGGGGGCTGGCGTAACTGCTACGCGCGTAGATATGCTCCCCTGGTGACCATGCCCTCATCGCCCCCCCAGTCCGCGAGCGCGGCATCGCCGCTGGCCGACGTCACCGCGTCGGACGCCGCGCTGCGCCGTTTCCTGCACGGGCTTCCCGGCGTCGACGCCGTCGGTCTCGAAGCGCGGGCCGCCGCGCTCGGCACCCGGTCCATCAAGACCACGGCCAAGGCGTACGCGATCGACCTGGCCATCTCGATGATCGACCTGACGACCCTGGAAGGCGCCGACACGCCCGGCAAGGTGCGCGCGCTGTCGGCCAAGGGCGTCACGCCGGACCCGACCGACCGCGGCACCCCGCCGGTCGCCGCCCTGTGCGTCTATCCCGACATGGTCGCGGAGGCCAGGGCCGCGGTGGCCGGGAGCGGCGTCAAGGTGGCCTCCGTGGCCACCGCGTTCCCCGCGGGCCGCGCCGCGCTGCCGGTCAGGCTCGCCGACACCCGGGACGCCGTCGCCGCCGGCGCCGACGAGATCGACATGGTGATCGACAGGGGCGCCTTCCTGGCCGGCCGTTACCTGGAGGTCTACGAGCAGATCCGCGCCGTGCGGGACGTCTGCGGCACCGCCCGGCTGAAGGTGATCTTCGAGACGGGCGAGCTGTCGACGTACGACAACATCCGCCGCGTCTCCTGGCTGGCCATGCTCGCGGGCGCCGACTTCGTCAAGACCTCCACCGGCAAGGTGGCCGTCAACGCCACGCCGGCGAACACCCTGCTGCTCATGGAGGCGGTGCGCGACTTCCGCCGGGAGACCGGCCGGCAGGTCGGTGTGAAGCCGGCCGGCGGCATCCGCACCAGCAAGGACGCCGTCAAGTACCTGGTCATGGTGAACGAGACGCTGGGCGCGGACTGGCTGTCGGCGCGGTGGTTCCGCTTCGGCGCCTCCAGCCTGCTCAACGACCTGCTGATGCAGCGGCAGAAGCTGCGCACCGGGAACTACTCCGGCCCCGACTACGTCACGGTGGACTGAAGGCTCATGGCTCACGACAACGCAAGCGCGTTCACCTACGCACCGGCGCCCGAGTCGCGCGCGGTCGTCGACATCGCGCCGTCCTACGGCCTCTTCATCGACGGCGAGTTCCGCGAGGCCGCCGGCGGCAAGGTGTTCACGACGCTCTCCCCGGCCACCGAGGAGGTGCTCTCGGAGGTCGCGCAGGCCGAGGCGGAGGACGTGGACGCGGCCGTGCGGGCCGCCCGGACGGCGTTCCCGGCCTGGTCCGCGCTGCCCGGCGCCGAGCGCGGCAAGTACCTGTTCCGCATCGCCCGCATCCTCCAGGAGCGCTCGCGCGAGCTGGCGGTGCTGGAGACGCTGGACAACGGCAAGCCGATCCGCGAGTCCCGGGACGCCGACCTGCCGCTGGTCGCCGCGCACTTCTTCTACTACGCGGGCTGGGCGGACAAGCTGGCGCACGCCGGGTTCGGGCCCGACCCGCGTCCGCTGGGCGTGGCCGGGCAGGTCATCCCGTGGAACTTCCCGCTGCTGATGCTGGCGTGGAAGATCGCCCCGGCGCTGGCCACCGGCAACACGGTCGTGCTCAAGCCCGCCGAGACGACGCCCCTGTCCGCGCTGTTCTTCGCGGACGTGTGCCGGCAGGCGGGGCTGCCGCGCGGCGTCGTCAACATCGTCACCGGGGACGGGTCGACGGGCGCGGCGCTGGTCGCGCACGAGGGCGTGGACAAGGTGGCGTTCACCGGTTCGACGGCCGTGGGCCGGGAGATCGCCCGCACCGTGGCCGGGACCCGCAAGAAGCTCACCCTGGAGCTGGGCGGCAAGGGCGCGAACATCGTGTTCGACGACGCGCCCGTCGACCAGGCCGTCGAGGGCATCGTCAGCGGCATCTTCTTCAACCAGGGCCAGGTGTGCTGCGCGGGTTCGCGGCTGCTGGTGCAGGAGTCGCTCCACGACGAGCTGCTGGACGCGCTCAAGCGGCGCCTGACCACGCTGCGCGTCGGCGACCCGCTGGACAAGAACACCGACGTCGGCGCCATCAACTCCGCCGAGCAGCTCGCGCGCATCACCGCGCTCGCCCGCACCGGCGAGGCCGAGGGCGCCGAGCGCTGGTCCCCGGCGTGCGAGCTGCCGGACTCCGGGTACTGGTTCGCGCCCACGCTGTTCACCGGCGTCACGCAGGCGCACACCATCGCCCGGGACGAGATCTTCGGCCCGGTGCTCTCGGTGCTGACCTTCCGCACGCCGGACGAGGCGGTGGCCAAGGCCAACAACACCCCCTACGGCCTCTCCGCGGGCATCTGGACGGAGAAGGGGTCGCGCATCCTGGCGATGGCGGCGCGGCTCCGTGCGGGCGTGGTGTGGGCCAACACGTTCAACAAGTTCGACCCGACCTCGCCGTTCGGCGGCTACAAGGAGTCGGGCTTCGGCCGCGAGGGCGGTCGTCACGGTCTGGAGGCGTACCTCGATGTCTGAGCGGCTGGCAGTCCTCAAGACGTACAAGCTGTTCATCGGGGGCACGTTCCCCCGGTCCGAGAGCGGGCGGGTGTACCAGGTGACGGACGCGAAGGGCGGCTGGCTGGCCAACGCGCCCCTGGCCTCCCGCAAGGACGCCCGGGACGCGGTGGTCGCCGCGCGCAAGGCGTTCGGCGGCTGGTCGGGCGCGACGGCCTACCTGCGCGGCCAGGTGCTGTACCGGGTGGCGGAGATGCTGGAGGGCCGCAGGGGGCAGTTCACCGCGGAGGTGGCGGCGGGCTCGGGGCTGTCGAAGGCGAAGGCGGCGGCCGAGGTGGACGCCGCGATCGACCGCTGGGTCTGGTACGCGGGCTGGTCGGACAAGGTGGCGCAGGTCGCGGGCGGCGCGAACCCGGTGGCCGGTCCGTACTTCAACCTCTCCACCCCGGAGCCGACCGGCGTCGTCGCCGTCCTCGCCCCGCGCGAGAGCGCCTTCCTGGGCCTGGTCTCGGTGCTCGCCCCGGCGATCGTGACGGGCAACACGGTCGTCCTCGTGGCGAGCGAGTCGGCGCCGCTGCCCGCGCTGTCGCTCGCCGAGGTGCTGGCCACCTCGGACGTGCCCGGCGGCGTGGTCAACGTCCTCTCCGGCCGCGCCGCCGAACTGGGCGCGCCGCTGGCCGCGCACCGGGACGTCAACGCCATCGACCTGAGCGGCGCGGACGCCGAGCTGGCCCGCGAGCTGGAGGTCGCCGCGGCCGACAACCTCAAGCGCGTGCTGCGCCCCCGGCCGGGTACGTCGTGGACGGCCGACCCCGGCCCGGAGCGCATGCTGGCGCTGCTGGAGACGAAGACCGTCTGGCACCCCACGGGGTCCCTGGGCGCCTCCGGCTCCGCCTACTGAGACGCGCCCCGCCCGCGCCCCGCTTCCCCACCGCCGGGGAGCGGGGCGCCGGTCGTCGACGCCGGGGGGCGGGACGCCCCGGTCGCCGCGGCGCCGCGGGCGCGGTCGCCGCGGGGCCGGGGGCGCGCGGCGTCAGCCGGTGGCCAGGGGGCCGAGCAGCGCGGTGACCGGCCCGGTGAGGGTGTCCAGCGAGGCGCCGCCCTCCGTGACCGGCGCGGTCACCGGCGCGGTGCTGACCGGCTTGAAGTCGGCGACCTGCGTGCCGATTGAGTTGGCCAGCGGATCGGTGCCGGTGCCGGCCAGCGGGTACAGGCGCAGGTCGGTCACCGGGACGAGGGTGTTGCCGAGCGCGGTGCCCAGACTGCCGGTGGCCATCCCCACGGCGTCGGGCACGGTGGCGTCGGCCTGGGCCGGCCCGGCGGTGCCGAGCGCGGCCGCCGCGGCCGCCGAGAGCGTGAGCCCCGCGCGCAGGAGCTGGCGGGTGCGGGGGCGGGCGTGACGGGCGTGCGAGGCCATGGGCCACCTTGTCCGGGGTCGACGGCGAGTGAGGGACCAGGTCCGGAGCGTAGTGGAGGGGCGCCCGGCGTTCATCCTCCGGCCCCCGGGGGGTCACTCGGACGGGCGAATGCGGGACAATGGCGTCTCGTGACCGACACCGCCCGCGTGATTCTGCTGACCGGCCCCTCCGGCTCGGGGAAGTCCTCACTCGCCGCCCGCACGGGCCTGCCGGTGCTGCGGCTGGACGACTTCTACAAGGAACACGGCGACCCCTCCCTGCCCCGCCTGCCCGGCGGCGGCACCGACTGGGACGCGCCCGCCTCGTGGGACGCCGAAGCGGCCGTCGCCGCCGTCCGCGAGCTGTGCGCCGCGGGGCGCGCGACGGTGCCGGTGTACGACATCGGCGCCAGCGCCCGCACCGGCACCGCGCACCTGGCGCTGGACGGCGCCCGGCTGTTCGTCGCCGAGGGCGTCTTCGCGGCCGAGATCGCCGCGCGCTGCCGGGAGCTGGGTCTGCTGGCCGACGCCCTGTGCCTGCGCGGACGGCCGTCGGCGACGTTCCGGCGCCGCCTGCTGCGCGACGTGCGCGAGAGCCGCAAGCCGCTGCCGGTGCTGCTGGCGCGCGGCTGGCGCCTCATGCGCGCCGAGCCCGGCATCGTCGCCCAGCACGCGGCCCTGGGCGCCCGCCCGTGCCGGGCCCCGGAGGCGCTCGCCCGCATCGCCGCCGCCCGCCACGCGCCCGCCCCGGTGTGAGGCGCCGCGCGGCGGGGCTCCCGCGCACGGCCGGAGCACCACCGGCGTGAGAGCAGCCACACCTCCCGGCGGCAACCCGCACGGCTCCCCCGGGCGTCCGTACGGTTGCGGCCGGAAGGTGACCGGGTGAAGGCCTCCGGTCGGCCGGAAGGCTGTTCGGACGGGATTACCCGGAACGGGCGCGTCCCCCTTACCGTGGGCCGGGACGTGCGCGAACGCGAGCGAAGGGCAGGACGGGGAACGTGGGACACCTCAAGCGGGTCGTGTTGGCGACGGTCGGTGGCGCGCTGCTGGTGACCGGCATCGCGCTGCTCGTCCTGCCCGGCCCCGGCCTGCTGCTGGTGCTGGCCGGGATGGTGCTGCTGGCGAAGGCGGTCCCCGCGCTGCGCCGGCACGTCGAGCCGGTCCGCGCGCGGGCCATGAAGGCGGCCGAGGACAGCGTGTCCTCGTGGTGGCGCATAGCCGGGTCGGTGATCGTCGGGCTGTCGCTGCTGACCGCGGGGGTCGTGGCGGGCGTCTTCCCCGAGCTGCCGTTCGCCGGGTGGCCGACGGGGATCAGCCTCATGGTCTCCGGCCTCATCCTGTTCGCCCTGCTGGTGTGGAGCCACCGGCGCGTGCGGGCCGCCGCCGCCCTGGGCGTCGAGGGGACCGCGGGCGCCGCCGGGACCGGGGGCGTCACGGCCTTCGCGGACGGCGGCCCCGCCGCGGAGTCCGCCGGCGGCCCGAGCGCCCCCGCGAGCGTCTCCGCCACCGCGCGGGCGCGGCCCGGCGCCTGACCCCGTCCGGCACGCGGCCCCGCGCCCCCGCCCGCCCCGCCCGCGGGCCGACGGCGGCGTGGCGCACACCGGCCGCGTGCCGTCGCCGGGGCGCGGCGTCCCGGCATAACGTGAGGCCGGGGACGGACGCGGAGGAACGGGGCACGGGACGTGGGTCATGTGAAGCGGGTGGGCCTGATCGCCACCGGCGCCGTGGTGCTGCTGACCGGCGTCGCGCTGCTGGTGCTGCCCGGGCCCGGACTGCTGCTCGTGTTCGCCGGCGTGGTGCTGCTGGGCCGCGCGGTGCCCTCCGTGGCCCGGTTCGAGGAGCCGGTGCGGCTGCGGGCGCTGCGGGCTGCCGAGGACAGCGTGGCGTCGCCGTGGCGCGTCGCCGGGTCCGTGCTGGCCGGGCTCGGACTCCTGGGCGCCGGGGTCGTGGTGGGGCTCGGCGCGCTTCCGTGGCTGCCCTTCACCGGCTGGAGCGCCGGGTCGAGCCTGCTCCTGTCCGGCCTCGTGCTCCTCGCCCTGCTGGGCTGGAGCTGGCGCCGGGTGCGCGCACAGCGGCGCGCGGACGCCGGACGCCGGTAGCGGCCCGGGTGCGCCGCCCGGCACGAGACGCGTGCCGCACCCCCGCGGGCGGGGCCGCCGCAGCTCCGGCCGCCCCGCGGACCGCGCGCGGGCGGGGCGGGCCGCGAGGGGCGGGCCCGCACACGCGTCGGGCGGTGTGGCGGTGTGGCTGGGCATGCGGACACACGCGCGGGGCGGGTGCGGCCAGACCCCCCGGCCGGCCGCACCCGCCCCGCTCCCCCGTGCCCCCCGCATCCCCCGGGGCTTCCCCTCCCCGCGGGCCCCGGCGCGCTCCCCCGCGCGCCGTGTCGGCGCCGGTCAGGCGACCAGTTCGCCGAAGCACTCCGTGTGGTCCCGGCCGCGCGCCAGCACCTCGTCGTCACGCAGCCGGCGCAGCGAGCGCCAGATGCTCGACTTCACCGTGCCCACGCTGATGCCCAGGATGTCGGCGATCTCGGGGTCGGTGCGGCCCTCGTAGTAGCGCAGCACGAGCATCGTCCGCTGCGGCTCGGGCAGGCGGCCGAGCGCCTGCCACAGCACCGTGCGCAGCTCGGTGCCGCGCATCGCGTCCTGGTCCGCCGTCGTCGGCGTCTCGGGCAGCTCCTCGGTGGGGTACTCGTTGAGCTTTCGCCGCCGCCAGGCGCTGATGTGCAGGTTGGTCATGGTGCGGCGCAGGTAGCCGCCGACGGCCGCCTTGTCGCTGATCCGGTCCCACGCCCGGTAGGTGGAGAACAGCGCGCTCTGCAGCAGGTCCTCGGCCTCGTACCGGTCGCCGGTGAGGTGGTAGGCGGTGGCGTACAGCGCGGCGCGGCGCTCCCGCACGTAGGCGGTGAACTCCCTCTCCGACGCCGCCTCCGACGCCGCCTGCGCGTCCGGCGCCGGGAGGGCCGGTGCCACCGGCGCCGCGGCGGTGGCCGGGGCCGGCGCCGCCTGCCCGCCGTCCGCGGGGACGACCGCCAGGCGCGCGCCGAGACGCTGCCGACCGGTGCCGCGGGCGCACCCCCGCCCGCCCGCGGCACCGGGGTTCTCGGCGGTTCGCCTCGCCCCGGGAACCGAAGCGGGGTGCCGGCGCGTGTGAACCACTGCACCGCCCGGCTCGGTGGACGACGACGGGGCCGTGCCGTGCTGTCCGCGCGGTTCCCGCAGTGCTGTCGTCATCCCGTGCCTCCCTCGTTCAGCCAGCCGGGTGGGCTTGCCGTGTGACGAACACACTGCCGGGCCAGTTTCATGAGCGAGTCCCCCCATTGTCACAGCGCTGTCACAAAGTCCGCGGCGCCGCCCGGGCGGCCGTCCGGCACCCGGGCGGTCGAACTCGTCCGTCCGGATGGGCCAGAATGACGGGCGTGGCTTTCCTGTTGCTGATCGAGGATGACGACGCCGTCCGTACCGCCCTGGAGATGGGCCTGACCCGTCAGGGCCACCGCGTGGTGACCGCCGCCTCCGGCGAGGACGGCCTCAAGCTGCTGCGCGAGCAGCGCCCCGACCTGATCGTGCTGGACGTCATGCTCCCCGGCATCGACGGCTTCGAGGTCTGCCGCCGCATCCGGCGCGGCGACCAGCTCCCGATCATCCTGCTCACCGCGCGCAGTGACGACATCGACGTCGTGGTGGGGCTGGAGTCCGGCGCGGACGACTACGTCGTCAAGCCGGTGCAGGGCCGGGTGCTGGACGCCCGCATCCGCGCGGTGATGCGGCGCGGCGAGCGCGAGGCCAACGACGCGGCCACCTTCGGCAACCTCACCATCGACCGCGCCGCGATGACGGTCACCAAGGACGGCGCCGAGCTCCAGCTCACCCCCACCGAGCTGCGCCTGCTGCTGGAGCTCAGCCGCCGTCCCGGCCAGGCGCTGTCCCGGCAGCAGCTCCTGCGCCTGGTGTGGGAGCACGACTACCTCGGTGACTCCCGGCTGGTGGACGCGTGCGTCCAGCGGCTGCGGGCCAAGGTGGAGGACGTCCCCTCCTCGCCGACCCTGATCCGGACCGTGCGCGGCGTCGGGTACCGGCTGGACGCGCCGCAGTGAGCCCGGCGCCCGGCCGGGTGCGCGGCCGGCTCGCCGGGATGCTGCCCAGCCTCCGGCTGCGGCTGGTCGTCGTGTTCGCCGTCGCGGCGCTGTCGGCCGCGGTGGTGGCCAGCGGCATCGCGTACTGGCTCAACCGCGACGCGGTGCTGACCCGCGCGCAGAACGCCGCGCTGGACGACTTCAGCAAGATGCTCGGCGACCACGCCGGGACGCTGCCGCCCGGGCCGCGCTGCGACCAGCTCCGCGACGCCGCCGACGCGATGGCCGACACCACGCAGAACTACGCCGTGCTCCTGGTGGACCGCGACGCGGGGGGCGAACGGTGCGCGGTGACCTCCGACGGGTCCTTCACCCTGGCCGACGTGCCGGACCCGCTGCGCGACGCGGTGCGCGAGGAGCGCCCCGTCGACGGGGTCAACCAAGCCCCGTACCACCTGTACTGGCAGCGCGTCACCCAGGACGACACGCCCTACCTGGTGGCGGGCGCGACGGTGATCGGGGACGGGCCGACGGGCTACCTGCTGAAGTCGCTGGAGCCGGAGCGGGACGACCTCAACTCCCTGGCCTGGTCGCTGGCCGTCGCCAGCGCCCTCGCGCTGCTCGGCTCGGTGCTGCTGGCGCAGGCGGCGGCGTCCACGGTGCTGCGTCCCGTCCAGCGGCTGGGCGAGGCGGCCCGGCGGCTGGGCGAGGGGCGGCTGAACACCCGGCTCGCGGTGTCCGGCAACGACGAGCTGGCCGACCTCTCGCGCACCTTCAACGCGGCGGCGGCCTCCCTGGAGCAGCGGGTGGCCGAGCTGAGCGCCCGGGAGCAGTCCAGCCGCCGCTTCGTGGCCGACATGTCGCACGAGCTGCGCACGCCGCTCACCGCGATCTCGGCGGTCACGGAGGTGCTGGAGGAGGAGAGCGACAACCTGGACCCGATGATCGCCCCGGCCGTCCAGCTCGTCGTCAGCGAGACCCGGCGCCTGGGCGACCTGGTGGAGAACCTGATGGAAGTCACCCGCTTCGACGCGGGCACGGCCCGCCTGGTGCTGGACGACGTGGACGTGGCCGAGCAGGTCATGGCGTGCATGGACGCGCGCGCCTGGCTGGACGCGGTCGAACTGGACGCGCCGCTGGGCATCCGCGCCCGCCTCGACCCGCGCCGGCTCGACGTCATCCTGGCCAACCTCATCGGCAACGCGCTCAAGCACGGCGGGTCCCCGGTGCGCGTCGCGGTGCACACCCGCGACGGCGACGGTGCGGACGGGCCGGCCGGGGAGGTGCTGGTCATCGAGGTGGCCGACCGCGGGCCCGGCATCCCCGAGGACGTCCTGCCGCACGTCTTCGACCGGTTCTACAAGGCCAGCGCCTCCCGGCCGCGCTCGGAGGGCAGCGGGCTCGGTCTGTCGATCGCGCGGGAGAACGCGCACATCCACGGCGGGTCGATCACCGCGCACAACGCGCCGGAGGGCGGCGCGGTCTTCACCCTGCGGCTGCCCCGCGACGCCAGCGCGCTGGACGCGAACGCCTCCCACGGCGACCCGTGTGACGCGGACGACGGCGACGACGGCGACTACGGCGACGCGGACGACCGCGCGGGAGACGCCTGCCAGGAGAACCGGACGGGCCGAACGGACGACCCGGCCGACGCGGCCGACGCGGACCACGCGGGCGACCAGGGCGGCGGACGGAGCCGCCGGGGCGGGGAGGACGGCCGGTGAGCGGGGTGGACGCGGTGGGCGGGCGCCGGGCGGCGCGGGTGGGCGGCGCCCGGGCGGCGGCGCGGCTGGCGGCCGCCGCCGTGGCGGTCGCGGCTCTCGCCGGGTGCGGCATCCGGGCCACGCCCGTGCCCGTGGACGCCGGGCCCGCGCCGTCCCGGGTGGCCTGCGGGGTGCGGGAGACCGGCGCGGGCGCGCAGGAGCGCACCGTACGGATCGCACTGGTGTGCAGCGGCCGCGTGGTGGACGTGCGGCGCGCGCTGGAACTGCCCACCGGGGAAAGCCAGACCGACCGGCTCGCGCTCGCCCGCACCCTGCTGGCGGAGGTGCGCCGCACCCCGGACGGGCGCGAGCGCGCGGCCGGCTTCTCCACCGCCGTCCCCGGCGACCTGCGGGTCAGCGGCCCGCAGGAGCGGGACGACCCCGAAGCGCTGCGGCTGAGCCGCCCGCCCGCCGCGCTGCCCGCGTTCGCCCTCGCCCAGCTCGTGTGCACCTACGCCGACACCTCGCTCGCCGACAGCGGGGACGGCGTGCTGCTCGGCGGCCCGGCCCCCCGCCCGGACGCCACCGACCGCGCCGACGGGACGACGGGGTCCGAGGAGGCGCCGGTGCGGCGCTACGAGTGCGACGTCGCCCTGCGGACCAGCGCCGACGGCCCCGCCTCCGCCGAACGGGCGCCGCTCGCCCGGTGAGGCGCCCGGTGGCGCGGAGCCGGGAACCGGTGCGGCCCGGCCCCGCGTCGTCCTCCGCGTGGCACCCGTGCAGCGTCATCGTCCCGAAGGCACCGCCGCCTTCCGCGTCCGGAGCGCGAGCCGCGCGCTGCTCGCGGCGTACCTGCTGTTCACCGGCTGGCTGACCCTGCGGCCCCGCACGGTGCCGTGGGTGGAGCCCGCCAACGTGACGCTGCTGGCCACGGTGCGCGCGCAGTGGGCGGGCGGGCCGCGCGACGCGCTGGCCGCGCTGGGCGGCGACCTGCTGCTGCTGGCCCCGCTGGGCGTCCTGCTGCCCCTGGCCGCCGGGCCGCTGGGCCCGTGGCTGGCCTCGTTCCTGCGCACGGTGCCCACCGTCGCCGCGCTCTCGTGCGCCCTGGAGGTGGCCCGCACCTCGGTACCGGGCCAGACGGGGAACGTGGACGCCGTGCTGCTCAACACCGTGGGCGCCGGCGTCGTGCACCTGGCGCTCCACCCGGTGCTGCGCGCCGGCGTGCGGCGGCGCACCGCGCGGTGCCCGGCGGTGGCGGGCGCGGCCGCGTGCGCCCGGACGGGGACGGGGACGGTGAGGGTGACGCCGGCCGCAGCGCGCGCCGGCACCCCGGCCGGAGGCGGCACCCCGGCCGGAGGCGGCGCCACGGCCGGAGGCGGAGGCGCGAGCGGTGCCGGGGGCACGGCCGGAGCCGTGCCCGGGGCCGGGCGCGCCGCGCGGGCCGGCGGGGCCCCTCCGGGGCGTACCCCGAGGTCGGCCAGGGTCGGAATCGCCCCGTAGACCGACGCGCCGGGTTTGCGGCGGCCCTACGTTGGATACCTGGCGCGGAAGGCGCCGCCAACCACTGCGAAGGAGTCAGGCCATGGCCGTGATCTCAGGGATCTCCCGACCGCGTCAGGGCCGGATGATCGCCGGGGTGTGCGCGGGGCTCGCCCGCCGCTTCGGAATCTCGCCGACGACGATGCGGATCATCTTCGTCGCGTCGTGCATCCTGCCCGGACCCCAGTTCCTGCTCTACCTGGCGCTGTGGGTGCTGCTCCCGCAGGAGGAGCGTCCCGGCGCGTGGTGAGGCGGGGGCCGCGCGGGCAGCGCTGAGAGGTCTCGGGGTCTCGGAGTGTCGGAGGGCGGGCCGGGGCACCGGCCCGCCCTCCGCGGTGCCCGCGGGCTACAGGCCGAGCGCGCTCGTCGGCAGCCCGGACAGGTTGCCGGTGGGCAGGCCGCCGCCGGTGATGCTGTCGGTGGGCAGGCCCCCGCCGGTCAGGCTGTCGGTCGGCAGGCCGCCGGCGGCGCCCTCCAGCAGCGGGCCGATGAGCGGCAGGCCGCCGAGCAGCCCCTCCGCGGACCGCTGCGGCGCGGCGCGCTCGACCGTGCCGTGCACGGCCCCGGCCGCCCGCGTGATGTCGCCGGGGATGCCCATGACGCGGTCTTCGACGCTCATGTTCTGCACGTCGGCGACGGTGGTGGTGAGGTTGTCGGCCGAGGCGGCCTGGTGGTCGGCTGCGGCGGCGGTGCCGGCGGCGCCGGCGGCCATGGCGGCCCCCAGTACGGCGGCGCTCAGGGTCTTCCTGGTGATTCCGTGGCTCATGGTCACCAGAACGTAGTGATCACGTGAGTGCGGGAGCAAACACCGCCGCGCCCGGGACGGCGTGCGGGGCGGCGCGGCGGCGCGCCGCCGCCGCCCCGCGCCCCGGAGCCGCGCTCAGCGGTCGGCGTGGGAGAGAGCGCTGGTCACGCCGCGTTCGGCGGCCGTCTGCCGGAACAGCCAGGCCGACTTCAGCTCCGCGTAACCCGGCTTGATCACGTCGTTGATCATCGCCAGACGTTCATCGAAAGGGATGAAAGCCGACTTCATCGCATTGACGGTGAACCACTGCATGTCGTCCAGGGTGTAGCCGAACGTGCGCACCAGGTGCGCGAACTCGTTCGTCATGCTCGTGCCGCTCATCAGCCGGTTGTCGGTGTTGACGGTGACCCGGTAGTGGAGCGTGCGCAGTAGCCCGATCGGGTGATCCGCGTAGGAGGTGGCGGCGCCCGTCTGGAGGTTGGACGTCGGGCACATCTCCAGGGGGACGCGCTTGTCCCGCACGTAGGCGGCCAGACGGCCCAGCTCCACGGTGCCGTCCTCGGCCACCGTGATGTCGTCGGTGATGCGCACCCCGTGGCCCAGCCGGTCCGCGCCGCACCACTGGAGCGCCTGCCAGATCGACGGCAGGCCGAAGGACTCCCCGGCGTGGATGGTGAAGTGGTGGTTCTCCCGCTTGAGGTACTCGAAGGCGTCCAGGTGGCGGGTGGGCGGGTAGCCGGCCTCCGCGCCCGCGATGTCGAAGCCGGCCACGCCCTCGTCCCGGAAGCGGTTGGCCAGCTCCGCGACCTCCAGCGAGCGGGCCGCGTGCCGCATGGCGGTCAGCAGCGCGGTGACGCGGACCCGGTGCCCGGCCGCCAGGGCGCGGCGCTCGCCCTCGCGGAAGCCCTCGTTCACCGCCCGGACGACGTCCTCCAGGCTCAGCCCGCCCTCCAGGTGCTGCTCCGGCGCGTACCGCACCTCGGCGTAGACGACGCCGTCGGCCGCCAGGTCCTCCGCGCACTCGGCGGCGACCCGGAACAGGGCGTCGCGGGACTGCATCACCGCGACGGTGTGGGTGAACGTCTCCAGGTACCGCTCCAGCGAGCCGGAGTCGGCGGCCTCCCGGAACCAGCGGCCCAGCGCCTCGGCGTCCGTCTCCGGCAGCCGGTCGTATCCGGCCTTTCGAGCGAGGTCGACGACGGTGGCCGGACGCAGGCCGCCGTCGAGGTGGTCGTGCAGCAGAACCTTGGGGGCGCGCCGGATCTGCTCCTCGGTGGGCTGGGTGCTCAGGGTCTCGCGTGGCATCTTCGTACTGTAGTCCTACGCGCGTAGATAATCGAGCCCCGAACGATGCGCACGGTTCAGGGGGGCGACGGTGGTTCTCGGCCACGCTACGGTGACCCGGTGTAGCGCGCGTCTCACGGGGGCATATCCCGGACGCCACAGACCGGGAGCCCCGGGAGAGGGAGGTTCGCGATGGAGAAGAAGGGCGGAGGCCACTCCGGAAAGCCGGACACGGCCGGCGGAGACGGGCACCGCGACAAGCCGCCGGGCCCGACGAAGCCGTACGAGCCGCCGAAGTGAGCCGGCGGTGACCACCCAGCGCGACCTCGTCCGTGCCCTGGAGCGCTCCGGCGCCGTGCCGGAGCCGTGGCGGGACGCGGTCGCCGCGGTGGACCGCGCGCTGTTCATCCCGCCCCGGTTCGGCGGCCACGACGTCGCCGCCGATCCGGAGGCGTGGCGGGCGGCGGTGTACAGCGACGTACCGATCATCACCCAGGTCAACGACGGCCGGGAGCTGGGGGACGGCGCCTTCGAGCGGCCGAGCTCCTCGTCGTCGATGCCCTCGCTCATGCTGGAGATGCTGGAGCTGCTCCAGGTGCGTGACGGGGACCGGGTGCTGGAGATCGGCACCGGGACGGGGTACCACGCGGCCTGGCTGTGCCACCGGCTCGGCCAGGAGCGCGTCACCACCGTCGAGTACGACCCCGGGCTGGCCGAGCGGGCCCGGCGCGCCCTGGCGGCCGCGGGGTTCGCCCCGCGCGTCCTAATCGGCGACGGCCTGGCCGGGGACGCGTCCGGCGCGCCGTACGACCGGGTGATCGCCACCTGCACGCTGCGCGACTTCGGCCGCCTGGTGGCGCAGTGTCCGAACGGCCGCATCGTCGCCCCGTGGGGCAGCAGCTTCTTCCACGCCTCCTTCGCCACGGTGGACGTGCGCGACGGCGTGGGCACCGGCCGCCTCAGCGGCGACCCCTCGTTCATGTGGGACCGCGTCCGCCCCGCCGGAGCCGGCCACATCCGTGACTACTACCACGACCAGTCCGGCGACCCCGGCCGCACCCGCGTCCCGCCGCAGAACGTGCTCCAGACCGACCCGGCGTTCTTCGTGTCGCTGCACGTCACCGACGCCTGGTACCGCTGGTCCGCCGCGGACGACGACAGCGGCGAGGCGACGCTGTGGCTGTTCGCCGACGACAAGCGGTCCTGGGCCACCGTCGAGTACGCGCCGCGCACGGCCGAGTTCGAGACGGACCAGTACGGGCCGCGCCGCCTGTGGGACGAGGTGGAGGCCGCCTTCCGGCGCTGGGAGGCCCTCGGCTCCCCCGCCCGGGACCGCTTCGGCCTCACCGTCGGCCCGGACGGCCACCCGTCGGTGTGGCTGGACGACCCGGCCACCCCGGTCACCCACGCCTCCCCCTGACCGCCGCCCCGCTCACCGCCCCGCCGCGGCCGGGGGCCGCGGCCCCGCCAGGGGCGTGAGGCGGGCGTCGCGCATCTCGGCGGTGCGGTCCGCCGTGGCCAGGTGCGCCCGGTCGTGGGTGACCAGCACGGTGGCGGTGCCCCGCTCCCGGGTGAGGCGGGCGATCAGGCCGACGACGGCGGCGCCGCGCGCGTGGTCCAGGGCGCTGGTGGGCTCGTCGACGAGCAGCACGCGGGGGTCGTTCATCAGCGCGCGGGCGAGGTTGACGCGCTGGCGCTGGCCGCCGGAGAGCTGGTGCGGACGGCGGTCGGCCTCCCCGGCCAGGCCGACGGCGTCCAGCAGCTCCAGGGCGCGCCCGCGCGCCTTCGCGGGGTCGCGCCCGTCGAGCCGGGCCATCACCTGGAGCTGCTCGGCGGCGGTGAGGGAGGGGAGCAGGTTCGGCTGCTGGAAGACGATGCCGACCGTGCGGCGGCGCAGGTCCGTCAGCTCACCGCGCGTCAGGCCGGCCGTGCTCGCCCCGTCCAGGGTGACGGTGCCGGAGTCCGGCCGGATCAGGGTGGCGGCGACGGCCAGCAGGCTGGACTTGCCGGAGCCGGAGGGGCCGACGACGGCGGTCAGCCCGCCCCGGGGCACCTCCAGGGTGACGCGGTCCAGGGCCGTCAGCCGGGCGGCGCCGTCGGGGTGGGTGAGGGTCACGTCGGTCAGGCGCAGGCTCATCGGGCGCTCCCCAGGGCGGTCAGCGGGTCGACGGAGGTGATGCGCCGGACGGACAGCGCGGCGCCGAGCGCGCCGAGCAGGACGAGCACGGCGGCGGGCGCCAGGACGGTGGCCGGGGTGAGGAGGAACGGCACGGACGAGCCCGCGAGCAGCGCCCCGGCGCCCACCGCGAGCGCGGCGCCGACCAGGGTGCCGCAGGCGAGCACGGCGACGGCCTGCCCGAGCGCGTCGCGCAGCAGGTGGGCGGTGGTGGCGCCGAGCGCTTTGAGCACCGCGACGTCACCGCTGCGCTGGATGGTCCACACGGTGAAGAAGGCCCCGATGACGAGGGCGGAGATGGCGAACAGGAAGCCGCGCATCAGGCGCAGCGAGCCGTTCTCGGCGGCGTAGGAGCCGATCGCGGCCAGCGAGTCGGCCGTCGTCACCGTCCGGGTGCCCGCCGCCGCGTCCGTGGCCGCGATGTCGGCGCGGGAGGTGGTGGACAGGGCGATCACGGTCGCCGTCGGGTCCCCCTGCGCCCGGGCGGGCGGCGCGGCCCGCCGCCACTCGGCCAGGCTGGTCCACACCACCGGGGTGTGGCTGAAGAACGCGTCGCCCCGCACGGCGACGGCGGTCAGCGACCGGCCGCCCAGGGTGAAGGTGTCCCCGGGGCGGAGTCCGAGGGCGTCGGCGGCGCCGGCGGAGAGCACGGCCGACGCCCCGTCGAGCCGTTCGCCGTCCGGGGCGAGCCGCGAGCCGGGCGCCACCCCGAACGCCGACACCCCGGCGCTGCGGGCCCCGGCGGTGGCCCGCGTGGTGGCGATGCCCAGCGGCTCGGCGCGCTCCACGCCGGGGGCCCGCGCCCACCGCCGCCACTGTGCGGCGGTGACGGTGGAGTCGGCGTAGGACGGCTTCTGCCCCTCGGCGGGTGCGCCGAAGGCGATCCGGTCGGCCGGGAGGGCCTCGATCGCGGAGGTGTTCTGGCGCCCCAGCCCGGCGGTCAGCCCGGACAGCAGCCCCACCAGCAGGGTGATCAGCACGATGACGGCCCCCATCAGGGCGAACCTGCCCTTGGCGAACCTCATGTCTCTCCAGGCGACGAACACGGTCGCGACCCGCCCTTTCTCACCGGGGAAGCGGTACCCCGCCACCCTCGCCGCCGCACGGCCCCCCGCGCGTCCCGCGCACGGCGGCACTCGCCGCGCCGGAAGGGGGCGGACGACTTCCATCTTTCGGCAGAGGCCCGGGCGGCGCGGCTTTCGTAGGCTGGGAGAACTGTGAACACCGCCGCACCCGCGCTCACCCCCACGCCCCGCGTCCTCGCGTGGTGCCTGCACCTGCTCGTCGCCGGGCTGCTCGCGCTGGCGGCCGGGCGGGCGGTGGCCGGGGGCGCCCCGCGCGCCGCCGCCGTCGTCGCCGTGGCCGGGGCGCTGGCGCTGACGTACGCGGCCGGGCCGCTCCTGCCCCGCGTCCGCGCCTCCCGGCGGGCCGCCGCCCGGTGGCTGGCGGGGGTCGGCGCGGGGTGGCTGGTGCTGCTGGCGCTGTCCGGCGACGGGGTGTGGGTGGCCTTCCCGCTGTACTTCCTCCAGCTCCACCTGCTGCCCCGGCGGGCCGCGCTCGCCACCGTGACGGCGACCGCGCTCGCGGCGATCACCGCCTTCGCCGCGCACAGCGGCTCCTTCGCCCCGGCCATGGCGATCGGCCCGGCCCTCGGCGCCGCCGTGGCCGTCGCGGTGGTGTGGGGCTACCAGGCCCTGTACCGGGAGAGCGAACGGCGCCGCGAGCTGATCGAGGAACTCACCGCCGCCCGCTCGGACCTGGCCGCCGCGCAGCACACCGCCGGGGTGCTGGCCGAGCGCGAACGCCTGGCGCACGAGATCCACGACACGCTGGCGCAGGGGCTCTCCAGCGTCCAGCTCCTGCTGCGCGCCGCCGAGCGCGCGCTGCCCGACAGGCCCCGGGACGCCGCCCGCCACGTCGAGCAGGCCCGCCAGGCGGCCGTGGACGATCTCGCCGAGGCCCGCCGTTTCGTCGCCGCCCTCTCCCCGCCCGCGCTGGAGGGCGCCAGCCTGGCCGACGCGCTGGCCCGCCTGTGCGCCACCACCGGCGCCCGCCACCGGCTCGCCGTCCGCTTCCACCGCACCGGGGCACCGGCGGCGCTGCCGACCGGGCACGAGGTGGCCCTGCTGCGCCTGGCCCAGTCCGCGCTGGCCAACACCGTCCGGCACGCGGGCGCCACCACCGCCGACGTCACGCTCGGCACGCCCGGCCGCGCGGGCGGCGCCGTGACCCTCACCGTCACCGACGACGGCGCCGGGTTCGACCCGGCCGCCGTGCCCGCGCCCGCCCCCGGCGCCGGCTTCGGCCTGGCCGCGATGCGGGCCCGCGTGCACGCGCTCGGCGGCGCCCTCACCGTCGCCTCCGCGCCCGGGCGCGGCACCACGGTGACCGCCCGGCTCCCGCTCGCCCCGGCGGCCGGCGCCGCCCCGTGCGACGCCGGGCGGCCCCACGCCGCCGGGGCCCGCCCGTGACCGGCGCCCCGCTGCGCCTGCTCCTGGCCGACGACCACCCCGTCGTCCGCGCCGGGCTGCGCGCGGTGCTGGAGACCGAGCCCGGTCTGACCGTGGTGGCCGAGGCCGCCACCGCCGAGGACGCCGTCGCCCGCGCGGCGGCGGGCGGCGTCGACGTCGTCCTGATGGACCTGCGGTTCGGCGGCGGCATGACCGGTGCCGAGGCCACCGCCGCGATCACCGCCCGGCCCGGCGCCCCGCGCGTGCTGGTCGTCACCACCTACGACACCGACGCGGACACCCTGCCCGCCATCGAGGCCGGTGCCACCGGCTATCTGCTCAAGGACGCCCCGCCCGAGGAACTGGCCGCCGCCGTGCGCACCGCGGCCGCCGGACGCGCCGCGCTCGCCCCCGCCGTCGCCGACCGGCTCGTGCACCGGCTGCGCACGCCCGGCACCGCGCTGACCCGGCGCGAGACGGAGGTGCTCGCGCTGGTCGCCGAGGGGCTGTCCAACGCGGGCGTCGCCGCACGCCTGCATCTGACCGAGGGCACGGTCAAGTCCCACCTCGCCCGCGCCTACGCCAAGCTCGGCGTCGACTCGCGCACCGCCGCCGTCGCCACCGCGACCGACCTCGGCCTGATCCGGCGCTGAGGCCGGGTCGCCGCCGGGCCGCTGCCGGATCGCTGCCGGATCGCTGCCGGGCCGCCCGGAGAGCGTCAGGCGGGCAGCGGTTGGGCGGCGAGGACGTAGTGCACCGACTCGTCCGCCGCGCCGACCGTCAGGGGCAGGCCCGTGCGCAGCCGGTCGGCCGCCGTCTCCTGGGCGCCCGCGTCGTGCAGCCAGCGGCGCATCAGCGCACCCGGGTTCGGACCGCCCCCGGCGATCTCCCGCAGGCACGCGGCCGGGAGCGGGCCCGGGTGCTCCGGCAGCGGGTCCAGCGCGTGGGCGATCAGCAGCGCGCGCCCCCGCAGCCACCGCACCGCCAGGCGCGGCGTGCGGACCACGTGCCGCCCCAGCACCCACCGCCTGCCCAACTCCGCGCTCCACGCGTACGCCTCGCAGGCGTAGCCGCCCACGCGCGGCACCGTGCCCTCCGCCACGGCCGCGCTGGTGATCACGGCAGCCCCCGGACGGGCCGGACGACACCGGTCACCGCGTACGGCTGTCGCGGTTCGCGGCGCGGACCCGGGCCCGCACCAACTCGGCGTCGGTCGGCCTGCGCACGCTGCCGGGTTCGGTCGTCCACTCGTAGCCACCTCCGATCGGTCGCAGCCACACCCTGCCCTCGTGCGTCTCCCGGTACTCGCCCACACACCCATTCGCCACGTCGTACACGAACTCCCCCAACCGCAGCCCCGGCTCCAAAGATTCCGTCCGGGGTGTGAGGCGGTGGGGGTTGGCGGGTGGGGGGTCGCGTCGGGGAGGGGGGTTGGGTGGTGGGTTGTGGGTGGGGGGTGGGGGTTGGAGACTGGCGGGAGGTCGCGTCTTCGGCCGTCTCATCCCCAGGAGTTGACATGTTCTCTACATTCGCTCTCCGGCACCGAACCGGGCGCGGTTCCGTGCGAAGAACGCTGCGCGCGGTCATCGGTCCGGTGCTGGCACTGGCCGCGGTGCTGGCGCTCGCCTCGCCCGTGGCGGCGGCACCGGCCACGGCCGAGAGCGCCGTACGCGGCGGCGACGTGCTGTTCCGCACGGGCGGCCACTGCGCGGTGGCGTTCAACGCCACGGACCACACGGCCCGGTACGGCCTGATGGCGGGGCACTGCGGCCCCGTGGGCACGCAGTGGTACCGCGACCCGGCGCTGACCGTGCCGGTCGGCGTCACGACGGTCGCGCGGTTCCCCGGGGCCTCGTGGTCGGTCGTGCGCTACACCAACACCACCCTGGACTACCCCAGCGAGATCGGCGGCCCCGGCGGTGCCGTGCGCATCACGCAGGCCCAGCAGCCCGCGCTCGGGCAGGCCGCCTGCCGGTACGGACGGACCACGGGGCTGCACTGCGGCACGGTCACCGGCGTCAACCAGACGGTCCGGCTGCCGCAGGGCACGCTGCACGGGCTGTTCCGGGCCACGATCTGCGGTGAGCCCGGGGACATGGGCGGCCCCGTGTTCGCCGGTTCGCGGGGCCTGGGCATCCTGGTCGGCTCCAGCGGCAACTGCGCGGTCGGCGGCAGCACTTACCACCAGCCCCTCGCGCCCGTGCTGGCCGCGACGGGCCTGCGCGTCGGCTACTGACCCGGTCGGGCCCCCGCCCCGCGCCGTCGGCGGCCCCGGTGCGCCACTACGCTCGCGCCCTATGGAGAACGAGCAGCGTGGGGCCGCGCCGGGGGCCTCCGTCGAACTGGCCTACCTGCCGACCTCGGACGAGCTGGCCGAGGCGCTGCGCGCCCGGGCCGGAGCCGCCGTGCCCCAGCGCCGCGCCCTGGCGACCGGGGCGCTCACGCTGGCCGTCCTCTCCGCGCTGGTGCTGCTCGCGGCGCCGGAACTCGCGATGGCGGTGGCCCTCGCCGGCCTCTGCGCGGTGCTGGGCGCCTTCGCGGGCGGATGGGTGCACCGCCGGTACCAGGTGCGGCGGATGACCAGGTACGCCCGCGCCCAGGGCGAGTACACCATGCGGGCGGACGCCGACGGCGTCCACGCCGCCACGGCGGTCGCCGAGAGCCGGATCGCCTGGTCGTCGTTCCGGTACCGCATCGAGACGGCGCACCTGTTCGTGCTGGTCGTCGACGACACGGTGGGCGGGATGGTGCTGCTGCCCAAACGCGGGCTGCGCGCGGGCGCGGACGTGGAGGGGATGCGCGCCCTCGTCGCGCGGCACGTCCCGCCGCGCCCGTCCGACGCCTGACGCGCCCCGGGCCGCGCGCCCCCGCGCCGTCCCGGGCTGGTTCCTCACCGCGCGGCGGCGAGGACCAGGGAGGCGGCGGCCAGGGCCAGGTAGGCGCCGGGCACGGCGAGGTTGTGGTGGACGCGCGCCCGCAGGTGGACGACGACGGCACCCGTGAAGAACAGCACGAGCCCCCCGGCGGCGGCGACGCCGACGGCCGGGACGCCCAGGAGCCCGAGCACCAGTCCGGCGGCGCCGGCCGCCTTGAGCGCGGCGAGCCAGGGCAGCCGGCTCGGCGGGACGCCCACCTCGGCCGAGTTGGCCAGGACGAAGTCGGCCCGCAGGAGGTCGGCGACGGCGATGCCGGCGTTGGCCAGGGCGGTGAGGACGGTGACGATCACGTAGGCGGTGTCCATGGTCTCCGTCTTTCGGTCGAGCACGTCGTGAGGACGGCGAGCCACGGCACGCCCGCCGCCACCAGGCTCGCCGGGGCCGCGGGCGGGCGTCCAATACCCGCTTCTATAACCTGACGGCATGGACCTGGACACCCGGTTGCTGCGCTCCTTCGTCGCGGTGGCCGAGGAGGGCACCCTCACCCGCGCGGCGGAGCGGCTGTTCGTCTCCCAGCCGGCGCTCACCAAACAGGTCAGGCACCTGGAGGCCCGGCTCGGGACGCGGCTGTTCACCCGGTCCCCCACCGGCATGGCGCTCACCGAGCCGGGCCGGGCGCTGGCGGAGCGGGCGCCCGCCCTGCTGGCCGACTGGGACCGGGTGGTGCGTGAGACGCGGTGCGCCGCCGGCCGCGCGGCCCGCTCGCTGCGGGTCGGCTTCCTCGCCAGCGCGGCCAACGAGGCGACCCCGCGCATCGTCGCGGAGTTCACCCGGCGTCGGCCGGACTGGCGGGTGGAGATGCGGCAGGCCGCGTGGTCGCGTCCGGACGCCGGGCTGGCCGACGGGGAGGTGGACGTCGCCCTGCTGCGGCTGCCGTTCCCCGGCCAGGACGGGGTGCGCACAGCCGTGCTCTTCGCCGAGCCGCGCTGGGTGGCGCTCCCCGACGGGCACCCGCTCGCCGCGCGCGAGGTCGTGGCGTTCCGCGAACTGTGGGACGAGCCGTTCGTCGCCGCCCCGCCGGAGACGGGCCGGTGGCGGGCGCAGTGGCTGGCCGCCGACGAGCGCGAGGGGCGCCCGGTGCGCGTGGGCGCCGTCGCCGAGCAGCCGGACGACTGGCTGAGCGCCATCGCCCACGGGTACGGCGTCGCCCTCGCCCCCGCGTCCGCCGCGCGCTTCCACGCCCGGCCAGGCGTCACCTACCGGCCGGTCAGCGGCGTCAGCCCCAGCCACGTCGGCGTCGCCTGGGCCCGTGCGGACGACGGCGACCCGGTGGTGCGGGACTTCGTGCGCTGCTGCCTGGAGCGGCCGTGGCCCCGGGATGCCGCAAGGTCGGCGGCGGCGAGCGGCGGCTGAGCGACGCCGCGGGGTCGGCGGCGGCGAGCGGCGGCTGAGCGCGGCCGGGTCAGTGCGCGTGCGCGGTGGTGCCGAAGCCGGAGGCCAGCGGCATGCGCAGGCCCAGCGGCGGGGGCGCGGCCAGCGCGTCGCGCAGGGGCCGGGGCAGCTCCAGGTCGCACAGCGTGCCCAGGGTGAACTCGGCGCACAGGGCGGTGACTTCGGCGCGGTAGCGGCGCAGCGCGTGGCGGTCGGTGTGGACCTCGAAGCGGCACACCGCGGGCGTGGCCTTTCGCGCGCGCTCGGCGAGCCGGTAGGAGGTGTCCGGGGCGCACACCTCGTCGTCGGTGCCGTGGACGAACAGCACCTGCCGGTCGGCGAGGTGGTCCACGGGCTCGTCGTCGCCGTCGGGGGCCCAGGTGGCCAGGGCGACGACGGAGACCACCGTGCGGTACCCGGCCGCCCGCAGCGCCGCGCGGGCCCCCGTGCCGCTGCCGGCCAGGCACACCGGGGCGTCCCCGTAGCGGTGGGCCACCTCGTCCAGCGCCCACGCCGCGTCGGCCGCCAGGTGCGCGGCGTCGCCGTTCCAGCCCCGGTAGCGCGGGTGGACCACGTGCGCGGTCAGCGACGCGCCCGCCCGGTCGGCGGTGCGCACCGCGTGCCGGGCGAGCGCGTGGGCGCCGACGGCGGCCAGCGGCGAGGGGCGGCGCACGGAGTCCGGGACGCCGCCGGGGAGGACGAGGAGGACGGCCTCGACCTGGTGCGTCGGGCCGAGGGGGCGGCCGAGGCGCGCGGTGCGCGCGGGCAGCGCTTGCTTCGTCACGGCGCCACGATGGCAGACCGGGCCCGCTCAGGCCAGGAGTTGGCCGCGGCGGGAGAGGAGGAACTTCTTGAACGCGGCCACCGGCGGCGTGTCGGGGTGGCCGTCGAGCCAGGCGACGCCGATCTCGCGCACCGCGCGCGGCGCGGTGACGGCGAGTTCGACGACCCCGGGGCGGGAGACGGTGGGCGGGGGCAGCAGGGCGACGCCCAGGCCCGCGGCGACCAGGCCGCGCAGGGTCTCCGCCTCCTCGCCCTCGAAGGCGACGCGCGGCGTGAACCCGGCCTCGGCGCACAGGGTGTCGAAGATGCGCCGCATCCCGTAGCCGGGTTCCAGGGTGATGAACTGCTCGTCGGCAGCCTCGGCCAGCCGCACGCGTCTGCGGCGGGCGAGCCGGTGGTCGTCGGGGACGACGAGGCGCAGCCGCTGCTCGTCCAGGCGGCGGGCGACGAGGTCGGGGGCGTCGGGGACGGGCGAGGTCAGGCACAGGTCGAGCGTTCCGGCGCGCAGTCGGTCGAGCATGGCCTCGCCGTAGTTCTGCACCAGGGAGAACCGCACCCGGGGATGGTCGGCGCGGAAGGCGCGGATGAGGCCGGGCACGGTCTCCGAGCCGAGGGTGTGCAGGAATCCGAAGGCGACCTTGCCGGTGGCCGGGTCGGCGTCCGAGCGCACCGCCTCGGCGGCCTGCTCGACGGAGGCGAGCGCCTTCTCCACCGAGCCGAGGAAGGTGCGGCCGGCGGGTGTCAGCGACACGGAGCGGCCGCGGCGGGCGAACAGGGCGATGCCCAGGTCGTCCTCCAGGCGCACCATGGCCCGGCTCAGCGTGGACTGGGGCACGGCCAACTCCCGTGCCGCGCGCGTCACGTGCTCGTGCCGCGCGACGGCGGTGAACTGGGCCAGGCGGGGGGTGAGCAGGGCCGCCCACGACTCGGCGTCGATGTCCGCCATGCCCGGGACGGCCGGAGGCGTGCGCGATGTGATCGCTGTTACCTGTATGTCTTTTTCGTTGCCGGGTGGTGACACGGCCGCCTCTCAGCTCGGCTTATGCGCTGACGCATCGATACTGTCAGTTTTGCGCATTGGACGCATGAAGGCGACCCACCCTACGTTCGGGGCATGCCTTCGCTCGATACCGGGGCACCCGCCGACGCGGGTGCCTCTCAGCCGTCGTCCCCCGCCGCCGGTACCGCCACCGCGGCGTCCGCCGGAACCGCCGGGCCCGCCACCGCGGCGCCCGCCGAACCCGGCGGCGAGTCCCCCGCCGAACCGTCCGCCGGTGCCGGTACCGGCACCGGCGCGGCGGAACCGCCCCTCCCCCGCCCCGTCGCCCGCCGCCGCGTCGACGTCGCCCTCTTCGCGCTCGGGCTCGCCACCTTCGCGCTGCTGTTCTCCACCCAGGCGCTGCTGCCCGCGCTCTCCGCCGACTTCGCGGTGACCCCGGACGCGGCGAGCTGGACGATCTCCGCGGCCACCGTCGGCCTGGCGGTGTGCGTGCTGCCGCTGAGCATGCTCTCGGAGCGGTTCGGGCGGCGCCGGGTGATGACGGTGTCCGTGGCCCTCGCGGTGGGCGTCGGCCTGCTGCTCCCGCTCGCCCCCGACCTGGGCTGGCTGGTGGCGCTGCGCGCGGTGCAGGGCGCGGCGATCGCGGGCATCCCGGCGTCGGCGACGGCGTATCTGGCCGAGGAGCTGCCGCCCCGGGCGCTGGTCGGGGCGATCGGGCTGTTCGTCGCGGGCAACAGCGTCGGCGGCATGTCCGGGCGCATCCTCACCGGCTGGGTCGCCGAGGGCCACGGCTGGCGGGCCGCGCTGCTGGCCGTCGGCGCGCTGGCGCTGCTGTGCGCGGTCGCGTTCCGGCTGCTGCTGCCCGCCGCCCGCGGCTTCTCCCCCGCGCCGCTGGACCCGCGCACCCTCGCCCGCACCGTGCGCGGCCACCTGGCCGATCCGCTGCTGCGGCGGCTGTACGCCATCGGCCTGCTGTTCATGGCCGTCTTCGGCGCCGTCTACACCGTGATCGGCTACCGCCTGGTGGCCGAGCCGTTCGGGCTGTCGCAGGGCCTGGTGGGCTCGGTGTTCGTGATCTACCTGGTGGGCACCTTCTCCTCGGCCGCGGCCGGGCGCCTGGTGGGCCGGCTGGGGCGGCGCGGCGCGCTGTACCTGGCCATCGGCACGACGGCGGCCGGGCTGCTGCTGACGCTCTCCGCGCACCTGGTCGCGGTGCTGGCGGGGCTGGTGCTGGTGACGGCCGGCTTCTTCGCCGGGCACGCCACCGCGTCGTCCTCCGTGAGCCGCGCCGCCACCTCGGCACGGGCGCAGGCCGCGGCGCTCTACCAGATGGCCTACTACGTCGGCAGCTCGCTGGGCGGCACGCTGGGGGCCCTGGCCTTCCACGCGGGCGGCTGGTCCGCGACGGTGGTCCTGGGGCTGGCCGCCCTGTGCGGCGCGGGCGGCATCACCCTGTACGCCACCCGCCGCGCCCTGGCCGAACGCCGCCTGGCGGCCGTGTCGGCCTGAGCGACCGGACGCGCGAGCGCCCGCCGACCACCACGGGTCGGCGGGCGCTCGCGCGTCGTCGGGCGGGATGCTCCTATGGCGGTCAAGCCGCCGCGGTCGAGTCGGTGGCGGTGGGTGCGTCCCGAGGAGGCAGGGATCGGCGCGACACCGGCCAGGTGCGCGAACGCGGCTTCCGTGTGCATCCGTTCGGGTTTGTTGCGGCATCCAGCCCGGAGCGTACGACCCACACCTCGATGTCGACTTCAGCCCGCTGCGCGACGACGGACCGCCTGGCGGACACAGGGCCGCGGCCCAGGGCTGCCGCGTGTCGGCCGGGTGCGCGATGGCATCCGCGAGCGCGTGTGCCGACGGACCAGGCGCCGCGAAACCGTCGGGCGATTGCGGTGGCCCGGCAGCACATCCGCCGGGCCACCGTCCGCTCAATGGGTGTAGGTCCGCTTTTCGAGGCGGGTGCCGTTGCGAAGAGTGATCGACATCAGGTCGCTGGGAGCCTCCAGTTCCAGGCGGTGCCAGCGACCGCGGGGGACGATCACGGCGGTGCCTTCCCGCAACCGCACCATCTCCCCGGCGTCACCGGGCCCGTCGGGGCGGAAGTGGAGACGGACACCGCCGGCCAGGCAGCACACGGCCTCCTCAGCCTCCGGGTGCATCTCCCAGTGGTCGGCGTGAACGTCGGCGTCGGTCTCCACGTGGAACGTGGCGATCTGCCAGGCGCCTGAGCCGCCGTTCGTCATCTGCCGTTCGACGGCTCGGACGTCGCCGTCGGGGTGAAAGTGCAGCGCCGAGGCGAACAGGTCGACAGTGGTGGTCTTCATGACGGTGTTCCTTCCATCTGGTTCTCTGCGGGGGCGGTAGGGCGCGGGAGAGGTGTGACGACCCGGCGGCGCGGCAGCACACCGATCGCCACGACCGCCGCGAGCACGAAAACGGCTGCGGTGACGGCCAGGCCCAGGGCGTAGCCGCCGTTGAGCGCGGCGGGGTCGGTGGCCGTGCCGGTGTGGTGCGCGGCAAGGGTGGCCAGGGCAGCCAGGCCGACAGAGCCGCCGAGTTGGCGGGAGCTGTTCATGAGACCGGAGGCCATGCCGGCCTCAGGCGGAGCGACGCCGGTGGTCGCGGCGGCGGCGACCGGGGCCAGGACCAGTCCGGCGCCGACGCTGGTGACGAGGGAGGGGCCGAGCACGTCGGTGAGGAAGCTGCCCTCGGGGCTGATGTGGGCGAACCAGGCCAGGCCCGCGGCGGCCAGCAGGGCTCCGGGCACCAGGGACACACGGGGGGTGCGTGCCGCGGTGATGCGGGTCGCGACGACGGTTCCCGCGACCAGGCCCAGGGAGAAGGGCAGAAACGCGGTGCCGGTCGCCGCGGCCCCCATGCCCAGGACCTGCTGCATGTACAGGGACACGAGGTAGAACGCCGTGAACTGCCCGGCCGCGGCCAGGAACACCAGCACGTTCGCGCCGGCGACCCAGCGGCTGCGCAGCAGGCCGAGGCGCAGCAGCGGTGCGTCGGCCCTCGACTCGGCGAAGACGAAGGCGGTCAGCAGTACGGCCGCGGCAGCGAGGGTCGCCCACGTGACCGGGGAGTCCCAGCCAAGGGTGTCGGTGCGGACGACACCGAGCACCAGCAGCCCGACTCCGCCGGTCGCCAGGACGGCGCCCAGCGCGTCCAGCCTTTCGCGCTGGGCGGGTGCTGTTCCGGCGGGCACCCCTGCGGGGATGAGCGCGAGAGCCGCCATGACGATGGGCAGGTTGATCAGCATGACCCAGCGCCAGCCCGCGTACTCGGTCAGCACCCCGCCTGCCAGCACGCCCAGCGCGCCGCCTGCGGCGTTCACCGCGCTCCACACTCCGAGCGCGCGGACGCGCCGGGGGCCTTCGGCGAAGGTGGTGGTGAGCATCGCCAGCGCGGCCGGTGCAGCTGCGGCGGCGCCCAGGCCCTGCCCGGCGCGTGCGGCGATCAGTTGCCAGGGCGTCTGGGCCAGTCCGCCCGCCAGCGAGCACAGCCCGAAGACGACCAGCCCCAGCGCGAACATCTGACGCCGGCCGTACAGGTCGCAAGCGCGGCCCCCCAGCAGCAGGAACCCGCCGAATGTGAGCGCGTACACGTGCACGACCCACGACAGGTCGAGCGGCGCGAATCCCAGCGCGGTTCGGATCGCGGGCAACGCGACGTTGACCACGGACATATCCAGGGCGACGACGAATTGGGCGACGGCGGCTGCCGCCAGCACCACGCCCGGCCTCTCTCGAGACTTTCTATACATGTAAGAAAAGTTAGCGTCAGGGGTGGCCGTTGTCGACACCCGGGGGATGATGGGAGGCATGCCGCAACCGTCCGCACCACGCAGAAATCCGGGCCGCCCTCCCCGCATCTCCCGCGAGGAGATCATCGAGGCAGCCCGCCGGATCGTGACCGAGGGGGGCGTGGGCCGACTGACCATGCGGCGGCTGGCCACGGAGGTCGGCAGCACGCCGATGGCGCTCTACCACCACGTCCGCGACAAGGAAGAACTGCTCGTCCTCCTGCTGGACGACTACGCCGCACGGACACTGCGCCGATCCGAACTGCCGGCCCACCCTCGCGAGCGGATCGTCGCCGCCGCCACCGCGATCCACGAGGCGCTCGTCGCCTGCCCCTGGATCGTGGAGGTACTCACCGCCGACGACCTGATGTCCACATCCGCGCTGTGGTTCGTCGAGCAGATCGTTGACGGCCTGGTCGCATGCGGCCTCTCCCTCGACCGGGCCGTGCACGGCTACCGTTCGATCTGGTACTACACCGCCGGAGAGATCGTGGTCAGGACAACAGCGGCTCGGCGGCGCGCAGACGGTGACCCTCCGACCTACCGGGAGCAGGTCTTCGCCGATCTCGACTCGAACGAGCTGCCCCGCTTGGCGCAGGCCGCTGACCGCTGGGGGGCGCTGACCGCCGAGGACACCTACCAGGACGGGCTCCGGGCCCTGGTGGACGGCCTTCTCGTCAGCCGCTGACGACGTGCCGCCGCCGGCGAACTCCAGCGGACCTCCAGCGCGAACTGATGCACGACGGACTGCGCGCCGCCGAGGCCAAGGGCAGCAAGGGCGGGCGCCGCCCCGCCGTGGCGGCCGCGAAGACCGCCGACGTGCACGCCGCGTACCTGGAGGGCGCTCGATCGCCGCCCTTGCCCGCGACCACGGTGTCAGCCGCGGTGCGGATCCGTACGGCCGTCGCCGGCCCGATGCCCGGCCACGCCGGCATCGAGGAGGATGCCCCGGCGCCGGAGCTGCCGATCACTCCCGACATGCCGGGCAAGGTCGCCGACTTCCTCCGCGCCGCCGACCTGGAGCCCGCCGAGCGGGATGCGCTCGACCAGGGGGTGACCGTACGACGCGGCCAGGGCTACACCCTGCGCGTCACCGCCGTCCTCGCCATGCACCGCGGGCTCCTCGACCGCTGCCAGCCGCTCGTCCGCTGCCACGGCGTCCCGGCCCAGCGCAAGGCCCGCCGCGAGTACGAGAACCGCGTCGACACGCTCGCGGGCGGCATGGCGCAGCGAGCCGCCTGAACTCCGAGATCATCCCGTGGCGGGTCTCTGGCGTACCCGGGCCGTGCCCCCGTCACATCCTCACTCTCAGGCGATGCCGTCCAGCACGATCGGCGCCGGGGCGTGGTGGGCGCCGACCTCGACCGCGTCGGCCAGCGCGGCGACGGCGTAGTCGAACGCCTCCGGCGTGTCGGTGTGCAGCGTGAGCAGCGGGGCGCCCGCGCGGACGGTGTCGCCGGGCTTGGCGTGCAGCTCGACGCCGGCGCCCGCCTGCACGGGGTCCTCCTTGCGCGCGCGGCCGGCGCCCAGGCGCCAGGCGGCGACGCCGACGGCGTAGGCGTCGAGCCGGGTGAGGACGCCGGAGGCGGGGGCGGTGACCACGTGCCGCTCGCGGGCGACGGGCAGCTCCGCGTCCGGGTCGCCGCCCTGGGCGCTGATCATGCGGCGCCAGCAGTCCATGGCGGAGCCGTCGGCCAGGGCCCTGGCCGGGTCGGCGTCGGGCAGACCGGCGGCGTGCAGCATCTCGCGGGCGAGGGCGAGGGTGAGCTCCACGACGTCGGCGGGGCCGCCGCCGGCCAGCACCTCGACGGACTCGCGGACCTCCAGGGCGTTGCCGGCCGTCCGGCCGAGCGGGGTGGACATGTCGGTGAGCAGGGCCACCGTCCGCACCCCGTGGTCGGTGCCGAGGCCGACCATCGTGCGGGCCAGCTCGGCGGCGTCCTCGGCGTTCTTCATGAACGCGCCGGAGCCGACCTTGACGTCCAGGACGAGCGAGCCGGTGCCCTCGGCGATCTTCTTGGACATGATGGAGCTGGCGATCAGCGGGATCGCCTCGACGGTGCCGGTCACGTCCCGCAGGGCGTAGAGCTTCTTGTCGGCCGGCGCCAGACCGTCGCCCGCCGCGCAGACGACGGCGCCGACGCCGCGCAGCACGTCGAGCATCTCGGCGTTGGAGAGCTGCGCGCGCCAGCCGGGGATGGACTCCAGCTTGTCCAGGGTGCCGCCGGTGTGGCCGAGCCCGCGCCCGGAGAGCTGCGGCACGGCCGCGCCGCACGCGGCCACCAGCGGGGCGAGCGGGAGGGTGATCTTGTCGCCGACGCCGCCGGTGGAGTGCTTGTCGGCGGTGGGGCGCGGCAGCGCGGAGAAGTCCATGCGCTCGCCGCTGGCGATCATCGCCGCCGTCCACCGGGAGATCTCCGCCCGGTCCATGCCGTTGAGCAGGATGGCCATGGCCAGCGCCGACATCTGCTCGTCGGCGACGGCGCCGCGGGTGTAGGCGTCGATGACCCAGTCGATCTGCTCGGGGCTCAGCGTGCCGCCGTCCCGCTTGGTGCGGATGACGGAGATGGCGTCCATGGAACGTCCTTTGGCGAGGTGGGGGCGGGCGGATGGGGGTTGCGGGAGGCCGGCGGCCCCAGGCCGCTGCGGCGTCTCGCGGCCCGGGCCGCGGGGCGCCGACGAACCGGGCCGCGGGGCGCCGGCGGCCCGGGCCGGGGGGGTCAGCGCTCCAGGTCCGCGGGGCCGAACGCGTCCGGGAGCAGCTCGGACAGCGGGCGGACGCCGGAACCGGTGTCGACGGCCAGCTCGGGCCCGCCGTGCTCCCACAGGAGCTGGCGGCAGCGCCCGCAGGGCATGAGCGGGTCCCCGTTGCGGTCGCAGCAGGTGAAGTGGGTCAGGCGGCCGCCGCCGGAGGCGACGAGCGCGGAGACCAGCCCGCACTCGGCGCACAGGGCGACGCCGTACGCGGCGTTCTCCACATTGCAGCCGCTGACCGTGCGGCCGTCGTCGACCCGGGCGGCGGCGCCCACCGGGAACCCCGAGTAGGGGGCGTAGGCCCTGGTCATCGCGGCCCGGGCGGCCTGCCGCAGCGCGTCCCAGCCGGCCGTGTCCGCGGTCCGGTCGGCGCCGGTCACTTGCCCTCTCCCTTGCGGTAGGACCGTCCGTTGGCCTTGGGCATGCGCAGCCGTTGCGCCGACAGCGCCAGCACCAGCAGCGTCGCGACGTAGGGCGCGGCCGAGACGAACTGGCTCGGCACCTCGTCCACCGCGAGGTAGTAGCCGAACAGGCCGAGCCCGGCGACGCCCGCGATGAGCGCGGTGAGGTACTTGCGGCGATACAGCTCCCAGACGACGGCCACCGCCAGCAGGATCGCCAGGAACAGCAGCAGCGCGTGCACGTTGGTGCCGCCGCCGCGCAGGTTGAGGCTGTCGGCGTAGCCGAACAGGCCCGCGCCCATGGCCATGCCGCCGGGCATCCAGTTGCCGAAGATCATGGCGGCGAGGCCGATGTAGCCGCGGCCGCCGGTCTGGCCCTCCTGGTAGATGTTCGAGGCGACTTCGGCGAGGAAGACGCCGCCGAGGCCGGCGAAACCACCGGAGATGATCACCGCGAGGTACTTGTACTTGTAGACGTTGACGCCCAGCGACTCGGCCGCCGTGGGGTTCTCGCCGCACGAGCGCAGCCGCAGGCCGAAGCTGGTGCGCCACAGCACCCACCAGCTCAGCGGCACCATGGCGAGCGCGACGACGGTGAGCAGCGACAGGTTGGTGACCAGGCCGCCGAGGAAGCCGGCGAGGTCGGAGACGAAGAACCAGTGTTTGTCGTTGAGGGTGTTCATCCAGTCCGACAGCCCCGGCACCGTGATCGAGGCGATGTCCTCGATCGGCGGGGACTGCTTGACCGTGCCGCCGGACATCTCGGCGAAGGTGAAGCTGGAGAGGTAGCGCGTCACGCCGACGGCGAGGATGTTGATCGCCACGCCGGAGACGATGTGGTTGACGCCGAAGCTGACGGTGGCGATGGCGTGGATCAGCCCGCCGAGCATGCCGCCGACGATGCCGAAGACCACGCCCGTCCACGGCCCCCACTGCACGCCCGCCCAGGCGCCGAACCAGGTGCCGAGGATGAGCATGCCCTCCAGGCCGATGTTGATCACACCGGCCCGCTCGGCCCACAGGCCGCCCAGTCCGGCCATGCCGATCGGCACGGCCAGCCGCAGGGCGGTGGAGACCTGGCCGGTGGAGGTGATGCCGTGGGCGTCGGTGATGACGCGCACGAGCGAGAACAGGGCGAGGACGCCGGCGATGACGAGCATCCACTGGGCGAGCGTCAGCCTGCGCCGGCCGGCGGGTTCGCGCGGCGCGGACGCCGGCTTGGTGAGGACGGCGGTGCTCATGCCGAGGCCCCCTTGCTGAGGTTCTGGTGGTGGGCGCCGGACTGCGCGGCCAGCTCCTCGCCGACCCGCTGCTGCTGGCGGCGCAGCCCGTACCGGCGCACCGCCTCGTAGCTGACCACGACGGCGATGACGATCAGGCCCTGCATGATCGTGGCGATCTCCTTCTCGTAGCCGTTGTAGTCGAGCGTGGCCGAGGCCTTGTCGAGAAAGGCGATCAGGAGGGCGCCGAGCGCGATGCCGAGCGGGTGGTTGCGGCCCAGCAGCGCGATGGTGATGCCGGTGAAGCCGATCCCCGCCGGGAAGACGAGGCTGTAGGTGTGGGAGTCGCCCAGCAGCACGGGCATGCCCGCCAGGCCCGCGACGCCGCCGGAGATCACCATGGAGGTGAACACCATGCGCTTGGCGTCGACGCCGCTGGCCGCCGCCGCGCTCGGGCTGGCGCCGGTGGCGCGCAGGTCGAAGCCGAAGCGGGTGCGGTTGAGCACGACCCAGTAGACCAGGCCGAGCAGCGCCGCGACGACGATGAAGCCGTAGATCTCGCCGCCGGGCCCGGCGTCGAGGTTGGGGAACCAGCCCGAGCGGGGGATCTCCCCGGTGGTGAGGTTGTTGCCGCGCTGCTCGCCGAACTGGTCGGGCAGCACCAGGAAGGCGATGATGCTCGTCGCGATCGCGTTGAGCATGATCGTCGAGACGACCTCGCTGACGCCGCGCGAGGTCTTCAGCAGCCCCGCGATGCCGGCCCAGAAGGCGCCGACGAGCACCGCGACGAGCATGATGAACAGCACGTGCAGCACCGGCGGCAGCGTGACGGCGGCCCCCGCCACGGCGGCGATCATGGCGGCCAGCCGGTACTGGCCGTCCACCCCGATGTTGAACAGGTTCATCCGGAAGCCCACGGCCACCGCGAGCGCCGCGATGTAGTACGTCGTGGCCTGGTTGACGATGAGCACCTGGATGTCGGCGTTCGCCGCGTACTCCACCATCAGCACGTACGGCTCGACCGGGCTGCGCCCGGAAACCAGCAGCACGGCCGAGGTCAGCGCGATCGCCACGGCGAGCGCGAGCGCGGGGCCGCCGACGGCCAGGACCAGCCGCTCCGTATCGATGGTCCGCGACGGACGCTTCCGCGCGGTCCCCACCGGCATTCCGCCGTCGGTCATGCGTCGTTCTCCTCACGCCCGTCCCCGGCCTCGGGCCCGGCCGCGCGCGGCTCCTCGCGCGGCGCGGCGGGCTCGGCGGGGGAAGGGGACTCGTGCTCCAGGTGTCCGGAGGCCGCACCGGTCATCGCGGTGCCCAGCTCCTCCGGGGTGATCGTGGCGGGGTCCGCGTCGGCGACGAGCCGGCCGCGGTACATCACGCGCAGGGTGTCGGACAGGCCGATCAGCTCGTCCAGGTCGGCGGAGATCAGCAGCACGGCCAGGCCCTCCCGGCGGGCCGCGCGGATCTGGTCCCAGATCTGCGCCTGCGCGCCGACGTCCACCCCGCGCGTGGGGTGGGCCGCGATGAGGAACCGCGGGTGGTGGCTCATCTCCCGGCCGACGATCAGCTTCTGCTGGTTGCCGCCGGACAGCGACCCGGCGGTGACGTCGATGCCGGGGGTGCGCACGTCGTAGCTCTCGACGATCCGCTCGGTGTCGGCGCGGGCCGCCTTGGGCGTGAGCAGGAACCCGTTGCTGTTGGGCTTCTCGGTGACGTGGCCGAGGACGCGGTTCTCCCACAGCGGGGCGTCCAGCAGCAGGCCGTGGCGGTGCCGGTCCTCGGGGATGTAGCCGACGCCGCCCTCGCGCCGCCTGCGGGTGGCCCAGCGGGTGACGTCCTCGCCGCTGAGGCGGATGGTGCCGGCGTCCGCGTGGCGGGTGCCGATGAGGGCGTCGATCAGCTCCGTCTGCCCGTTGCCCTCGACCCCGGCCAGGCCCAGCACCTCGCCCTCGCGGATGGTGAGGCTGACGTCGTCCAGCACCGTGCGCTGACCGTGCTCGGCGTCCCGCGTGTGCAGGGTGAGGCCGGAGACGGTGAGCACCGGCGTGTCGCCGACCGTGGACTCGCGGGTCTCCGGGGAGGGCAGCTCGCTGCCGACCATCAGTTCGGCGAGCTGCCTGGTGGTGACGTCGCCCGGGTCGACGGAGGCGACGGTGGTGCCGCGCCGGATGACGGTGATCTCGTCGGCGACGGACAGCACCTCCCCGAGCTTGTGGGAGATGAAGATGACGGTCAGACCCTCGGCCTTCAGCTCGCGCAGGTTGGCGAAGAGGGCGTCGACCTCCTGCGGCACGAGCACGGCCGTCGGCTCGTCCAGGATCAGCGTGCGGGCGCCGCGGAAGAGCACCTTGAGGATCTCCACGCGCTGCCGGTCGGCGACGCCGAGGTCCTCCACGAGCGCGTCGGGGCGCACGCCCAGCCCGTAGGCCTCGGAGATCTCCCGGATCCTCGCCCGGGCCCTGCCCCCGATCCCGTACAGGTGCTCGCTGCCCAGCACGGTGTTCTCCAGCACCGTGAGGTTGTCGGCGAGCATGAAGTGCTGGTGCACCATGCCGATGCCGCGGTCGATCGCGTCGGCCGGGCTGTGCAGGGCGACCTGCTCGCCGTCGACGGCGATCGTGCCCTCGTCCGGCCGCTGCATGCCGTAGAGGATCTTCATCAGGGTCGACTTGCCCGCGCCGTTCTCGCCGACGATCGCGTGCACCGTGCCCTTGCGGACGGCCAGGTGGATGTCGTGGTTGGCGATGACGCCGGGGAAGCGTTTGGTGATGCCGGCCAGCTCGACGGCGGGCGGACTGCTGGAGGCGTTGATGGCGCACTCTCCTCGGGGCTAAGGAGCGGGCTCGAAGGGGCGGGGGCTTGACGCGTGGGCGACGCTATCGCGCCGCACGGGCGGTCAGGCACCGGCTACGCGCGTAGAGTCGGCCCGGGGCACACCGCTGCTCCCGGCCCCTGAGGGGCCGGCGGGCGCGGCGCGCCGGGGGTGGTCGACCGCGGGTACGGGCCGGCCCGGGCCGGTGAACGCGAGGGGTGGCGTTCACCGGCGTCCGGGCCGGGGCCGTGCCGTCACCGTGGCTGCGGACAGCCGCCGGTCACGGGGTCTGGCGCACCTCGATCTTGCCGGAGACGATGTCCTCCTTGGCCTGTGCGACGGCCTCGGTGACCTCGGTCATCTCCCGGTAGGCCGGGTTGGAGTCGGACAGCGCCACGCCGTCGGCCGACAGGTCGTAGCGGATGACGCCGCTCTGCGGGTCACCGTCCTCGACGGACTTGATCAGGCCGTAGACGGCGTCCGGCACGTCCTTCGTCATCGAGGTGAGGATGTGCTCCTTGTACTGCGCGAGCGTCTTCTGCTCGTACTGGTCGGAGTCCACCCCGATGACCCACTCGTCGCGCTCGGCGACGGCCTCGATGACGCCCTGGCCCGCCAGGCCGGCGGCGTGGTAGATCACGTCGGCGTTCTGGTCGAGCTGGCCGCGCGCGGCCTCCTTGCCGAGATCCGGCTTGGAGAAGCCGTCCATGTCCGGCGGCTGGGTGAGGTACTGCCGCTTGATGTCGATGTCCGGGTTGGTGGCCTTGGCGCCCTGGACGTACCCGGCCTCGAACTTCTTGATCAGCGGCACCTCGACACCGCCGACGAAGCCGATGACGTTCGTCTCGGTGGCCTTGGCGGCGGCGACACCGGCCAGGTAGGAGCCCTGCTCCTCGCTGAAGACCATGTTGACGATGTTGTCGCCCTCGACCGTCGCGTCGTCGATGAGGCCGAACGTGACGTCCGGGTTGGCCTCCGCCGCCTCCTCGATGGCGTCGGCGTAGGCGAAGCCGACCCCGATGACCGGGTTGTAGCCCTGGCGGGCCAGCTCCTTGAGGCGGCTGGCCTTGTCCGCGTCCGACTCGCCGTCGGAGGGCTCGATGTCCTGGCCCTCCCAGCCGAACTCCTCCTCGGCCCGCTGGAGGCCGGCGTAGGCGGCGTCGTTGAAGGACTGGTCGCCCCGGCCGCCGACGTCGTACGCGATCGCCGCGCCCTTGTCGCCGGAGGACTCGGTGGAGGTGCCGCCGCACGCGGCGGTGGTGAGTGCGAGAGCCGCGGTCGCCGTGACCGCGGCGGCAAGCTTGGTGACCCGACGCAAGAGGAGGTCTCCTTCGACTCTCAGGGAGCGCCTCTTCCGGCGCTGGCTCTCCGGCTCAGAGTAACGCGCGTAGATTCCACGTAAAGACCTGGCTGACGTCCGTTATCTATTTGGTGCGCTTCGCCCCGACCGACCCCCCACGGGCCGGGCGGGGCCAAGCGCGGCCACCCGCCCCCACCCGCCCCGACCTGCGGCGCGGGGCGGGCCGGGACGCCTGCCCGCGCGGCCGGCCCGCCCCGGCCCGCGCAGGTCGGCCGGGGCGGGCCGGCCCGGCGCGGGCGGGGCGGGCCGCCGGGGTCAGCGCGTGCCGTCGGCGGGGGCGGCGTCCAGAAGGGCGGCCGCGGTGAACAGCTCGACGCCGACCGGGATGGCGCGCTCGTCCGCGTCGAAGTCGCCCTGGTGGATGTCGCGCGGGGTGGGGTCGTTCGGGGTGCGCACGCCGAGCCGGGCCATCGCGCCGGGGACGTGTTCGAGGTACCAGGAGAAGTCCTCGCCGCCCAGGGACTGCTCGGTCGTCTCGACGGTGTGCGCGCCGCGCCGCGCGGCCATCGCGTTGCGCAGCAGCTCCGTGGTGGTCGTCTCGTTGACGACGGGCGGCACGCCGCGGATGTAGTCGATCTCCGACTTGGCCTGGTGCAGCGCCGCCACCTCGTCGACCGCGGCGTGCACGACGTCGGGGGCCGCGCGCCAGGCGGGCAGGTCCAGGCAGCGCACGGTGCCGGAGAGCTCGGCGCGCTGCGGGATCACGTTGGGCGCGTGCCCGGAGACGATGCGGCCCCAGGTCACGGCGAGCCCGGCCCGGGTGTCCACGCGGCGGGCGAGCAGCGCGGGGACGTCGGTGACGACGCGGGAGGCGGCCGTCACCAGGTCGGTGGTCAGGTGGGGCCGGGCGGTGTGGCCGCCGGGGCCGGAGAGGGTGACCTCCAGCCGGTCGCAGGCGGAGGTGATGGCGCCCGGACGCAGGCCGATGCGCCCGGCGTCCACGCGCGGGTCGCAGTGGACGGCGATGATCCGGCCCACGCCGTCCAGCGCGCCGCTGTCGATCGCGTCGGACGCGCCGCCGGGCAGCACCTCCTCGGCCGGCTGGAAGATCAGCCGGACGGAGTGCGGCAGGCGCCCTGCGCGGGCGAGGCCGGCCAGGACGAGCCCGGCGCCGAGCACGACGGTGGTGTGCACGTCGTGGCCGCAGGCGTGTGCGCGGTCGGGCACCGTCGATCGGTAGGGCACCGTCTTGGTGTCCGGGATGGGCAGCCCGTCGATGTCGGCGCGGAAGGCCAGCACGGGCCGGTCGCGGTCCCGCGCGTCGGCGCCCCCGGGGTGGACGTCGCAGATCAGCCCGGTGCCGCTGTCGAGCACGCGGGGGCGCAGCCCCGCTTCCCGCAGGCGCGCCTCGATCGCGGCGGTGGTACGGAACTCCTGGTGGCCGAGCTCGGGGTGCATGTGCAGGTCCCGGCGGAAGGCGACGAGTTCCCGGCGCAGCGCGTCGGGCAGGGTCCCGTCCAGGGGCGGCTGCGTGGCGGTCCCCCTGGAGGACTTGGGTGACAGCAGTTGGTTCACCCGACCGAGCGTATGCCCCCGGAGGGCCGAACTGACCGGCGATCATGCAAAGTTCAGCCACACAGGGGAAGAAGTTGTGGGCCGGGCCGTGCATACGTCCATACTGAGATGGGTATGCCCAAAGGTTCGCGGCGTTCCCGTCTGCGGCCCCCTGCCCGTTACGCCGGTTTCTCCGGGTGCAGCCGGTGCGCCCCGCGCGCGGTGTCGGTGACACCGGACAGGAAGCCCCGCGCCCGGGGGGAGGCGCCCTCGGCGAGCCACGCCGGGTCCACGTCGCACACCGCGACCCGTACGCCCGTCCCGGCCAGGGCCAGCGGCAGCGTGTGCACGACGGTGGACGGGAAGCTGAGGATGGTGCGCGCCACCGGTCCGCGCCGGGCGACCAGCTCCAGCGGGAGGTCCGGGCGGACGATCTCCAGCCCCGTCTCCACCGCGATGCGGTGCAGCTTCTCGGTGCGCTCGCGGCGGTGCGCGAAGTAGCGGACGGCGCCGTGCGCGCGGGTCAGCTCCGCGACGGCGGCGACGTAGCGGTCGAGGTCGACGACGCCGGTCTCGGCGAGCGAGGTGCCCACCAGGTCGGTGCCCGCTATGAGCGTGGGCGGCCCCAGCCGCGCCCGCGTCCAGGCGAAGGTGTTCTCGGTGACGCCGACGTGCTCCGGCGGCCGCACGGGCATCGCGCTGAACAGCTCCACGCGCCGCCCGGCCCCCGGGGCGAGCCGGCGCCGGGCCCGCGCGGACACGGGTGCGAACAGCGCGGCCCGCGCACCCCCCGTGCCGCCCCGGTGCCACCGGGTGAACCGCTTCGCGCCGCCGGCGAGCTGCGCGGTGAACTCCATCGTGGCGGTGCCGTCGTCCACCACCGTCACGGCGGCGGCGTCCCCGGCGAGCGCGAGCAGGAGCTGCACGTAACGGGAGAAGGGGTCGCCGATGACCAGCCGCCGGGCCGCGCGCAGCGGCCGCGCCAGCCCGGCGACCGTCTTCAGCGGCGCGCTCGCCCCGCCCCTGGCCTCCGACCACTCCACCGCGTGCCCCTCGTCCCGGGCGAGCTGCGCCATGCGGCGGAGCTGGCCCCGGGTCATCGGGTCGTGCGGCGGCAGGACGACGACGGTCAGCCCGCCGGGGTCGGCGTCCACGGCGCGGGCGTGCGCCCACTCCAGCACGTTGAGGAGCTGGACCGGGCTCTCCACGAAGGCCAGGGTGCCCCCGGCCCCCGCCCGGGGCGCGCCGGGGCGCACCGGGTCGGGGACGGCGGCGTCGGCTCGGCCGGTCATCGCGGGTCAGACCGCCGCGGGCTCGTGCGCGCCCGCCCGCGTCTCCTCGGCCTCGGCCACGACGCCCTTGACGCGGCGCAGCTTCTTCATCGGCGCCAGCTCGCTGTCGTAGACCTTCTTCACGCCGTCACCGAGGGAGGACTCGATGGTGCGGATGTCGCGCACCAGGCGGGCCAGGCCGCCCGGCTCGACGGAGGCCGCCTGGTCCGAGCCCCACATGGCGCGGTCCAGGGTGATGTGGCGCTCGACGAAGGTGGCGCCCAGCGCGACGGCGGCGAGCGTGGTCTGCAGGCCGGTCTCGTGGCCGGAGTAGCCGATCGGCACGTTGGGGTACTCGGCCTGCAGGGTGTGGATCATCCGCAGGTTGAGCTCCTCGGCCTTGGCCGGGTAGGTGGACGTCGCGTGGCAGAGCAGGATGTTCTCGCTGCCCAGCACCTCCACCGCGTGCCGGATCTGCTTCGGCGTCGACATGCCGGTGGAGAGGATGACGGTGCGGCCGGTGGCGCGCAGGGCGCGCAGCAGCTCGTCGTCGGTGAGCGAGGCGGAGGCCACCTTGTGGGCGGGCACGTCGAACTTCTCCAGGAAGGCGACGGCCTCGGTGTCCCACGGGGAGGCGAACCAGTCGATCCCCTTCTCCTTGCAGTACTCGTCGATCTTGCGGTACTCGTCCTCGCCGAACTCCACGCGGTGGCGGTAGTCGATGTAGGTCATGCGGCCCCAGGGGGTGTCGCGCTCGATGTCCCACTGGTCGCGCGGGGTGCAGATCTCCGGGGTGCGCTTTTGGAACTTGACGGCGTCGCAGCCGGCCTCGGCGGCGGCGTCGATCAGCGCGAACGCGTTCTCCAGCTCACCGTTGTGGTTGATGCCGATCTCGCCGGTGACGTAGACCGGCCGGCCGGGGCCCGCGGTCTTGGCGCCGAGGGTGCGGAGGCGGGGGTTGGGGGTCATGGGAGGTTCCTTCTGGTCGATCGTGTCGAGCGGGTTGGGCGCTGACGAGGTCGGGGCGGGTCGGTCGGTCGGGAGGCGGTCGGGGGCGGGGGTCGGTGGCTTCGGACGCCGGGGCGGTGCCGGCCCGCGACGGCGGGTGCGGGCGGCGGCCCCGGGCGGCTCAGGTGGACGGCTGGAGGGTGGGGCCGAGCAGCCAGCCCGCGATCTCCCGGACGGCGCCGGCGCCCCCGGGCGTGGTGGTGACGGCCCGGGCCGCGCCGCGGACCGCGCCGTGCGCGCTGGCCACCGCCACCGGCCAGCCGACGAGGCCGAAGCAGGGCAGGTCGTTCACGTCGTTGCCGACGTAGAGCACGCGCTCGGGCGCGATGCCCTCCGTCTCGCACCACTGCTTGAGCGCGAGGTCCTTGCGGTCGATGCCGTGCAGCACCGGCAGCTTCAGCTTCCGGGCGCGGGCGGCGACGACCGTGTTGACCTCCGTGGACAGGATCAGCACCGGCAGCCCCGCGCGGCGCAGCGCGGCGATGCCCAGGCCGTCGCCGCGGTGCACGGCGACGCTCTCGCGCCCGTCGGAGTCGACGTACACCCGGTCGTCGGTCTGGGTGCCGTCGAAGTCCAGGACCACGGCGTCCACGTCGTCGCGGGTGGGAAGGGCGCCGGTCGCGGTGTCCAGCAGCGGCGCCAGCGCGCGGGCACGGGCGAGGTCGTGCGGGTCGTCGACCTCCAGCACCCGGGCCGGGTCGGTGCGCACCAGGTCGGTCCGGCCGAAGAAGCGGTGCCCGGCGGCGCGGAAGCCGTCGGCGCGCATGGCGTAGGCCGCGCCGGTCTCCAGGTGGTCCTGCGGCCGGTCCTGGCGGCGCGGCCGGTGCGCCTTGTCGTGGTTGACGCCGGTGCCTCCGGTCCCGGCACCGCCGGCACCGGCGTCCTCGCGCCAGACGAAGCCGTGGAACGGTGCGACGGTCAGCGCGCTGTCGGCCCCGCCGCGCAGGACGGCGGCGGCCACCCCGGCGACGTCCGCGTGGTCCACGAAGGGACTGGTGCACTGCACCAGGAGCACCACCTCGACCGGCCGCCCGTGCTGCGCCTCGAAGGCGTCCATGGCGTGCAGCACGGCCGCCTCGCTGGTGGCGGTGTCACCGGCGATCTCGGCGGGCCGCTCGACGGCCAGCGCACCGGCCTCCCGGGCGGCGTCGGCGATGGCGGCGTCGTCGGTGGAGACGACCACGTCGGTGACGTGGTCGGCCGCCAGGCACGCGCGCACCGCCCGGGCCACCAGCGGCACGCCGCCGACCGGCGCGAGGTTCTTGGCGGGCACGCCCTTGGAGCCGCCCCGGGCGGGGATCACGGCGAGGACGGTGGGTGGCACGGTGGCTCCTTGGCTGTTCACGGATGCCGAGGGGGTCGGCCGGACGGACGTCACAGGCCCCCCATGCGGCGGATCACGGGCGCCACGCGCTGGACGCCCTGGCGGTAGGCGCCCCGGGCGGCCCGGCGGACCACGCGGCGCGCGGCGCCGCCGACGCCGCCGGCCGGGGCCCCGGCGGCGGACGGGTCGGGCGAGCCGTCCGGGGACAGGCCGTGCCGGGCGAGGATGCCGGGCAGGTAGCCGCCCGCCGTGGTGGTCGTGTAGTACGGCGCGACGGGCGGCAGCTCGGCGCACAGCAGCTCGGCCAGGCGCTTGCGCGCGGTGTCGAAGGCGGCCTCGTACGGCTCGTCGGCGGCGACGCCCTGCCGGGCCGTCCACTCCGGGTCGGCGCGCGGCACCTCGCCCGCGTCCAGCCGGTCCCACGAGGTCAGGCAGCCGGAGCCGACGAAGTAGTGGTTGCCCAGGGACTCGCGGACACCCAGGTCGGTGAGGACGGCGGTGGGGACACAGCGGTGCAGCGACTCCAGGGCCGCCGTCGAGCTGACGGTGACCAGCAGGTCGGTGCGGTCCAGCACCTCGCCCATGTGGCCGTAGACCAGCCGGCAGTTGATTGGCAGCCCGCCCGGCAGGCGCTCGGCCAGGCGCTGGTAGGGCAGCTCCTCGACGTGCGTGGTGTGCTCGCCCGGCTTGCTGCGCAGCTTGATCAGCACCTCGCGCCCGGGGTGCTTGCGAGCGTGCCCGACGGCGCGCCGCAGCAGGTAGAGGCGGTCCTGCCGGGTCTCCGGCACGGACGGCTGCACCGCGAAGGTCACGGTGTGGGGGCGCTCGTCCGACGGGGTGTACCGCGCGCCGCCCAGGAAGGGCAGGGCGCACTCGACGACCCCGTCCGTCCCCGCGCCGACGCCCGCGTACACCGCGCGGAAGCGCTCGGCGTCGTAGGCCGAGTTCGCCAGCACCATGTCCGCGCCGTGCCGCAGCAGCAGGCCGTCGGTGAGCTTCTCGTAGACGACGCCCACGTACCCGGTGACGACGGTGGGGCGCCGCTCGCGGCCCCGCCACTGGTGGGCCAGGCCGTGCAGCATCGCCTGCACCGTGCCGCCGACGCAGGAGAGCAGCACGACGTCGTAGGCGTCCGGCTGCCCGGCCGCGGCGAGGAACCCGGAGGCGGTCACCTCACGGGCGTGGGCGCCGCGCACCCCGGTGTCCTGGAGCTGGCGCTCGGTGGGCGTGGCGCGGCCGCGCAGCAGCATGCCGTCGATGACGGCGGTTCCCTGGGGCTCGACGAGGCGTTGCGCGGTGAGCGCGCCCCACTTCCACCGGGTGTCGGAGTCGGCGAGGACCGCGATGCGCAACGGGCGTTCGGCGGCCTCGCGGTTGGTGAGCGATGGCACGTCGCTGACGCTAGGAACCGATTCCGCTGCACGGCCCAACGCGAGGGCAACAGACGGTTAACAGCGGCCCGCCTCTTGGCCAACGAGCCCGCGAGAACGCCGAGTTCACCACAGGTGTGGCCGGAGTTCACCATCCGTTCGCCGTACGGGCGCCGTGCGCCGTCCGGCGGCGGGCGCGGCGTTACCCACTCGTTCACCCGTGCGGTGCCGGGGCGGGGGCCGGGCAGGGGCGCGGGGGCGCCGGGGCTTCGGGCGCGGGCGCGGAGAGCGTGGAGGCGGGCGGGGCGCTGAGCCTCACGAACCCGGAGAGAGATGGGGCGCGGGCGGGATCGGGGGAACAAATCCCGCCCGCGCCAATGCGCGGACCCGTCGGTACGGGGGGAACCTCGGGTAGCGCGCTCGCCGATGACCAGTCGGCTCACTCTTTACAGCGTCGGGGTGTCGAAAAACGTTACTCCTTGCGCTGCGGGAGGTGAATCCGCAGCTCAGAGCGGGTCGGAGACGGGTGAGGCCGACGGGACGGGAGTGACCGCGGGGCTCGGCGCGGCGGACGGGCCGACCGGCGAGGGCGTACCGGACGGCGTCCCCCCGGGCACGCCACCGCCGCCGCCGCTCTCCGCGCCACCGCCGCTCCCGGGACCGTCGCCGCCTTCCGCTCCGCCGCCGCCTTCGAGGCCGTCGCCGCCCTCCAAGCCGTCACCGCCCTCCAAGCCGTCACCGCCTTCCAGGCCGTCACCGCCCTCCAGGCCGTCACCACCTTCGAGGCCGTCACCGCCCTCCAGGCCGTCACCACCCTCCAGGCCGTCACCACCCTCCAAGCCGTCACCGCCGGTGCCTGGGTCCGGGCCTCCGGGGCCGGGAGCGGCGGGGTTGCCCGGGGCGGCAGGGTTGCCCGGAGCCGGGGCCGGGGCGGGGGCGCCGTGGGTCTCGCAGTAGCGGCTGGCGTGGGCGCCTCCGCCGGCGGCCCGGTGGAGGCGCTCGCGCCCGGCCAGGTCCAGGGTGCCGTTCGCCAGGGCGCGGCACAGCGCCTGTACGGCCTGCCCCTCTTCGCCCAGGGGCGGGAGCGCGCCGGGCGGGGCGGGCCAGCGGCTGATCCCGGGACGGTCCTCGCCGCCCCGGCCGCCGTCCACGGGGCCGCGCGTGCCGGTCCGCCGGCGGTCCTCGCCGGGGCCCCCCGCGGAACGCCCGGCGGCCTCCGGGCCGGCGGCGTCGCCGGAGCCGCCCGGGTCCGTGGCGGTCTCCGGCCCGCGCGGGTCGCCGCCGGACCGGGCGGAGCCGTCCGGGCCCCCGGCCTGGTACCCGGACGCCGAGGGCGTGCCGGACACCGTGGTGCCGGGGATCGGCCGCTCGCGGGCGGGGCCCTCGAAGGGGGCTTGCAGGGCGCCGGTGGTGGCGGCCACCGCGACCCCGCCCAGCGTGCAGCCGGCCAGCACGACGGCGAGGCCCGCGCGCAGCGAGCGCCCGCCGTGGAGCAACGCGCGTCGACCCACGCCGAGGCCCGAGGCTCCGCTCGCTCGCGCGCCGGTTCCGTCGCGGGCGGCGCGGAAGGCGGCCAGGGCGTCGGCCTCCCCGGCGACCTCGTCCGCACCGGCGCCGTCCGGGACCAGGTGGCCCAGGACCGTGGCGAGGCGTGCGGTGCGCTCGTCCGCTGCGGCGGCCGTCGCCCCTCTGGGGGGCTCGGCGCCCTCGTCGGCGGCGTCTTCCCCGGGTGTGCCCGGTCGCAGCCCGCGCAGCAGTCGCTCCGCGGCCTCCTCGTCCAGCCATGCGTACCGGTCGTCGGCCATCACGTTTCCCTCAGCGTTGGGGCCGCCCTTCCCGTCACACTTCGCGATTGGTTCACCGGCTGATCAGGAATGGTTCCTTCCATCCCGGGAGTCTCAGCAGCCCCGTCGAGCAGTTCCGCCAGCTTGCGCAGCCCGCGGTGCGCGGCGGTGCGCACGGCTCCGGCCCGCTTGCCGAGCACCTCGGCCGCGTAGGTGGCGTCCAGACCGACGACGACCCGCAGCACGACGGCCTCCGCCTGCTCGCGCGGAAGCTGGGAGATGAGCTCCAGCGCGCGTCCGGTACCGATCGCCTCCAGCGCCTCGTCGGCGGTGTCGGCGGTGTCCGGCAGTCCGGTCAGCTCGCTCTCGTCGCCGCCGACCGCCGGGCGCCGGCCCCGGGCCCGCAGGTGGTCCAGGGCCCGGTTGCGGGCGATGCGCGCCGTCCAGCCGCGGAAGCGGTCGGCGTCGCCGTGGAAGCGCTGGAGGTCGCGGGCCACCTGGAACCAGGCCTCCGAGGCCACGTCCTCCGCGTCCGGCTCCGGCACGAGCGTCCGGACGTAGCCGAGCAGCCGCGGCTGCACGGCGCGGTACACGGTGCGGAAGGCGTCCTCGTCACCCTCCTGTGCCGCGGCTACCGCGGCGGTCAGCTCCGCGTCGTCCCCCTGCACGCTGCCCTGCCCTACTTCGCGTCGTCTTCGACAGTGACGGTCCCGGCGGCGCCCCTGGCCGGGCGCCGCCCTCACTTCAAGGAAAGTTCAAGCTTCGACCAATGTCGACGCGAAGCAGCACGCTAAGCCCTCCGGGGTACCGCCGTCCATGCCGGATCGGTGAGTACTTGAACTTGCATCTGTACTTGCATCTGTACTTGCACGCGTTCTGGGTGGCGCGTAACACATTCGGCCCCGCCGACGCAGAGATGAGTACGGGCATGCCTGCGCAGTCCGTGAACGACGGCGGCCGGGGTCTCTCCTGTGGGGGGTGGCGACCCCGGCCGTCTCGCGTTCCGGCCCCGGGGAAGCGGCCTGACGTGCGACGACGCGACGCCCACGCTTCCACGCCCCCGGCAACTTCACCGCGCGCCGGACACCACACCCGCGCTCGCCCGGCCCCAGCGCCCAGCAGGCCCGGACACCCTGGCCCCACCCACCGCGACCCCTGACGCACCCCGCCCCCGACCGCCGCGGGCCCTGACGCGGCCGGTCCGTGGCGTACCGCACACCGGCGGACGCGGAACCACTCGCCGCGCTCCTCCCTTCCGCGCCGCCCGCCTCCGACAGCCACCCCCGGCGGCCACCCCACTGGGCACGCCCGGCGTCCTCCCCGGAGGCGACCGGCTGGGCGACACGGGACGCCCCGAAGGCGCCGGGGCAGTGCGGCGGCGGGCTCCACTCGGCCCCGGCTCCACTTCCACACGCCGGCGTCGGGAGGCGGGCCCGGTCCGCTCGGTGGCGGGGGGACGGCAACCGGCGCGTTCCCCCTGGACGCGACTGCCGTACGCGGCGCGCGTAGGGCGCCCGGAACCCTGCCCTCCCGCGCCGGGCTCAGGGTGCGGGGGCGGTGGAGGGGGTCGTCTGGGTCAGGACGCACTGCCAGCCGGTGCCGTGGCGGACGAAGACGTCGGTGGACCACTCGTCGGCGACGTGCCGTTCGCCCAGGGGGTTGCAAGTTCCGGGATCGCGTGGCTCCCCGCGCCCTGCGGGAGTTGACGCTGCAACAGCACAGGCACGAGACCGGTGATCACCGGTGTCTACGCCAGCTGATCACATTGAGGCCCCGTGCCTGCCGCTCCAACCTCCCGATCCCTGCCGCCCTGGCGAAACGGGTTCCACCTCACCAGCACGGCACCGATTGTCTGCGCGCCCTCCTCCAGCGCGTACCCCACCCGCGCTCGTGTCGCGGGCGGTCGTGCCCCTGGTCTGTGTGCTGCTGACCTGCACCTGCACGGCCGTCTCCGGTACCCGGGCCATCACCGAGGCCGCCGAATGGGGCCAGCCTGCCCCGCCACGGTGCTCGAACAGCTCAGCACCCGCCGCCACCGCTCGGGCATCACCGCGCCTTGTCCTCACGCCGCCTTCACCCGGCTGTTGGCCGCCCTCGACGGCGCTGCCCTGGATGCCGCGATTCGCCTACCTGGTCGAACGCGGCCACACTGAAGTCGGCGGCACCGGCTCGGCGCCCAGGTCGGCGAATCGCGGTGGACGGCAAGGCACTGTCCGGCTCCGCGCACCGAGCCGGCGCCACCGACACCTGCTCTCCGCCGTCGTCCTGGCCCAGCGGAAGGTGCCAAGACGCACGAGACGACCGCCTTCTGCCCGCTGCCGGACCTACTCGATCTGGCGGGCGCCGTGGTTGCTTTCGACGCCCTGCACAGCGTCACGGGCCGGGTGCACCGGCTGGTGCAGGAGAGAAATGCCCACTACTTCGCGGTGATCAAGGGACACCAGCCAACCGCGTTGGCCCAGGTCATGTCCCTGCCATCGGAGCAGACACCCGTCGCGCACACCGTCTGCGGGAGAACCCGGGGCCGGGACCGGGCGGCGGGAGCCCT
>NZ_JAPKFL010000090.1 GCF_026262575.1 Streptomyces marinisediminis
AGCCCAGCACCGCGTGCTCGGCCAGCCACGGGTGCGACTCCAGCGACAGCCTGCCGGTGAACAGGGAGACGTCCTCACCGGCCAGTGACACCGCACCGGCCAGCAGCGGGTGCCCGGCGGAGCGCAGACCGGTGGTCGAAAGCGCCGTCCGGCCGTCGTGGCCCAGCGAGGACCGCAGCCAGAAGCGCCGGCGCTCGAACGCGTACGTCGGCAGGTCGACCGCGGCCGCACCGGCGCCCGCGAAGACGGCCGCCCAGTCCACCGCGACGCCGTGCGCGTGCGCGGCGGCCAGCGCGGTGAGCAGGTGGGCCGGGTCGCCGCCGGCCTGCTCCACGACGACCGGGTCGCCGCCCGGCCCTTCGGCCGCCACCGGGTCGGCGTCCGCGCCGTGGGCGAGTACGGCGACCGGGTCGACGCCGTACGCGCGCCAGCCCTCGGCCATGGCCCCCAGGGCCTCCGGGGAGGCCGCCGCGTCGGCGTGGACGACGACCGGCCGGGCCCCGGGGCGCGCGGTGGCCGTCACCAGCCCCGGCGCGGACGTGCCGGCCGCGAGCGCGGTGAGCGCGGTGAGGAACTCCGCGCGGTCGCCGCACACGATCGCGGCGCGGTGCTCGAAGTGGGCCCGGGTGAGGGCCAGGGCCCGGCCGACGTCCACGGGCGACAGCGCCTCGTCGGCCCGGAGCCGGGCGAGCAGCCGTTCCGCCTGTCCGGCCAGCGCCTGCGGGGACTTGGCCGACAGCACCCACGGCACCACCGGCAGCGTCACCTCGGGGGCCTCCGGCGCGGGCTCGGCGTCCGGTTCCTCCAGGATGACGTGGGCGTTGGTGCCGCTGATGCCGAAGGAGGAGACGGCGGCGCGGCGCGGGCGGCCGTCGGCGGCCGGCCAGGCGCGGGCGTCGGTCAGCAGCTCGACGGCGCCCGCCGACCAGTCCACCTGCCCC
>NZ_JAPKFL010000091.1 GCF_026262575.1 Streptomyces marinisediminis
GCGAGGGCCTCGCGCGGGGAGATGCCGAAGAAGGCGGGGTCGAACTCGCCCGCGTCGTGCAGGAAGCCCCCTTGGGTGGCGTACGACGTGCCCGCGCGCTCCCCGGTCGGGTCCGCGAGCCGGGCGAGGTCCCAGCCCCGGTTCACCGGGAAGCCGGAGACGGCGTCCGCCCCCGAGGCCACCAGGTCCCACAGCTCCTCGGGCGTGCTCACCCCGCCGGGGAAGCGGCACGCCATGCCGACGATCGCGATCAGGTCGTCGTCGGGGTCGGCACCCGCACCGGAACCCGCTCGGGAGCCCGCCGGCGCCTCGACCGTCGCGGCCCCGGCCTCCGGGCCGACCAGCTCGTCCAGCAGGTGCGCGGTCAGCGCGGCCGGGCTCGGGTAGTCGAAGACGAGCGTGGCGGCCAGCGTGAGGCCGGTGCCGGCGGCCAGCGCGTTGCGGAACTCCACGGCGGTGAGCGAGTCGAAGCCCAGCTCACGGAAGGTGCCGGTCTCCGTGATCGCGTCCACGCCGCTGTGGCCGAGCACGTCCGCCGCCCGCTCCCGGACCAGGCCGAGCAGCAACCGCGTCTGCTCCGGCCTTTTCAGCCCGGCCAGTCGGCCGCGCAGGGCGGCGTCGGCGCCCGCCCCGGCGGACGACGGCGCCTGCTGGAGCCCGGCCACCTGGGGCAGCTCGGCGAGCAGCGGACTCGGGCGGCGGGCGGTGAAGGGCGGCACGAACCGCGTCCAGTCGACGTCGGCCACGGTCACGCAGGCCGCGCCCGGCTCCGGGTTCAGCGCCTGGTCGAGTGCCAGGACCGCCGTGTCCGCGGCCATCGCGGTCAGGCCGCGGCGGGCCAGGGCCGCCGCCGTGTCCTCGTCCGCCATGCCGCCGTCGGCCCACGGGCCCCAGGCGAGGGAGACGGCCGCCCGTCCCCGGGCC
>NZ_JAPKFL010000092.1 GCF_026262575.1 Streptomyces marinisediminis
TGGCCGGCGTCAACCCTTCCAAGGCCGAGCGCGTAGAGGCCACCGTGCAAGCCGCAGCAGGCGACGGTTGTCCGACTGAAGTGTTCGGAAACGATTGGTACTGCTTCTACCAGTACAAGAATTTCGGCGGTCGACGACTCCAATGGAACGCCTACCACCAGAAAAAGTTCTACTTCTCTAAGTACGACTTCGTGAACCGAACCTCGTCATGGTCCAACAAGGGTGCTCTGATTATTCGCGTCTATGGCAGGACAGTGTCCGGAAGTGACGCATCGTGCAATAACGTTCTCTGGGATATGGGTCAGCATTCGCGGAATGCGGCTCTCGGATCGCATCTCGATAACCGGGCAGACTGCTTCGATACCATCGGCACTCCCAACTAAGATAGTCTAGAGACGCGGGCACGCTTCGGGGAGGCCGAAGAGGTGAACGCCAACCTGGCCTTCCCGGAGCGCTTGCCGACTACAATACAGCGCGAATGTAAAATCCTAAATATAAAGGCTGGGGCGAGCGAGCCTTACCCGTCTGAATCGTCCGCAGGTCAAGTGCGCCCCCAACTGCATCGACCGTGCCGTCGACGCCGTTCACGCCGTCAAATTCGCCTGGGCTCAGGAGGAGAGAAGGTTGCCTCACAGAGTACTCGCGATCAAGCAGCGGCTGCCGCCCTACCCCGATTGAACGCGCTTGACGCCGGACGGCGCCGTCCCGGCTGAACCCGGTGGAGCGGTGGTTCGCCGAGCCCTACGGAATGAAGTTCCGGCGCGGCGACCACCGCCCCGTGCAAAGTTTCGAACGAGGGGTCCGAAACTGGCCTCGCCCACTGGAACGACAACCCCCGAGACATGACCACCTGGCTTAAGGCCGCCGACGAGATCTTCGACATAG
>NZ_JAPKFL010000093.1 GCF_026262575.1 Streptomyces marinisediminis
GACCGGCGGGCGTCCGGCCGACGCCGAAGGCCCCAAGTGCGGCTCCTGGAGCGTGACGTGCTTCTGCGTGAGCGGGTGCTGGCCGGTTTGCGGTACGGGCGGACGCCGAACCAGATCGCCGGGCGTTTGAAACTCGAGGCGGCAGACGACACGGTGGGCCTTATGGAAGGCTCGCTCCCGGCCGGCAAGGGCACCGTCTCGCACGAGGCCGTCTGCACCTGGATCTACGCTCTGCCCAAAGGTGAGTTGGCCCGGCTGGGCGTGATGCTGCCTTCCGGCCGTACCCGTCGCGGGCCGAGGCGCAGGCCGGCCGCGGGGAACGGAGCCCGCATCGTCGGCATGCGCTCGATCCACGACCGGCCCGCCGAGGCCCTGGGCCGCCAGGTTCCCGGGCACTGGGAGGGCGACTTGATCATCGGCAGGGACGGCAGCACGGCAGCTGCGACCCTCGTCGACCGCGCCACACGCTTCCTGATGCTCCTCGCCCTGCCCCGGGGCAGGAACGCCGACGGCCTGGCCACCGCCCTGACCCAACGCGTTCGCGGGGTACCGGAGTTGGTGCGCAAGTCCCTCACCTGGGACCAGGGCACCGAGATGGGCCGCCACGCCGCCCTCACCCTGGCCACCGGCCTGGACGTCTACTTTGCCGACCCCCACAGCCCCTGGCAGCGGCCCACCAACGAGAACACCAACGGCATCATCCGCCGCTACCTTCCCAAGGGCACCGAGATCACCGACCACCAGCCCTACCTCACCGCCATCGCCGAAGAGATCAACAACCAGCCCCGCCGCTGCCTCGGCTACCTCACCCCACAAGAGGCGTTCCAACGGGCACTGACCGAAGGCGTTGCTTCAACGAATTGACACCGCC
>NZ_JAPKFL010000094.1 GCF_026262575.1 Streptomyces marinisediminis
CCCACCGCCTTGGCCGATAACCGCACCGCTTGCTTCCCCCGACCGGTGTGAAGGACCACGTGGAGTTCGAGCGTCTGGCCAGTCTCACCCCGAGCGGCTTCGGCGGAGCAGAAATTCTTGCGCGCTGCGAGCTGGACGCCTCCACGCACGTCCGGAAAACAGCCAGGACCCCCTCGTCAGCGCCCCGCGACCTACGGCCGGAATTTGCTCCTGGTCGGCGGCCTTAGTTGCGTCAAGGCTGTCAGGATGGCAGCGCCCCGTCGAGGTACTCCTGCACGGGCGCGAAGAGCCCGTACGGCACGTACTGGGAGATCTCGCCCTGGGTCACCCAAGCAAGCTCCGCCAGCTCCTCGGGAGCCGCATGTCTCGCCGTGTTCGACCTTGCCGGCCGGGAACTGCCAGGAGAGCGCTCCTTCCGCGACGCGTCGCCGCACGAGCAGGACACGCCCGTCCTGAACGACGACGGCGGCGGCAACCGCTGTCTCGGCCTCGATCGTCACGGAGATCCCTTCCTGAACGCCAACTGCACCGCATTACGCGCGCAGCTGTTCGGCCAAACACCAATCTTCATGCTGCCGCATCGGCACGTCCATCCAGGTCGGGCCGCCTCGGGGTGCCATCGCAGCCGAACCCTAGGCCAGCGGCGGTGTCATAGCCTCGAAGCAACAGTGCAGGTGAGAGGGGTTGCTCGTGGCGGAGCGTCGGCCGTTGACGCTGGAGGAGCGTGAGGAGATCGCGGTCGGCCGGGCCCGGAGCGAGGGTGTACGCGCGATCGGGCGGCGGCTGGGGCGGTGTCCGTCGGTGGTCAGCCGGGAGATCGGCCGGAACTCCTCGCAGCGCGGTTACCGGGCGTCGACCGCA
>NZ_JAPKFL010000095.1 GCF_026262575.1 Streptomyces marinisediminis
CTGAACACGTGGCAATAATCCTATCGAATGGGGCGCGTGCGGAGAATCCCTTCGCTCCGTCTTCGTGGACAACATGCGGGCGTAGCCCCAGTGCGTCAAGCCGCTCGCGCGCCGTCGTTGCCAGACCAGCCGAGTGGTCCACCGTGGTCACGTTCTCCGCTCCTGTCAGATGACAGAGCAACGCAGCGTTGTATCCGGTACCGGTCCCCACTTCCAGGACGCGCGTGCCCTCTCGCACGTCGAGGGCGTCGAGCATGTCGGCCATGAGGCTTGGTGCCGTCGAAGACGACGTGGGGACACCCGTGACAGCGCTTGATCCCGCGTCTTCGGCATGTACGCCGTCCACTTCGGTGATGAGCGAGTCATCCGCGTACACCTGGGACAGCCAGGCGGAGGCATCGCCGTTCGTGCAGCGCCACGGAATGAACTTGTCAGCCTCTCTGCGGAAGAATACGGGAACGAAGGGATGGCGGGGCGTGTTCAGGAAAGCTTCCGCGAGGCGTGAGGGAAGAACGACACCTCCTTGATCCATCCTCCGCACCAGACTTACGCGGGCCTCAATGTGTTGACGGTTTCCCTCAACAGGTTGAGTCACAACCCTTTCCCTTCCAGATAGTCAACGATGGCGGCCGTGATGGGCAGGCCGGTTGCTTGTTCAACGAACCCGAATTGGCCACTTGGGTTCACTTCCAGAAAGCGCCAGTCGCCATCGGGCGTGACGGCGAAATCAAAGGCACCGTAAGGCAATTCTAGTCGTTTCAGCATCCGCAGAACTCCAGCCGTCACTGACGCTGGAGGGTCACATACTGCATAGCTGTGACTCTCGTAGTCGCTCCTCCAGTCAA
>NZ_JAPKFL010000096.1 GCF_026262575.1 Streptomyces marinisediminis
AACCCCCACCACCACCGGGGCCCTCCCCGCCGCCGGTGCCGCCGGTGCCGTCGGGTGCGGGCAGCAGCGCCAGGTTCTCCAGCGTCCCCTTGCCCGTACTGCCCAGCGACCACCCGCCCCCACCCGACGGCACCGACAACCCACCCCCCGCACGCACCAACCGCGCCACGAACACCTTCCCGCCCCGCACCGCCACCTGCGGCTCACCCAGCGCGGCGAGGGAGCCGAGGGAGGCGGGGTCGCCGGGTTGCCCGGCGTCCCCGGTCGCCTCCCCGTCGGTGTCGACCAGGACGATCCGGCCGGGGTTCTCGGACTGGGCGGAGCGGACCAGGCCCCACACCGACCCGGTGGCCAGGTCGCCGCCGGTGGCCTCGACCCGCACGGCTCCGCGGGTGACGACGACCAGCCGGGCGTCGGTGTCGCGCTCGGCCTCCAGCCAGTCCCGCAGCCGGGCGAGCGCGTGGTGCAGGACCGGGCGCGGGTCCGCGTCACCGGCCGCTCCGGCCGCCTCCGTGGCGTCGAGCACCGTGAGGTCGTGCGGCACCTCCGCGGAGGTCGGCGTCGCGGACACCGGTGACCAGGTGAGCTGGTAGAGCGCGTCGGGGCGGTCGCCGCCGGACGCCTGCTCCAGCCGGTCGGCGGACACCGGGCGCAGCACGAGGGAGGCGACGCGGCCCACCGGGGTGCCGGTGCCGTCGGCGAGGTCCAGCGACACCGTGCCGCCGTCGGCCACCGTCATCCGCACCCGCAGCACCGGGGAGCCGACGGCGAACAGCTCGACGCCGCTCCAGGCGAACGGCAGCCCGGGGCCGTCCAGGTCACCGATGCCGCCGCTCAGGCCGATG
>NZ_JAPKFL010000097.1 GCF_026262575.1 Streptomyces marinisediminis
CGACGAAGGCGACGTAGACGACGCCGGCCCAGGTCGCCACGTGCGTGAAGTCCGCGACCCAGCAGCGGTTCGGTGCGGGGGCGAGGAAGTTGCGCTCGACGCGGTCCGGTGCCCGCTCGGCGGTCTGGTCCGGGATGGTGGTGACGTGCTTCTTGCCGCGGACGGCGCCGGTGATGCCCAGCTCGCGCATGAGGCGCTCGACGGTGCAGCGGGCCACCTCGTGGCCTTGGCGGTTCAGCTCGCGCCAGATCTTCCTGGCCCCGTAGACACGGTAGTTGGATGTGTAGACCTCTTTGATCAGCTCCTTCAGCCCGGCGTCGCGCTGTTGCCGCGCGGACGGTTCGGCCAGCCGTTTCTTGTGGGCGTAGTAAGTGGAGGGGGCGATCTTGCAGTCGTGCTCGGTCAGCACGCGGCAGATCGGATCGACACCGCCGAAGCGGCCCCGGTGCTCGTCGACGAAGGCTACGAGCGTGTGTGTGGCCGGTCGATCTCGGCCGCGAAGAAACTCGCTGCGGCCTTGAGGATCTCGTTCGCCCGCTTCAGCTCGGCGTTCTCCTTCTTCAGCGCCTTGATCTGCGCGGACTCCTCTGTTGTCGTCCCCGGCCGCTGCCCGGTGTCGATCTGGTCCTGGCGGATCCACTTGCGCAGCGTCTCGCGCGTTTTGATGCCCAGCTTCGCGACGACCGCGTTGATCGCGGCGGACTCGGTCGGGTAGTCGCCGCGGATCTCGGCGACCATGCGCACCGCGCGCCTGCGCAGCTCAGGAGGGTAGGAAGAAGGTCGTGCCATGACTCGAATCCTCGCATGAAATCGAGTCTCTATTCGACCCGGGGCGGTTCA
>NZ_JAPKFL010000098.1 GCF_026262575.1 Streptomyces marinisediminis
GGTGGGCGCGGGCGGGCTGCTCGCGTCCGACGCGGGCGTACGGCTGCCGTTCGCCTGGGACGGCGTCGAGCTGCACGCCGCGGGCGCCCGGAGCCTGCGCGTGCGGCTGGCCCCGGCGGGCGCCGACGCGGTCACCGTGGCCGCCGTGGACGCGGCCGGGGCGCCGGTGGCCTCCGTCGCGTCGCTGGCGTTCCGGCCCGCCGGGGAGGGCGGCGTGCCGTCGGCCCTGCGGCGTGCGGCCGACGCGTCGCTGTTCCGGCTGGAGTGGGTGCCGGGCACCGAACCGGCCGACGGCCAGGACCCGGCGGCGGTGACCGTCGCGGTGTGCGCCGACCCGGCGGAGCTGGACGCGGCGGACGCCGCCGCCGAGGCCGTCGTCCTGCCCTGCCGGGCCGAGCCCGGCGAGGACGTGCGGGCGGTGCTGGCCCGCGTGCTGGCCTTCGTGCAGGCGTGGTTGGCCGACGGGCGGCGGGCGGCGTCCCGGCTGGCCGTCGTGACGTCCGGCGCGCTGGACGGCGACCCCGTGTGCGGCGCGGTGTGGGGCCTGCTGCGCTCGGCGCAGACGGAGAACCCCGGCCGCGTCCTCGCCCTCGACGTGGACGCCCCGGTGACGGACGCGGACCTGCCCGCCCTGGTCCGGCGCGCCCTCGCGCTGGGTGAGCCGCAGGTGGCGGTGCGGGGCGGGAAGGTGTTCGTGGCGCGGTTGGTGCGTGCGGGTGGTGGGCTGGCGGTGCCGTCGGTTGGGGGCGGGTGGTCGCTGGGCAGTACGGGCAAGGGGACGCTGGAGAACCTGGCGCTGCTGCCCGCACCCGATGCCGCCGGCGGTGGTGCGGGCC
>NZ_JAPKFL010000099.1 GCF_026262575.1 Streptomyces marinisediminis
TGGTGAGGCGGTTGCGCAGTTCGACGGCGGTCAGGGAGTCGAAGCCCAGGTCGGTGAAGGCGCGCTGGGGCGCGACGGCGGTGGGGGTGGGGTGGCCCAGTGCGGCGGCGACCTCGCCGCGGACCGCGTCCAGGAGTGCGGTCTGGCGTTCGGTGGGGGGCAGGGTGCGCAGGCGCTGGGCCAGGGGTGAACCGGAGCCGGGGGTGTGGCGGGTGTGGGGGGTGGTGCGGCGTCGGGTGCGGACCAGGTCGCGCAGCAGGGGCGGGACGGTCGGGGCGTGGCTGAAGGCGGCCGGTTCCAGCCGTAGCGGTGCTAGCGCTGCTTCGCCGGTGCGCAGGGCGGTGTCGAGCAGGTGCAGGCCCTGGGTGTTCGTCAGGGGGGTGAGGCCGCCGCGTCGCATGCGGGCGAGGTCGGTGGCCTCGAGGTGGCCGAGCATGCCGGCCTCGGCCCAGGGCCCCCAGGCCAGGGAGACGGCGGGCAGGCCCTGCTCGCGCCGGTGCAGGGCGAGTGCGTCCAGGAAGGCGTTGCCGGCCGCGTACGGGGCCTGTCCGGCCGATCCGAGGACTCCCGCCGCGGAGGAGAACAGCACGAACATCGACAACCGGTGGTGCGCGGTCAGCTCGTGCAGGTACCAGCCGGCGTCCACCTTCGGTCGCAGCACGGCCGTAACCCGCTGGGGGGTCAGGCCCTCCAGCACCCCGTCATCGATCACACCCGCCGCGTGCACCACACCCGCCAGGTCCTGGCCGATGTCCTCGATGACCGCGGCCAG